>NZ_JBNPXO010000010.1:0-217039 GCF_050433265.1 Allobosea sp. OAE752
CCAGCGCAGCGTAGAACATCGCGTATCTCCTCTTGGATCTACCTAGATCCTAATGGGAGCTCGACCCCTCGTGGGTCCGCCCGATTACGCATGCTCGTGGGCAGTCTGATAAGGCTGGTCTACAATCATCCCTACTCAACCTCCTGGGTGCACGTTCGAGCAGTTTGAATCATCATGTTTTTTTCGGCTTGAAGCGCCAGATCTAATCACACCACTCGATCCGACCGCGCCGCACCCAGAAATGCGACTGGCAACCTGTCTTGTGCCACACGGACGGATCAAGGCTTGGCCTGCCCTTCCGGTCCGCGCTGATATCCCAGCGCGGCTTGGCTTCGGCGATGACCAAGAGTTCAATAACGTCGCCGCAGCCGCAGGGGCAGCGCATGCCGACGCACCAATCCTCGCCGTCGTCGCGCGCCAATACGAGGTTGCGGCGAGGCATGGACTTCGGCAGGCTGTCGCCTTCGATCAGCATGAGCCGCCGCGCCGGGCCGAAGCGCGCCCAGGTGTCACGCCACCAATTCCGAACGTCGATCACCGATCCGCCCTCTGCGGCCCCTTTAGCATGGGTAAGCCCAGCAGCGGCTCCAGGCCACCGCGTGCGAAGACGCCCAAGTCAGATCGGGGAAATTCGGCTTCGGCGACAAACTCTTCCTCGCCGGCGGCCCGGCTGAATTGCGTGCGAGCATAGCGCGCGTTCCGATCCAATCGAAACGGATAAGCCCGCGCGATGAACTCGTTCATCGCCGCCGCCGCGGCGCGCATGTTGAGCGTGATCACCGACGGCGCTTCCTCGAAGCCAGCAGCCAAGGCTAGTTCCGCGGGAGGCATCGCAGCCGATCTGATCGCTGTTCTGGTCGTCGTGACGAATGGTAAGCCTCTGTCCTTGCTAACGCGCTCCGTTGGCCGCCCGTTCAATCATTTCCATCGAGGCTATGATTTCTTCGAAACGAGGAGCTTCGCCGAAAATCATGGGCGTCATGTTTGCATAGTCGCGCGCAAGCGCATCGATCATTGCTGCTGTCGGCACGAGTGCAAATGATCCGGTTGCGGCCGTGGCCAGGTCGTAGTCGGTCCGGTTGAAGAACATGAGCGCGTGGCGAACACAGTCTGCTCCCAGCGCAGCGTCGGCTAATGCAGCCCGGCCGGTGTCGGATGCAAAGAGACAGTGGAGATCATAGAAGTGCCGCGAAACCCGCTGGCCTGCCTGGCGCAGCTCGCCGCGCCGCTCGAACCAGCGCCGCAGGCCGTGTGCGATCACGACCTTGTCCCAAAACGTGCGCTCCCCCTTGATCGTTGTGACATTCGCAACCGTGAGATCGAGTCCGCCCGCGTCGTCGGCAATGTAAGGCCGGATGTTCCTGGGCTGGTTGGGGTCGAGTGCCGACTTGGCGCCGGACTCGATCCGCACTGCCGGTCGCACGTATGACTCATCGCGCGGCTCAACCTCTGGATACCAGACCAGAAGCGTCTGTCGGTCGGGGTCTGCCTCATCGATCTCGACTCGGCCTTTTCCGTCCGTCGCTGCAGCAAGGTATTCGGCCAGGAATTCGTGCAGTGCGCCAGTGATATAGCTGCGACAGGCGTCGCGGACCGCGTCAAGGCGAGCACGGCGCTTGTTGTTCGACAGTGCTTCGAGCTCTTCCACGGAAGCGGGCTCGTCGAGATCGTCACGAAACACCGTGACGTCGATGTCTTCCGAAAATCGCTCAATGAGCCCATAGGCTTTCGATAGCGATGTTCCACCCTTGAACAACAGGCGTGGCCCTCCCGCTGGTCGTTCCCGATAGAGGGCGTCAAGAGTCCAGCAGACCCAAAAATCCTTTTCGACATTCCCGATCGGGGTGCCGAGCCGATTGGCTGTGGTCAAAAAGAGGTCGAGCTTCTCGGCGGGTGCGGCTGAGATGACTTCGGCATAGGCAACAGCGCTCACGAGTGATTCTCCAGCTCGCCATTCATAGGTTCAAGAAGGGGCCGGAGAAAATCCTGCATCCAGATTGGCATGGCAGAGAGCCCCGCGCGAAGATCCTCGCGTATCTCCTTTCCATGCTTGGGAGCGGTAAGCAGCCTGCGAAGTTGGTTCTCGACGCTCCGTCGATCGTCTTCCGTACTCATCATATCCTGCATCCAGTAGAGTGCTTGGACGACGCGCATGCCTGGGCGTCCCGCCCAATAGAGACGGCTGGGTGCGGCCGATTTGAAGTAGATGACCTGCTTCCCCAGCGTGATCGGTTTCAAGCGGGCATCAATCAGCACCTCAATGCGCGCCGGGACCGCCGTGGTGAGGCCGAGGTCGTTTGCGGCGGTCATGCCGTCGACCACGACGCGGGCTTGGTCCCGCCGCGTTACGGCTCTGATCACAGCTCGATAGTCGGGGACCGCCGTTTTGCCGGTGAGGTTGCTTTTTCGCGGCTTGTCGTAGAGCCCACGATTGATGCGACGGAGTTCGCCTGCCGCGACGAGGCGTTGCAATGTCTTGTCGATGGCAGCGCGGCTGGCGAGGTCGGCGAAATCGCTGGGGGTCCACACCTCTGCCGGCGTCGCGTCAATACGGGCCATAAGGCGCCGCCGAAGCTCCGTGGCCGGTTGATCGAGCATGTCCGAAGTATGATGTAAATTTCAGACACTGTCGAGAGTGTCCTAACAATGCTGCATTCTTCGGACAAGCTGTGGTCCCTCCGAAGCTCAATCGTCGAGCGTCGAAATTTGCGAGAACCCCGTCGATTTTGAGGCCGTGGCTTCCGATGCATGGTCCGTAATCATCTATGGTTCGACGCCGAGCCGCCTCAGTCCCACGCGCGCCTCTTCTTCCTTCGGATCCAGCGCCAGTGCGTGTTTGTAGGCTAAAACGGCCTCCTCGCGTCGGCCGAGCGCCTCCAGTGCATGTCCACGCGTATCATGCGCGTATGCGGCCTGCGGATCCCTGGCGAGCGCAGTTTCCGCGCTGGCGAGCGCCTCGGTCGGCCTACCCAGCTTGAAAAGCGCCCAGCCCTTGAGATTATGGGCACGAACATCATCGATGCCATGCGCCAGCGCCCGGTCTATATCGGCGAGCGCGGCGGTATTATCCTCACTGCGGGCATGAAGGGTGGCGCGTTCAAAGAAAGCCGGGCCGAGTTGAGCTTGGCCGATGTCGATGACCGCGCCGAGATCAGCGAAGGCACCTGCCGCATCGCCCTTGAGGCGCTTCAGCTTGGCGCGCTCGAACAGCATGGCGCCCGCATTCCCGGTATCCAATTCCATGACCCTGCCGATATCGGCGATGGCCCGATCGACATCGTCCAACCGGGCATAGCCCAGCCCTAGCCAGGCTCGATGCGCGCCCGCGCCACGTCCTGAAGAAAGCTCACGGCGAGATCGCGGATGGCGCAGTCGAACCCATCTGCGATGAGGTCAACGAACCGGTCCGAATAGCATGTCTGAACCTGCAATTCGGGATTGCGCAGCGCCAGCTCCGCGATGACAGACGCGAAGTGGGTCGGTCCAAAGGTTAGGGGAGCCGCGATCCTGAAGCGCCCTCGTAGCGCGCCGGCGGGGAGGATCGTTTCACGCCCTATGTCGATTTCGCCGCAGACCTTTGCAGCGTGATCCCGGAAGGTTATCCTAGCTTCCGTCAGTGCTGCGCCCGTGTCGTGCGCGCAAGCAGCTGGATACCCAGATCTGCCTCAAGCCGCGCCAGCCCCCGGCTGACGATCGACTTCGACACCCCCAATCGCAGCGCCGCAGCAGTTACTCCTCCTGCGTCCGCGACCTCCACGAACGTACGCAGTTCTTCAATATCCATGCCGTGTTCCCAGATGCGCAACACAGCATAGCATGATGTAGAGCTACCGCGTCGGAAAAGGCGATGGCACACCAGCCAAGGAACCAACATGACTTTCGCAACGGCCTCGACTCGCTTCTTCGCCCCAGAGATTCGGTGCTCGTGCTCATCGATCACCAGCCCTACCAGCTGGCAAACCTGAACAGTCACGATCCCCACGCGGTCGTGAACAATACGACCGCTCTCGCAAAGACAGCCAAGGTCTTCGGTGTTCCGACGATCCTGACGAGCGTTATAGCGGCCCGCGGCGGCCTGATCTTCAAGCACGTTACCGACGTCTTCCCCGGCCAGGAGGTGATCGACCGTACGTTCATCAACACGTCGGAGGACAGGGCAGTCGTCGATGCTGTGAAGGCGACCGGCCGCAAGCAGCTGATCATCGCCGGGCTCTGGACGGAGATCTGCGTCGCCATGCCAGCCATCCAGGCAGCGGGGGAGGGCTGGGACGTGACGGTGATCACCGACGCATCGGGGGGCACCTCGGTCGAGGCGCACGAGGTCGCCATCCAGCGGATGATCGCGGCCGGCATCAACATGATGACGTGGCTGGCGCTGGCCGCGGAATGGCAGCGCGATTGGGCGCGGCTCGACACCGCCGGCTCGCTGACGCAGGTCATAATCGACCATGTCGGCGGCAGCGGCGTCGCCGATATGTGGGAACAGCAGCTGCTGAATACGCCGGCCCCGGCGGCGGGCTGAGAAGGTCGGATGGCGGAGCCGGCGGGATGCGCGGCCCCAGGCCTTATTCCTCGTCGGCCCTGCCATCCCCGCAGTCCCGACGGCGGAGCGCTACCGGCTCAATCTTAGGCTCCTCAGGCGCTCCCAACCGGGTGTGTTTCAATCGGGAGACCGGATCGGTGCGCACTATGCGAGTCGCCGGCGTGATGGCGGCCTGCCGGAGATTCTATAATCTCCTTGCTTGGCAGCCAGGCCAAGCTCGCCGTTATGTCTGCCTCCGGGCAATGCGCCAATTTCAGCTTGTGGCGCAGCGCGAATGTCGCCCGACCGTTAAATGAATCTACCGACCGGTGCGCTTAAAGCTGGAACGGCAACTTAGTCATATGATCGGTCACAGCGGTGATAAATGCCCGCAGCCGTTGAAGACGCCGGATGTCCCGGTGATAGCCCATCCAGATATCTCGTGAGGGTGGCTCTGCCGGCAGGTCGAGCTTGCGAAGCCCCACGATCTGGCTTCCGACTACCTGTGGCAGGACGGCGATGCCGATGCCCTGGCGGCTCATGCGCCCCTGTACGTTGCGATTGTTAGACCGCACGAGCGGCTTCGCTTTCGGAAAGCTCTCAATGAGCCAGGCGATATCCGGGAACTGGCCAGTCGACGTGTCATGCGTGATGAGCCGGAAGCCGGCTCCATCGCCAAAGACCGGCTCGGGTGAATCCGCCGCGACGTACACACCATAGGGCAGACGGACCAGTCGTCGCTGCACGACGTCTGGGCTGTCGAACGGGACGATCCGGAAAGCGATATCGGCCTCCCGTTGCGCGAGGCTGAACAGCCGGGTGCCGGTGAGAATCTCCAGATCGACCTGCGGATAGGCCTTTGCATAGTCGTCGATGATCGGCGGCAGGACATAGGCGCCGAACCAGTCGGCTGACGAGATGCGCAAAGTGCCCTGAAGGGCTTGCTCTTGTCCGGCAAGCCGTCGCTCGATGGCCAGAGCGCCTTCCTCCATCTGCTCGGCCAGCGCGATGACAGCGCTTCCTTCTTCCGTCGGAATGAACCCTTCGGCCGTTCTCTGGAAAAGCGTATGGCCGGTGGCCTGTTCGAGAGCCCGAAGGCGGCGTCCGACCGTGGGATGGCTCAGATGAAGCGCGCGAGCGGCAGCGCCTAGCGTGCCGGTGCGGGCTATGGCGAGAAAGATCCTGACATCGCTCCACTCCATCGCCGCACCCACAAAATTGAACCGGAGCTGTACGGTACTGTCAGTTCTCGAACGAATCCAACCGTCTATCTTCCCCACATCCTACTGGAGACGAGAAGCGCGCGGGCTGCTTATGACGGCGGGTTCGTGCGCGGTGCGCCGCTCTGGGCGCGGAAGGAGGACATGATGAAGACCTGGCTGATCACAGGATGCTCGTCGGGCTTGGGCCGGCAGCTTGCCGAAGCCGTAGCCGCGCGGGGCGATCGCCTCATCGCCACCGCCCGTTGGACCGACAGCTTGAGCTCACTGTGCGAACGCTATCCCGAGACGGTTCGCAGCATGTCACTGGACGTCACGCGCGCCGGCGACGCCGCAAAGGCTGTGGCGTTGGCGGAGAGGGCGTTCGGCGGTCTCGATGTCCTCGTCAACAATGCCGGCTTCGGCCTCATCGGTGCGGTCGAAGAGGGAGAGCCCGAGGAATATCGGCCGATGTTCGAGGTGAATCTCTTCGGCCTGATCGAGACAACCCGGGCCGCCCTGCCGGCGCTGCGCAAGCGTGCCGGCGCCCGCATCGTCAACCTGTCCTCCGGGGCCGGGATCTCCGGCTCCGCCGGTTTCGGCCTCTACAACGCGAGCAAATTCGCGGTCGAGGGCCTCTCCGAAGCGCTCGCACAGGAGCTTCGTCCGCTCGGCGTGCAGGTGATCATCGTCGAGCCCGGCCCATTCCGCACCGAATTTCTCGGTCGCTCGATGCTCACCGCGGCGCGGGAGATCGACGCCTATGCCGAGACGGTGCCCGCAAGACGTCGATATCGCGAGACCAATAACGGCAGGCAGGCGGGCGACCCGGCCAAGGCCGTCGCCGTGATGCTCCAGGCCATTGATGCCGAGCATCCGCCGCTGCACCTCCCGATCGGCCCGCGCGCCCACGCGATCGCGGAGCAAAAGCTGGACTCCTTCCGCGCCGACATTGCTGCCTGGCGCGACATCTCCATCGCTACCGACTTCGACACCGCCGGCGAGGCGGCCTGAATCGACCGGGATAACGCAATTCAGCTTCAAGAACGGAAACAAGCTCGTGAGCGTGACGACATGTGAAGTTACAGCCCTTGCGACCGCCAGGGCGCCGGACGGCGACGCCCTGCCCGAGCCACGGCGCTGGACGATGTTCGTGATCCTGCTCGTCGGCGCTTTCCTGCCGCCTCTCGACTTCTTCATCGTCAATGTGGCTCTTCCCTCGATCCGGGCGGAACTGGGCGCCTCCTCTTCCGCCGAACAGCTCGTCATTTCTTCCTATGCCGCGCTCTATGCCGTAACGCTGACGACCGGTGGTCGGCTTGGCGATCTGCTCGGTCGCGGCCGTGTGTTCTTTCTCGGCCTTATCGGCTTTGCCGCCGCCTCGACGCTGTGCGGCTTCGCCTGGTCGCCCTGGGTGCTGGTCGCCGGGCGCGCATTCCAGGGCGTAACGGCGGCCTTGATCGCGCCCCAGGCGCTCGCTTCAGTGCAGGCGATTTTCCCGGAGAGGGAGAAGCCGCTCGCCCTTGGCATCTATGGTGCGATCTTCGGTTTGGCTGCGGTGGTCGGGCAGGCATTGGGCGGCGTCCTGATCGCGCTGGATTTCATGGGGCTGGGGTGGCGGGCAATCTTCCTGGTCAACTTGCCGGTAGCGCTGCTAGTCCTCCTGTTCGGCATTCCTCTGCTGAAAGAGACGCGCGCGCGCGACGCACGCCGGCTGGATCTCGGCGGCATGGCGCTGTCGATGCTGACGCTCGGTGCGCTGCTCGTGCCGCTGATCGAGGGGCGCGAAGCCGGGTGGCCGCTCTGGTCCTGGCTGTCGCTCGTCGGGGTGCCGCTGCTGGCATGGCTCTTCTGGCGTTATGAGAACCGGCTGGCACGAGCGGGTGGGGCGCCGCTGCTCGATCCGGTCGCCTTGCGGGCACCGGGACTGGGCCACGCGCTGCTGATCGCGCTGTTGTTCTATTCGATCGGCAGCTTTTTCCAGCTTCTCTCTGTCTATTTGCAGGAGGCGCTGCATATGACTGCGCTACAGGCCGGCCTCATCTTCCTGCCGTTCGGCGCCGGCTTCCTGCTCGGGCCGCTATCGACACCCTTCCTCCGACGGGTCTGCGGCGCCTATGTCAATCCGATCGGCATGGGGCTGGAGGTTGCCGGGTTCCTGGGTCTCGCCGGGCTCATCACGGCAACACTGACAGATTCGCATCCCGCACCGATGCCGCTTGCCGCTCTCCTGTTCGTCATCGGTTTCGGGCAAGGGCTCGCACTGCCGACCCTGATGCGCATGGTGACAAGCCGGGTCGCGCCAGCCTTGTCCGGCATGATCGCCGGTATCGCCAGCTCGACTCTCCAAGTCAGCACTGCGCTCAGCGTCGCCGTGATCGGCGGAATCTTCTACGAGGTGCTGGGCGTGCGGACCGATGCTGCCGCCATCACGCAGGCGCTAATCGTCGCCGTCCTTTGCATCGCCTTCTGTCTCGCCGGAAGCGTGGCTCTGAGCATCACCCTCGTTCGGCAGGCGTCCCCTGCGCATGGCGAGGCAGAGAGGCAGGTTTGAGCTGCCCATGACACCGGCCTCGAGGCGCTTATCGCCTTGGAGCGGCTCGATTGAAGCCAAGGATCGTCACGTTGCACGAACCGCGACCGCCGCCAGCCGGGATCATTCATCAGAAAACAGGACAACCTAGATGTTTGGAATCTCACCGCTCGGCTGGGTGCACACGCTTGGTAGCCTCCCCGCCATTCCTCTCGCCATCTATATGTTTGCCCGCCACGGCAGGATCGTGCCGCGATCTGCTCCCGGCGCCCTTTATTTTGTTTCGATGCTGATCGGTGGGACAACGGTGTTTTTGGTGGCCCGCGAGCCCATAAGCTATGGCATCGGCGCAGCGACGATCCTGCTTCTGGTCGCCGGGTATGGCATTGGCCGCCGCATGTCGCAATTCGGCCGCGCCGGCATCTACCTCGAGACGATTTTCCTGACCCTGACGACGATTCTATTGATGGTGCCAAGCGTCAGCGAAACGCTTCGCCGCGTTCCGGACGGCCATCCCTTGGTGACCGATCCAAAGTCACCGCTTCTCCTCGTCTCACTGGCCAGCCTCGTCGTCATGCTCATCGTCGGCTTGACCGTTCAGATCCTCCAGCTGCGCAGACGCAGCAGGTTCGCGCATGACTCGTCTCAAGGTGGGACGACGGCGTAACTCGCAGATCCACGGCAGCAAAAAATAAACGCAGTACCGTTGCCGATGGAAGTGTTTCGCCTCTCGTCGTGGACCCACCGAGTCCCAGCTTGCGTAAGGAATCAGCGTCTGCTTTTAGGCGGTAGCCCTACGTCCGGAACTGGCGCAATGGACCAACACAAGCTTCGACGGCGCGGCTTACCCTATTACGTCGACCACGGCGACGGCGCGTGTCCATCCAGCGGAGGCGCGCTCGATCGTGACCGGGAAGCAGATCACCTCGAAGCCTGTCGGGGGAAGGCTTTCAAGATTGTGCAGCTTCTCTATGTGGCAATAGCCGATCTCACGCCCGGCCTTGTGGCCCTCCCAGATGATGCTGGCGTCGCCGGTCTCGGCGTATCTGCGGGCTGTATGGATGAAAGGGGCGTCCCAGCTCCAAGCGTCCGTACCGGTGACCCTGACGCCTTTCTCAAGCAAAAACAGGGTCGCCTCGCGGCCCATGCCACAGCCGGATCGCAGATAGTCCTCCTTACCGTAGCGGAGACCGGCCCGAGTATTGATCAGGACGATGTCGAGCGGCCTGACCTCGTGTTCAATCCGCCCCAATTCCTCTTGGACCTCGTCGGCTGAAACGACGTGGCCGTCCGGCAGATGCCTGAAGTCCAGCTTCACGCCACGGGCATAGCACCACTCCAGCGGGATCTCGTCGATGGTCCAGGCTCGCTCACCGCCGTTCATCGTCGGATGAAAATGCCAGGGTGCATCGAGATGCGTGCCGTTATGCGTTGTTAGCGCGACTTTCTCGATAGCCCAGCCGCAGCGGTCCGGCAGGTCATTCGCGGTGAGCCCCGGAAAGTGAGGCAGCAGCCGCTCAAGTCCTTTTTCATGATCGATGTATTCGATCGTCGGCTCGGAGCCCGGCGGATCCGAGGCGATACCGGCTTGCAGCGGCACGGAGATGTCGACGAAACGGCGCGCCATCAGCGTTCATCCTCCGGCATTCTCGGCAATCGGGGCTTCAGTGGGTGGGGCACGGCCACCTCGACGATCCTGTTTTCGATCGAGCCGAGGCGATCGACTTCGATGACGACCCGATCCCCTGAAGAGAGCCACGGAAACCGGTCTGTGCCGTGCGATTGCGAGAGCTCCAGAATACAGCCAGTGCTGCAGGTGCCAGAGCCGATGATGTCGCCCGCGCGAACAGTGGCCCCGCGTGCGGCGAAGGACAACATTTCCTCGAAGGACCAGGAGATGTCGGCGAGATTGCCCGTCGTGTAATGGCGTCCATTGACGCTGGCGGCGATTGCCAAGTCATACGCGGCGCCCTTGCGGGCATCCTCCAATTCGTCGAGCGTGACGAGAAAAGGTCCGAGTGTCGTAGCGAAGTCCTTGCCCTTGGCGGAGCCGAGTCCGACGGCGGCCTCCTTGCGCTGGTGATCGCGCGCACTCCAGTCGTTCATGATCATCAGGCCGGCGATGTGGCGGCCGGCCTGCTCCGGCGCCACATCACGGGCGGGCAGGCCGATGACGGCTGCGATCTCGGCTTCGAAATCGAGCATCCTGCTGCCCGGCGCGCCGTACACGGTCGAGCGGCTGCCGACCACCGCTGCGGGGTTGGTAAAATAGAAGACCGGAATCTCGAACCATTCCGGCGCCATCGGGAGGCCGCGGCTGCGCCTGCCGGCCCTCGCGTGCTGCTCGAAAGCGTAGAAGTCGCGGATCGAGGGCGGTTCCGGAACCGGAGCGAGAAGATCTGCGTCCGGCCATGACACGATAAGGTCAGGGTTCGACCGCGCTTGCTCGGCAGCCCGCGACAGGCGTTCGCCGTCATCTCCGAGCAATTGTAGCAGGCTTGCTCCTGCCGGCAGCGCATGAAGAGCTTGGCCTTCGAGCAATGCGACCCGCTCGCGGTGTTCGGCGTCCCTGAACGAAGCCCATTTCATCGCGTGTCGCTCGACGGTGACGCTGCAGGACGGGCGGGCGCGGGAATGACCGGCAGTAGCAGATGGCTCGGAAACGCCGCTCCGGTGTGAATCGTCGTCCGGCCGCCGAAGATCGCCGGGTTGCGGTCGATCGGATCGTCGTGCAGCCAGGGTCCCGACCCGCGATGCGGCCCTTCACCAGCGGCGAGAGGCCGCGCGAAGTCCGTACCACGAAGGTCCAGCGCCAGGCGATAACCCTTCGGCAGCACGATGCAGGTCGGCCAGATCTCGATATCGAGCTCGTAGACCTCGTCCGGAATCAGAGGCCATTTTTCGTCATGGGTGTGAAACGGCCGGTATGGCAGCGAGCGCTGCGGGCAGAGCTTGCGGTGCGAGGCGCGCAGCCATCCTTGCGCCAGAGGCGTCTTCGCATCGACGGTGCCTTGGAACGTAACTTCGCGACCGTCCGGCGCGAAGGCCAGCAGCGTTACGAACAGGTCGGCGTCGGTCGTCGAGGATGAAACGAAGAGCTTGAGGGCAAGCGGGCCGGTGATCTCCGTCGTTTCCGATAGCTCGTGCGAGAGAAGCCGAACCCCGTCGCCCATCGCTTCAAAGCTTATCGAGCCAGCCTTCGGCTGGTCCGATCGCAAAGCATTTGCACCTGCATCGAGAAACATTGGCTGCCATTGTGTCCTGCCCAGCGGCCATTCGTGCTCCTTGCGCAGCTCAAAGGCGCCACTGAAGGGATGTCTGATATGGAGAAGCACCTGAGGCTCCTCCTGCCAGCCGTTAGGCACTCCTTTAAGGTAATGGTCGAGGAAGCGCTTCTGCAGCTCCATCCCGTAGGGGAGATAAAACCATTCCTCGTGGCGTCCCGGATGAACCTCCAGCCATTTCTCCGTCGCAGCGGCATTGGTGAACGCTTCGAAATTGCCGCGGGGATGGAGACCGAAGCCCGCCCAGTTTGCCGCGCTCAGAAACGGCGTCGTGACCTTCGACCAATCGGGGCGACGAGTAGCGTACCACTCGTCTTCCAATTCGCGGGCCCGCGCGTTCGCCAGTGTATCCACCCGTGCATCGGCAAGCTCCCGCACCGTCAGCCCATCAGGTCCGGTACTGCGCAAGCCCGTCCACGGGTCGAGCGGCGCAGCCGCGTTTCCATGCTGAACCGACAGGATCTGACGAGGGTACCAGGTCTCTAGGAACTTGTTCGAGAGGATGCCGCCGTGCCGGAAGAAGTCGCGATACACGTCAGCAGCGCCTTCCCAAGGGATCATCGCCGCCAGATGACGGGGGGCGAGCGCAGCTACATGCCATTGGTTGATCGCGTAGTAGGAGATGCCGTTCAGCCCGACCTTGCCGTTCGACCAGAGTTGGCTTCCCGCCCATTCGATCGCCTGAGCATAATCGCGAGTTTCGCGCGGCGATAGAATGTCGAGACGGCCGGGCGTGCTGGCTGCGCCGCGAGAATCCACGCGCATGACGGCATAGCCCCAGGGAATCCAGATTTCGGGATCGACGGTTTCCCAGGTGAGGAACTCGTGTTTCGATCCTTCCAGCAGGTTCGGATGCCGGTCAGTCATCCAGCGCCAGCTCGCGCTGTATTGGTCCTGATAGCGCACACCCTTTCCATACGGCCCCAGCGTCATGATCACAGGCACAGGCTCGTCACCCTCGGGCCTGAACACGTCGGCCGACAGCCAGAGCCCATCGTCGACAGGAATGCGGACGTCTCGTTCGATGATCATGATGATGCTCGGAGGGCTCAGTTGGCCTGGACGTCAGAGGCTTTGACAAGTGCGCGCCATTGCTCGACGAGCTCACGATATGTCGCTTGCAGCTCGGCCTCAGGGGTATTGGCCGGCGCGACACCCAGATCCAGGACCCGTTTGCCGATCGCGGGATCGGAGATGGCGCGGGACAAGGCGGCTCGCAGCTTCTTCAGGACCGGTTCGGGTGTTCCGGCGGGAGCCAGGAAGATCTGGAACCCACGGGCATTCGAGAAGCCAAGTAGGCCCTGGGAGCTCAGGCTCGGCCATCCCGGATAAGCGGCGGTCCCGCTCGGGCTGGTTACGCCGATCAGGGTGACCTGTCCCTCATCCACGAACGGCTTTGCGGAAACCAACATGCCGAGGTCGATCTCCCCTGCAATCATCGCTTGTACGACGTCGGCTTCATTCTTGTAGGGAACGTGCACCATCGAGATGTCGTTCTCCTTCTTCATGACTTCGCCGAACAGGTGCCCGGCTGAGCCGTGGCCGAAGCTTCCATAGGTCAGCTTCCCGGGATTTTTGCGGGCATAGGCGAGTAGGTCCTGAGCCGTCTTGACCGGCAGCTTCTTCGACGCGACGAGAGCAAGCTGCGTTTCGCCGACATGGGCGACAGGCACGAAGTCCTTCGCGGAATCGTAGGGCGACTTGACGGCCAAGGCTTCGGCGGCTCCATTCGACGTGCCGTTGGCAAGCAGGATCGTGTAGCCGTCCGGCTGCGCGCGCTTCACGCCAGACGCCGCGATGATCCCGCTCGCGCCGGGCTTGTTCTCGATGACGAAGGCTGCGCCCAACTCGGTCTTCGCCTTTTCGGTGACGATGCGGGCGAGTGTGTCGCTCAACCCGCCTGCGCCGGAGGGCACCACCACCGTAATGGGTCGGTTCGGATAAGGTTGCTGAGCTTGCACGGAGCCGGCCATGGTTGCGGCGAGCGTGCCGGCCAGCATCACAAAAAAACTCCGCCGCGTCGGCCTCATCTTCGCCCTCCCCAGGACCGTGACGGTAATCGCCGAGAGCGACGTCACCATTTGACGCAACGCTAGACCGAAGGCTCCCATCTGCATAATAGAGATTATCGATTGCAGTCATGCTCATCTGCGATAACTGACTGATGCGACATCTCGACCTGGAATCCCTGTCCTGCTTTTTGGAGGTGGTACGCCTCGGTTCGATCTCGGCCGCCGCCCGGTCGCTGAGACTGGCTCAACCCGCTTTGACGAGGCGCATCCAGCTGCTCGAAGAGCAGCTTGGCGACACGCTGCTGGAGCGTCATCGGCGCGGCGTTGTGCCCACTGAAACAGGCCGCCTGGTCGAGCAGCGGGGACGAGATCTGCTTCGCAATGCCCAGGAGCTGCGGGATGAGGTGACATCGGCAATCAGCAAGCCTGCGGGCGTCGTCAGGTTTGGCTTTCCCCCATCCGTCGGCAGCCTATTCGTCGGCCGCATCCTGGCTGACTGCATCGGGCGCTATCCCGATATCAAGCTCCACCTCGTCGAGAACGTTTCCCCAGCCGTGCGAGAGGGCTTGATCGAAGGCAGCCTGGACATGGCGATCATGAGCTGTCGTGCAGGTCATGACAGCCTCAGATGCGTGCCTCTGTTTCACGAGCAGCTCTGGCTTTTCGCATCGCCGGAACTGTGGGATCTGGGCGACGGGGCCGTGCCGCTGTCGCGCATCGGATTGCGGCGGGTCATGCTCGCCAGCTTTCTCTGGAGCCATTTTGAGACAAAGCTGCCACTGAACGTCATCGCGGCGGTCGATGCGCTGCCGCTCGCGCGTGAAGCGATGCTGGCAAACGCCGGCTACGGCATCTTTCCATTTTCGGCATTGGAGCGCGAGATCGCCCGGGGTGAGCTTCATGGCGCACCGATCGAGAATCTCACCGTCTCGCGAGGACTGTTCTTTCGAAAAGACAGGACCACCTCCCATGCGATGCGGATCGTTGAGAAGCTCGTCGATAACCAGGTCGGTGCTTTGCTGAAGGGGGGCCAGGAAATGTACCAACACATCAGCAGCGACGACTACATCGTCTGACCGAGCGAGCGGTGCCGCCTGAAGTCCGCTTTCCGGCGACGTTCCAATGTCAGCAAGTGGCGCATTATTCTCTGCCGAGCTCATCAACGCGCGCGGAAATTCGGAGGTTCATAGGTGGGTCGGGCTGACGCCGGTTTGCCTTCGAAACATCGCGATGAATGCCGATGAGCTGTTGTAGCCAAGCTCGCCTGAAATTTTTCCTATCGAATTCCCGCTTTCGATCAGCGATAAGGAGGTGACCAATTTCAACCTCTGCCGCCATTCTTTGAACGACACGCCGAGGCCGCTCTGGAAGCGCCGCGAAAGGGTTCTCTCGGTGGTCTGGAGCCTGCGCGCCCATTCGGCCAAGGATCGGTTGTCGCCGGGATCTGCCTGAAGCGCGTCGGTGATGTGACGGAGAAATGCGTCGTTTGAGACGGGTAGATAGCTGTCCCGGCGGGGCGCTTTCGACAGTTGGTCCACCAGGACCAAAGCGAGCCGGATATCGGCGTCCGTTCTTGGAACCGTGATATGGCGTCCAGCGAAATCCGCCAGGATCGCCTTAATAAGCGGGCTCAGAGCCAAGGTGCAGGCCGCCGCCGGCATCCCCACGCAGAGGTCCCGCTCGATATAGATCGAGACGAATTTGACGTCATGGCGATTGTGACAGCTATGCAGTGCCTGCGCCGGTATCCACGTCGCGTAGTGCGGCGGACAGAGAAAGCGCCGTCCTTCGACGTGGGCCTCCATGACACCGGTCACCGCGTAGCCGACCTTGCACCAGGGCTGGCGGCGGGACTCGAACGTGGCGCCGGGTTCATAGTGCTCCGTACGAAACGACAGTGGAGCGGGATTTTCGCCGGGAGGAATCTGAGGCTTCAACAGGTGTCCGATCGGCGCGCGATGGTGTCTGAAACTCGCTATATAATGACAAACAGACAGTTGCTAGGGCAGCGAGACCATATCCATGGAGCGCTCGGGATGCCCGCCAAGTACCTGTTGTACTGCCTGCTCGCCGTATCGATCTGGACCGGAACACGATCGTCAGCAAGCTGGCCGCCGGCTCGATTCCGCCCGGCGTGATCGCCTTCGGGCGCTGGTTTCTCGCCTTTCTGATATTGACCCCTTTCGTCCTGCGCGATGCCTGGCGGCATCGCCGGGTCGTTGCGCGCAACCTTGCGAAGCTCGCCGGTCTCGGCCTGCTCGGCATGGCGATGTGCCAGGGCCTGGGATACTATGCCGCGGCTTTCACCTCGGCCACGAACATGGCGATCCTGCTGTCGCTCGTGCCGCTTCTGACCGAGGGGCTGAGCTTCCTTTTTCTCGGGGAGCGACCTTCGAGGCGCGCGATCCTGGGAGGTGTCCTCTCGCTGTTCGGCATTTTCATCGTGCTTGGGAGAGGCGACGCATCCCTCCTTCTGGCGCAGGGCGTCGGTCGGGGAGACGCGCTCATGCTGCTGGCGGTCCTGCCTACGCCGCCTATGGAGTCGCCCTGAGACGCTGGTCAATCGCTCTCGCGATGTGGACATCGATCTACGTGCAGATCGGCTTTGCCGTTCTCTTCCTGTTGCCGAGCTATCTATTGGCGGCCGCCCCCGCCTATACGGTCCCGAACATAATGATGATCGGCTACGCTGCGATCCCCGGATCTATCTTGGCGCCCTTCTTCTGGATGTCGGCGGTCAAGCACCTCGGCGCCGGCAAGACCGCGATCTTCATGAACCTGGTCCCGATCCTGACCGCGGTCGTCGCGGCGCTGTTTCTGGATGAAGCCCTGCATATTTATCATGTCCTGGGTGGCGGCATCACGATCGCGGGCATCGTCCTCTTTCAAAGGAAGCCGCCTGCGTCGACGTTGAAAACAGCGGTTGGAGAATAAGAGAGCGTGATCCAGAAACGCTTTCGCCGCCGCTCCGCATCGCCCACTAGCGCGGCAGCGATCGCCGGTGCGATCGAGGCAGGTTCTCATCGCCGCGTCCGCTCCTTGTTTGAAAACACCTCTAAGGACTCGGGGCCGTTCCCGCTCACTCGACCTTTTCGAGGAGCCGGCACGGCCACTTCCGCGAGAGCGATCTCTTGAGGGAGCTATTTGAGACGACCGTTCGGCGCTGCATCGCGAAGGGGCTCGTCCGTGGCGAGGGCTTCGCGATCGATGCCAGCCTGATCAAGGCCTACACCAACAAGCAACGCTCGGCCGAAGCGTCGGAGCCCGTCGCCTGGATGGCTGCAACAGCCAAGGACATGGCCTGGGGTAATCGCCTCGATGCTGTTCCTCGATTCGGACGGCAACGCCATCAACGTCTTCAAGCCGCTCACCAAGGCCTGAGGCCCGCAGACATGTCCTCAACTTCCGGCCAGCCGATGCCGCCCCAAAGGGCCTCCACTCAGATGCAGATCGCCGCCTGGGACGTGATGATAGAGGCGACCAGCCCCGTCGGCCGCCAATCGCGCTCAATCGTAGCGTCCAATGCGCTCGCCAGTCCCCGTTCGAGGCGACTGCCGAACCCGGCGGCACCGCCAAGCGAAGGCTCAGGGCCGCCGGTTTCGCGCCAGACCAGGCGGGTCTGATCGTCGTCTATCGTCACGTTAACGTCGAGCCGGCCGGTCTGCACCGATAGCGATCCATATTTCGCGGCATTCGTCGCCAGTTCATGCAGCAGCAGCGCCAGGTTGGTGACCGCCTTGCCGCCGACGTCGCAATCGTCGCCGTGGATGCTGATCCGGTTGTCGGTCGCATAGGGTTCGAGGATCGTCCGGACGAGCGTGAGCAGCGCGACATGCTGTTCGTTCCCAGGGCCGAGCAATCGGTCCGACATTATCAAGTCATGCGCTCGCGCCAACGAGGACAACCTAGCCTGCACATTCGCGATGATGTCGCTTTCGCTCGCCGACGACTTCGCGCTGATCGAGACGATCGCGTTGGCCAGCGCGAATAGGTTCTTCACGCGATGACGCATCTCGCCCATCAGGAGCTGCTGCTGCTCCTGCGCCATCAGCCTCTCGGTGATGTCGCGCGCGATCTTCGACGCGCCAACGATGAGACCGTTCGCGTTGCGAACGGGCGAGATGGTCAGTGAGATATCCACCAGCGTGCCGTCCTTGCGGCGACGCCGGGTCTCGAAATGCTCGACACGCTGGCCGCGTTCTATCTGCGCCAGGATCATCGGCTCCTCATCGAGCCGGTCCGGTGGGATCAGGATCGTGATCGATTTGCCGATGACTTCCTCGGCCGCATAACCGAATAGCCACGTCGCGCCGGCATTCCAGCTCTGAATAATGCCGTTGAGGTTCTTGCTAATGATGGCGTCCTCGGACCCTTCGATAATGGCTGCAAGCCAATCACGCGGGTCCGGTGCGAGAGCGCCGTCGGCCGCGGCGGGGGAGGACGGCGGCCTGCTCACCGAGGACTGCGATGTGGACCCTTGGTCTTGGCCAGCCGGTGACAGGGATGAGGCTCCCGCATCTGTGCCTTGATATTTGTCCAACCTGGCCATCACGCGCCCCCCAGACCGCCATTTGCTCTCCTGGGCGCCAGCCCTGCGCAAGCGGACCCACGCTGCTTTTGCACACCATCCTTCACTTTCGCACCAAGGCGGCCGGACTTTCAACCCTGCTCAGCGTCGGCGCCCAACTTGCCACCAATGACGATGACCGGCCGATCCAGACCATCCGCAACGGCGGTCAGGATACGATCAACGGTGCGGGGCCAGCAGATCATCCGGCGCCAGCTCAACGTCGCGCCGACCCTGACAATCCGACCGGGCTTCCCGGTCCGAGTGATCGTTTAGCCGAGACCTGGTGCTCGAACCGTATGGAGGTTCTTAATGCTAAAGCTAGGGCCGATTGTCGATGACAAGCCCGTCAAGATCACGCTCGAGCTATCGGCGTCGCTACACCGGGACCTTGTCGCCTATGCCGCCGCCCTCGCACAGGAAGAAAGCCGGACGGTCATTGACCCTGTCAAATTCATCGGTCCCATGTTGGAGCAGTTCATCTCGACTGATAGAGGCTTGGCGAAACTTCGCCGTTTAGCGAAACTATAAATATAGGCATGACAATGATAGATCTGGTTCATGGGTCAAGGAACCATAATCGCAATTGACGGAATTCACCTTCCGGATCCCGAAGATCGGCTGTTCCTGTTGAGAATTGCACTCTGAGCGGCGCGGTCGATTGCGTCGGCAACCTCCTTCGGCTGGGTCATGAAGACCGGTGGCTACCAGGGACTTCAGTGATCGCCGCGCCAATTCGCTTAGCCATGTGAAGCAGCATTCCGGCGCCAAATGCATTATCATCCCGTGCAATAACCGCCCAGCTAGTTCTGGAGCGCCAAGCGGCGTGGCTGAGACGGGCACTGAATACCGACATGTTGATCGGAACCTGTGAGTCTCGAAGGAAGGCGACGTCCGCATCGCCGGCGTCGGCTGCGAATCCGGCCTTGAACTTTTCGCGCCTCTCCGCCTCGATCACGGCGACGCTGCGGGCGCCGTCAACAGAGCCGCGATCAGCAGGGCGGCAAAGATCCCTGCGTTCACCTTCGGTTCCCAATATCCCATGAAGGCGAAAGTAATCGTGAGCCAGGCTACCGCCCCTGCGAGGCATAGCGCCACGACCGGGCGCTCGGTGAGGAGGCCGGGTTGCCGCCAGGCGATCCAGACGCAGATCAGTCCAAACAACACCTGGCCCAGTGCGAATGCCGAGTTCAATCCGTAATAGAGGGTGGTTTCAACACCGGGCGGCCGCTTGCCGCGCAGGTACTGCGAAACGACATCGATGACAAAATGCGCCACGCCGGTGAAGACCAGCCAGCCAAAGGCGCCGTAGGTGAGATAAGTATGCATGTGACCTCAGGGGAGGATTGGGAGCCGCCGCGCTTCCTGCGGCGTTCCTAGCTAAGCCGACTATGTTTCCAAGGCTGCCGCGATGCTGGCCGGCAACGGCCCGGTATCGCCGAACCTCACGCCGGTGAGCGCCTCGGACAGGTACCAAAGTCGGCTTGCTGCCTGAGCGTCCAGTGACGCTGCGGGCGACTTGGCCTCGCTCGGATAGCCCCGCGTCTCACTCATCCTGTCAGGGCCGTAATAGCCGCCTTCGCGGGCATCGGGGGACGTCGCCGCGAACAGCGTCGGCAGGGCGCCTTGCGACGCTGGCTGGAACAGGAACCACAATACCGTGCGCAAGATGCCCTGAAAGCTGAGCCGGCCCGGTGCATTGTGCAGGAGATCGGTCCGCGAGACACCGGGGTGGGCAGCGATACTGACAAGTCCCCAACCGGCGGCATCGCTGCGCCGCTGAAGCTCGAATGCGAACATCAAGCATGCCAGCTTGGACTGGCTGTAGACCCGCCCGGGCTTGTAGTCGCGTTCCGCCTGGAGATCGTCGAAGTTGATCGCGCCGCTGCGGGCGGCGACGCTGGACAGTGTGACGACGCGCGGAGCGCGTGCACGCCTGAGGAGTGGAAGGAGGTGGGCCGTCAGCGCGAAGTGGCCGAGATAATTGGTTTCGAACTGCAACTCGAAGCCGTCGGCAGTCGTTGCCCGGCGCGGCGGCGTCATGACGCCGGCATTGTTGATCAGGACGTCGATGCGCTCCCGATTGGCGTTTAGCCGCTTGCCGAATGCGGCGATCGAGGCCAAGCTGCCGAGATCGACCGCCTCGAAGCTCACCTTGGCACCCGCTACCTCTTGCTTGATGCGGTTGATCGCCTGAGCGCCCTTGCCGGGGTTTCTTCCTGCGATGATCACATCAGCGCCGGCGCGGGCGAGCGCCAGCGCGTCCTCGAAGCCGAGGCCGCCGGTGCCGGTCACGACGATCGTGCGGCCGTGCTGGGACGGGATGTCCTTGCTGGTCCAAGTCCTGGGCATCGTCGTTCCCTTTCAAGTGATGTTCCGTCGCTGCAGCTCTCGGAGGCTTGCCGGCCCGGACATCTCCAACAGATCACCAGGCAGCATCATCGGCCCCGGAGCGAACTGCACGAGACGAGGACAGCCAGCGCGGCCTTGGCACTCTCGTAGCCGATGCCCGCTGTGCCGGCGGTGACCACGAAGATGCGCCCTTTTTTCTAGGGCATGTCGGCAAGGCTCCATCCGGCTCGGGCTGGCCGGTCGTGACACAGGTGGCGAAAAACAGCACATCAGGCGAGACAGACTTGCCGACTGGAATACATCGATTGCACTTGGGAAGCAGAGCTCGCAGTCCTGATAACGACTCCGGTGCTGCCGCGTCGTGGGGGAATTTCAGAAGCTGTCTGCCTGGCCATAGTCTTTGCCTTTTTGGGGAATGGGGCGTGAGTCCGGTGCACAAACTTCACATTCGGCGCAGCTAGACGCAAAGTGTACGGCCGCGCTCAAGGCACTTCACTTCGCTCGTGAACGACTCAGTCCCGCCAGTTGTAGTATCAGCATTGCGAGGTGTTCTGAATAATGAGATTTTATTGTGTATAAGATGCGAGCGAAATGCGATGAACTTCGTCGTATTTCAATGATTTCACGAAGTAACACTCGCTAATTCTTGAACTGCATGATCAATTTAGAGGAGGCCTCCAACGGTCAGAATGCCCAAAACGCCAGTAAATTTGCCTGTTCCTGCAAATTCCGGCACTCGACCGGCTGCGGGCCGCGATTCCTTCATCCATATGAGAGGCTTGGCGTTGGCTTCCGATCCATCGCCTGATCAAGGGATCTGAAATCTGGTTATGTCCGATACGAACGCTGATCGTGTCGTCCGCGTCGTTCGGCCGTTGCACGCAGACTTCGCCGATACGCCGCATGCCCAGCAATGAGCCCAAGCTACGCGAAATGGCGGGCCAGCCGCGGTCCTGCGCCCGCGCGGCATCGCTTGGCTCCAGCCAGTCAGCGCCGACGGGCATGGTTCACATCAGGTTTTCCTGTGCCGCCTGGTAAACGGTTCTCACGACCGGCTGAAAACCGAGGCGGCGAGCGAGCGAGGCATCCATATGAAGGTGCCAAGGATTGCCGAGCGGTGCCGACGACGGTTCCATTGTTCCGCCGACCAGCATGACGAGTTCGTAGATCGAGGTGGGCGCTTCATCGGTGATGTTGACAATGTGCCCGTCCATCGTGCCCAGCAGGGCCAGCTTCATGGCGGTGGCGACGTCGCGGTGATGGATCATGCTCATCCTTTGGGCGGGATGCATTTTGAAATTGGCGACAAGCCGGGGCAACTCCTCCAGATGTCCGTCCTTGTCGCCATAGACGAAGCCGAACCGTTGGATCGACCAGTTCAGCCCGCTTTCGCGCAGCACGTTCTCGGCAGCAAGCTTACTGGCCGGATACGCCTGTTGCGGATCGGCTGCATCGCGCTCATGGCCCGGGCGGGGGCTGGCTGCGTCATAGACATGGGACGTGCTCGCCAGGATAAAGCGCGCATCCGGCGCATGCGCCTTCACCGCGGCGATGAGGCTGCGTGTCCCTTCGAGATTGCTCTTCCAGATCAGGTCGGTGTCGGGCGTGCGAAAAACGGCAGCGAGGTGAACGACCGCAGAAATTCCCTCGACGGCTGACGCGAGCGATGCAGGATCGAGCAGATCGCCTTCGATCGCGGCCACGCCGGAAGGAACCTCCTTGCCCGGTCGCACGAGCGCGCGGCACCTAATTCCCGCTTCCACGAGGCGCGGAAGAAGGCGTGTTCCGACGAGCCCTGTTGCACCGGTTACTAAAACCGTCATGGAAATGGTCCTTTCTGTATGAGGGTTTCGAGCCGCTCTGTTGCGGTCTGGAGAACCTTGACGGCGGTCGCGATGTCGGCATCTTCGATGCCGTCGAACGCCACTGAGCGGATGAAGGACAGATCGGGCAGATCACCCCAGAGCTTCGCGCCGGCAGCCGTGATCCGTAGAATCTTCTGCCGCTGGTCAACCCGGTCGGGTTCCTGCTCGACCAGGCCCTTCCGGACGAGCGTTGAGACGATGCCGCTCATCGTCGCCCGTTCGATCTCAAGCAGCAAAACGAGATCCCGCTGCATGGTCGGCCCGGTGGTGACGAGCCGATGAAGCACGTACCACTGTACGGAGCCCAGATCATAAGGGCGGAGGGCGGAATCCATGACCGCCCGGCCGGCGAAGTAGCACCGCTTCGTCCAGGCTCCGACCACGTCTCGGCTTGAACCTTTCTCATGATCGTTCATCGCGGCCTCTGATTTTGATAGCTACCTAGCAAATATGTAAGGCACCAAACAAATGTCAAGTGATTGGCGGCCTGGATTCGCGATAGCTGGTGGCCTGTAGGAACGGGCAATTTTTTTGCGAGTTCGGGCATGGAGCTTCGGCGCGCCACAGTCATCCTCGCGATGAGGGGGCGGCTAATGCGTCGAGTCCGTCATCGCCTCGTCGAGCTGCCAATGAGGCAAGGCATACTCTCGAGCCAGGCTTCGGATATGGATAGAAACTTTCCCGCCCAAGCTCCGCTCCATGCGGCTGGGGATCGCGACGGGCGCAAAGCAATGAAGGCGGCGATCAGGGCTCTTTGCCGGAATTCGAGCCCCCCTGTCCGGCGGCCCGCGCTGCTCGTAACGCTTGTCCTGACGCTCGGCCTGTCGGCCTGTGTCCATGGCGACATCGTCATCGACGCGGGCGAAGCCGTCGTGAGGACGGATTTCATCGGCTCGCAGGCGACCGATGCTCCCGTCGCCAGGCCAGGATCGCAAACGCGCAACATCCTCGTCCTGACGAGCGGCGGAGCGGACGGCGCCTTCGGCGCAGGCGTGATGGCGGCCTGGACCGCCAGCGGCAGGCGCCCGGAATTCGAGATCGTCTCGGGCACTTCGACCGGAGCGTTGCAGGCCACCGCTGCCTTCCTCGGTCCCGCATATGATTCCGTTCTCGAGCGCATCTACACCTCGGTGCGGACACGAGACATCCTGCGCGCGAACGGGCTGAAGACGTTGCTCGGCACGGGCTTGTACGACCCGCTGCCGTTGCGCCGCCTGCTGATGGACGCGATCAGCGAGGAGATGCTCGATGCCGTCGCGTCGGCGCACGCCGCCGGCCGCAGGCTCTATGTCACGACGACCGACATGACCGCCGGAAAGGCGGTGAACTGGGACATGGGCGCGATCGCGGCCGGTGGTGACAGTCGCAAGGCGCAGTATATCGACGTCCTTGTCGCCTCGGCGGCCGTGCCCGGCCTGATCGAACCGGTCTATGTGCGTGATCGCCAAAGCGGCGCGCTCGCCGTGCACAGCGACGGCGGCGTCAAGACGCCGGTTCCGCTCGAATCCTTTATGCTCGATCGGCGAATGGCCCCGCGCACCGATGTCTGGGTGGTCGCCAACGGGCATGTCAGCCGAGATACCGCGCTCCGCAGCGATGCGAGATCCACGCTCCGACTGGCGCAACGCGGCATATCGCAGCTCATCAGGCAGCTGATGTATGCTTCGGTCCGCGAAGCCGAAGCCAAGACGCGGCAGGCTGGCGCGCGGTTTCATCTGATCGCGCTTCCCGAAACGGTCCCCGAGGCTGCGAACCCGCTCGACTTCAAGCCCGAGGAGATGCTGGGGCTTTACGAGGCAGGCCGCGACACCGGGCTTCAGCGCTTTGGATCACGTCAGGCCGCCCGGTAGGCCCCAACCGGGTCGGCCTGCCCACGCAGCACCTCAGAGAAGCTTGTCCAGCGTGATGGGCAGGTCGCGGACGCGCTTGCCCGTCGCGTTGAAGACCGCGTTGGCGACCGCCGCCGCAACGCCGGTGATGCCGATCTCGCCGATCCCGCGCGCGCCGAGCGGCGAACGAGGGTCGGGGATACCGGTCCAGATCACCTCGATGTCCGGGACGTCCAGATGGGCGGGAATGTGATAGTCGGACAGCGTCGGATTCATGATCCTGCCGCTCCGTTCGTCGAACAGCGTCTCCTCGGTCAGCGCCAGACCCAGCCCCATGATCATCCCCCCGCGGAACTGGCTGGCCGCGGTCTTGGGGTTGAGAATCGTGCCGCAGTCGAATGAGCCCAGGAGCCGGTCGATGCGGATCTCGCCCGTGACGTCGCTGACGCGCAGTTCGCAGAAGATGGCCGACGAGCTGTGCATCGCGAATTTGAGCATTTCGAGCGGTGCGCTTGCCGTTGCCGTGACGGCAACCTCGTCGCGTGCCGCGCGCGCCAGGATCGAGGCATAGCCTTCGTGGCGTGAAGGGTCCTCGATGCCGGCGATGCCGCCGTCGATCAGCTGGACCTCCTTCGCGCGCAGCCCGGCGAGCGGGCTGTCGTTGCCGGCCAGCCGCAGAAGTTCTCCCGCCAACTTGTCGGCGGCTGCCGTGATCGCTGCCGCGATCGAGACGGTCTGCGATGATCCCCCCGCGATAGGCCCCGCGGGCAGGGCCGAATCGCCCAGTTCGAAGGAGATCGCTTCGGTCCGCAGACCTAGCCGGTCCGCCGCATGCTGGATCTGCACCGTCGCGGTGCCCATACCCATTTCCTGTGCCGAGCAGGCGATGGTCACCAACCCGTCGCGCCGCAGCCGCAGGCTGATCGTCGCGCCGGGAATGCGCACATAGGGGAAGCTGCCGCTCGCGCATCCCATGCCGATTTGCCATTCGCTTTGGCGGGATGCGCCGGGCCGCGCCTTGCGCCGTTCCCAGCCAAAGCGCCTGGCTCCCTCGGCATAGGCCTGCATCAGGGCTCGTTGCGAGAAGGCCGTGCCATGGATGGGATGCCGCTCCGGGTCGTTGCGCCGGCGCAGTTCGATCGGATCGATATCCATCTCGTGGGCAAGTTCATCGACGGCACATTCGATGGCGAAGGTGCCGACGGCTTCGCCGGGCGCGCGCATGAAGGTATTGGGCACGATATCGAGATTGAGATGCCTCTGGACAATCTCGAAGCTGCCCGCGCGATAAGCCGCCCGCGACGACAGGCTGAACTGTTCGGGGCAGGCGCCGTAAGGGGGCATGATCGAGTACCCGGTGTGGATCAGCGCGGTAAATCGCCCCTCCGCATCCGCCCCGATCGCGACGCGCTGCTCCGTCGGGCTGCGTCCGCCGACGATGCGATAAACTCCTTCGCGACTCAGCATCAGGCGGACGGGACGGCCTGCGAGTTTCGCGGCGGCGACGGCAATGATCTGATGGTCCCACATTCCTTTGGCGCCGAACCCGCCGCCGACATAGGGCGAGTGGACTCGCACCTGTTCCTTCTTGAGGCCGAAAAGCTTGGCGAGCGCCTTGGCGCTCGAAGCGATCATCTGTGTGGCGTCATGGACGATCAGCGTGCCGTCCTTCCATGCCACGGTGCAAGCATGGAGCTCGATCGGATTATGGTTCTGTCCAGGCGTGCGATAGACGTTGTCGACCCGATGAGGGGACCGCGCCAATTCGCCCTCGGCGTCGCCGACCGAAACATGGTTCTTCTCGATCAGGATCGAAGCAGGGGTGTTCGCCTCGGGCTTGGCGTCTTCGAACCGCGTCTTGGCTTTGTCGGCTTCATAGGCGATCTCGATCAGCGAAGCGGCATGGTCCGCCTGTTCCTGCGTCTCGGCCAGCACGGCGGCGACGACCTGCCCGTTATAGCGCAGCTCAGCGTCCTGCATGATGGGCACGCTGCTGTTGCCAACGGCGGACAGGTCCGTCGTGCTGATCAGCGGTGGCGTGCCGAGACGCGGCATGTTGCGATGCGTCAGGACCAGGATCACGCCCGGTGCCGCTTCGGCTTTGGCGGTGTCGAGCCGGGAGATCCGACCGCGCGTTATCGTGCCGTGTAGAAGTGCCGCGAAGCATAGCCCTTCCGGCTCGACCTCGGCTGCAAAGCGGGCCTGGCCGCTCGCCTTCACCGGTCCGTCGAGCCGGGAATCCTGCCGGCCTATCGCGACCCGGCGCTCGATGAGCGGGTCGGGCGTGCCGCCGGGCAGCCATTGCGCCGGAACCCAGCTCAGGGCGGTCTTGACCGATGCGATGACGGCGTTCTGCACCTTGCTCATGATGCACTCCCGCTCAACTGGGTGAGGATGGCGCTCATCGTTCGCTGCGCCAGTTCAATCTTGAAGGCGTTCCCGGCCGCCGGCGCGGCGTCGGAGAATTCCCCCTGGAACGCGGCATCGAACGCCTCGCCGATGGCTGGGCCACCGCGCAGCGCCGCTTCGGCGCGCAGGGCCCGCCACGGCTTCGGCGCGACGCCGCCGAAGGCGATGCAGACATCCTCGATCACGCCGCCGCGCATCGTCAGCCCGGCCGCGACCGAGACGAGGGCAAAGGCATAGCTCGCCCTGTCGCGGACCTTGCGATAGCCAGAGTCCGTGCCGAAGGGGGAGGGGGGCAACTCGACGGCAGAGATCACCTCCCCAGGTTCGAGCAGGGTCTCGATATCGGCGCGCTCGTCGGGCAGGCGATGGAAATCGACCAGCGGAATGCGCCGCTTGCCGCCGGGGCCTGCGACATGGACGAGCGCGTCCAACGCCGCAAGCGCCACGCACATGTCCGATGGGTGCGTGGCGATGCAGGAGGGCGAGGCGCCGATGACCGCATGGTACCGGTTGAATCCGCCGATCGCATCGCAGCCGGTTCCGGGCGAGCGCTTGTTGCAGCGCGAGCCCGCGGCATCCTGGAAATACAGGCAGCGGGTCCGCTGCATCAGATTGCCGCCGACGGTCGCCATGTTGCGGATCTGGGCCGAAGCCCCGGCCAGCACAGCGCGCGCCAGCATCGGATACTGCGAGCGGACCAGCGGATGAGCGGCGAGGGCGCTGTTCCTGGCCGCCGCGCCGATCCGCAGGCCGCCATCGCCGGTCGCCTCGATCTCGGAGGAGAGGGCGGTCACGTCGATCAGGGCGGAAGGGTGCTCGACGCCCTTGCGCATCAGGTCGATCAGGTTCGTGCCGCCGCCGAGCAAACTCGGCGCGCCGACGCCGGTCAGGCCGATCGCCTCGTCGATCGATCTCGCGCGATGATAGGTCAACGGGTTCATGGCGCGCGCTCCCCAGCCACCTCGAGGATCGCGTCGACGATGCCGTTATGCGCGCCGCAGCGGCACAGATTGCCGCTCATCCGCTCGCGGACTTCCTCGCGCGAGAGCGAGGGCGCCGCTGCCAGATCGGGGCTGACATAACTCGGAATGCCGGCCTCGAGCTCATCGAGCATCGCGGTCGCGGCACAGATCTGTCCGGGCGTGCAATAGCCGCACTGCAAGCCGTCATGCGCGACGAAGGCCTTCTGCAGCGGGCTCGGATTGTCCGCGCTGCCCAACCCCTCGATCGTGGTCACGGACCGCCCGTCCATCTGAACGGCCAGGATCAGGCAGGAGAGGACGCGCTCGCCATCGACGAGCACGGTGCACGCGCCGCAGGCGCCCTGATTGCAGCCGACCTTGGTGCCTGTGAGGTGGAGCTGTTCGCGCAACAGGTCGAGTAGGGAGACGCGCACGTCGTCAGGGACAGCGACGTCGCTTCCATTGATTCTGATCGCCATCGTCGTCCTTCCTCATGTGTCCGGAACGCACCGCGCCTAGACCAAGATATGACGAGATTCGGATTATTCAATCTTCGGAGGAAATGATTTTTGTAACGATTCTGATCAGGCTCTCGCGCTCGCTCGGAGACAAAGGCTCGAGCATGCGGCGGTATAGCGCGCGATGAGCGGCCAGCAGGCCAGCAACGCGTTCTGTTCCGGCCTCCGACAATTCAAGGGCTACGGCGCGCCGATCGGTTTCCATCCGAGTCCGCTGCAGCAGACCTCGTTTGACTAATCTGTCGGTGGCCGACGAGATCGTCGTGATCGGGACGCCGAGGAAACGGCCGACATCGGTCGGTCCGCAGCCGGGGTGATCGGACACGTAGAGCAGCGCTTGCTTGTCCAGCTCGTTCAGCATGGTTTCCGAACCGAGCGCATCCGCCAGCTTGTAGCGGCGCGCGAAGGCGTCGAACGCGGCGCCCAGCTTGGCGAGTTCATCGTCAGTCGGATCTGGCATGCGATCCAGCATAATGCGGGGCGATCGAATGACCAGACGTCGGCTCGTTTTGAGATGGGACAAGTCGCGTCCGAAGCCTGCTTCGCCGGATCGACGCGAGGAAACGTCGGCCCCCTCGGGTGGCGAGACATTGGTTAGTTCGGCTTTCCGACGAGGTAAGGTATCGCCGGCTTATCGCGACAATGGCAGGCCCTTAATTTCCTCCCAATGTCGAAATCGATCGAGCAGCACGGAAAGGCCGGGCCTCTTCGAAACGCCCCGCGGTTCGCGCCTCTGGCCTGAGAGTCGAACTCACGGGGCAGGGCCGGCACGCGTTGCTCCGATCGGAAAGCCGCAGGAGACCAACGTGAAAGCGCTTCGACTGCCCGCACTCTCATTGATCGCCGGCGTGACGCTCATGCCGAGCGCGGAGGCCACAGCACAGATGACTTCTGAAACCAGGCGCCAGCAATCCGCGCAATCCCACCCGTATGTCGGCATGTGGGTCACGCCCGACGGCCATATCCGTCACGAGCTTCTGCCCAACGGGCGTTACGATGAGGCGCGCGGAACCAGAGAAAGCGCCTATCGCGGACGCTATGAGGTCCGCGGCAGCCATATCGACTACTGGGACGACACGGGCTTCACCGCCGATGGCGAGTTCGTCGACGAGAACACGCTGCATCATGGCGGGATGGTGTTCCGGCGCGTCCGGTAACCGAGTCGAACCCGCGCCCGGCAGGCTTCGGGCGGGCGCGAGCCATCATCGCCGATACGGCACCTCGTTGCGTGCCGATGAACTGTCGACGGCTGATGCTCAGTTGCGGAATGCGAAACCCGCGCTCGTGGCGAGCCGTCGGCCCCTGCGACATCCCCTTATTGAAAGGAACGAACGCATGACTGGACGTCACGTCGACCGTCGAACGGTTCTCGTCTCCTCTGCGGCTCTCGGCATGGTGGCAGCAGCAGGCCCCACCGCCGTCCTGGCGCAAGGCAGTCCGGCCGCTCCGCGACATCCGCCTGCCACGACCCGCCTGACGGTCAACGGTCGTCCCGCGACCCTGACGGCGGATGCGCGGACGACGCTGCTGGATGGCCTGCGCGAGCATCTCGGTCTCACGGGCACAAAGAAGGGCTGCGACCAGGGCCAATGCGGCGCCTGTACCATCCTCGTCAACGGCCGGCGCGTGAACAGTTGCCTGACGCTCGCGGTCATGCACGAGGGCGACGCCGTCACGACCATCGAAGGCATGGGCACTGCCGACGCGCTTCATCCCCTGCAGCGGGCCTTCATCGAGCGCGACGGATTCCAGTGCGGTTACTGCACGCCGGGCCAGATCATGTCGGCGGCAGCGATCATCGAGGAGGCCAGGCGGGGCGCTCCAAGCCACGTCACGGCCGATCTCGCGGGAAAGGTCGAGCTGACGGACGCCGAGATCCGGGAGCGGATGAGCGGCAACATCTGCCGCTGCGCCGCCTATCCCAACATCGTGGCCGCCATTCGCGACGCAGCCGGAGAGCGGATATGAGACCCTTCACCTATGAGCGGGCCAACAGCCCGGCCGAGGCCGCCAAGGCCGTGGCCGCGCGGCCGGGCGCCAAGTTCATCGCGGGCGGCACGAACCTGCTCGACCTGATGAAGCTCGAGATCGAGACGCCGACCCATCTCGTAGACGTCACCAGGATCGGCCTCGACAGGATCGAGCCGACGACCGGCGGGGGCCTGAGAATCGGCGCGCTGGTATCCAATGCCGACCTCGCAGCCGATCCGTGCGTGCGGCGCGACTACGCCGTCCTCTCCCGGGCGCTACTGGCGGGGGCGTCCGGCCAGTTGCGCAACAAGGCAACGACCGCCGGAAACCTGCTTCAGCGGACGCGCTGCCCGTATTTCTACGAGACGGCGATGCCTTGCAACAAACGTTCGCCGGGGGCCGGATGCAGCGCTCTGGAAGGCCTGAGCCGGTCCAACGCCGTATTGGGTGCGAGCACGGCCTGCATCGCCGTTCATCCGTCGGACATGGCCGTCGCGATGCGGGTACTCGACGCATCGGTCGAGACGGTCCAGCCCGACGGTTCCGGCCGCTCGATTCCGATCGCCGATCTGCACCGACTGCCGGGAGATGAGCCGTCGCGCGAGACGACACTTCGTCCGGGCGAGCTGATCACCGCCGTGACGCTGCCTGCCCCGGTTCGGGGCCTGCACATCTATCGAAAGGTCCGGGATCGCACCTCCTACGCCTTCGCGACGGTCTCGCTTGCCGCGATCGTTAGGGGACGCGGCGAGACCGCGACGCTGGGACGGTTCGCATTCGGCGGGCTCGCGCCCAAGCCGTGGCGGGTCGAGGCGGCCGAGCTGGAGGCCGGTCGCGGACCGAACGCGGTCGCGGACGCCGCGCTGGCCGGGGCTCGGCCGACGAAGCACAACGCCTTCAAGCTGACGATCGCACGTCGCCTCGTCTCGGCGGCCATGGCCGAAGCCGCGAAAGGGTAAGACATGATCGGGCAAGCCATCAACCGCGTCGACGGGATCAGCAAGGTCACGGGCGCCGCGCAATACGCCTATGAGCGCGACGATTTCGGCCGGGCCGCCGTGGGCTTCATGCTCGCGGCCGGTATCGCCAAAGGCCGCATCACCCGGATCGATACCGGCGCGGCCGAGCGAGCGCCGGCTGTTCTCCTCGTGCTGACCCACGCGAATGTCGCCAGGCAGGGGCCACGCAACGGCAGCTCGCCCGAGGGGTTCGGGCGAGCCTGGCCGGTGCTCGAGAGCGACCGGATCACGTTCTTCGGCCAGCCGGTGGCGCTCGTCGTCGCCGAGACGTTCGAGGAGGCGAGGGCCGCGGCCGGGCTCATCGAGGTCTCCTATGCGACGGAGCGCGGGGCCTTCGACCTCGCCTCTCACGCCGACCGCGCCTACGCTCCCCGCACCGCCAATGTCGGGCTCGCGACCGACTCCACGCTGGGCGACCTGGAGCGCGCCATGGCGGAGGCGCCGGTCACGATCGATCACACCTACACCACGCCTGCGCATTTCGCGCAGCCGATGGAGCCGCAGGCCTGCCTGGCTCACTGGATCGGTGACAATCTGCACATCCGTGCCGCCTTGCAGATCATCGGCGGAGCGCGGCTCGCCCTGGCGCGCACGCTCCGGATCGCGCCGGAGCGGGTCCATGTCGACGCCCGCTTCGTCGGCGGCGGCTTCGGCTCGAAGCTCCGCATTCACGAGGAAGCCGTCTTCGCGGCGCTGGCCGCGCGCGAGCTGCGCCGGCCCGTCAAGGTCGCCCAGACCCGGCGGCAGGTCTTCACGACGGTCGGGCGCCGGCCGGAGACGATCCAGCGCGTGCGTCTTGCCGCCTCGCGGGACGGACGGCTCATGGGCATCGGCCATGACGTCAACATGCAAGGGACCGAGCGGGAATTGTTCGTCGAGCAGACCGCGACGATCATGCGTTCGCTCTATGCCGCCCCCAACCGTCTCACCCGGCACCGCGTCACCAATCTGGATGTCGGGTTCGGCGAGGCCGTCCGCGCGCCCGGGGAGGCTCCGGGACTTCTGGCCGTGGAGTCGGCCGTGGACCAGCTCGCGCACGAGCTGGGCCTCGACCCGGTCGAGCTGAGGATCCGCAACGAGCCCGAGCAGGATCCCGAAAAGAACGTGCCGTTCAACGGTCGAAGGATGGTCGAGTGCTACCGGGAAGGCGCAAGGCGTTTCGGCTGGTCCGCACGTTCGGCGGTCCCCGCTTCGCGCCGAGAGGGCGACGAGCTGATCGGGCTCGGCATGGCCGCGGCGATCCGCATGCACTTCCAGGGCGCCACGCGGGCCGTGGTCCGCATGGAGCGGGACGGAAGCGTCATCGTGCGATCCGACATGACCGATATCGGCACGGGAACCTATACGATCCTCGGCCAGGTCGCGGCAGAGGCCCTGAGCGTTCCATATCGCATGGTGACGGTGGAACTGGCCCGGACCGGCCTCCCGCCCAGTCCCGGTTCCGGCGGCTCCTGGGGGGCTGCCAATTCCAGCAACGCCGTCCACCGCGCCTGCGAGGCCCTCAAGGCAAAGGTGTTCGGGACGGCGCATGTCGCGGGAGCGACGACCGCCGGTCTCGTCGACGAGATCGCGAGGCGGTTCCCGGAGGGTGTCGAAGGGGAGGGGTCCTTGGTGGGAATGGCGGATGATCCCAACTACAAGAATTATTCCCAGCACACCTATGGGGCGAGTTTCGCGGAGGTGGCGGTGAGCGTCACGACGGGAGAGGTGCGCCTGCGCCGCATGGTCGGCGTCTTCGCCGCCGGCCGGATCATCAATCCCAAGACGGCTCATTCGCAGCTGATCGGCGGCATGATCTGGGGGGTGAGCTCGGCCCTGCACGAAGGCGCTCATGTCGATCCCCGCTACGGAAACGTCGTCAACGGTGATCTCGCCGAGTACCTCGTGCCGGTCCACGCCGACATTCCGTCGATCGAAGGCGTGTTCCTCGACGACTTCGACGACAAGGCCAACCCTCTCGGCATGAAGGGCGTCGGCGAGCTCGGCGTGTGCGGCACGGGGGCAGCGATCGCGAATGCGGTGTTCAACGCTACCGGCGTGCGCGTGTTCGACTTTCCGATCACGTCGGAAAAGCTCCTCAGCGGACTTCCGGGCAATGTGTGAGGCGCAACCGTCGAACGCGCTGATTTTTTATGGAAGTCAGGTCATTCCGGGGCTTCGCGCAGCGAAGGGCCCGGAATCCAGAACCGATGCCGGCTCCGGAAAGGCTGCGCCGCGCGGGAGTATTGCCTCTGCCGCCCATTGGTTCTGGGTTCCGGGCTCAGTCCTGCGGACTGCGCCGGAAAGACGGCGTGGTTCCGTGCGGCGGCGTTCCGATAAAAGAGGCATTCTCTGAAAGTTCGCCGGCTCTATGGTCCGACGTCGGAGGTGCGCGCGCGAGATCATGGTGCCGTTAGTTCTGACCTACCTGGAACGCTATCCGCAGGTGCATATCGACATCGTCACCGAAGGGCGGCTTGTCGATGTCGTGGCAGCGGGCTTCGATCTGGGCGTACGCAGCAGAGATCTGGTGCCGAGCGATGCAATTGCCATCCCGCTAGGTCGGGAACGACGCATTGCAGCCGCAGCATCCCCGGCATTCTTCGAACACAAACCTATCCCCAAAGTGCCGCAGGAGTTGCTCGCCTATCCCTGTCTTCGCGGGCGCCTTCCCTACGGCGCATTGCTCCGGTGGCGGTTCGAGAAGGACGGCGAAGAGCTGAAGCTCGATGTCGATGGCCCGATCACCCTCGACGAAGCCTCTCTGGCCCGTATCGCCGCGATGAACGGTGTGGGCATCGGCTACTTCATGGAAGGCGATGTCCGTGAGGACATCGCGGCAGGTCGGCTCATTCGAATTCTTGAGGACTGGACGCCGCCGCTCGCGCCGCTTTGCCTATACTACGCAAATCGGCGCAACTCCTCGGCAGCCTTTCAGGCCTTCATCGCGCTCGCGCGCGACTTCGCCGCCGGACGGCTCGTACAGCCTTGAGGATGGCCGGTGATGCCAGGCAGCAAAGCTGATAGGGCGCCAGTTTGTGCGACAGCAGGCGCTGACTTCCCGTGCTTGACCGAGCGGCTCCCTGAAGACGAACGGCGTGCCTGCGCCGGTCGGCGTCAGCAGCGCATCGAGAATGGACCAGGCGCCATAGGTCGCGCCCGGCGTCTGCAGCACCTCCCGGATACCGGCATCCTCAATCTCGGAGACTTCCAGATCGACGGTGGCCCCGGAGACCGGGCTTGAGGCTGGCGGATCGAAGCTATGAAAGAAGGTCCTCGTCATAGCGCCAGCGCCCGCGCGAGATCGTCGTGCTCGAAGGCGCTGGCCATGCGGGTGATCTCGGCCGACCGGGCGCCGACGGCCTTCGCGGTCTCGCGCCATGTCGCGGTCACGGTCGCGACCTCTTTGATGATCGTTCGGGCCTGCGCCAGCGTGAGCGCGAAATATTCCGACGCTTGTTCGAGCAGATCGAGCGAGCAGGTGCCCTCGTCGAGGTCGATGTTCGTTGTCAGCACGCGCGCCTTGAGATCGGTGGGCACCGGATTGAGGTCATAGGCGGGCGAGAGGGACCACCCCGCCTTGCCGAGCCAGAGAAAACCGTGGTTGCGCAGATGATCGTCGACATTGGAGATCAGCACATTGAAGGCGACACGCCGATAGAGTGCGTGGGCGTCCGTCTTTCCCTGCGCGCCATGCTGAGCCAGGGCGTCGACGATCTCGGGATAGCTGCCACGCTCGCCGTCCCGAGCGCCCATCATCGCCATGGCAGACAGGAACGGGATGCGGATGGCGCCATCGCGATCGAAGCGTCGTGATAGCATCACCGACTTGCCGGCGACTTCGACAAGTTCGTGTTGTGGGGTAGCGATGCCGGCTTGGCCGGCAAGCCGCAGCGCGATCTCCTCCCAGGTTTCCATGCTGTAGTCGTCGGTCTCCTTCGGAAACTTGGCGATGGAGAGATGGCCATGTTGGTCGATGACCGAGGTCTTCGGCCGCGCACCGCCGAGGGAGGAGCCGGGCGCGAAGATCAGTTGAAGGTCTTCGTCCGTTTCCTCGTCCCGGAGAATTCGCTCGGTGATCTGAAGCAGACGGCCAAGCGCGATGAGGGCCGGCACGCCGGCCCTCATCGGCGCCTGGAAGGCCTCTTCGCCGACCCAGCGAAACCGTAACGCGCCGAGTCGCGTCTCATCTGCGACCCCGAGCAGGTAGTCACTTTCCGCGAGCGTTCGGACTGCGCGGCCCTCGCGGGCAGCGAAGCGACGCTCGGCGCGCTGCATGAGGCGGCGGCCCCACGTATCTGGCGCGGAGTCGCCGATTGAGCCGAAGGTCGCAAGGCCAGCAGGAGGAGCGAACGCGCCGCGCGTCAATGCAAGTGCTGGCTCCAGCGAGAAGCGATCCGGATCCGAAAGCCATGGACCGTCGTACTCGAAGAGAATGGTTTCTGCGCCGCGGACGCGATTGCTCCTCGCCAATCCGATTGGGCGCGTGCGACCGTGCAGATCGATGTGCACCTCGAAGTCAGCCATCGCGGGACGATCCGGTTGGCCGCTTGAGATGAACGTGCTTGGGCAGATCGGCACTGGCCAGCGCCTGTCCGACGCTGTCGTTGCTGATGTCGGCGATTTGGCCCAGCGCTTCGAGTAGACCGAGGGCCTGAAGGACGCCGGCATAGATGCCGATGCTGACATTGGTGTCGCCAGCCTCGACCCTCTGCAGGGTCGAGCGCGACGTGAAAGCACGCTCCGCCACGACCGCCATAGGCAGCTTGCGGCGACGGCGGGCGTCGTGGATATCCGCGCCGAGCTTCCGCAGGGCGCGGCGCACGGCCGCGGGAGGGGTATGTGGAGTAGGCATTTGCTACCTTCGCACTACAGACTGTCTGGATATGTAGCACGAAGATTACAATTTTTATAGCCCTACTGGGGGCGGCCAAACGTGCCCGTGCCCGCTCCCAGCAAGGCCCTGTGTTGACGCACGCAAGCCCCGCCTGCGGGGACCAAGCCCCAAGGGAAGGAGTTCCCGATCAGGTGCGTGAAGTCTGCTATGGGGAATGACGGTACTTTTCGGTGGACTGCAGAGTGGCGCCAAACGGCCGAAAATCGGTTTCGAGAGGCGATCGATCTCGATAGATACCGAAACCGCGCAAAATATTTTTTGCTCGATTTTCCCTTTAAAATCAACACCGTAAGATTTTGACCGTCCGAGGGTCGGCTTCTTGCGCGACAAGCAAGAAAAAACTCAGCTAGATCAATAGCCTAACTGGGTTTAGGACAATCGAGCAGGACATGATCGCTGTGCCGGTGTCAGCCGAGCAGCGTCAGCTCGTCGTGGCCGCGCCCAGCCATCTCAAGCGCTTCGAGGCGCCGTCGCATCCCTCCGAGCTTCCGCAGCACTGCTGTATCGGCTGGCGCCGGCTCCCGACAGAGCCCCCTATCGCTGGGAGTTCGAAAAGCAAGGCCACGAGTTCGACGTCGCCGTGAACCCTCGGATAACGACCAAGGACATTTGGATCATGTCCGCACGGCATGCGCCGGCGGAGGGCTGACCTTCAGCCCGGAAGAGATCTTCAGGCCTTACATCCAGCGGGGCGAACTCGTGCCGCTTCTGGAGCAGTACCTGCCGGCATTTCCGGGCTACTTCCTGTATTTCGCGGCTCGTCGGAACCTTCCGCCCAAGCTGCGGGCGCTGATCGATCACGTGCGCTATCGCGGTCCAGCCGACGGGTCGTGACGATGCGCCGCATAAGAACGGCACGGCGATAGCCGCCAGTGGAACAAGCAATTCCCTTATCCGCGGAGCGCGGCGAATGAAGCCGGCGCAGCGATCGGGCTTGCCCCCTCGTCCAGTTCGCGGATCTGTGTATCGAGATTTGTATCAGATTGTCGCAACCCGCAAATTCGGGACGTGTCGTTACAGTTCTTGCGCCGAGACGCCGAAATCTTGCGACATCCGACCCGTTACTGTTCCGGCTCTCTTCTAAGAGGGCAGTCAATGACACATCGCGCGGCTTTCGCGGCATGTCTGGTCTTCGCCGCATGTCAGTTCTCGGCGATTTCGGGTGCGGCCGCGGCCGATCAGCCCGGATCAACCCGATCGGGGACGACGAGCCAGGTCTGTACGGCCGAGAGGTCACGGACCTGGACCGCACGAGAGAGCCTCGGCGCCGGATGTCGCCGCGCGGCGACCGTGGCGCCGGCCGTCTGCGTGGCGCCGCCGGCATGGCTGGACCTGGAATAGGGCTCAGCTTCCCGAGGCCATTATTCGAACAGCCGAGGTATGAAATCCATGTTTGGCCGATCAAGGCTCGTTATCGGAGCAGTCCTCGCAGGCGCTCTTCTCGTCGCTCTGGGCATCCTGTGGCACGGCCCTGAAACGGCTGGCACGGAGGCGAGGGCTCAGGCTCGCCAGAATAATCCTCCGGTCGTGACCGTGGCATCTCCGACATCGCGCAGGATCGTCGAGACCCGCGAATTCGCGGGGCGTTTCGAGCCGAGTGCGGCGATCGAGATCAGGGCCCGTGCCAACGGCCATCTGCAGTCGATCGCCTTCGCCGATGGCGATCTTGTCCAGGCCGGACAACTGCTTTTCACCATCGATCCGGCTCCTTACCGCGCCGGGCTCGACGAGGCACGCGCTCGGCTCGCAAGCGCCGTGGCCCAGATCGAGCTCGCTGACCTCGAATTGAAGCGCGCCGAGCAGCTGATATCGACCAATGCGGGTTCCCAGGCGGCTCTCGATCAGCGGCGCCAGCAGCAGAGGGCTGCGGCCGCGGCCCGCGATCTCGCCGAGGCGGCCGTCGAACGCGCGCAGATCGAACTCCGGTTCACGGAAGTGCGGGCGCCCTTCGCGGGCCGGGTCTCGAACCGCCGGCTGGATGTCGGCGGGCTGGTTAGCGACGGAGCCATCCTGACCACGCTCGTCGCTACCGACCCGATCTATTTCGTCTTCGACATCAGCGAGCAGGACATGCTCGCCTACCAGGCAGCGGCGGCCGGCGGCGACGTGCCGGGCCTGAGCGGCTCGGCGATCCCTGTCGAAGTGCAGGCGCAGCGCGGCGGCGATTGGCTGGCGGGCGGCGTCATCGACTTCCTCGACAACCGGGTCGAGGCCGGCGCCGGCACGATCCGGGCGCGCGCGCGGATCGGCAATGCCGGCGGACGGTTCACACCCGGCCAGTTCGGCCGGCTGCGCCTGCCTTTCTCTGGCAGCTACGAAGCCCTGCTGGTGCCGGAGACGGCGCTGCTGACGGACCAGAACCGGCGCATCGTGTTGGCGGTCAGCGACGACGGAACCGTTCGCGCCGCGAGTGTGGAACTGGGGCCGCGCCAGCAGGACGGTCTGCGCATCGTGCGCAGCGGCATTGCGCCGGAGGACCGCATCGTCGTTGGCGGGCTTCTGCGCGCCCGGCCTGGACAGCGCGTGACGGCGAGGCCGGCCGAGCCGGCTCAACCGCGCGCCGCGGAGCTGGGTGTCCGCAGCGGTACGGGCGGCTGAGGAGGTCGAGCCATGCGTCTTCCTCACTACTGCATCGACCATCCCATCTTCGCGACCGTGCTCTCGATCCTGATCGTGCTGATCGGAATCGCCGGCTACTTTACGCTGCCGCTGGCGCAGTATCCCGAGATCGCGCCGCCGACCATCGTGGTGAACGCGCAATATCCGGGGGCGTCGGCCGAAGTCGTCAGCAACACCGTAGCCGCGCCTGTCGAGCAGGAGATCAACGGCGTCGAGAACATGCTGTACCTGTCCTCGCAGGCGACCGGGGATGGGCAGCTCGCGATCACCGTCACGTTCCGGCCTGGAACCAATATCGACGATGCGCAGGTCCTGGTCCAGAACCGCGTCTCGGTGGCCGAGCCGCGCTTGCCGGAAGAGGTGCGCCGCCTCGGTGTGACGGTCCGCAAGACGTCCCCTGACGTCATGATGGTGGCGCAGCTCTATTCGCCGGACGAATCGCGCGACCAGCTCTACCTCGCCAACTACGCCGCCCTGCGGATCAGGGACGCGCTGCTGCGTGTGCCGGGCGTGGGCGACGTGCGGATGCCGACGGCTCGCGATTACGCGATGGTGGTGTGGCTCGATCCCGAGCGCGTCGCCGCCCGGAACCTGACGGCGGGAGAGATCGTCGCGGCGCTTCGGGCGCGCAATGTGCAGGTCGCCGCCGGCGTGGTGAACCAGCCGCCCGTCCCGACCGACAGGGCCTTCCAGCTCAATGTGGAGGCGGTCGGACGGCTGACCGATCCCGGGCAGTTCGAAGACATCGTGGTGCGGACTGACCCGCAGGGGAGGGTGACGCGCATCCGGGACATCGCCCGCGTCGAGCTGACCGCACAGACCTATCGGGCGAGCGCGAATTTCAACGGGCGGCCCTCGCTGCCCATTCAGGTGCTGCAGCAGCCGGGCTCGAACGCGCTGGAGACGGCCGAGCGTGTCATTGACGAGTTCCGGCGCCTCGGCGAGCGGATGCCGCAAGGCGTCGCCTACGACATTCCGTTCAACCCGACGCTTTTTATTCAGGAGTCGGTACAAGCGGTCTATGTGACTCTTCTGGAAGCCGTCCTGCTCGTCGTCGTGGTCGTCGTCATCTTTCTCCAGAGCTGGCGCGCTGCGATCATACCGATCCTCGCCATCCCGATCTCGCTGATCGGGACCTTCGCCGTGATGGCGGCGCTTGGCTACTCGCTGAACAATCTGTCGCTGCTCGGCCTCGTGCTGGCCATTGGCATCGTGGTCGACGATGCGATCGTGGTCGTCGAGAACATCGAGCGCCACCTCGCCGACGGACTCTCGCCCAAGGAGGCGGCGCATCGCTCGATGGACGAGATCTCGGGTGCGTTGATCGCCATCGCGCTGGTGCTCTCGGCGGTCTTCGTCCCCGCCGCGCTGGTGCCGGGCATTTCCGGGCAGTTCTTCCGCCAGTTCGCGGTAACCATCGCGACCTCGACCGCGATCTCGGCCTTCGTGTCCTTGACGCTCAGCCCCGCGCTCGGCGCGGTCCTGCTGAAAGCGCACGAGCCGCACCGCGAGCCGCGGCGTGGACCGCTGGGCTGGATTCCGCGCGCCTTTTCGGCTTTCAACGCGGGGTTCGATCGGCTCGCGCGTGGCTATGGCGGCCTGACCCGGCGCGTCCTGCGCTTCGCCGCCCTGGCGCTCCTGCCCTATGCCGGGCTGCTCGCCTTGACGGCCCATCAGCTCGACCGCGCGCCGCGCGGCTTCATTCCCGAACTCGATCAGGGCTATTTCATCGTCGCCGTCCAGCTCCCGCCGGGAGCAGCGCTGTCGCGCACGGAAACCGTCATGACGGAACTCTCGAACCGTTTGACCAAGCTCGACGGGGTCGCCGATGTCGTCGCGATCGCAGGACTCGACGGCGCGACCTTCACCAACTCGTCGAGCAGCGGCGTCGCCTTCGTGCCGTTGAAACCCTTCGCCGAGCGGGCGCAGCGCAATCTCCACGTCGATCGGATCCTGGCCGCCGTGCCGGGCCAGACGGCCGACCTCATCGATGCGAGGGTGATTCCGATCAAACCGCCGGCCGTGCGCGGCATGGGCAATGCGGGCGGCTTCAAGATGATGGTCCGGGATGCCGATGGCGGCAACCCGGCTGATCTGGAAACGATGCTTCAGACCATTGTCGCGGAAGCCGCCCGTCACCCCGAACTGGTGCGCGTCTTCACGCCCTTCAACACCGCGACGCCGAAGCTCCATGCCGATATCGACCGGGTCAAGGCCGAGATGCTCGGCGTGCCCGCGAACCGTGTCTTCGAAACCCTCGAAGTCTATCTCGGCTCGTCCTACGTCAATGATTTCAACTTCCTGGGCCGGACCTTCCAAGTGAGGGCGCAGGCGGACGGACCGTTCCGCCAGGATCCGGCGACCATCGCCGGCTTCAAGACCCGCAGCGACAGCGGCGCCATGGTGCCGCTGAGCTCCGTCGCCTCTTTCGAGGAGCAGGCCGGCGCCTACCGGATGCCGCGCTACAATCTCGCCGCGGCGGCCGAGGTTCAGGGCGCGACCGCGCCGGGAGCCTCCTCCACGAGCGCGCTCGACCGGATGGAGCGGATCGCGACCGATCTCCTGCCGCAGGGCTACAGCTTCGAATGGACCGAACTGGCCCTGCAGGAGCGACTCGCCGGAAATACGGGTCTGCTCGTCTTCGCGGCATCGATCGTCTTCGTCTTCCTGCTGATTGCGGCGCAATACGAGAGCTGGATGCTGCCGCTCTCGGTGATGCTGATCGTTCCGCTGTGCCTGCTGGCCGCGGTCAGCGGCATCCTCGTCATGGCGATGGATGTCAATATCCTCGCTCAGATCGGCTTCGTCGTCCTGATCGGACTGGCTGCCAAGAACTCCATCCTGATCGTCGAATTTGCGCGGCAGGCGGAAGCGGAGGGGTCCGGTATCAAGGAGGCCGCGGCTTCTGCCGCACAGGTGCGGTTGCGGCCGATCGTGATGACTTCTCTGGCCTTCATCCTCGGCGTCGTGCCGCTGGCCTTGGCTGAGGGCGCCGGTGCCGAGATGCGCCGCGTCCTCGGCGTCACGGTGCTCGCGGGGATGGCAGGCGTCACGCTGTTCGGCCTCGTCTTCACGCCGGCCTTCTACGTGGTCTGTCGTTCGCTGGGCGAGCGCTTCCGCCAGCGCAAGCCGAGCCGGCCTATGTCTGAGCAGAACCTCGCAACGGGAGGAAGCGATGGGCTATGATCCGAAGGAACGCTCGCTTGACTGGGGCGATGTCGGGGCAGGCTATCTGGTGACGGTCGCCGCTGTCGCCGGGATGGCGCTGCTGCTCGGCACCGAGGCTCCGGAAGGAGGCCGCAACGGCGATGGGACACTCGTCAGCGACACGGCTTCCGTGGCTTTCGAAGACGATAAGCTCACGTCCCGGAGCGAGGTGCCGCCGCCGGAAGCGGACGAAGACGCCACGGATACCATCCGCCACGAGGTTCTGCGTTCTTGTCCATGGGCAGGGAATCCGAAGAATCGTGCGCTTCGGTATTTGGCAGGCTGAGGACGGCGAGCAGACCGGTCCCCGTATTGGTGAAATGGATGTTGCCGCCATGGTGCCGCGCGATGGTGCGGGCGATCGACAACCCCAGGCCGATGCCACCTGTCTCGCGGTTGCGCGAGGTCTCCAATCTGAAGAATGGCGCGAAGACGGCCTCCATCGCCTCGGCCGGTATGCCCGGCCCGTCGTCCTCGACGAGGATGTCGATCGCCTCGGCGCGGGCACGCACGGAGACACGGGCGCGCTCGCCGTAACGCACGGCGTTCTCGACGAGATTGCGCACGGCGCGCTTCAGCGCGTCGGGGCGGCACCGGCAGACCACCGGCGCCGACTGCGCGACGGCCACGTCGAGGTCGAGTTCGGACAAATCCTCGCACAGGCTTTCCACGAGAGCGCCGACATCGACGCTTCGGGTCGGCTCCTCCGCGGCGTCCTCGCGCGCGAAGGTCAGGGTGGCCTCGGTCATGGCGCGCAGCTCGTCGAGGGTCGCCAGCATTCTCTCGCGGTTCTCGTCGTCCGGCACGAATTCCGCTCGCAGCCGCAATGTGGTGATGGGCGTGCGCAGATCGTGGCCGATCGCCGCCAGCAGACGCGTCCGGTCCTCGATGAAGCGTTGCAGACGCTCGCGCATCCCGTTGAATGCGGCTGCGGTCTGGCGGATATCCCGGGGGCCGACCTCTGGCAGCGGCCGAACCGCCTCGCCGCGCCCGAGCGCCTCGGCGGCCGTCGCAAGATTGCGCATCGGGCCGGCGATGCCACGCGCGATCAGCAACGCGCAGATCGTCAAGACGAGGCCGGCGACGCCGAGTGAGATCAGTGTCTGGAAGGTCCAGAGGCTGGTCATCACCTTCTTGGCGATGACGCTGTTCAGCCAGGATCTGTCCTTCAGCTGGACCGAGAGCCCCATGGCCTGGGCATCGTCGAGCTTGAGGAGTTTGGCCGCGCGCGAGAGCTGCCAAGCCTGCTCCGGCAGATCGCTCCAGCGAAGTTCCGCTGTCGACGTTGCAGTTAGCGCATGTGCTTTGTTGCGCTCGTTCGAAGCGTCCCCGCGCCCTGGCGCTATCCCGGCGATCGAGACGAGCGGCTCGCTGAGCCGGTCATAGGCGTCACGTCGCCAGAGTCGTGTGTCCGCGGGGAAGTGACTGCTCGTCCAGAAGCGCGAATAGGTCGTGTCGCTGGCACGCAAAATGTCGCGCCGGAACTCGGGTGGGGTCGCCTCGAGAAGCTCGGCGACGAGCGCGGTGCGGCTGAGAAACTCGGCCTTCATCGCGTGGTTCATCACGTCGCCGCGCTCCTGCTGCGAGAGCAGGACACTTACCCCTTGTGACAGGGCAAGGCCGGACAGCATGACGATCGCAAGCCGGGTCGCGAGATTAGTGTCGCGCAGCGAGATCATGGCGATCTCACTTCGGCGTTGAAGCAGTAACCACCGCCCCAATGTGTCTTGATGAGCGTCGGTGTTTTTGGGTCGCGTTCGATCTTCTTCCTGAGCCGGCTGACCCTGTTATCGATCGAACGGTCGAAGGGCTCCGCGTTGCGGCCGACCGCGAGGTCGAGAAGCTGGTCCCGGCTCAGAACCAGACCGACGCGGTCGATGAAGGTGCTGAGCAGGCGGAACTCGGCCGTGCTGAGCGGCACCGTCAGGCCGTCGTCGCTCGTCAGCTCGCGGCGGCCGGTATGGAGCAGCCAGCGATCGAAGCGCACCTCCGCCGATTTGATCTCGCGGCGCGGTGGCAGGGTCTGGACACGCCGCAGCACGGCCTTGATCCGCGCCAGCAGTTCGCGCGGGTTGAACGGCTTGGACAGATAGTCGTCGGCCCCGAACTCGAGCCCGACAATGCGGTCGGTTTCCTCCGCCAAGGCGGTGAGCATGATGATCGGCAGGTCGGTGGTCTCACGCAGGAACCGGCAGAGCGAGAGACCGTCCTCGCCCGGCATCATGATGTCCAGGACAGCCAGATCGAAGGCGCTGCGGTCGAGCAGGCGCCGAAAAGAGGCGGCACTTTCGACGAGGCTGACGCGATACTCATGTTTCTGAAGGTAACGGCCGACGAGATCCCTGATCTCGCGATTGTCATCGATGACGGCAATGTGCGGTGTTGAGTCCATCGCTCTCGTTCGCAGGCACGGCGATGGCGCGGGCACCGCGCCTTATCCCTACCTCTCCAAATCGGGGTTAACCCACACCGACAACGTTAAGCCGAGCGCCTGCTACCGCCTCTTCACGACCTCGCGATGTATCGACATTGTTGCGTTATGCTGTCCGAGCATCGCCGTTGCAGGGCTAAAGAATAGTAGCGGCCATCCGAAATCTTGCGGCCTCGTCCGAGGCGGGCGTGCTTCCACCTGAACGTATAGCCCGTACGAAATATCACGCGATCGTGGGCGAGATCGCCTCCGAAACCAGGTCGCCGTCGCGCTGGCCTTATGGCGCGGTTGGCGCAGCGGCTCTACGCAGATCGGCATCGATGGGCGAGCAATGAGAGCCTGTGCGTCAGCCTCCGAGGAGCATGGTTCCAGGCCAGATCTCGGGGACGAAAAGGCCAGCTGTACCGAGCATTTGGTCCTCACTGCACATTCTCGCGGAGCGAGAGGAAGGGACTCTGACATATCAAATTGGGAATTCGAGGCGCTCAACCCTCCGCCGATCGCGTCATTGTCGACGCGGCGACGGCGATGCGGCAGTTTGCGGCCAGCAGGCGGTTTTCCGTCACCCCAACCCGCCATTCGCGAAGATAGTTTGGGCGTCGATCCAGGCGCCATCCTGCGAGCAGAGAAGCGCGATGACACCGGCGATGTCTTCCGGAAGGCCCAGGCGACCGAGGGGGGTCTGTTCGGGAATCCCGCGGAGCGCTTCTTCGCCGTGCTGACGGAGGAGCTGCGTGTCGACGGCGCCAGGCGCTACCGCGTTGACCGAGATGTTGCGACCGATAAGTTCCTTCGCAAGGACGCTGGAAAAGAGCACTTGGGCGCTTTTTGTGGCGGCATACGCAGCCGTAGCTGGAGGTGGCGTCTTGATGATGCTTGAGGCCAGGCTGATGATCCGGCCGCCGTCACGCGTACGTCGCGCCGCCTCGCGCAGCACGTTGAAGCTGCCTTTGACATTGGTGGCCATCATTCGGTCGAAGGCCGAGTCCGTCATCTGGGCGAAGGGACCGACATTCATGATCCCAGCATTGTTGACCACCACATCAACGCCACCGAACGCCTGGTCATTGGCGTCGAAAAGAGCCTTGACTGCGGCGGGATCAGCGACGTCGCCCTGGCGAACGATGGCGCGGCCCCCACCGGCCTTGATGTCGGCCACGACGCGGGCAGCGAGATCACGGTTCGTGAGATAGTTTACGGTCACGGCAAAGCCATCGCGCGCCAGACGCTTGGCAGTGGCAGCACCGATGCCCCGCGAAGAGCCGGTGACGACGGCAGCCTTGCCAGCGCCAGGGAGAGTGGCTGGGCCGGCCGTGGCTGTCTGGGCCGAAGCCGCGCTTGCTAGAGCAAGAGCCGCGGGAGCGGCGGCCGCGAGGGTCATGAAGATGCGGCGTGAGGTGTCAGCATCGGACATTCTGATCGGCCCTTTCTCGAGACGAGTGGTTTGCTTGCGATACGCGGCCGGCTCGGCGATCGGCGAGCCAGGGCCTGTTGTCGGCTGAGAGGAGGAGACGAAAGTCACGACCGTCGCAGCGAAGCGGCAATGCGCCCGTTTGCGATCAGCAACGTGATGCCGGTCAGGACGCTGGCGATCGGGACGACCAACAGCCCGAAGCCAAGGCCATTGGCAACTTGCGCAGTCGTGACTGCGTCGCTGACTATGCCGACCATAACCGGTCCGAGCGCCGGTCCAAGAAGGCCGGAGCCGATCATGACGAGGCTGGACGCCTGCGTTGCTTACCTTCGCCGGCCACGAGATGGGCAGCGCCGAAGGCCCATGGCAGCAGGAACGAGAAGGACAGCATCCCCGGCACCAATAGCGCGATCGACAACCAGCCTGCCGGCACGAACAAGGCTGCGGTCGTGGTTGCACTGGCGATCAGGAAGAGAACGGCTGGCGGCCCGAGCACTTTCCCGGTTCCTGAACTCACCGCGCGGTCGAACCAGCGTCCGCCGAGAAGCGTGCCGACAATTCCCATCAGGCCCTGCAAGAGGCCAAAGGCCAGACCCACCTCGCTGGCGCTGAAGCTGTGCGTGCGGATGAGAAACGGAGCAGAGAAGGCGTAGAAGGGTGCTGCGGCGAAGCCGAGGAAGATCGCTGCGATGAACAGCCAGCGAAACGCCGGGGAGGCCAGCAATCGTCGACTGGATTGCAGGAACGGTTCGCTGTTGGCGGCCGTGTGCGCGAGCGTCGGGGTCGGCCCCGGGACAATGAAGGCCAACAGCGCAACCAGACCGCCGATGGCTCCGGCGCCGATCAAGGCGGTGCGCCATCCCAGCGTGTCGCCAACTGCGCCCCCCGCGGCGAAGCCGACCATGGTGCCTAAAGGAATCCCCATGGCGAAAAGGCCGATCGCCAGGCCGCGACGCTCCGGCCGGATCTTGCGGGCGATCAGTGCATGCCCGGCAGGGACTGCGCCGGCTTCTCCGAACGCGACGCCAAAACGCGTGATCGCTAGCAGCAGAAAGCTTGCGGCGAAGCCACCGAGCGCGGTCATCGCGCTCCAGAGCAGAATGCACGAAACCAGGACGAAGCGAGGCGACCCCCGATCTGAGGCTCGGGCGAGAGGCAACGATAGCAGCGAATAGCAAACTGCGAAGGCGAGTCCTGTGAGCAGGCCCATCTGGGTGTCGCTCAGTCCGAGGTCCGCCTTGATAGACTCTGCCAAGATGAATGGTAGTATTCTATCGATCTGGGAAAATGAATTGATAATAAGAAGTGTCATGCAAATCGCAAACAAGCGCCAACCGCGCACATATTGTTTTGGAGGATTCTCCGAAATTGACGAGAAAGTTCTTTGCATTCCTATTGACCGCGCAGCAGCTTCTGTCATGTTCGACGCACTCCTCGCTTGGCTCGCATCCTCAAGCTAGATGGAGCATCTGATGATCAGAATGCCGGAAGCCTCAAAAAACTTGCCCAATCCTGCGGGCGGCGATAGGTTGCCAGTTGGAGGCCAGGTGCTGCGCTGGCCTCGGAACCCTCCGGAGGTGCGTGTGCCGCCATCGCTGTTCGGGACTGTCACCGCCTATATTGAGGCCCAGGGCGGTGGACAGGGCGTGTTCCCGACGCCGGTCGGCAGCTTCAATATCGTCCGGTCCTTCAAGGAGCGGATGCGGATGCGCCAGGTCTACAAGCCGTCGATCTGCATCGTGCTCCAGGGTGCGAAGGAAATCATCCTGGGAGAGGATACGCTTCGCTATGGCGCGATGGAGTGTCTGGCGGTCGGCATGACGCTGCCGGCGACGGGGCATATCGTCGAGGCGAGCCCCGATGCACCCTATACCGGCTTAACGCTGGAGCTGGACGTGGCGATGATCCGCGACGTGCTAGGACAGCTCGATGCGCCGCCAGCGCCCCCCGCCAACTCCAGCCCATGCCTGTTCGTGCGGCGGGTCGATGAAGCGCTGGCCGAGTGTGTTCTGCGCCTTTTGCGGATGTGTGAGACGCCGAAGGCGGTCCCGATCCTCTTTCCCTCCGTCATGCGCGAGATCTGCTACTGGCTTTTGACCGGCCCGAATGGCGGCGAACTCTGCAAGCTGGCCGAGCCTGAGTCGAACGCCGCCCGGGTCGCGAAAGCCCTCCATCTCATGCACGAGGACATCGCCCGGAGGCTTCGTACGGAGGAGTTGGCGGAAGTGGCGCGAATGAGCCTTTCGTCGTTCCATCAGCACTTCAAGGCCATGACGTCGATGACGCCGCTGCAGTTCCAGAAGCAGCTGCGCCTTCTAGAGGCGCGGCGCCTGATGGTGATGGAAGATGCAAACGTCGCCGAGGCGGCCTATCAGGTCGGCTACGAAAGCGCGTCGCAGTTCAGCCGCGAATATTCCCGGATGTTTGGCGTTGCTCCGAAGCGGGACGTCATGCATCAGCAGCGCCTATACAGCGAATATGTCGGCCGCAGCGTGCAGACTGCGTAGCCGTCTCACCACGTTCCGAGAAGGACTGCTCCCGGCAATACTGCCAGGAGCCGCTCTTTTGTGGTCCTGAGCCCTTGTCGGGGGTGCACGGCGGCTCGGAGCTGTCGGGCGGTGTCGTCGAGCTTGCGGCGATTACTGTCCGGCGTGCCGACTTCGGCTTTTCCTCGATGGCCTGATAGACCGCCCGCATCAAGGGTTGGAAAGCAAGACCGCGGGCAAGTGGACATTCATGTGCGAGCGCCATGGATTGTCGAATGGGCAGGGGGCGACGTCAGGTGGGCCTCCCGGCGTCTGCGCGGCCAACGCTGCACTCAGCCCTCCGAAGCTATCCCCATCTGCAGGAATAGGCAAATTTCTTGAAGGTTCGGATATTCTGATCATTGGGCACTCCATCTAGCTTGGAGTTCTGGTCGCCAACGACCGCGTTGCCGGTTTCCTTCGACAACGACAGCCGCCGGAACGGCAGCGTCAGGTCGAACCCGTCCATGAACCCAGATCCGAGGTTGGTATGCTTACGCTCATCGAAGATGCACTCGATAGCTTCCTGAAAGAAGACGACGGACAAGCCGTCGTCATGTTGAATCTTCTGCGTTTCCAGGAAGATGGCGGCAGGGAGCGATATGCCGACTACCTCGCCGTCGCCACGCCGATCGTCGCTCGGTTCGGGGCAGAGATCGTCTATGTGGGCAATGGCCTCGCGGCGCTTTCGGCTGAGCCCGGACAGGCGTGGGATGCTGTGGCTCTCGTCCGCTACCCCAACCGCCGGGCATTCGCCGACATGGCGATGGATGCCGACTACCGGGAGAAGGCGGCACCGATGCGCGAGGCGGCGCTGGCCGAAGCCGTGTTGCAGCCCCTCCAGACAGCCTCGTCCTAAGGACGGCGAACGGATTTCCAGATGCAAAAGAACTGGACCACCCAGGACATGCCGTCCCAGCACGGCAGGACGATCGTCGTCACCGGCACCGGCGGCCTAGGTTTTGAAGACGCATTTGCATTGGCGCGTGCCGGCGGCGACGTCATTATTGCCGGGCGGAATGCTCGTAAAGGAAGGGACGCGATTGCGCGCATCAAGCAGTCCGTGCCCGGCGCCAAGGTCAGCTTCGAACCCGTTGACCTCGCAGATCTGGCTTCTGTCGCCGCCTTCGGAGTGCGGTTGCGCGAGAGCCGAGAGCGGATCGACACTCTCATCAACAACGCGGCCGTCATGACGCCGCCGCGACGCCAGACGACGGCGGATGGCTTCGAGCTTCAGTTCGGGACCAACTATCTCGGCCATTTCGCGCTGACCGCGCAGCTGCTGCCTTTGCTCAGGCGAGGCCAGGATCCTCGTGTGATCACGCTGTCCAGTATCGCCGTGCGCCGGAATGCAGCGATCAATTTCGATGATCTCCAGGCAGAGAAGGCTTATCAGCCGATGCCGGCCTATGCCCAATCAAAGCTCGCCTGCCTGATGTTCGCGCTCGAGCTTCAGCGCCGCAGCGACGAAGCCGGCTGGGGCCTGACGAGTATTGCTGCACATCCCGGGATTTCGCGGACCGACCTTCTGCACAATGCCCCGGGCCGTTACAGTGCGCAGGGACTTCTGCGGTCGATCCTGTGGTTTCTGTTTCAGCCGGCGGCGCAGGGAGCCCTTCCCACGTTATTCGCGGCGACGTCACCTGATGCTCGCGGAGCGCGGTATTACGGTCCCGACAGGCTTTCGGAGACACGCGGCTATCCGAGCGAGGTGGCGATTCCCGCAGCCGCACAGGAATTGCCTGTCGCCCGACGGCTTTGGGATGTCTCAGAAAATCTAGCGAGTGTTGATTTCATAGCTGCGGCGGCGACATCTCTCCACACCCATCCGAGTGGGGCGAGCCTTGTCGCGGAGGGCTGAGGGATGAATCGGCTCGCCGCTCGGTCGATCCCCGAGCTCAATGCATCAACCTTGGCCGTGAAGCTTCTGCTCCTGGTTCTGACGCCGTCGGTGTTGATCTGGCGTCCGCTTGGGCGAACCAATTGGCGCCGGATCTCCTCGGAGAATCAAGCGTGCTGAACATGGCGTCAGAGACCTTCCAGTTCTTCCGCGCCTGGCTATCCGAACCGCTCAGGGTCGCTGCCGTTATGCCGTCCGGGCGGGCTCTGGCGGATTTGATGTTATCGGAGGTTTCTCCGGAAACCGGGCCAATCCTCGAACTCGGTCCCGGAACGGGCGTATTCACGCGCGCGCTTTTGGCTCGGGGGGTTACCGAGGAGAACCTTGCGCTCATCGAATTCGGTAAGGAGTTTGCCGCAAAGCTGAATGCCGATTTTCCTCGTGCGAAGACATTTTGCATGGATGCGGCGCGATTACGGGATGTTGAGCCTTTCGATTGTGCCCCGGTAGGGGCTGTCATCAGCGGCTTGCCGCTTTTGTCGATGCCGTCGCGAACGGTCTATTCGATCCTGGAAGGCGCCTTCGCGCATCTTCGCTCCAGCGGCGCGTTTTATCAGTTCACATATGGCCCGCGCTGTTCTGTATCGCGCCCGCTGCTCGACCGATTGGGCCTCAAAGCCACCTATTTGGGCGGTACCTTCGCAAACCTGCCTCCGGCGGCCGTCTACCGCATTCAGCGTGAGGTCCTCCCGGTTCGTGACACGATCGCGGGCATCCCCTAGCTCAGGAAGTACGGCGCTGCCATCATCTGGCCTTGCCCTGTATCCCGTGACCAATCGTGGCGGTGATTTGGTCGTCCCAACCGGCTAGGGCGATTTCCGCGACGGCCGCGAGTTCCGCGCGATCCGCTCCGTCACGGGCGCGGATCGCCATGCCACTCTGCACGGTCTGGACGAACCTCGCCAGCTTGGTCGTGTCTGCCGTCACCTGGAGATCCCCGTCGCTCTTTGCTTTGTCGAAGCGGGCTTTAAGGAGATCGAAGCCACCGGCCCGGGTGGCTCGCATGAACTCACCGAGTTCGGAATGTCCTTCGCTGCCCACCGTGGCAAGCGTGGCCATGCATCCATGCGGCAAATCGCAATCTCCACCCGTCATGGCCACGGCGGAATCCTCGAGAAATGCCAGAGCCGCGTCCCGCGCGGTCTTTGCCTTCCGGAAACGGGTCCAAACCAATCCCTCATAGGTCGTGGAATAATATCGGAGCGCTTCCGAATAGAGTGCGTCCTTCGAGCCGAAGGCCGCATAGAGGCTCTTTGTCCCGATCCCCATGGCATCCGTCAGATCGGCGATTGAGGTGGCCTCATACCCTCTCATCCAAAACAGCCTCATCGCCGCGGCTAACGCTTCCTGGCGATCGAATTCCCTCGGCCGGCCGCGCGTCGGCCGTGACGGAGGCAAACAGGCTGGAGGCGGCGAAGCAGAATTTTGCATCAATCACTGCATAAATTAGTTGATCGCTCGCCGCAATGGGTCTAGCAATTTATGCATCGATCGCTGTATAAAGGAGAAGATCATGGACTTGCTCGGAAAGCGCGCCTTGGTGAACGGCGGCTCACGGGGGATAGGAGCCGCGATCGCGATTGCGCTCGCCGATAACGGGGCTGATGTCGCCTTCACCTATCACCGCTCGGCGGACCGGGCCGCGAGCGTGGTTCGTTCGATCGAGGAGACAGGCCGGCGGGGGATCGCCATTCAGGCGGACAGCGCCGATCCGGACGCCATCAGCCGAGCGGTCGCGGAGACGGTGGATGCGCTTGGAGGGCTCGATATCCTGGTCAACAGCGCGGGCATCGGAACGGCCGGCATGACGGTGGACCTGTCGTTGGGCGATCTACAGGCCATGCTCGACGTCAATGTTCGCGCGCCTGTCCTGTTCGCCCAGGCTGCAATCCCGCACCTCTCATCCGGAGGCCGTATCGTCTCCATCGGCTCGTCGTTGGCGGAGCGTGTCCCGTTCCCGGGCGTGACGGCGTACGCCATGTCGAAGTCGGCGCTTCTGTCGCTCACGCGAGGCCTTTCGCGCGAGCTCGGCCCTCAAGGTATTACTGTGAACCTCGTTCTGCCGGGATCAACCGACACGGACATGAACCCGGCCGACGGCGAGAATGCCGACTATCAGCGGAGCCTCACCTCGCTCGGCAGATTTGGGGAGCCGCGTGAGATCGCGAGCGCCGTGGCATTCCTTGCCGGTCCGGCAGCTAGCCTGATTACCGGAGCGGTTCTCAATGTGGACGCCGGCTTCAACGCCTGACGTCAGCGCCGCCACCATGGATGGGCCAGTCGTCGGGGACGCCACAGCGACACGGTGTAAGCTCGGCAACTGACCCCCTTGCGGTCACACTACGAAGTCGAAACGGCCGAACCGTCCGTCGCCAGCTTGCTTTATGTCGATGAGGAGGGTCTCGTGAAACAGGCTGTCTCCGACATTTCGGGGCTCTCCGGGAAAGTAGAGCTGCGTGGTGAGGACGCGACCGCCCGGGCGCTGGACCTTGAAATGGACGTGACGTGTTCGACCGGGATAAAGCGCTGGCACGATGGTGTTGAACCACCAGCGCCCCTGCACGTCGGTGAACTGGTGTCCGCGCAGGCGGAAGCCGATGCTGTCATAGGCGCCGTTTTCGTCCGCATGCCAGATCTCCACAAGACTTCCGGCGAGCGGCCGGCAGAGCTTGTCGAGGACAAATCCGGCAACAGTGATCCGCTCGCCCCCGGGCGCATCCACATGCAGTTCCTGGTTTCGCGGCGAGTTCGGCCTGAAGAATGGACCGGCCTCCCGCTCCAGTGTGACGTCGTCTGCGTCACGACACTCCGGAGTCAAAGGGAGTGCTGAACCCGCTTGCGCAAATGCCCCCGTCCTGGCGGTGTGGATCAGCGGCAACGTCAGAAATGCGATCAGGAAGGAGCGTCGGCTTGAGGGCAAGATCAATCTCCAACTCTTAAGTTCCACGTGGCGCTGAAGGGACGCGAACGATCATTGCAAGCGGCGCACGGCTTTGGCCTGCGCCTCGCGGATCAGGCCGGCATACATGTTCTCCTTACCGGGGTACCAAGGCATGGTGCCGATGGAGCCGAAGCCGGGGACTGTCTCCATGTGCGCGACCATGCGGGCGCGCATGCGAGTGTCTGGAAGTGGGCCGGTCATCGCCTGGACATTGTCGCTCATGTGATCGGGGTTCGACGTGCCGCACAGCACGGTCGTGACGGCCGGGTGCGCCATGACCCATTTCAGGAAGAACTGCGCCCAACTGGTCGCTCCGAATTCTTGCGCGAAGCCCGGTAGCGGCCGTCCCTCGACCACCTTCATGAGGCGTGCTTTCTCAAGCGGCAGGTTGATGAGCACGCCGACACCCTTGTCGGCCGCAGCCGGCAGCAGGCGGCGCTCGGCGTCGCGGTTGAAGATCGAGTAGTTGGTTTGGACGAAGTCCACACCGTCGCGTTGGACGATCGCCAATAGCTGGTCCTGCGCGGCCGACTCGTGGTGGGTCACCCCCACATGGCGTATGAGGCCCTCCCGCTTCCAGGCCTTCATCAGCGGGATGATGACGGGCGCGTTGGTGATGCTGTGGCATTGCATGAGATTGATGGTGTCGCGCCAGGTACGCAGCCGCGACTGCCGCAAGCTTTCCACTGCGTGGCTTTCATCACCGAGATATTCTCCGGTAGCCCAGACCTTATTGGCGAGGAACATCCCGTCGGATTCTGCGTACTCGCCCATGAATTGGCCGACGCTTACCTCAGCCGAGCCATAGAGCGGCGAGGTGTCGACGACGCGGCCGCCCGCGGCAACATATCGCTCGAAAACCTGGCGCAGACCATCGCGACGCATGCCGGGCTTCAGATCGAAGGTTAGGAATGTTCCGAGGCCGAGAGCCGTGAGCCGCTCGCCGGTGCGCGGCAAGGCGCGGGTCAACACATCTGGATCGGATCCCGAAGCGGCCGCCTTCGTCTCCTGGGTCTGTGCCGCCGCCTGGGTCGTGAGGCCGAGTCCCGTTGCCGCCGCGCCCATCGTGCCGAGGAAGCCGCGTCGGTCGAGCTTCGTCTGGTCCATGAGGTTCTCCTCTTCTTTGCCGAGTGTCAGAACTGCCAGTTGGCGGGTACCCAGACATAGGCGCCATCGGTCTTGAGCAGCCGACCAAGGCCAGGGAACGGGAAGTGGAAGCCGAGCACGGGAATGCGATCGGCCGCCGCCTGATCGAAGACGCGTCGGCGAGAGGCGAGGGCCGTCTCCTTGTCGCGGTCCGGGCCCGGAACCCAGGGCCTGTCGATGTTGATCACCGGGTGATAGGCGAGGTCTGCCGTGAGCAGCAGCTGGTCGTTGCCGGAATGGACGAGAAACGTCGCCATGCCCGGCGTGTGGCCGGATGCGACCATCGTCATGAGGCCGGGCACGATCTCGGTGCCGGCTTCATAAAGCTCAACATCGTTTTTGAACGGCTCAAGGCTGTTCTTGATGTTCGCCGCAAAGCGCTGGCGGAATTCCTCCGGGACCGGCATGTAAGAGAGGTCCGGATCGGTTCGGACGAAGAAGTCCCAATCCGCTTTCGGCACGAAGACCGTGGCGCGCGGGAAGGCTTTGCTGCCGTCTGCCGTCCTCAGATTGCCCACATGATCGGGATGGGTGTGAGAGACGACGATCGCGTCGATATCGACAGGACCAAGCCCGATCGCCGCCAGGTTTTCGAAGATGCGGCCGCCATTCGGCCCCATCGTCTTGCCCGCGCCCGCTTCGATCAGGATTCGCCGCCCGCCGGTTTCGATGAGCAGCGTGTTGAGGTTGAGCGTCATGTGGTCGGCGGGAAGAAATGCGCGCCGCAACACCGCCTGGAGCTCCGCCTCGGGCGCATCGCTCGCATAGACGCGCGGCGGGCCGCCAATGACGCCGTCGCTCAAGACGGTCGCCTGGATCTCGCCGATACGCAAGCGGTAGCAGCCGGAATTGCCGCGCGGCGACGACGTGGCCTGAGCCTTCGCGCCGCCGGATCCGCCAATGGCCGGGGGGACCAGGCTCGAGGCGCCCGTGACGGCGGAGAGCATGATGGTGCGCCGGTTGAGGGTAAAAGCCTTCATCGGTCTTCTCTTTCGTTTGGCACGCGCGCTCCGTTCCGGTTGGGCCGGAGCGACGCGAGGAAGCGGCGGGGGCCGGCAGCCACCCTTGCGGCGACCATGGCATAGGGCTATTCAGCCGATAACACGCTCAATTTCGATCACCTTGATTAGCTCAGCTTCTCAATGAACCCGATCCGGCTCGACAGCTTCGACGTGTTCGTCTCGATCGTCCGTTGTGGGGGGTTCCGTGCGGCAGCGCTCGAACGCGGCGTGTCTTCGTCGGCCTTGAGCCAGACGATGAGCGCCCTGGAAGAGGCCCTCGGAATTCGATTGCTCAATCGTACGACGAGGAGCGTGTCGCCCACGGAAGCAGGACAGCGCCTGCTCGAACGTCTGGCCCCGGCGTTGAACGATATCCGGCTCGCGGTGGCCGAAGTCGACGAGCTAAGGGACACGCCGTCCGGGACGCTCAGGATCAACGCCCCGGCGCCGGCGGTTGATCATTATCTTTGCCCGCTCGCATTCGACTTCATGGATGCCTATCGCGAGGTGAACATCGACATCATCAGCGACGCGGCGGTTATCGACATCGTGGAACAGGGCTTCGATGCCGGCGTGAGATTCGGCAAGCAACTGGCGCAGGACATGATCGCGCTCCCGCTCGGCCCCGCGCTTCGCTATGCGATCGTCGCTTCACCAGGCTATGTCGAAAAGCACGGCCGGCCGCAGGTACCGGACGATCTCGCTCGTCATGACTGCATCAAGCGCAGATTTCCCGGGGGCACTTTGGCCACCTGGCGGTTTACCGACGGAGAGGATGAGATAGAGGTCACCCCTACCGGCCGCCTGTTGGTCAGTTCGGCGCACAACGAGTTGCAGGCGGCACTGGCCGGCCGAGGCATAGCCCACATCTTTGATGACTATGCCAGACCCCATATCCGGAATGGCGCACTCGTGGAACTCCTGCCCGATTGGAGCCCGGCATTGCCGCACTGGTTTCTGTACTACCCGAGCCGCCGCCTCCCAAGCGCAGCCATGCGCGCGTTTCTCGACTACGTCAGGCGCTATAATTGGGAGGCCCGAAGGTAATGGCGCCTGTGCCCGTCTTCACGAACTCCAATTGAACGGCCGATCGTGGCCCAGGGGCGCAAGCATGTCGGCCCAAGGCGGCCTCGTCCAAACCGTTCATCTTTCCGGCCTCATTTGACGCGCTGCCATTCGATCCTGATCTCGGTCCCTTCCGGTCGCCGAAAGCGTTCGGTCATGCGGTCGCCGGCAACGACCAGCGTGAGGTCATCACGGGTGCGGACGCTGCCCACCCAGTTCGGAAATGTCGCTCCTTCCACGCGGTTTCCGTTGAACTCGCCCCTTTCATCGACGGAGTAGGTTCCGAAGAACCCGATATTGCGCGACATGGCCATGCGATTTTCGTCATCCGTTCCCTCACCACGGGCATTGGATGCGAATCGCGGGATTTCGGCGTCGGTCAGAACTTCCACGAAATGCATGTCGGGTGTGAAGACGAGAAGACCGTTGGGCTTGTCTCCATAGGCGGCGATGTGCTTGCCGCCGGGGTCGATCGTCGCCGAGACCATGCGCCAGGTGCCCACTATCTGGTTCTGTGCGGCGGTTTGTGCGACGGCAGAAGACGAGATGCCCAAGGCGAGCGCCAAGACAACCGGTCGGATAGGCATGTTGTTTCCTTTCCTCTACATGAGATCTGTGTCCGGGCCGCTGCCGCGGCTCATAGATCTTGCCGGTCCGCGTAATGGGCCGTTCCCCGCTGCGCCTCGAGGGCAGACAGGCGTGCGACAAGCGCCGTTGAGATCGAAGAATAGGCCGTGCTGCCCAGGGTCAGCCGCAAGGGCGGTGTTTCGCTCTCGGCAGCCGCGATGATTGCGGCCACGGTGCGCGCAGCGTCGCCCTTGATCGCGAAACTTCCGTCGCTGATGGCGCGGCGAACGGCGCCGGCAGGCGTTTCCTCGTACGCAGCCAAGGGGACCGCACGGTCGAGGTTGGCGCCGAAATTCGTGCCCGTCGGTCCCGGCTCGGCGATGATGAAGTCGATGCCGAAAGGAGCCACTTCCTGTGCGACGGATTCGACGAAGCCTTCGATGCCCCATTTCGTCGCGTGATAGAGGCTGAAAGCCGGATAGGCGATCTGCCCACCTTCGGAAGAAACCTGGACGATCCGTCCGCCGCCCTGGCCTCGCAGAAAGGGCAGCGCGGCTCTGATCAGATGGATGGATCCGGCAAGGTTGGTGGCGATCTGCCGGTCGATCTGCGCCCTGGTGAGCTCTTCCGCAGCCCCGAACAGGCCATAGCCCGCATTGCTGACGATCACGTCTATCCGTTCGTGTCGGCCAAAAGCGCTCTCGATGGCGGAGGCAATGCCATCGGGTTCCGCGAGGTCGAGTTGGACGACATCCAGCTGGGCGGGATGATTCTGCCTGAGCCGTGCCAAGGCTTCCGAGCGGCGGGCTGTCGCGATCACCTTGTGACCTTCGGCGAGCAGCTGTTGCACCATCTCGAAGCCAAGTCCCGACGTCGCGCCGGTGATGATCCATGTCTTTGGCATCTGGTCCCTCTCTGTGCATCGCCGATGTAGAGCGTGGACACTGGTGATATAAGGTCCTCAAAATGGGATGATATGGTGAAGAAATTTCACGAATGAGGCGCCCGAGCTTGAACGATCTGGCCGCTTTCGCCGCGGTAGCCAACCACCGGAGTTTTCGCCGCGCCGCCGATGTTATGGGCGTGTCGCGCTCCGCACTCAGCCACGCCATCATCGGCCTGGAGGGAAAGTTGGGCGTCCGGCTGTTCAACCGAACGACGCGCAGCCTGTCGCTCACCCAGGCCGGCGCTACTCTGCTCGCACGCCTCGATCCGGTTCTTCAGGATCTTGATCGGGCGCTCGATACTCTTTCGGAAGAGCGCGGCACCCCCAGCGGCACGCTACGGATCAATGCGAACAAGAGCGGTGCTCGCATCCTGCTCGCGAACGTCGTGCCGCGATTTCTCGATCTCTATCCTGATGTCGAGCTTGATCTGGTGTCGGAAGGCCGCCTCGTCGATATTGTGGAACAGGGTTTCGATGCTGGCGTGCGCCTGCTGGAGGCTGTTCCGCAGGACATGGTCGCGGTGAAGTTCGGTGGCGATGTGCGCTTCCTCGCCGTGGCCGCACCGTCCTATCTGGAGGGCATCGTGCCGCCGACGACGCCGGACGACCTGCAGGCATATCGCTGTATCCGGCAGCGTTTACCCAGCGGGAAGCGCTACCGGTGGGAGTTTGCCAAGCGCGGCGCCGAGATCGCGGTGGATGTGCCCGGCAACCTTACCCTCGACGATAATGATCTTCTCGTGCAGGCGGCGGCAGACGGCCGCGGCATTGCTTATGTCCCGGAGCCTTTCGCCGAGCCGCTTCTAAAAACGGGTCAGCTCGTGACCATTCTTGATGACTGGTGCCCGCCGATGCCGGGCCTGGCGCTCTACTTCCCGCGTAGCCGGCACGTAGCCTCGCCGCTGCGGGCCTTCATCGACCTGTTGAAGCGGTGGGACGGAGCCCGATGACACCGCGAACGGTGCCACCTCCCGTCAGCCGGGAGGAGCGAGCTTAACACTTTCACGTCTTTTCCAATTTTATGCGGGACCGCGATCCACCAGCTCGAGCGGCGAGACCCGGTGTATCGACGCTTGCTCAGCTCACTGACCGAGAACCAGAGGCCAGCCACAGAGCGACAATTTGCCTAATCATGATTACGCTGGTAATCTCTCATTACCAATGGCCGCGGATCTCACGGGAATCTCTGTCTTTCTGGCCGTCGCAGAGATGCGAAGCTTCCGCGCGGCCGCTGAGCATTTGGGTGTGACGCGGCCGGCGGTAAGCCAAGCCATCCGTCGGCTCGAAGATCGCCTCGGTGTCGCGCTTGTCCAGCGCACGACGCGAAGCGTCAGCCTCACCGAGGCCGGCGAGCAGCTTTTCCGGCGCGTGGCGCCGGCGATCGCCGAGATCGGCCTGGCCCTGGACGCCGCAGCGGATCGGGACATGGCGCCGAGCGGCCTCTTGCGGCTGGCGGTGTCCTCGATCGCCGAGCGTTTCATCTCCGGGCCGCTGCTGGCCGGCTTCGCTGACGCCTATCCGGCGGTTCAGATCGATGTGACGGTCACGGACGAGGAATTCGACATCGTGGCGGAGGGTTATGATGCCGGGGTCCGGCTTGGCGAGGTGATCGACAAGGACATGATCGCCATCCCGGTGTCGGGCGAGCAGAGCCAGATCGTGGTCGCCTCGCCTGCCTATATCGAGCGCTTCGGCAAGCCTTCGCATCCGTCCGAGCTGGCGCAGCATCGCTGCATCGGCTGGCGTCCCACGCCCCAGAGCGCGCCTTACCGCTGGGAGTTTGGCGAAGAAGGGCGCGAGTACGACGTCGCCGTCAACCCTGAGATCACCACCAACGATATGTGGCTGATGATCCGCACGGCCTGTGCTGGCGGAGGCATAACCTTCGGCATGGAGGAGACCTTCAGGCCCTATCTGTCATCCGGCCAGCTGGTGCCTCTTCTCGAAGACTTTTGTCCGCCCTTTGCGGGCTTCTTCCTGTATTTCCCCCAGCGCCGGAATCTTGCCCCGAAGCTTCGGGCTCTGGTCGACCACGTGAAGCGGTGGCGATAGCGGCGACCGGCGCCTTTGTCGCGGTCGTTCTAGGGCTGGATCCTGAGAATACGCCAGCGTCCGATATCGCTCACAATCATGGACATAAGCCGACGGATCGTGCGGCGGAAAGCCCTCGCTCAGTGCTCCTGCCAGGGAGGAAGTGCCGCGATCGAGCGCTCCGCCTGCGCGATTGCGGTTGCATGTTGTTCCGGTCCGAGGAGCATCCCCTCGGCAATTACGAATTCCGGCGTGATACCAATGAAGCTGAGAACTGTCTTGAGATAGGTTTCAACATGCTCATGCCCTCTGGCGGGTGCACCTTCGCTGTAAAGCCCGCCTCGGGAAAGAGCGACAATGACCCGCTTGTCGCCAGCTAGCCCGATGGGCCCTGCCTCGCCATAGCGAAAGGTTTTGCCAGGAATCAGGATGCGGTCGATCCAGGCCTTGAGCTGGCTCGACACGGTGAAATTGTACATCGGCGCCCCGATCACCACGATATCCGCAGCAAGGAACTCGTCGAGTACCGACGTGCTCTCCCCCTGCGCCGGCATGTCGCCCAGCATGAGATGGCCGAATGGGGCGGCGACGAGATCGCGATAGGTGACGTCAAGATCGGGAGCGCCCGCTTTCAGATGCCCGACGATCTCGGCCGAAAGCTTACGACTGACCGACTGCTCGCCTGTGATGGCGCTATCAATATGCAGGAGTTTCAATTTGTGCCTCACTTACAATTTGTTTCCGCCCTTTACGTGCGATAGGGCAAGGCTCGTCGCAAGACGGCACATTTTTGTAACCGGAGGCACCTTGATGTGACCGATCACCCCATCGAACATGATCCAGGAAGTTGCATGCTTGTCAGCGACGTGCTGGCCCGGGTGGGCAGCAAATGGAGCATCCTCGTCATCGGCGCCCTCGGCCAAGGTCCGCGCCGTTTCAACGAACTGAAGCGTGACGTGCGGGGCATCTCCCAGCGGATGCTGACGCTAACGGTTCGTGGGCTGGAGCGAGACGGCCTCATCGAGAGGACAGTAACTCCCAGTATCCCGCCGCGCGTCGATTACTCCCTTACCGGCCTTGGCCGTTCCTTGCTCGCGCCGGTTAGCGCCCTGGGGGAGTGGGCAGTCGAGAACAGAGCGGCCGTTGAACGCGCGCGCCTCGCTTTCGATAAGGACGCGTAGCGCAAGGCGAACGCCAGCTCCAGCCACGATGGCCTGTTCCTGACGTTCACACTCTTTTGGAAGCGGTCAGTCCTGGGGTGAGACCACACAGACCGCTAACGGTTGGCGTCAGAGCTTAACTCTGTCTAGGATTTCATAATATGCATGAAGGTCGAGCCATTCTATTCCCGAAACAACTTTGCCGTCCTTCAGTGTCATGATGTACATGTAGCCGTTCTTGTACGGTTCGCCATCAAGGGCTCGACTGCTGCTGTCGATCCTTGCGAAAATCTCGTCCCCGTCCGCCCATACGCCACGGGTAGTGATTGCAAGCGGCTCAGCGAACCGCGCGAACAAGGCCTCCTCGGCATTGTCGAACAGATCCTTCATACCCAGGTAGGTTCGCGCGACTGGTCCATGTCCCGCAATTGTCCATTCCACGTCCGTAGCGAAGATGGCGTCGAAGAATTTTGTGAAATCATGAGAAGCGTTGTTGAGGGTCACAAGCCGGAGGTTCGCTGCTTCCTGAGGAGTGTACGACATAAATGCTTTCCCGCTACGAATGGCGGGCCTAAGTGCGACGGAGACGAAGCTAAACCGATCGTTCCATAAATATTAGATATACCGATCGTTCCAAAAATCAACCCTGCTTGAGGCGACTGTGACGCAAGAAGACGATGAGGCTCGAAGTGCGGGGCCAGTCCCCGGATCGCAGGGCAGCCCGATGCGTGGACGCCCGCGCCAGTTCGACACCGATGCCGCTCTGATCGCGGCAATGCGCGTGTTCTGGCGACATGGTTATGCCGGTGCCAGCATTGGTACGCTTATTCAGGCGATGGGGATCAGCCGCGCCACCATGTACGCTTCTTTTGGCAGCAAGGAGGATCTATTCCATAAGGTCATGGATCTCTACGAACGCGAGAAGACCGCATACATGGTTGACGCGCTGGAGCAACCGACCTCCCGTGGCGTTGCCAAGCATCTCCTGAACGGCACGATTGCTTTACAGACGAATGCCGCTGATCCCAAAGGGAGCATGGGCATCGTCCACTCGCTAAGTCACGCTCCCGGAGACGAGAGCATCAGGGAATTCGTAACGGAACGCGGCCGCTATTGGCGCGACAGGCTTATTGCTCGCTTCGAACAAGCCGCGCGCGACGGAGACTTTCCAGCGTCGATCTTGCCACGTGATCTGGCATTGACGTTGAAAGCAATGACTGACGGGCTTCTGGTGGCAGCCGCTAGCGGAATTGACGAGACGGAACTGCATGGCATTGCGCACACCTTCCTGGGCATCTGGCCTGGTCGGTGAACGAGACTGGGCTTCAGCGGGGCTTCTACGAGCGGGCCCGCGTCGCGGAACTATCGCGCTGATGGGCGCGTCGACCGTGGCCATGGGATTGTTGCCGACCTATGCGCAGGCCGGTCTCTGGGCTCCGGTCCTCCTCGTCATCCTGCGCTTGCTCCAGGGCTTCGGGGCCGGTGCGGAATATGCCGGAGCGGTGACCTTGGTCGCGGAATATGTGCCGCCGGAGCGCAAGGGCTACTATACCGCCTATCTCCAGGCCGCGACGGAGGTCGGCATTATGCTCGCGGCGCTGATGTTTCTGCTGGTGTCCTATCTGAGACGCTGTTCGGCTGGGCCTGGCGCGTACCCTTCCTAATCTCGGCGCTGCTGTTCTAGCCTGGATGCCGCGTTCCGAGAGCCTGTCGCGCAGTTCCCGCAGGAAGAGGAGCGGGTGCTCTTCGTTGAGCCGAAGGATCAGGGCGGCCTGCGTTTCCAGACGCTGCGAGTTCGCCGCCCATGGGCTTGGGCGCGATCTGCCCGTCCTGTCGGAAGCGCTCATGCCAACGGACCGCGCTGCCCGCCCCGACACCGAAGCGTTTGGCCGCCTGACGCCGCGAAGATCGCCTATCCCAAGCGATTCAACCCGCAAGGGCACGGCTCTAGGTCTCGCCGAACCGCTCTGCCCGTGCAGAACTGACTCAGCGCATGTTCCCGCGCACCTGCAGGATCCGCTGTCGCACAGTTCCTATGGGCAAGTGCCACCCGACCTGGTGCAGCGGCACTCAAGCGGCATCGGGCATACGGGTCAGCAGCTTGTCGAGCGTGATCGGGTAGTCGCGCACGCGCACGCCGGTCGCGTTGTAGATGGCGTTCGCAACCGCCGCCCCGACCCCGCAAATGCCGAGTTCGCCGACGCCCTTGGCCTTCATCGGCGAGGACATCGGATCGGTCTCGTCCAGGAACACGACCTCCTGATGCGGGATATCGGCATGCACCGGTACCTCGTAGCCGGCGAGGTCATGGTTCACGAAAAATCCGCGGCGCTTGTCGACCGCCAGTTCCTCCATCAGCGCCGCGCCTGCGCCCATCGTCATTGCGCCGATGACCTGGCTGCGCGCCGTCTTCGGATTGAGAATGCGCCCGGCTGCGCAGACGGCGAGCATCCGCCGGATGCGCGTCTCGGCCGTTGCCACATCGACGCCGACCTCGACGAAATGGGCACCGAAAGTCGACTGCTGGTGGGTTTCGTCGAGATCGCCATATTCGATCGTATCCTCCCCGGTCAGCGGCCCGCCCTCGGCCGCACTCGCCAGAGGCAGGCTGCGATTGCCGGCTCTGACCTCGCCATCGGCGAACACCGCCTCGTCCGAATTGATACCGAGCTTCTGCGCCACGGCCTCGCGCAGTTTGACGCAGGCTGCGTAGACGCCGGCCGTCGAGCTATTGCCACCCCATTGACCGCCGGATCCGGCCGAAACGGGAAAGGCGGAGTCGCCGAGCTTCACGACAACCTTGTCCAGCCCGACACCCAGCATCTCCGCGGCGGTCTGGCCGATGATGGTGTAGCTGCCGGTCCCGATATCAGTCATATCGGTCTCGATCGTGACGACGCCCCCAGCGTCGAGGCTGACCCGCGCACCGGACTTCATCACAAGATTGTTGCGGAAGGCGGCCGCGACACCGAAGCCAACCAGCCAGTTGCCGTCGCGCGTCTGGCCTGGCCGTGCCGGGCGGCGCGACCAACCGAAGCGCTCGGCGCCGATCCTGAAGCACTCGTCGAGCCGCCGCATCGAGAAGGGTCGTTCCGGCTTCTCGGGATCAACCTGTGTGTCGTTGAGCATGCGGAAGGCGACCGGATCCAGCGCCAGCTTCTCGGCCATCTCGTCCATCGCCATTTCCAGCGCCATCAGACCCGGAGCCTCGCCCGGAGCGCGCATGGCATTGCCTTCCGGCAGGTCGAGCTCGGCCAGGCGCATCGCCGTCATCCGGTTGGCACCGGCATAGAGCAGCCGCGTCTGCTGCACTGCGAGCTCCGGCCCACCTCCCTTGAGATCCCCCGACCAGCTCTCATGGCCAATCGCTGTGAGCTTTCCCTCCTTCGTCGCGCCCAGCCTGATCCGCTGGATCGTGGCCGGTCGATGGGTCGTGTTGTTGATCATCAGCGGACGCGTCAGCGCCACCTTGACCGGGCGCTTGGCGAGGCGCGCTCCGAGCGCCGCCAGCAGCACGTCGGCGCGCAGGAAAAGCTTGCCGCCGAAGCCGCCGCCGATAAAGGGCGACACGATACGGATGTTCTCCTTGGGAATGCCGAGCGTCGTCGCCATATCGGTAACACCCCAGGCAACCATCTGGTTGGAGGTCCACAGCGTCAGTTTCTCGCCTTCCCAGGCAGCGAGCGTGGCATGCGGCTCCATCATCGCATGGCTCTCGTCGGGGGTCGTATAGGTCTCGTCGAGCTTCACCTCCGCCCTCGCGAAAGCCCCTGCGAAATCCCCGACATGGGTATCGTCGAGGCTGGGATCGTCGCCCTCGGGCTTGGCGGCTTTATCCTTCGCAGCCTTCAGATCGAAGGCGCCTTTGGCGGCCGCATAGTCGATCTTGATCAGGCTGGCTGCGGCGCGGGCCTGCTCGAAGCTCTCGGCCACGACCAGCGCGACGGCCTGGTGATAGTGCCCCACCTCCGGCCCGGCGAGAAGGGGGGCCGTGTTGCGCTTGCCCTTCTTCAGGTTGCCCACCTCTTTCGCCGTCACGACAGCAAGCACGCCCGGCGCCTTGCGCGCGGTCTCGTAATCGATCGAAGCGATCCGGCCCTTGGCGATGCCGGCGCCGACGACATAGCCGTAGGCCTGGTTCGGAACGACATCGTGCTGCTCATAGGCATAGCGCGCCGTGCCGGTCACCTTGCGCGGCCCGTCGATCCGGTCATGCGGCCGGCCGACCACCTGTTGTCGGTCGATCGGGTTGTTGGTTGCGGGCTTGTCGAATTTCATAAGTTCAACCCCTCGCCTGCGTCAGCACCGCGCCGAGCGTGCGCTCGACCAGCGGCAGCTTGAATGCGTTGTCATGGGTCGGCCTCGCATCGGCCAGAAGCGCGTCCGTCGCCGCTTTCGCCCCGCGGCCGATCTCGGTCTCGGCCTTTCCGACACGCCAGGGTTTGGGCGCGACACCGCCGAGCGCGATCCGCGCACTGCCGTCGCGCTGCACGATCGCCGCGACAGAGATCAGCGCGAAAGCGTAGGAGGCCCGGTCGCGCACCTTGCGATAAATCTGCGTGCCGCCAACCGGCTTCGGCAACGTCACCGCCGTGATCAGTTCGCCCTTATCCAGAATAGTGTCGAGATCGGGGGCCATGCCCGGCAGACGGTGCAGTTCCCCGACAGGGATCGAACGCGTCGATCGATCCGCCTTGACCGTCTCAACGGTGGCGTCGAGCACCCGCATCGCCACGGCCATGTCGGAGGGGTGTGTCGCGATGCACGCATCACTGACGCCGACGACGGCGAGCTGGCGCGAGAACCCACCGATCGCCGAGCAGCCGCTGCCCGGCTGGCGTTTGTTGCAAGGCTGCGCCGTGTCGTAGAAATAAGGGCAGCGCGTCCGCTGCAGCAGGTTGCCGGCGGTCGTCGCGCGATTGCGCAACTGGCCGGATGCGCCTGCCAGCAAAGCCCGCGACAGCACGGCGTAATCGCGCCGCACCCGTTCATCGGCTGCCAGAGCAGTGTTGCGCACCAACGCGCCAATACGCAAACCGCCTTCTGAGGTCGGCTCGATCTTGTCCAGGCCGATCCCGTTGACATCGATCAGATGCGCCGGCGTCTCGATCTGCAGCTTCATCAAGTCGAGCAGATTGGTGCCGCCGGCAATGAACTTCGCTTCCGGATGCTTGGCTGCAGCCGCTGCCGCATCGGCGGGCGAAGCCGCTTTCTCGTAGGAAAAAGCTCTCACGTGCGCCTCCCGGCGACTTCGGTCATCGCCTCGACGATGTTGGAATAGGCGCCGCAGCGGCAGATGTTGCCGCTCATGCGCTCGCGGATCTCGGCTTCGGTGACCGCCATCGCGCCGGTGAGATCGGCACTCACATGGCTCGGGACGCCAGCCTTGATCTCGTCGAGCACGGCAACGCCGGAGCAGATCTGCCCAGGGGTGCAGTAACCGCACTGGAAGCCGTCGTGCTTCACGAAGGCAGCCTGCATCGGGTGCAAGTTTTCGACGCCACCCAGCCCCTCAATGGTTGTGACCTCGGCTCCAGGGTTCATAATCGCTAGCGTCAGACAGGAATTGATCCGCTGCCCATCGACCAGCACCGTGCAAGCGCCGCATTGGCCGTGGTCGCAGCCCTTCTTGGTGCCCGTTAGGTGAAGATGCTCGCGCAGCGCATCCAGTAGCGTCGTGCGCGTATCGAGTTCGAGCTGGTAGCTTTGTCCATTTACGCTAAACGAGACCTCGCTCAGCACTGGCTTTCCGCTCGGCGCCGGCTGCGCCCGCGTGCCCGTCACCGTGGCGGGAAAGGCGGCACAAGCGCCAGCGACGACCATCAAGTCACGCCGGTTCATGTCCAGTTCTCGGGGAGTTGGCATATCCGTCCGCCTCCGATTTTGGCAAACCGCGGCGAAGGCCCGCTTCCGAGCACGCCGCGTCGCGGAAGAGAACAACCGAAAGAGCGACTGGTTCATTATCGTTCTAAAATGTTCCGCTCACGAGATCGTCAGGTCGCTGGTGCCTATAGCGCTGCTCGGGGCCGATCGCGGTCGCAGCTTCCTACCCCAGCCGAAGCGCCAACGTCGGCAATTGATGCTGTGGACGGCTCTCCACCCCCGCGGGAGCGTGAACTCTTGCAAAGCAGGAGGAGAGCTTCATGGTCGAGGTTGTCACAGTCGGTCTGGATATCGCCAAGTCGGTCTTTCAGGTCCATGGCGTGGATGTCGGCGGGGGAGTTGCGATCCGTCGCCGGCTCCGTCGAGCGCAGGTGCTGCCATTCTTCGCCAAGCTACCGGCCTGCCTGATCGGCATCGAAGCCTGCGCCACGGCGCATTATTGGGCTCGCGAGATCGGCGCGTTGGGCCACCAGGTGAAGCTCATACCGCCGAGCTATGTGAAGCCATATGTGAAGCGGCAGAAGAACGATGCTGTTGACGCTGCGGCGATCCGTGAGGCCGTGATCCGCCCGACGATGCGCTTCGTTGAGGTGAAGAGTCCTGCGCACTCCCCGACAAGCTTCGACTCAAGAGATGGCCAGCGCCATCGTACGGTTTGGCCGCGATCGATCTGCGGCTGTGGGATGAAGTCAGCGCGAAGCCATGTGTCGAAGGTATCGACGCTGATCATCAGCATCTCAGCGGCCGTCTTTCGATCGACGAAGACGCGCTGAACCTGAGCGCGCGCCATGGCTATGCCCCCCTCAGCGCGTTGCCGGAGGAGACCATGCAAAAGCCGGCCTCGAACTCGAGATCGACGCTGTTCATCGTGCCGCGCGCGAAGACCCAACAGCGCTGGCCTTTGCGGCCGTGGCGGTCCCAGCGATACCGATAGACCTGGCTGATTGGCTGCCGACGCTCTGGCCGGGGGTGAGCTTGAGAGCGTCGGCAGCCTGCGCATCGGCCAACGGGAAAAGCCGGATGGCAAGCTCAGGATGGGTGGACAACTCGGACCGGGCGTCATCCATATGGATGGGGTCAGCCATGAGCGGGCTCCTCGATCCACAGGCGGCCATCGATGACGGCCTCATCCCCAGGGCCGCAATCCTGCAACTTCAAGCGCGGCGCGGTTCTCTGACGTGTCATTAATCACCTTGACCTCGTAGTTGTCGCCAATGGCGCCGACCCACCGACCTTCCTGCATTGTGTCGCGGGCCTCTGAATGCCCTTCGAGTTTGAGACAGCGTCCCTCGACGCTCCGCGCGCCGTAAGTATCAGGCCGGTGAAAGCCACCGCTCTTCCAAAGCTCATCGCGCACTGCCGATTGAACATCGACCTTCGTGATATTGCCGTTCTTGCGTAGGCGATGAGGGCCGCGTCGCTCACATCAAGGCTGCCTTCAAGGAGGGCGACCCGCACGCCATCCCGAAGGCCGTTGGCGATGTCATCCTTGAGATTGGCGTGAAGGAGTTTGCGGTGCAGAGCGGGCTCTGCCGGTCTGCAATCTACAGGGCCTTCCTCCGCGATGGCGGAAATCCCACCCTGATTCAAAGCGCTCGACGTGATTGGCGTGGACTTCCGCGAAGACTTTGGCTGATTGAGGTAGGATGTCTAAGGACGGCGCTAGATTGAGGGCTGGGGCCAGCGCAATAAGCTACCGTCAGCAAAGGTCGGAAATGGACGTTCACTCATGGCGCACTTTAACGGCACCCTTCCGACCAAGTAGCAGATCGAGGACGGCGATAGGCGATGCAACAAAAAACATTGCCATGCGAAAATCATCATCTACCACATATACAAGAAGGTACGATAATATAGATACAATCAATACAATAAAAGCGGACTTATAATACCTCGCCCTATGATTGCCCCCACGCGAAAGCATAATTGCGTCGACAAGCACATAACAATAATCAGAGAAATTGGATTCTCAGCTATCGAGAATACAAAATCGAACATGTGGTGTAGCCGGCTAGGTCGCCAAACGACAAGTACCTAACCATGCATCCTGCTACTTCGCAACGTCGGCAACGGGTCGGAAGCGGCCTGCAAGTTATCACCGATAGAAGTATGCCTGAAATGGCGAGACGCCGATGCGGCAGCATCGAGTCCCGCTGGCAGTTATTCCTCAGGGGCCTGACGCAGACGCTCCCACCCCCGCCTGCCGTTGTCCTTGAAATAGATGATTCGACACAAAAATTCAGTTCTTCCGCTAGCTGGATTTGGTTTGTAGAATTCAAAGACAAACTCCACCTTATCTCCTTCGAGCATAAACTTAGTTATATCCTGATGGTCAATGTATTGTTTCGGGTTAATTATAATCGAATTCGTGAATTCGACCATGTTGTCCTCTGTGTTTGACCAGAAACTATAGATTTCCGCGCGAATTCTGGGCATGTCCTTTATCAGGCCGTCGCCGAGTTGCATGCTAATATTGATGAAATGCACTCGATCAATTCTAAAATTACCTTCTGTAGGCGCCGCAGAGGCGGAGTAAGAAAGACAAGTCCAAATCAGAAGGGCTACTAAGGAAGATGAGCCCAGCCACCGAGGAATGCTCATTATCGGTCCCCGCATATTTCTTCGACGTGCAGTCTGAGAAAGCTAGAAGGCAATACAAGACGGTCCGCGACTCGTCGGAAGCGGACCTAATCAGTATGCTTCCTCTTTCGATCCCACCGGCCGCTGAGTTCACACCCGCCAAGCTGAAGAATATCCACAAGAGGAAGCTCGATCTGGCATTCCAACAAAGGTGATGGACTTGGCCATCCCTCGTTAGGGAAGCCGAGGAGTTCCAGAGGTCCGTTTCTTCCAGTTCGGTAAAGACCGGTGGTCTCAAAACCCTCGAACCTGTTCCCTACAGTCAGCCGCAAACGCGATTCCGGTCCGAAGCACAGCTCTCGAAGCATTGCCCCTTCGGCTAGACCCCAGCACCAGCCAGCCAATCCCTGGATGCCCTTCTTTTTCTTCGCAACCATGGCGTAGTCAGCCGATAGGATTGCGCCTGCCGTTAGGCAGGGCATCGCACAAAGCAGTCCCCAGAGTATTGTTCGCTTATGCATTTTTGACGCTCGAGAACCTATCGCTTCGACAGCCCAATGCATGCACGAATGCGGCAAAGTCGATAGCCTAACGACATTCTGAAAGGTCCGCGGAGGGTCGGAAGCGGACGCTAGTAGACAGCCAAACCGAGCAGGAAATTTAGAAAGAAAACGGCGGCAGTAAAGCCATAGATAAGAATGTCGGGGTCCGTTGACGTCCCAATCGGTCGCCGCCGCGCTCCCAGGATCGGAATGCCACCAAGACGGGAAATAAGGATCGCGCCGAAATTCAAGGCTCCACCGAGATACCCGAATTGACGCCAGAATGCCGGTATTTCGCCCAAGACGCCGAGGAGCAAGCACTCCGTCATAATTGCAATGCCTGCCCACAGCATTCCGGCCAGCAGAGTAGGATAAAGGCGTGAGAGGCCGTGGGCTTCCATATCCACCCCCTATGCACGTTGCATCAGAAACTGCGCGATATTCACTCGCCGGCTTGAGGGCCGCAATGGGTCGGAAGCGGACGGAGCGCTAGGCCTTCCAAGGTCCTTCAAAATGAGGCAGGCGCGTCCACACGCTAGAGTTCGCCGGAGGGCGCCACCAATCTTCGATGACCTCCAGCGGAACCATTGTGGTGCTGATGCCCGTGCATCGCGGGTCTATTGGATCCGACTGGGGGTCAATGTGGTGATAAGGTGGGTCGTCCGATAAATCTCCAATCTTGCTTCCACCGGAATCTATTAGCCCAGGGGTATTGCCAGCTACGCCGACAAGAAGGCTTTTTGCAAAATTGGCACTGCACGGAAACGAGCGCTGCGGCAGAGGCGTAGACGCTCGTATCGTTAGGACGAAACTGGCCGGATCTTGGAACACCATTGCACCGCCACATAGGTGGTTGGGCGATGCGCTTCGTGATGTCATCGTAAGATACGTACATGGTGATATGCAGAGCGAAAAATGGAACGATGACTACCTTGACGAGCTCTGCCTGTTCCCTGGGGGGGCGTTCAAGGACCAGGTCGATGCGAGCTCGGGGGCATTCGGAAAGCTGATGAGCGTGCGCGGTCCCCGGATCATCAGTGACGAGGTCTTGGCGCGCGCTGCCGCTGGTGGCCGCCGATGAGCCTCCGCCAGCGTATCGCGGCGTGGATTGCCGGCCCGCAGCCGGCGCCTGCTATTGCCGCAGAGGCCCCGCGCAACGGTGGCTCCTCTTCGTTTGGCGGGGTCATTACTGCGCTAGGTGGGAGTGCCGGTGTTGCCGCAAACGGGGCTATTCAAGCGAACGGCGGGGCGGCCGGAACCGGTGGCTCAGGCGGCATCATCGCGCGATCCGGTATGGCTGGCGGTATCGCTTACCCCATTGGTTCCGGCCAGCTTGTGCTGGCGCAGGGCGGCCCCGCATACACGTCAAATTTCACCTCCACGATCGCCACCGGCACGGCTTCCAACGGCGCTACGGGCATGTTCCCTGGCGGCGGCGCATCCGGCGGCGCGCTTTCCGGATCGGGTGGTCAGGGTGCTGGCGGCCAGGTCATTCTCGAATTCTGAGGTGCATCATGGCGCGCTATGCCCGTATCGCAGAAGGCTGTGTGGCCGAGATCATCAACTCGATGGCGTCGAGCCGGCGGAGGCTTTCCATCCCGACATCGCTGCGACGATTGTCCCGGCTGGAGCGAATGTCGAGATCGGTTGGTCGTATGAAGACGGGGCGTTCTCTGCACCTTCCGCCTTGCCCCCGCCGACCAAGGCTGAGTTGGTGGCCTACGCCGCCACCGCGCGGTGGCGGGCGGAGACCGGCGGGTTCGAAGTCAGCGGCCAGACGATCGACACGGGCCGAGAGTCTCAAAACATGATCGCCGGCGCCGACGCGCTCGCGCAGGCCGATCCTAATGAGCCGGTCGATTACAAGGCTGCTTCGGGCTGGGTGACGCTTGATGCCGCGGCTATCCACGCGCTTGCGCTCGCGGTCGGTCGGCATGTTCGTGCCTGTTTCCGGAAGGAGCGGGAGGTCGTCGGGCCATCGAAACCGGTCAGATCATGTCGGCAGCCGAGGTCGACGCCGCATACGCCGATTTACTTCAAGATTGAAGACGACTAGTTTTTGTCCCGTCTAGCGAGGGGCCGATGGACAAACTTGCTGCGCTTCGACCGCGTCCGATGTCACGTGAAGATTTCCGTCGGGAACTTCAAAGGGTGGCTCCCAGCCCTATTGCTGCGGCTAAAGTCTTGGGTGTCCCACCTGAGCAGATCGTGAGATGGAGCTCTGGCCTCGATGAAGTGCCGGAAATGGCGATGTATCTACTGCTAAACTATTTGCCCGCGGTGAAGCCTGAGCAATTGCTGAATGTTAAGCCGTAACCGCAGCCTCGACGGCCTACGCGGCGTTGCGGTAATTCTCACTTTCCTGGTCCATTTCTGCGGGACCTATATGGCGACATTTCGCGGCGGGAATCCGAATGTCGTGCGATTTGCGGGGTGGAGTGATCCTTTCGATCGGTTCCTTTACTGGCTTTTTCACTCACATCACGGCGTCTACATCTTCTTCATGCTCAGCGGCTTTCTAATCTGCCGCATCGTTCTCAAGACGCCCTTCGTCTACGTCTCCTTCGTCGGTAAGCGCATAGTGCGGGTTTACCCTGCTTTTCTACTCGCTCTGGCGGTTTGCGCGGCTCTGGGCCCGCTTCTAGAAATCCCGCCGCCGACCTGGCGCGTTGTCATAATGAACCTTGAATTTCTGAACGGGGTGCCCCCGGTGGGAGTTCCGGGCATCGTTTTTAACAACGTCACCTGGTCTCTTTTCTATGAAATGGCCTTCTATCTGGTTTTCCCGATCGTTATTTTGATCGCGCACAAGACCGGTGTGTCCGTTGTCCCCGCTATCATTTTCTCGGGGTTGCTTGCTGCCTATCTGCCGGCGGCACTGGGCTTCTACTCCGAGTTTTTTCTGTTCCTCTTTGCTGGGGCAGTTGTCGCAACTCTCGGGCCGAACGCTATAAGGCGGGTGGCTGATACGTTCCCGGACTATTCGTTGATAGCCCTCTATGTGCTGATCACGAGCTTCTTCACGATTGGGTTCTTGAACACGTCGCAGTTCGTGTGGGCTTTCGCAGGTTGCGTGTCGATTTTGCTCTGCAAGGCTATAGATGGACAAAGCCCTTTGGCGCGTGCTCTGGCATGGAAGCCGTTGTCCGAACTCGGCCGCATCTCCTACTCGTTCTATTTGCTCCATTCAGTCGCCATTAGCCTCGTCTTCAAATGGTGGTGGCTGTTGTATATCCAGCCGCTGAGGCCGCTCGGAAATGGGATATATCTGGCCGCAGCAGCCTTCGTAGGCTCCACGCTTCTTGCTTGGATCTCGTTTCAGGTCGCTGAGCGCTTCTATTTCCGGGGACACGCCCCGGTCGATGTGCGAGGCGCCGAGCCCGCCTAAGCGCCCGAGATCACCATCGCAGTAACCAGCCGCCTCCGGGCGGCTTTTTCACATCTGGGGCATCTGATGGACGCGACTGCAGTTCAGCGGGCGGGGGGCCTCACTCGGTTAGAGGGAGCGTACATCGAAGGCGTGCATGCCTGCTCGTTTTGCCGCCTCGAGGCCTTGGGGAGAATCCTCGAAGACTACACAGAGCGTTGGTTCAATCTTGAGCCTTCGGGCGGCTTCGAGAAACAAATCAGGGGCAGGCTTTGGCTTTGCGACGTCCTCGATCGTTACTACGGTGCTGAATAGAGGAGCCAACCCAGTCGCCTGCAAGCATGCGGAAACAATTTGACGCGATCCGCCCGATGCGACGGCCATTGGTATCGACCCCTGGTGAGCGCGAGCGATACCAGCCACTGCGGTAATCTCCTGTACGGCAGCGACGTCCATGAGGAACCTTTGCCGCATGAGGTCGATGACCTGCAAGCGGTCGACGGTGACGCCATGATCGGCATCGAATAGATCCATCAGTGCGTGCTCAGAATGGCCGGCCCGCTCAAGATACCAGTCCCGTTGCATAGTTTGTCCCGACGGCTGGAAGCCATGTGCCCAAGCGTTCGCGTAGAGCGGGAGCGTGTTCACCAGTGTCCCATCACAATCGAAGATGAGAGCTTGGGTGCCGGATGGGATTTCGAGCTTGCTGACCATCAGCCGGCTATATCGACGCCTGTAGCCTTCGTCCAACGTGGAAGTGGTTGGCGCTCTCTTTAGACGAGCCAGCCCGCATTCAGCGGACCCAACGGCGCCAGAGACGAGTTCCACCTCGCCGCAGCAGCCCAAAACCCCAGGAAGCTCGCGAAGCTCCTGCCGAACGGACCTCAGATAGTTTGAGAGGCCGAGCCTCGATCGGCCAAATCCGCCACGCCGCCGCTGCGCTCAGATGGCCGACTTTTTCAACGCTATCGGTCGAGAGCAGACATTTTAGGGCGCCGTCAGCTCCGGCTGGCGGGGCATTTTTTTTGCCGGGACCGACGCGGGCGTTTAAGTCGCTGGGCATGCCGTTCTCATCGCTAAAGGACCCGGTCGATCTCGCGCGGGCTCATGGGGCGCTCGAAGCCGCATGGCTGGAGCTGAAGCGCGAGATTCCGCCGGAAGACCACGAGCCAGAACGGGTGCGTCTAGCGTATATCGTGGCCGCATTCGCTCTCGCCGCCCAAAGTGAGAAGGAGCTCGTCAGGCGCTCGGTCGAGCGATTCCGCGAGAAGTTGCCGTAGCCCATTCCGTTATTGTGGGGTGAGAGCTAGCGCCGCATTGGGGGCAGCAGCTGATTCAATAAACGGCTTGGCTGCAACACGCGATCAGCCGAGGAACCAGCCCTGACGGACTTTTCACATTCGGCGAGCCTATCGAGATAAGCCTTCCATTCCCTGTCGCCCAAGGCGGCAACCTCATCGGGCTTCGTCTGTGGCATCATCCGTTCTGGCTCTATGGCCGCGGAATAAAGCACCGCCACTACACCGAGTTGCAGATATGCTGTGACGCACTCGGGGCTTCCACGAGTTGGCCAGCCTTTGCCGCCCATAAATCTATCCATCGCGTCGTTATGAATGCTGAGCAGATCACCCGCCGCGCGACGGCGAACAGCGTCGAGCAGCTGTTTCTCATTCGCCACGAGAAACCGATAAAAGCCGTCGCGTTCATCGGCCACGGCCCGATAAGGGAACGGAACGCAGCACCACAGAACGACAAGGTAAGAGCAGAGTGTTTTCATAGCTCGATACATTAGATCTTCGACAATCGGGGCGATGGCCGCAATTGGCGGGGAACGGACTTTAGTTTACTCAATCTTGCGAAGCTATTTTGCGGTTCGAGAAAGTCCCTCAGAACGCTGGCGTTTCATTTCAGCTTCGCGCCTTCGGAGCACAAAAACGATGTTCATTCGCCGACGATGGCGTTGCCCGGCAACTTCTGCAATGGGGCGGAAGCGGACTAAAGCTGTTTGCCAAGTTCGACAGCGGGGGCGTCAACATGCCGCCGCAGCCGGGCATCTATCCCGATTATGCGGCACCGATCGTGCGCAATGAAGAGGGCGGCCCACGGCTGGCAATGACGCGCTGGGGCATGCCGTGTCGAAGAAGGCCTTGCTTGAAGCTGCGACGAAGCGCGCGGACAAGCTGCGGGCGAAGAACAAGGAAGTCGACTTCGACTGGCTCCTGCGCATGGAGCCGGACGGCGGCACGACCAACGTCCGCAACACCTCGAGCTCGCACTGGAAGCGCTGGCTTGGGGGCGAGAATCGGTGCCTGGTGCCATTCAATTCGTTCGCGGAGCCGGCCCCCGGCGGGAACTACTGGTTCGCCTTCGGAGAAGAGCGGCCCACGGCGTTCTTCGCCGGCATCTGGTGTCCCCAGTGGATCAGCGTCAGGAAGATCAAGACTGGCGAAGAGACGATCGACCTTTACGCCTTCCTGACGACCGAGCCGAACGCCGAGGTCGGCGCGATCCACCCCAAGGCGATGTCGGTGATCCTGACCACTCCCGAGGAATGTGAGGTCTGGATGACGGCGCCATGGGAGCAGGCCAAGGCGCTGCAGCGACCGCTGCCAGACGGCTCTCTCGATAGCGTTGCTCGCGGCGTGAAGCAGGACGGCCCAGGCGAGGAGCTGTTCCCCGCAGTCGCCCCGCCTCAGCAAGGCGATCTATTTTACGGCGCGACGCATTTGGTTGGCGAACTTCTGCGTCTGAATGCCAACGACTAATAAAAGCTCCTAAAGGCCTGTTGCCAAATAAAAACTCTGTAATAAAAAGAAAGAATCGTAAGCTCTCTGCAATGCCCAGGAGATTGGAAATGTCGGAAAATAACGAAGCGCTCGTCGACCTGGTCGCGCATATCGTTTCGGCATTCGTCGGGCACAATAGCGTGCCGATGGCCGAGCTTCCGGCGCTGATTGCTAGCACGCACGCAGCGCTCACTGGGCTTGGCGAGGATCCCGGGTCGGCTTCCGAAGAAAAGGCGACGCCGGCCGTATCAATCAAGAAATCCATTACGCCCGATTTCCTGATTTGCCTGGAAGACGGCAAGAAGTTCAAATCGCTTAAGCGTCACCTTCGTACAGCGTTCGACATGACGCCCGATCAGTACCGCGTGAAGTGGAATCTGCCTCCGGACTATCCGATGGTCGCGCCGAACTACGCTGAGGCCCGCTCTAATCTGGCCAAGTCCCTGGGCCTAGGCCTGCAGCGTCGGAAGACGGCGCCGGCGGCTCCAAAGCGTGATCGGGCCAAGGCTTCAGCCTGAGTCATTTCGGCCGGCGCGAAGGTCAAGCTCGCGTTGTCCGTCCTCGGCCGGCAATAAGCGAGTTGTAGATGGGCCATTGGGAGCAGATCGGCCGAGACAATGCCGAGGAGAGGGCGCGCAGGGCCGTCCTGCCTCGCTGGCGCCGGGCCTTGGGGAATCAGGGAAGGGCGGCCCTTGTGGCAGCGGCATGGATCGTGACGGCCGCTTTGCTGCTCAGGCTCTTCGGGATTGTCTAGAAGCCATCGTCTTGGGCCGCCGCTCTTTCGCCGAAGCGGTGATCGTTCCCCGCGCCATATGGCATCGGCTGTCAGATGTGATCCCTTACCATATTCGGCCTTGTAGCCGAGATCAGCGCTTCCCCTGCATGCGGACCTTGTGGCCGATTTTGATGGGCACCGGCCTGGCTCGCCAGATCCATGAAAGGCCACTCGACGACGCGGTACAGGAGCGCCGCGGCGGCAAGCGTTACAATCAGTACGAAAACAGGAAAGAGGCCGAACCAAACCCAATTCATCTGCGGGAGCAGGACTTGGCAGGTCATGGCACCAATCATCACAATCGGAAATGCGTGAGATAGATGCCGTATGACCAGTCCCCGGCCCGGCTGCCGCCCCTGGCGAGTTTGCCCTGCAACGAAGCCGTTCCAAGCGCAGCTGCCACGAGAAGCGCCGCGGGGCCACCCCACACGATCCAGCGCCATGGCCCGGGCTCGCCAGCGGTCACGGCGAAACAGAAAAGAGCCGTCAGTCCTCGGATTCGATGGATCTTGGGTCGGAGACCCCGAAATGGGGTTCGATCCGGCGCCAAGCCCTCGGCCAATCGTCACGGGTCGCCTGTCCCTGTCCTGCTCTTTGCCAGCTTTGGCTCGGTCAGCGTTGCGGAGTCTGATCACGCGAAGATATGCTTCGCCAACCGAGCCCGCCGGATACTTCGATTTAACCGGTTCGGCCAAGCCGAGCCGAATGCGGTCCCACTCGGCATAGAGTTCGATCGCGCGCTGCTGATCTTCCGGAGAGGCGATATTGCGGTTCCCGACCACCATGCCGGGGCCAAGCGTCAGAAACTTGAAGCCGTGCGGGACCATAAGGTGCGACGGCTTATAGCGCCATCTGTTCCTCATGAAGATCAGGTGACGGATCGAATCTTTGCCCATCAGGTGCTCGAGGTTCATCGGCGCCTCTCCCTCGTCCGGCCAGTCGCTCTGATATTGCCCCTTGAGCATCGCGCGGCGGATTCATAAGGGGGCAAGCTCGAGCGGGTATCCATCCATTGATCAACGGCCTTCAGATCGTAGTTTCTCGTGTCCGGATCTGGTCGTGGGAAGCCGCGCTGAACCAGTCGTGGGAGGAGGCGCTCGAACTCTGCCAAGGTCAGGTGTAGGCGGCGCGCAGCCTTTGCCGGCGGCACGTCGCGCGGGTCGACAGGGAAGCGGATCTGAGACTGCTGCGGAGCTTTTGACATGGCTATAATCCGCGCGCCTTGCCAGCGCTGATGACCCGGCCGTCGAGCACCACACACACGGGCTTGTCGGACTGGCGGGGAAATCAGGCGGGTGCGCTGATATTCGCGGCGATCTCAGGTTTCTCTCAGGATTAATCATGCTCATAGCCGCCCCGCCGCTTAGGGATTGATCGCGGCAGAGCTCCCTGAGGCTCGGTTGCCAAATTCGCTCCTCTGTTTGACACCGGAGGAGACTTCAGCGGCTGCGGCTGCTCGACCGCTGACGGGATGGTGCTCCTCGGGGCCGCGCAACCCCGCCAGGCGAGCCTCAATGGTCGCTGCCGGGTCGGTCCCAAGTTTCGCCTGCTGGAAGTCAGCGAAGACCTGGGCCAACTGGCGTCGTACGCTGACATTGTTCCGTCCTCAGATAGAACATAATAAGAACAAATAAGCCGGGAGTCAACCGACGAACGTCGACGCCTTCTTTCTCCAGCCATTCAAGACACACCGAAAGAAGCTGGTTGCGAGCCAGCGCGTGCCGGCGAAAACGAAGACCATGCGCTGAATGAAGGTGGACGGCTGGGCCGCACGGCCGAAGGCCTCGCCGTTGTGCATGTGGTTGCCGACGACGAAATCGGCGAAGTCGCGTCGATCGATGTTCTCGCCCGTCACGGCGCGGTCCCGGGGGAGTTCGAGGAGCAGATCAGAGCGCTATGAAACGCACCCCGCGACGCGCTTAATTACAGCTCGATCTTCGATATTGACCAAGCCGAAGAGAATCGTTTCTATCGCAAAGGGTTCTGGCTGGCCGACCGGCGATGGGCAATCGGATCGTGGCCTGATTCCGTGACCGAATATGTCGCGATGGGGCACTAGGGAATGGACCGGATCAACTCTGCGGGCGCAACAAGCCCGCTCGCTTTCTTGTTCCGGCGGCGCTCAGACCAGCCCCATATCGTCCGAAACGCATCGGTCACGAGGGCTTTTGCGATACGTGGCGTGTCATATGCCGCCCTTCTCGCGGCCTCAACTATGCCGGCTCTGGCAGATGGCGGAATTGGCGGTATCGGCTTCGGCTGGTGGTTCACCAGCGGTGGCTCAGGCTTCACCGGTGCTCCAGGCAATAATGCTTTGGGCAATGCTGGTGCCGGTGGCGGTGGCTCCGGCGGCGGCAAGGGCGGTGACGGTGCCTCGGGAGCGTTAGGAGGCTCCGGCGGCACGGCCATCAGCCCTAACGGGCAAGATGGCGTCTCCGCCTCTTCTTTTGGCGCCGGCGGGGGTGGTGGCGGGGGTGGCTATAACGGCAATGGCCCCGGTACTGTTTCACTCTCTAATGTGGGCCTTTTGATTGGCGGCAACGGTGGAGCTGGCGGCGACGCAACTCCTACCGGCGCCGGTGGTGGTGGCGGCGGCGGTGCCGGCGGCTATGGTGCCGTCGTGCTGGGCGGCGGCACCAGTTCAAACAGCGGAACGATCATCGGCGGCAATGGCGGTCGTGGCGGAACGTCGGGAATCTTCCTCGGGCCGCCCTATCCAGATTCCGGCGGGTTTGGCGGTGACGGCGGTGTGGCTGTGCAACTGGCTGCACCGGGTGCTGCCTTCCTCAACAGCGGCACCATAGCAGGCGGCAATGGCGGCCTGGGCGGGGCTGCGGGAATCGCTGGAGCTACACCGGGGACTAGTGGCTCGGGCGGCGTCGGAATAGCCGGCGCGAGTGTGACCATCATCAATAGCGGCACAATTTCCGGCGGGTTCGCCGGCAGCCATATCGGCGATGAGGCCTATCGCGCCAATGCGATCACGCTCACCGGAGGGAACAACCGGCTCGAGCTTCACGCCGGTTCGCAGATCATCGGCAACGTGGTCGCCAGCGGCCTCGGCACCAACGACGTCCTGCGCCTCGGCGGCTCCGGCAACTGGACACTGGATGGCGGTATTGGGACTACCGGCCAGTACCGCAATTTCGACATTTTGGAGAAAACCGACACCAGCACATGGACACTGAGCGGTAGCGGCGACTTCGCTGGTTCTACCAGCGTTCTCGCCGGCAAGCTCGTGGTGAACGGCGCGCTCGCGAACTCGGCTGTGACGGTTGCGTCGGGTGCGCTGCTCGCCGGCTCAGGCACGGTAGGGGCGACGACGATTGCTGCCGGCGGCACCATTGCGCCGGGCAATTCAATCGGCACATTGACGATCAACGGCAATTTTGTGCAGGGCGCTGGCTCGATCTATCAGGTTGAGGTCGACCCGGCGACCATGAACTCAGACCTGATCAAGGTGAACGGTTCGGCGACGCTGGTGAGCGGCGCTGTTCTATCGGTCGTGAATTATACTGGTGCAGCTTATGCGCCCGGTCAGCGCTACACGATCCTGACCTCGACCGCCGGCCTCATTGGAACCTACGGTTTCGACCAGACGCTGACACCTTTCCTCAGCCTGCGTGACAGCTATGACGCCAATCATGCCTATCTCGCGGTGGTGCAAACCCGCAGCATCGAAGACATCGGCACCACCCGCAATGAGGCTGCGGTCGGCAAAAGCGTGGATAACCTCCCTGCCGGCAACTCGGTCCAAAGCGGCGTGCTCAACCAGCCGAGCCTCGATGCGGCCCGGCGGGCGCTGAATGACCTTTCCGGAGAAATCCACGCCTCTGCCAAGACGGCCTTGATCGAAGATAGCTGGTTGCTGCGTGCGGCAGTCAACGACCGGCTGCGCTCTGCCTTCGGCAGCGTCGGCTCGGTCACGCTGAACTACGGCTACAGCGCGGATCTGGCCCCGAGCGTGAAAGGGCCAATGCCTCTGCCGCAGACGGATCGCTTCGCAGTCTGGGGCCAGGGCTATGGCTCATGGGGCCGGACCGATAGCGACGGCAATGCCGCGAGGCTGAAGCGCTCGACCGGCGGCTTCCTGGTCGGCGCCGATGCGGCGGTCTTCGACAATCTGCGCTTCGGCGTCGTTGCCGGCTACAGCCGCAGCGACTTCGACGTGAACAGCCGCCTGTCTTCCGGCGAGAGCGACAACTACCATCTCGGCCTCTATGGCGGCGGCCAGTGGGGGGCACTCAACCTGCGGGCGGGCGCCAGCTACACCTGGCACGATATCGAGACGCGGCGCGCCGTGACCTCGGCCTTCCTCGGCAGCATTCCGCGTGCAAGCTACGATGCCGCGACCGCCCAGGTCTTCGGCGAGGTCGGCTATCGCATCGAGCTTGGTCGCGCCGCGTTTGAACCGTTCGCCGGGCTGGCCTATGTCAACCTGCATAGCGACGGATTCAACGAGACCGGCGCCGCTACCGCGCTCACCGGCCGGGGCGACGATACCGGCGTCGGCTATTCCACGCTCGGCTTGCGGGCAGCGACCAGCCTCGACCTCCAGGGCATGGCCGTGACGCTGCGCGGCGGTCTGGCCTGGCGCCACGCCTTCGGTGACGTCGATCCGAAGGCGACGCTCGCCTTTGCCGGGTCCAGCACGTTCACCGTTGCGGGCCTGCCGATCGCGCGCGATGCAGCCATGGTCGAAGCCGGGCTCGATCTTGCCATCGCCCGTAATGCGACCCTCGGCGTGAGCTATACCGGCCAGCTCGCCGAGGATGCCCAGGACCATTCCTTCAAAGGCGTGCTCGCCGTCAAGTTCTAAGGACTACTGGAAAGCGGACCTGTTGAACGCGGTGCTTGCCAGATCGCTCACGGGTACATTGCGAGACCGTTCTGCTCCGATGCCTAACGGCGAAGCTTGAACACCGCTGCCTCGTCGGTGTCTTCGCGCAGGCCCTTGTAAGAGGCGTGTCGCAGCTTGCCGTCATCGGTCCAGCCCCGGAACTGGACGTTAGCGACAAGCGCAGGTGTAAGCCAGCCATAGGAGTGCTTGCGGCCCGTCATGTCGACGGCGGGGCTCGGAATGGTGAGCCTGTCCATCTCTTTGCAGCGCTGCGCCTATCATCGGTCGCGCCGTAGCAACCGACCTGATCGCTATGAACGCCGCTCGGGGGATCGAGGTCATCGCTCGGCGAGATCAGGGCTCGAAGAAAGTGACCCCGCCGACAAAGGCCGAACTCTCAAAGCTGCTCACCAAGGCCGACGAAGATTTCAAGATTGCGGTCCTTTTCGCTGCCGCGAGCGGGCTTTGGGCGGGTGCGCTAGGGGCTCTGCGCTGGCGGCACATCGACTTTGCTGGTCAAGAAATCACGGTCGAAACTCGGGTCGATCAGTTCAAGGAAGAGGACACAACGAAGCCCGAGGCGGGCATCCGCGAGGTCCCGATCGGGGCGGGCATGACTCTCAAGGCATGGCGCCTGCGGTCGAAGTTTTCGAAAGCCGACGATCTCGTATTTCCCAACCGTCGAGGCGGATTCATGAACCACGATAACCGCATGCACCGAACCTTCCGGCCGCTCCGCCTCAAGGCAGAGGTCGCCGGCCTCAAATGGCATGCGCTTCGGCACTTCGCGATTTCGACGTGGATCACCTCAAGCAGCTGAAGCTACCGACAGTGCTGCGCGGGTACGACAAGGTCGCCCGCGAATGCGCGCGTGATGGCGTCGATCATGTCCGCTGCTGCGCCTGATCGAGCTCGAACTGATCGACCGCGAGCGCCGCACGGTCGAGCGCCGGATCCGGGCGGCGCAGTTCGACCACGTCAGCGTCCTGGCCATAAACGGCGACAGCTATCGGCTGAAACAATCCGCGGCCGACGCCGCGCCACCGCCGCAGCGGAGCAAAACCAGGCCGCGGCCGGACACGTCGATCCCGACACCGGCGAGATCATGGAAAGCTGATCAAAAAACGAAAGCGACGATAAGCCAAGGGCCCCGATCGGGGCCTTGGCTTATCGTCCCACAGCGCCAGCGCTGGCTTGGTTTTGCTCCGCCCCAGTGGCTGGAATCCAGCCGCCGTTGACAGTCGAGATTCTTCGCTTCCGTTCGTTCTGCTCGGCTGCCGATGAGCGATTACAGAGCCGAGCGGGTATTTCGGATCCGATTCCAGGACGCTGTCAATTCAGCTTCGATCTCGATCGCGATCGGGGCTCGGTAGTGGGTTCGGTCGAAGAAATTCTCCGGATTTTGTGTTAGCCGAGTCGGCTTTCGAGCATCGATAAATATGCCGTTCGGGCGCGATCGGGCGAATGACCTGAACGCCGCTTTACAGGCATCCTCGGATACCATCTCCGAGCCATTCTTGGGCAGAATACCAGACCAAACAGGTAGCATAATCAACGCTATGGGGGTGTTCTCTGGAGCACCTTTGAGGGCATCAGACAAGGATGCCAAAGCTGGGTAATCGCCCGTAAGGTTGATCGAGCTCACCCAAGGCCGAGCAAGTTGCTCAGCGACCTTCGCAGCGTCCCAACGATAATCGAGCTCCAAATCCCAAAAGCCTCGCGGATGGGGCGGCCGAACGCTCGTCTTATCGGGAGCAGCGAAACGCAGGATGGCATGCTCAAGACTCTCGTAGCGGAACATGCGCACCGCGTAGTGAACAAAGCTTTCGCTAAGAAGCCACAGGGGCAAAGGGGGCTCTTCTTCATACCGAGGCACGGCCCGGCACCAAACATCGTCCACTCCTATGACCACAAGTTTGGCTGGCGTCGTGCGATGGCGCAGAAACCATTCAAGGGCTTTCATCTCTGGTGAGACTGAAGCTCCGGCAAGGGTCAGTGAGACAAACTCTAATCCTGTGGCCTCCGACAGCCGATCAGGAGATATCGGGGCAACATGAGAGTTGCCGATTATTACTGCGTTGAACTGTTTTTTCCGGCCAAGGCTGGCTGTCGCCATCCGGATGGGAACCGTAGCCAGGCGTCTGTCGCCGAACAGCGAAAGGCGGCCCGTGTCATAAGGGTCCGCAGCGAGGATAAACGCCCACAGCGAACAAGCTGACAACAACGCCGTAGCGAAAACGAGAGATAGAAATCGTTCCCAGGACGGCATATGGCAGGTTCCGACAGTCACCATTAACAAGACCCGACGCTTATCCCAAGCCGTCTCACTCGGGAAGCGCTCGGCCTGCGTCCTCCTAGCGCCAAGCCCCAGACAGCCGCCCATAGATTGGCACGAGCTGGCCAAGGACTTGGCCGCGCAGCCGGGGATGGGCATTATCCTCTACATCGACCTGGCGCAGCTTCGCGACAATCTCTTCGGGCTTATGGCGCTTCTTCGGCATCCCGGTCCTCCTGTCTGCCAAAAGACATACTTCAGGCTGACCAACTCAGCGAGAGTGGATCAGGAGACTGCAATCGCCACGGCTTCGACTGCGGTGTGCCTGCCTGGCCACGCTGTAAACGGCATCGCCGTCAAGGCGCTGGCGACCGGCAACGGAAGCCTGATGCCTGGGCCATCGCGCGTCAGTGCGGTCATCGACGGCACCGACAATGGCTACGTGCTGGCGCGAGGGGAGTTGACAGCACTTCAACTGACAATGTCATGACGTGTACGCATCGCGCGAGAAACAAAGATGACCCTAGTTGATATGGACAGGCGCCGGATACAGCTGTCGATCGTTGCCACCCTCTACCGGTCGGCGGATACGATTGAGCCATTCTATGAACGCTGCATGGCCGCTGCTTCCGATATCTGCCAGGACATTGAGTTGGTGCTGGTCAACGACGGCTCGCCTGATGACAGTCTGGCTCGCGCGCTTGACCTGAAGGACCGGGACCCCCGCGTCGTCGTCGTCGACCTGTCGCGCAATTTTGGTCACCATAAGGCAATGATGACCGGATTGACGGTTGCGTCGGGCGACTATGTTTTCTTGATCGACAGCGATTTGGAGGAGGAGCCTGAGCTCCTCACAACCTTTTGGAACCGCTTCCAAAAGGGCGATTGCGACGTCGTTTATGGGGTCCAGGAGGCTCGCCGTGGCGGCTGGTTCGAGCGAGTGACTGGAGACGTCTTTTTCTGGCTGGTAGACAAGCTGAGTGACCAAAAGCTGCCGCGTAACCTCGTCACTGCACGCCTGATGACGCGCCAATATGTGCGCGAGTTGATCCGTCATCGTGATCGAGAGTTCTTCATTGCACATCTTTGGTTGCTGACGGGGTTTCGGCAGGAACCACTCACGGTTCGCAAGCTGGCTTTGTCGCCGACAACCTATTCGGTAAAGAAGCGAGTTGAGATGCTGGTAAAGTATGTTACCACCACCTCAACAAAACTCCTTTACATGATCCTTTATCTTGGATTGGTGACGGCTGGTTTGTCTGGCGCAGCTGTCTTCTACATTATCGTGCGATACATTTGGACCGGGGTCGCTGCCGATGGCTGGACATCGTTGATCGTTTCGATCTGTTTTTTTGGTGGGCTGACGACCCTCATTCTAGGAATCCTTGGAATCTATATTGCGAATATCTTTTCGGAGACCAAGCGCCGCCCCTATTCGGTCGTGCGCCGAATTCATCGCAGCCCAGCCGGCAAGCCGCACTGTTGAACCGGTGAAAAAACAAGCCGCGCAAAGGCGAGCGGCCCGCCCTTGTCGCCTCGCAACTGCGAGAGTGCGGTCCGACCGTCAGCGGCGGCGCGAGGCGAAATACTCGTCCAAAGATCGCGGTGTCCTGACTCCGTAGCCCAGCAATTCCCGCAGGTCCAGATCTTCTGTGAAAGATTCGCCGAGCAAGGTCGACAGGTCAATCTGCTGCCGGATGATCGGACTTGTGTAGACATGATTGACAGCACGTCGATCCTTCGGCGTTCGATTGGTCGCACCTGTGTGATAGGTCATGCAATCGAGGAGAATGTAGCTGCCACGCGGTGCGGTAACTTGAATTGCGGCACTTCGCACGAAGCGGGAGGACGGAAACTCTTCCTGTTTGTGCGTTGCTGGCAGGACGATCGTCGCACCGTTTTCCAACGTGAAATCATCGATGCAGAACAGCGCGTTGATGGCCATTGGCCGCGAAAACACGACGTGCTGGTAGGGTAAGTCCCTATGCCAGGCGCCCTGATTGTATTCCGCGGCATTGGCCGGATTGATGATCCCATTTTGCTGGGAGAGCACGACATAATTGCTGATCGCTCGCCGCACCACGGCCAAGACGCGCTGATTTGTAGCCAGGACAAGCAGCCGCGCGTCGTGATGAAACGCAACCCGGACGGTGTTGTGCTCGTCGAGCTGTCTCAGGGCGTCTCGACCGCCCGCCGCATCTTCCGAATGCCGACGGGCGTCATCGAAGGCTGCCGACAGCTCATCGATCTCGGTTGGTGTGTAACCACCTTCAAGAACAGCATAACCTAGGGTCGAAAGCATCTCACAGGCATCGTCGATCTCGTTTTCCGCTGCCACGCGCCGATGAATGCCGTAGCTGCGCTCAGTAATGCTGGCCATAGAAGGCGCTCCTAGAACTGAATGGCGTCCGGCATGACAAGGGGCTCACCGCCGTCTCGCCGAATCCGTTCAGCGACGGCTTCCTTTGCCAGCGGGTTGACGGCCACGATTGTGCGGTAACCGTGGACATGATCTTCCGGGACGTAGCGCTCGACCCGGCCAAGCTTCCAAGCGTCGGCGGGATTGTCGACCACAAGCCGCTCGGCGCGGGCCCAGGTACGTGGAGCATAGGCTCGGATGACCGCGGCCATTTGCCCTGCACCAAAGATTTGAACGCGGCCGCCGAGGGTGTCGAGGCGATCACACCAAAGGCCGTCGAGTTCTTGCCACGCGGAGAGGTACCGGGCTGCATCATCGAGGTTCGCATTCGCTCCCGGCTCGCTTGCCCCGTCTCCCTTTTGCATCACGAAGCCCTGGAAACATGCGAGGGCTTCGTCGAGGGCGAGCTTCTCTGTGATCCGGAGCCCTGCTGCTGCCGCGAATGCATGAAATGCAGCAGGGGTGAATGTCCACAGGTGATCGAAGAACAGCAGCTCGCAGTTCGCGGGTACCGCGACCGGGCAGATCACGACTGCCTTTCCGTTAGGGCAGAGTCGCGCGGCAATTGCAGCAAGAAAGCTGGCCGGATCGGGTGTATGTTCGATCGTATTGATCGACACCACCGCATCGAAATGACGCCATGCCGGCCCCGCTTGATCCTCCAGGAAGCCTTTCGCCAGTGTGACCTTGCCAGAGGTTCCCAAGAACTCGTCCGGGAGCGCCGGATCGACGCCCCGGATCTCGTGAACCGGCAACATGCGGGCCAGCGACCGGGCCGTCGCACCGGAGCCGCAGCCGATTTCAAGTAGGCGGCCGAGGCCGGGTGTTCCACCGATGGCTCCCGCCACCACGTGTGCGTAGGCCTCACCGCGGGCGTTGTCGGCGAGGCTCGACTGGGCGGGCAGCTCGTAATTCTCTGCGTAGATCGCCGCCGCTACGGCTGGCGAGAGCGGCACGCGATGCCGAACGAGCCCGCAAGCGCAGCACCCCACTTTGTCCAAACTGCGTGGCATGATTCGCCCGTCGCTCAGAACGGAGCTATCGCCTGACGGTATCGGAAGAGCAACGTAGTCTTGGCTGCCGCAGGCTGGGCAATCATCCCTTCGGCGGCAATCCATTTCGTCGGCCAAAACAATGTCCTGAGAACAGCGGGACAAGCCCCTTGACGCGAGTAGACATAGCCAGCTCCCGCTGCCAAAACAACCCGCGAGGATGACAACCCGCGAGCATGGGCTCACTGGCCTCTCCGGGGGATGGTGAACGAGATTCCGCGCACTCTGAAAGCGAAACTGTGAACAACCTGCAAAGCGAGAAGATCCCCTTCGGTCGGCCTGCAATCGTCGGGAAAGAACTCGAGTATATCGCTCAGGCTATCCAGAACGGCACCATCGCTGGCGGAGGGCCGTTCATGCTGCGCTGCGAGACCTGGCTGGAGCAGGCCCTGTCCGCCCGCCGCGCACTGATGACCCACTCCTGCACCGCAGCGCTCGAGATGGCCGCGATGTTGTCCGAGGTCGGGCCGGGGGACGAGGTGATCATGCCGTCGTTCACCTTCTCCGCCACCGCGACGGCCTTTGTTCTGCGCGGAGCCACCGTCGTCTTCGTTGATATCGACCCGGACACCCTCAATATCGATCCGGCTCACATCGAACCGGCCATCACCGAGCGGACCAAGGTTGTCGTCCCAGTACATTATGCGGGCCTCGCCTGCGACATGGACGCTATCATGGAGATCGCCGGCCAACACGACCTGCTGGTGGTGGAGGATGCAGCACAAGCTCATCTCTCAACGTTCAAGGGCAAGTCTCTCGGAACGATTGGTGACCTCGGCTGCCTCTCCTTCCACGAGACCAAGAATGTCATCTCGGGAGAGGGCGGCGCCCTCATCCTCAACAATGAGCGCCTGCTCGACCGTGCCGAGATTATTCGCGAAAAAGGCACGGACCGCAGCCGCTTCTTCCGCGGCCAGGTCGACAAATACACCTGGCAGGATATCGGCTCGTCCTATTGCCCGGGCGAGATCGTCAGCGCCTTCCTCATGGCTCAGCTCGAACAGGCCGACATCATCTGCGCGCGCCGGCGCGTCATCTACGACCTCTATCGCGAAAGCCTGGCGCCTCTGGCGGCGGACGGTACTGTCATCCTGCCCCGCGCCACGGGAACCGAAGTCAACGGCCATATCTTCTGGCTCCTGCTCGAGTCGGAAGCCGTGCGTGCCGACCTCATTCGGTATCTGAAGGCGCGCAATATCAACGCCGTCTTTCACTACGTACCGCTTCATTCGGCTCCGGCCGGTCGCAAGTTTGGGCGCGCGTCGGGAGATCTTGCCGTGACTGACCAGATCAGCAACCGGCTTTTGCGCCTACCGCTCTACTACACGCTCGACGATGACGAGGTGTCCAGGGTGGTTGAAGCGATCTTTGCTTATTTCGGACGGTCCGCCTGAATGAAGCGCGTCGCGATTATTCAATCGAGTTACATACCGTGGCGAGGTTTCTTCGCTGCCATCGCACTTTGCGAAACGTTCGTGTTCTTCGATAGCGTCCAGTTCACCCGGCGTGACTGGCGCACGCGCAATGTGATCAAGACGCCTCAGGGCGTTCACTGGCTGTCTGTGCCCGTCCAGCAGAAAGGCAACTTCCACGCCCCGATTGACAGCATATGCATTGCCGATCCTGGCTGGTGGCAGGCTCATCTGAAGAGCATCGAGATAGCATACCGTCGTGCGACCCATTTCGACGACGCATTTCCGTTGGTCCAGCGCCTGTTCGAGACGATTGCGGACCTACCGACGTTGTCACAGGTCAACCAGGGCATGATCACGACGCTGTGCAAGGCACTCGGGATCGAAGCGCGCTTCCTCCGCGACATCGACCTGTTGCCGCGGGAGGCCATGGCCGCAATGCGCCCAACGGAGCGATTGGTGAAGCTCTCGGCCGCCGCTGACGCTCAGATCTACCTGTCTGGCCCTTCGGCCAAGAGCTATCTGGACGAGGATGAGTTCAATGCGCTCGGCATGCAGGTCGAGTGGATGGACTATCGCCGCTTCGAGGAACCGTATCCGCAAGTCTGGGGCGATTTTGCTTCAGGCGTTTCGATCATCGACACTCTTCTCAACCTGGGCCTCGACCAGACCCGCGCTATTGTCCTCGGCCGAGACCGCGGAGTTGCAGCATGAGCGATGAACGGCATCTCATTCGCGATGCGGTGCGCGACTACTATACGACGGCAATCGAGCGCCATGGACCGACCGCGAAGGGCGTGGACTGGAAGGATGACGCGTCTCACCACCTGAGACATCAACAATTCTTGCGCCTTCTGGCAGGCGACCCGGCAGCATCCGTGCTCGATCTGGGTTGCGGATACGGCGATTTTCTCTCGGTGCTGCGCGCGGCAGGGCATACCGGCCACTATGTCGGCTGCGACTTGTCTGCCGCCATGATCGACGCCGCGCGGCGCACCTTCGGCGAGGGTCCGGACCGATGCTGGCATGTCGGTGACGACCCCCCTGGCCCCTGCGACTTCGCTATTGCGAGTGGGATTTTCAACGTCCGACGAGGTGCGGATGCGGCGTCCTGGGCGAGCCATGTCGATGAGACCATCGACAGCCTGGCCCATCTCGGTCGCCGCGGCTTCGGGTTCAATATGCTGTCAATGTCCTCGGACCCGGAGCGACGCCGCGAAGATCTGCACTATGTGGACCCGGTGGCGATGCTGCGGACATGCCTCGATCGCTATGGCCGGCAAGTCGCCATCCTCCAAGACTATGGCCTCTGGGAGTTCACAGTCCTTGTGCGTCACTCCTCCCAAACCGCGAGCCCGAAGCCAGCTGCGCCATAGCCGCTGCCGTTGTAGAGGAGCCAAAGGCGCCCAGCGTGGGTGAAGGCGGCGGGATAGGTCGCCGCTCCGCCTTCCCATCCCTCCGCGTCCGAGGCCGGCATTTGCACGGCGGTACGACGCCAGGAAATGCCATCCCCGGAAACGGCGTGACCAAGGCGATAGGTGCCATGTCCACGCCGTGCAAACCACATCTCGAAACCATCCCCCGTGGCGAGGACAGACGGGCGAACGACCGCGATGTCCTCCTCCTCAGGACCGAGCACGACCACAGGATCACGCACCCATGAGATCCCGTCGGCGCTCGTTGCGCGCCTGATCGCGTGCGACATGTCCGCCTTGTCTGCCCCCCAGGCCAAATGGGTTCCGTACCACATCAGCCAGGATTGAGGCCCAGCCTGCAGGACCCAAGGATAGGATAGGCTGTAGTGGTCGACTATGTCGCGGTCCATGATCGGCCCTGCGGAAAGCCGCTCGAAGCGTCCTTCTTCAACGGAACCGACCGCCACGCCTATGGCATTACGCCAGGGAACCGCGCCGCCGACATTCCAACCCATATAGTAGAGCCGGTCTTCCCCCGCTGCGCGCACGATGCTGCCGACACCGAGGCCACTATCGTCAAAGGCACCGCGCGGTCCAGGTTCCAGGATGGGGCCGGGCGGAGCGTCCTCGACATGTGGCCTTTCCGCGAGGCGGATGACGACCGATCCGACGGAAGAGCGGTTATCCGCATCGCGGCCCGAATAGAAGACCCTGACGAAGTCACCCGAGAGCGGCGCTGCGACCGGCAGCGCAGCATGGGTCGCCAGTGCCGGGTGCCCTCTGGTAGGTGTGAAAATCAGCCCAAGTCTACGCCAGGTCATCCGATCAGATCCGCCGCAAGCGATGGCTGGGCACCTTGGAAATTTCGGTCGAGGCTGGCGACAGAACCGAATTGTCGGGAATGTCTGACAGGACCAGGCTGCCGGCGCCGATGACGCAATCCGCTCCGATGGTGACATGATCCCGGATCGTGACGTTCACGCCGATGAAACAGCGCGGGCCAATGGTCACGCCCCCGGATACGACGACATGGGATGCAATGAACGTATCCTCGGCAATCGCACTGTGATGCCCGATGTGATTCCCCGACCACAGCGTGACGTTCTCGCCGATCCGGGCGAAGGGTTGGATGGTGTTGTCTTCGAGGATGAACTGGTTGGGCTGTACCACGAAGTCTTCGAAGATAGTCGCGCGGGAACTCACATAGCTCGCGATGCCATAACCTTTCGCGCGGGCCTCGGCGACCTTGTCGCGCCGGAACTTGTTCAGCTTCGTATAGCTGACGGCGACGAAGACGTCGGTACTACCCGGCGGAAAGCGTTGCTCTACCTCCTGCCACGCGACCACCGGATAGCCGTTCCAGGAGGGCTCGGAGATGTAGGCCGCGTCGACGGTGACGCCCGCCACACGGCGACCCGCATCTCGCACGAGGTAGAAGGCGGCCAGTTCCGCGATGTTGCCGGCCCCGAAGATGACGATGTCCTTCATAATGCTCGTTTCCTTCGTGCTCGGTCGCAAACGGCTCTAACCGCAAATCGCACAGGCCGAGGGTCGCGGCAACAATCTCGGCGCAACCCGCCGATCCCTCCCGTCTTGCAGTTCACACAAGCTCTCTTGCGTGCGGCGCGTGGGTTGGTGCATTAGCAACCGCGTTGGCGATTGGGCGCCGCGATGAAAAAGCCAGGACGATGGACGGATTGGAGACCATCTCAACGGGAGAATTTGGCTCCATCGGTAAGCATTCTGCGCGTTGTGGCTTAGCCGTTTGCCCGTCGCTATCGGCGTGAATGTCACATTATGCCGAGCATTTCATCAGTGGCTACAGAGTTCACGGCATTCTCGGAGGCCGCACTCGCCTCTCCCGAAATCGCGGCCGTGGCTCAGCGCTGCGGCCTCAATCCGGAAGAAGCGGCACAATTGCTCGCGACCTATGCCAATGAGGCAGGCGTCGGACTCGAACTCGTAGTGCCGTTACTACGACCTGGCATGCGTGTCCTGGAGGTCGGCTGCGGAATTGGACTCCTCGCAAGTTTTCTGCGCCAATCAGGTGTGGACATCACGGGCGTCGAACCCGGCGCCTCGGGGTTCGGCTTCATGCCCGAGATCGGCTCGGCGATCCTCCGCAGTCTGCCGGACCGCGTCAGCACACAATGGCTGAGCATCGGCGCGGAACAGCTCGATCCCGCCACACATGGACAATTCGACCTGATCTACTCGACAAACGTACTCGAACATATTCCAGATCTCGAAGGCGCCGTGCGAGGCATGGCTGCCGTGCTGGCCCCTGAAGGAACTATGGTTCACCTGTGCCCCAACTACACGGTGCCGTACGAACCCCATTTCGGCATTCCGTTGGTTCCCTTCGTTCCGCGCGCGACGGCCTTCCTCTATCGCGAGACGGTGAAGAGGCTACCGGGGATCTGGGAAGAACTGAACTTCATCACCGCGTTCCGGGTCAAACGCCTTGCGCGCAGCAACGGGCTATCGGTCTCGTTCGATCGGGGCCTCCTCGCGGCAGCCATGCGTCGCTTTGACCAAGACCCATTGTTCAGAGAGCGGCAAGGCGGGTTGGCCGGCAAGGTGCAGTCGACAGCAAGGGCGCTCGGCCTTCTTGGATTGCTCGAGAAACTGCCGGCAGAATTTGCTTCTCCGATGATCATGCGGTTGAAGCACGACCGAACGTTGCGGAGCCCGAAGCCGTCGGGCCTCACCAAGGAGGCTGATCGGTGACAAAGTTGACAGCTCTGTTTCTATTCGCCGTCAGCCTCATCTCTGTCGCGGCTTCCCAGCTTCTGTTCAAGACGCGCATGATGCAGATCGGCGAATCCTCTGCATGGGAAGGTTCGATACTCGCCGGCATTTCCCGGCTCCTTGTCGACCCGCTCATCTGGATGGCCGGACTGATGGTCGTTATCGGCGCTGTATGTTGGTACTCGGCCATGGTCAAGCTGCCCATCAGCTTCATGTTGCCGATTGCGAGCCTGATAGCCCCCATGACCGCCGTCGGCGCCTATTTTCTGCTTGGCGAAAGCCTTCCACTTGAAAAACTGGCGGCTATCGCCTGGATCGCAATCGGCGCCGTATGGCTGGGTTCCCTGAGTTCTTGATCCTGCCAGCCAACAAACTGCCGTTCGGCCAAGGGAGCCAATGATGGTTCAGAAGACATCTGGCATCTATCAGTTGACGCAGATTCCCGCGATATACGCGGCTTTTCAGCGGATGCTGGGCGGCGAACGGGCGCGACAGGAACTCGTCGCTAGCCATATTCGCCCCGCACCAGGCGCTCGTGTGCTCGATTTCGGCTGCGGCTCCGGCGCCATCCTGCCCTATCTCGGGCTGGTCGAGTATGTCGGCATCGATCTCAATGCCGACCATATCGCTCAGGCAAGAGCTGCGTTTGGCGATCGGGGAACTTTTTACGCCGGAGACTTCGGCTCGCTACCGGTAGAGCAACACGGTACGTTCGACCTTGTCGTCTGCCTTGGAGTGCTGCACCACCTTGATGACGCCCGAGTGCACGAGCTCGTTATGATGGCGCGCCGATACCTTGCAGCAGACGGTCGATTTGTAGCCGTCGATCCCGTGTTCGAACCTGGGCAGGCGTTTGTCGCTCGCTGGCTGGCGAAACTTGACTCCGGAAAATGCGTGCGAACCGCCCCCCAATATGCAGGGCTTGTCAAAGGCGGCTTTGGGAACTCTACGACGACCGTGCGTCACGATCTCCTGTCTTTGCCATACTCGCATTGCATCACGTCGGCGAACGCTACGACAGGAGAGCCTGTAAGGGCCAACGTGCTGGCATACAGCTAAGTCAACAACGCCTTGTCATTTGGCGCGATAAATCTCGATTGGACTGCGTCGATGATCAAATCAAAGTTGAGAATTTCTACTTTTGAATGTATTATCGTCATTTCCGTTTTGTGTTCGATTATAATTCTTGCAGTCCCATTATTTTACTCAAATAAAGGCATAGACTTAGTCGATGAGGGATATTATTTTGCGTCCATCACAAATTCCCTTAAGTATCCTAATCTTCTTTCTCAATTTGGATTTATTTATAGTTATCTATACGACATATCTGGGCACAGTGTAGCTACCCTCCGACAGCTCAACATAACGATCACATTTGCCCTAGCCTGGGCTCTCTCATGGCTTGCATTGGACGACATGCAGCAAAGCCAGGTGGGCGGGCGACTGCCGCGCTTGGTTATTGCGGCAGCGCTGGGCACGACCTCTCTCGCCATGCTTCGCCTGTGGCTGCCGACACCCAGCTATAACTGGCTTGCTTTTCAAGCCTTGATGATGACGGCCATTGGGCTGCTTTTATCGCGAAGAACCTTTGGGCTACTCGCCGCAGTTGGCTGGTTGTTGATCGCACTCGGAGGTTGGCTGGCCTTCATGGCCAAGCCAACGACCGCGGCAATCGCAGGATTGCTGGCGTTTCTTTATCTTCTCGTGACAAAGCGACTGAGCATTGCGCTTGTAGCCGTAGTGGCCTTCATCCTTTGCGGCCTTTTGGCCACGACCGCCCTCGTGCTCGACGGCTCCCTTTCCGGCTTCCTGGAAAGATTCTCGGTCGGGCTTGAAAGAGCAGGCTCTTATGGAATGGGTCATACGCTCTCCGCAATATTCAGGGTCGACCCGCTCCCCCTCGATTGGGAAGTTCTCAAAGTAATGGCAATCGGCTGCCTTGCCATCATCGCTTCAGCTTCTCTGATCACATCCGAAAATAGGGCGTTTCGTGCATTTTCACATGTCATCTGTGCAGTATGTGGCGCCATAGCCGTCTCGCTTATCTTCGGATTTTTGGGTATCCCATATTATTACGGCTTATGGCAGCAGATGTTCTTGGCTGCAATCGGTCTTTCGGCTGGGCTATTCGCATTGGTGTACAACAGGCGTGATCGCCACCGCCGGGAATCAGTGCATCGGCGCGAAACGGCAATTCTTTTAGGGGCATTGCCGCTCGCATTTGTATTCGGGACAGGAAATAATTATTGGTTCATGGCCGGCCTTGTGGGATTTTTTTGGGTATTGTCCGGTGTTACCCTCATTCGGATACGGCCCATGCCTGAAAACGCGATAGCATTGCTGATGCCTTTCGCCTTTGCCGCTCAGTTTATCACGGCCGGCCAAATTCTATTCGGAGTCGAGAAACCGTACTACCAGCCCGGTCCTTTGCGTCAGGCGGACCATCTCATCGATCTCGGAGATCGCGGGGGCGTGCTACGGGTTGCGCCGAGTATGGGGGTATTCATCGAGTCGATACGGAAAACCGCAGATCAGGCCGGCTTTCGGACGGGCACGCCAGTAATTGATCTGACGGGGCGCTCGCCAGGAGTTCTGCATGTCATGGGCGCAAGCCCGACCGGGCAGCCATGGTTGATTGGAAATTTTCCGATGATGCCTGGTAGCAACCAAGTCGCGATTGAAGTGTTAAAAGGGGTGCCTTGCTCGGAACTGGCACGTGCCTGGCTCTTGGTCGAGCCCAAAGGTCCTTATAGCTTTCCCCCGACCATCACTTCCGTTTTTGGCGCGGATCAATCTCGAGATTTTTCCGTTGCTGGCTCATTCTCCAACGCTGATCCACTCAGCAATTTTTCCGAAATACGGTCTCAATACCTGCTGCGCCCGACTCGTTCGGTTGACGAGGCCTCGCGGGCGTGCACCGAGGCGAAGGCCGCTTCGACCCAACGAAACAGAATCGATAAATCGGAAGCGCGCGATTAGCCTTAATTGCGTTCCGCTGAATAGACCTGTTGCGCTCTCCCGCTGGCCTGCTAGCACTGCATCGAGACAATAGACGCATAGCGAATAGTCCTTCAAGGTAGGTTGCTGCGGTTTGTAGTACGTCTTGTGCGGGCTGTAGCCCTTCGGCGCATGACCTTGAGCTTGGCGAAGGCATTTTCGATGGGTTTCATGTCGATGCTATGGGGCGGCAGGAACGAGAGTGTCGCGCAAGCCTGTCAGATTGCCTCGCGCACGCCTACCAACCGGTCGCAGCGTCGGAACCAGCACCTGCTCGACATAGGCGAGGAAGACGGCGCCGTTGACGAAGGGTGCGGTCATGCCGCCGAGGCGCAGGGCTCCAGCAAAGGTCGTCGTTTTCCGGTGTCCCTGAGTATCCCGGCTCGGCAGCGCTCGCCGCACGGAACCCGACCGCACAGGCGGGCCATCTTGGTCGAGAGACCTGTCTCGTCGACGAAAACAAGGCGTTCGGGATCGAGATCGGGCTGTGTCTCGAACCAGTCCTGTCACCGCTTCGGGACGTCGGGACGCTCCCGCTCCAGTACAAGAGCGGACTTTTTTGAAGCTCCAGCCACGCGATCGCAACCAGGCACTGAGCGCGCTGTGGCCGATGACGACTGACCGCTCATCCGACAGGCGCGACATCATCTCGTTCAGCGTGATGTCACGCCGTTCTTCGAGGAGTCCAACGATGAACGCTTCATGCGCATCGAGCCGCGACGTTCGCCGCCGGCCTTGTACCCGCGCTTTGGTCTCACCCAGCCAGGTTCGCGCGATCCAGCGGATCGCCGTCGAGATACCACCGCCAAACCTGGCGGCCGCCTGCCGCGCCGATGATCCATCGGTCGAAACCCGCAAACCCGCTCGCGCAGATCGTCGCTCAGTGCTCGTACCATGACCACGTCATCAACGCTCACGTTGAAATCAGCCGGGCGGCAAGGCGTCACTTCACAATCGATTCAAGCAGGGCTGGAAATGCTCTAGCGTGAGAGGCATGGTCAAAGCCATCTGGGAAAACGTAGGACGCCGCCAAGCCCCCACAATCCCTAGTGGGGCCTTGCACCACCCGTCTTCGGTTGGGCAGCACCTCGGGGTTTGGTGTTACCTAGGCCTGACTATCTGCGGAAAACTAAGCCGCCTCGTTACGACCAATATTAGAGCGAAAACACTCCGGCTATTGCTGCTCGCCGCCTGGACTTGCAATCGAATAAGATGGTTATTGCAATCACGAATCGCGGGAGCCAAATAGAAATATCTTCACGATAACATTAAGGTAATAGCTGTTACGATTGAAGTTTGTACTGCGATTATCGACTTTCTAAGATGCTTTCATCCAGCCCAGCGAGCGCGGAAACCGGTTCCAGGCTCGGGCTAAGATCGCCCGCTTCCTCGATTCAAAGCACGCTTCAACCTCCCCCGCATGACCAATCCAGCACCAACGGCAAGGCGGCTGAGGGTGTGCAAGGGCCGCTGCGCGAAGGCAGCGCCAGCCGGGCGTAAAATGGCGCCAAATTTGCCTTCGAAGGCATAGGTGCCGGCAGCCTGCAGCCAGATATCCGCCAGAGCTCGATGCCGATCAGCAGGCGCAAGGGCATCAAACACATCACGGTGCTTAGCAAGCAGGAGGTCAGCCGAACGCTCGACCACTTCTCCTAGTCTAGCGCGCCGGTTATAGACTCGTGCGAGGCATTCCCTGACCGCCAAGATCCTGCCGTTTCGTGTATACCGGATTAGCCAATCCCAGTCCTCGAAACGCGGAAGCGTTTCATCGAACAGGCCGACGGTCTCGAAAACTGCGCGCCTCGTCAGCTGTGTGGTCCCTGGGCTCAGATCGCAGTCCATCGCTAACCGCCTCGCCCAGTCGAACGAGGCTTCGAGAGGTTGGCTTCTCGTAACGCCGTGATCCAGAAGGTGCATTTCGACGCCCGTGCAGGAGACCCCGGTTCGGGCGGGAGCGAGCGCAAGTGCGGCAACCTGGACCTCGAGCTTGTGCGGAAACCACTCATCATCGGAATCGAGGAATGCAACAAGCGAACCGCGAGAGGCAGTTATCCCAGCATTACGCGCCGCTGAAGCACCGCCATTGCGCTCGCGACGCAGCAAGACTAACCGCGGGTCGTCAATAGAAGCGACTACCTGCACGGAATTGTCGCTCGAAAAATCGTCGACGACGATGACTTCGATATCGCGAAAAGTTTGCGAAAGAGCACTGTCAATAGCACGCCGTATAGTGTCGGCGCGGTTAAACATTGGGATAACGACACTGACATGAGGCGTGGACGTCCTCATCTGTTTTCCTTTTGCGCGCTGGGATCGATGCCGAAGACTTGGTCGATGACCGCCTGCCGGCGAAAACGAGTTGGTAGCCAGGGCGAGGCAAGGGAATGCAGCCAGCCTGACAAGGGCTGTGCTGCGGCATACACGAGGTGGCCGGTGGCGCGACGCTGAGTGGGCTCGATCGGCCTGGGCCAGCGCGGTTTCACCAAATACGATTGCAACGCGTACCGCAGCGACGGCGTATCGGGCGCGCGCAGGCCGACCAGGGCGGCATGATAATAGGCCGCGCTAAGCGCCTGTGGCCCCAGCATGCGCACGGAATTGGGAAGGTCTGGGCGCGCCAGGAGTCGCTTGATGGTCTCGATCTTTTGGAGCGCAAGCTTCGGACCCTGGCCGCGGCGCGTTGTACCCTCTCGATGCAACCGCCAGGTTGCGAGTACGCATGGTAGCCGCCTCGCCTTGGCGCCGCGGGCCCCGAAGCGCAGCCAGAAATCGTAATCCGAAATCAATGAGGCGCGAGCGTCCCGGACGGGCTCGCCACCGAGAACCGCGACCCGGAAGAACGCTCCTGGGCCGGGAATGCAGAAATGCTGGCCGAGCAGCACGGCGTAATCGTACTCACGGGTTGCGACCCGTGCGATCTGGCGGCCCTGCGCGTCGATCTTGAGCCAGTCGGGGTAAACCGCGTCGAGGCTCGGATCGTCACGGAAAGCAGCTCGCACGGCGTCTAGGAGGCCGGGGAGAATCGGATCATCCGCATTCACGATTCCTACTATATCGCAGTCTGCGCGGGAAACGCCGGTGTTAACGGCCTCCGCTTCGCCAGCATTAGCCTGCGTGACGAGGTCGATTGGCAGATGGGCAGCGAGGAGGCGGACCCGTGTGTTGTCGGTTGAGCCATCGTCGACCACGACATAGCGGTCGCCGGGACGCAACTGCTCTGCAACGGAGCGCGCCGTCTCAACGATATAGTCGCTGCCGTTGAAGACAGGCGTAACTATGGCGAGTCGGGGCTTCGCGATCATGATGGCGGCCCCTGCATAGCAAGGCGGCGATAAAGCCTCTCGTAGGCGCGGATCGTTCCATCTAGCCCAAACTGTGCGCGAGCTTCCACAAAAGCGCTTTCCCAGCGCGGGTCGCTGGTACGCGCGAAAGCCAGAGCCGAAGCCAGCGCGCGTGGATCGGACGGCGGTGCTAACGCTTCGGGCGGGCAAGGTAGTCGCTCAACATCGCCGATGCGGGTCGCGGCAATCGGCTTGCCCATCGTCAGTGCTTCAAGCAGCGCCATCGGCATGGCCTCGCCAAAGCGCGAACCGAGCAGGATGACGTCGGCGGCATTGAGCAGGTCCGGCATGTTCGCGACGGTGCCGAGCGTCAAAACCGCCTCGTCTAGGTGGCGTGCCGCGATCATACCGCGCAACGATGGGTCCGAGCAGTCCATCCCGCGGCCGGCTAGCAGCAGGCGTGCCTGCGGCGTTTCGCGCCGGAACAGCGCAAAAGCCTCCAGGCAATTGGGCAGATCCTTCTGCGGGTCGTTGCGTGCGCTTAGCAAGACGACGAACTCGTCGTCGGACAGCTTTAATTCGGCGCGGCGGGCAGCACGACGCGCTGCGTTGCATCTGAAGTGTGTGAGGTCGACGCCGTTGTCGATAACGAGGCCCGATTCAGGCGCATAGCCGCGGGCCTCATGAAAGCGTCGCGCCGACACGGCGCAGTAGACAATCGCGTCGGGCGCTCGGCGCGAGCAGGCCGCAAGCCTCCGATCCACGAGATGCAGCAGAGGGTTGGCAAGAAGTCGGGGAAAGGTGGTGTTGTGGATCGACCAGACGAGCCGGGCACGTGCGCTGGCCACAAGGCCGAGGAAGGCACCGTAATACAGCCAACCCTGCACGATATCGGGCTTGAGACGTCCGATGAGGGCGTGGAGCTGCCGCCGGGAGCCCGGCAGATGCATCAAGGCTCCGAGGCGATGGTCCAGGTGGAAACCCAGATTTACTATATCCAATCTGGCTCGATCAAAAAACACGTCGTCCTGCATCAGAGCGACATGGTGTGCGATTCCGTCCGAGGCATGCGTGGCGAGGTCGAACAGCAATCTCTCGGCGCCGCCCTGACGCAGATGCGGCGCGATGTGAAGAATCTTCAGCCCGGCCATGCCGCGCCCTTTCCCCTCACGATCGGCGCCACACGGTGCGGTTGATATAGTCGATATAGCTCAGGACGATGGCGACTACCTTGCGCGAGACCGAGCCTGCGACATAGTCGGCGACCGGCCGTGGCGTCAACCCGCAGGCATGGGCATGCATCACGAAGCGGACGGAATCGAGCACCGGCTCGCGCGCGAGCCCGCACATCACCAACGTGCCCTCATCCATGCCTTCGGGACGCTCATGCGCCTGGCGGACGGTCACGGCGGGGAAGCCGAGCAACGAGCTTTCCTCGGTGATCGTGCCGCTGTCGGAGACGACGCAAGCCGCCGTCATCTGCAGCTTGATGTAATCATGGAAGCCGAAGGGCGGCAGGAAGCGGACGCGCGAATCTATCTCGGTTTCGCCAAGCGTCTCCAGACGCTTCCGCGTGCGCGGATGCGTCGAGACGATCACAGGCCAATCATAGGTTTCGGCCAGCCCGTTCAGCGAGTCGAGCAGGTCAGCGAGGTTGCGCTCGCTGTCGACGTTCTCCTCGCGATGGCTGGAGACAACGAAGAACCGCCCCGACGTCAGCTCGAGCCGCGTGAGGATGTCGGAGGCCTCGTAGCGCGGTCGGAAATGTTCGAGCACTTCGTGCATATGTGAGCCGACGTTGAAGGTCAGCTCGGGTGGCAGGCCCTCGGCGACCAGATAGCGTCGGGCGTGCTCGGTCAGCGTCATGTTGATGTCGGAGAGATGGTCGATGACCTTGCGGTTGAGTTCCTCCGGCACGCGCTGATCGAAGCAGCGGTTGCCGGCCTCCATGTGGAAGACGGGAATCTTGCGCCGCTTGGCCGCGATCACCGCCAGTCCCGAATTGGTGTCGCCGTAGATAAGCACGGCGTCGGGCTTCTCCTGCTCCATCACCGCGTCGGAGCGCTTGAGTACCTCGGCAATGGTGTCGATCGCCGAGCCGCCCGCCGCTTCGAGGAAATGGTCCGGCTTGCGGATGTCCAGATCTTCGAAGAACACCTGATTGAGGCCGTAATCGTAGTTCTGGCCGGTATGGACGAGAACATGCTGCGTTTGCTCATCGAGCAGGGCGATGACGCGGCACATCTTGATCAATTCCGGACGCGTGCCCACGATCGACATGACTTTGCGCATGGCAGCGTCTAGCCCTGCAGCTCTGTCTGGATGTAATCGAGACCGAGGAGCAACTTCTTCACCCCCTCGACATCGAGCATCTCCGTATTGTCAGAAGTGTAGTCTTCCGCCATCGAGATCGCGCTTTCACCCTCGACGAAATACTTGGCATAGTTAAGGTCGCGGTCATCCTGCGGCACGCGGTAATAGCCGCCATGGTCGATCGAGCGCGCCATCTCCTCGCGCGAGACCAGCGACTCATAGCGCTTCTCGCCATGGCGGGTACCGATCACCTTGACCGGGACGCGCTTGTCGAAGATTTGCATCACCGCTTCGGCGAGGTGGCCGATAGTCGAGGCGGGGGCCTTCTTGATGAAGATGTCGCCCTGCTCGGCATTGCGGTAGGCGTAAATGACCAGATCGACCGATTCCTCGAGCGACATCAGGAAGCGCGTCATGTTCGGATCGGTGATGGTGATTGGTTGGCCGGCCTTCACTTGCGAGACGAAGAGCGGGATCACCGAGCCGCGCGAGGCCATGACGTTGCCGTAGCGGGTGGCGCAGAGCGTGGTGTCGCTCTTGGCCAGCAGGCGGGCGCGGGCGACGGTGATCTTCTCCATCATCGCCTTGCTCATGCCCATGGCGTTGATCGGATAGACAGCTTTGTCGGTGGAGAGCACGACGACGCGCTGGGTGCCGGCGTCGATGGCAGCTTCCAGTACGTTGCTCGCGCCGATAACGTTCGTGCGCACCGCCTCCATTGGATAGAACTCGCAGGAAGGTACCTGTTTCAACGCCGCTGCGTGGAAGACGAAGTCGACGCCGCGCATCGGCGCGCGCAGGCTGTCGGGCTCGCGCACGTCGCCGATATAGAACTTGACGCGATCATTCTTCAACTCAAGGCGCATGTCCTCCTGCTTCTTCTCGTCGCGGCTGAAGACGCGGATCTCGCCGATGCCCTCGCGCAGGAACCGGCGTAGGACGACGTTGCCGAAAGAGCCGGTTCCGCCCGTGATGAGTAGGGTCTTGCCCTTGATATCCATGGGGTCAGGTCACTTTCTCTTGACGCGCGCTCAACGAGCGGCGCGCATGCGCGCAATCAGTTCCGGCCAGGCCGGGGCGACATATCCCGTCGCTGCCCGGAAGCGCGAGCTGTCCATGGATCGGTCGATTGCAACCGCATCGTCGGGGATGATTTCGATTGTCTTTCCGTATTCCTGCGCCACCAGCTTCAGCAGCTCGAACTTGTTGATCTTGTCGGCTGCGACGTGCCAGAGGCCGCGCAACTCCGGGCGCGGGACGAGGACGTCCCGAATGACCCGTGCAAGCTCGACGGTCGGCAGGCCGGTATAGATTGCCTTGCGATAGCCCTTCACCGAGGGGCCGGGCTGATTCAAGAACCAGTCGACCAGCGAGTGAGCCGAGTTGAGCTCATGCCCGATAATGGAGGTGCGCAGCGTGATCGCGTTCGGATAGTCGACCTCGCCCAGAAACTTACTCTTGCCATAGAGGTCCTCGGCATTCGAGGGGTCCGCCTCAGTGTAGTCGCCCTTGCGCCCGTCGAAGATGCAATCCGTCGAGACATGCACGAGACGCGCGCCCGCTGCTGCGCAGAGTTCGGCGAGGCGGTGCGGCAGCAGCGCGTTCAAAGAGATGGAGACGAGAGGGTCCTTGGCGGTCGAGAGCTGCTTGACGACCCCGATGCAGTTGATCACCAAGTCGGGTCGAGTCTCGCCGATCACCCGGACAAGGCTGTCTTGATCGGTCGCGTTGACGCCACTCCGCAGACGAGCGGTCGCGCTCTGCTCTAGCCCGACTGGCGCGCCGCCGCGAATCGTGCCGATGACCTCAAAGCCCGGCGAAGTGGCAAAAAGCCGGTAGGCGGCGTTCCCCAGCATGCCCGCCGCGCCGAGAATAAGAATTTTGGTCAAGAGCATCTCCGCTCAACGGTTAAATGGGGTTTCTCTGTCGTCGTCAACGACGGAGGCCTGATCCGCCAAAGCGTGGAGGATTTACTCAACCACTCCGGGATTGTCGAGCCGTTCTGCCCGCATCGCAGCAGAACGGGTTTGCCGGACGCGGATATGAGATGCTAAAGGGGCGCGCGGCTCCAGGATCGTCTGCGGCCAGTGTCCAGGGATTTCAAGCATTGACGCTTTGGGGCAATCATCTGCGCCAGACCATTGAGCTGACTTTGCGCCTAACGATGCGTGATTTCGAAGCGCGCTATCGCGGGAGCGTACTGGGTTTGGGTTGGGCGTTCCTGACGCCACTCCTAACCGCACTGATCTTTACCTTCGTTTTCTCTTCGGTGTTTCGGGCCCGCTGGGGCACCGGGCAAGATGGTACAGATGCCAACTTCACCTTGGTGCTGCTCGTTGGCGTCCTTACACACGCGATGCTCGCGGAGACGCTGAGCCGGGCTGCGGGATTGATCCTCGCCCACAGCAGCTACGTCAAGAAAGTTGTCTTCCCGCTGGGCATCCTACCCATCGTCGTCGTCCTAGGCGCCATGATCACCGCGGCTTTTGGCTTTCTAATCGTCCTGCTGGGGCATCTCGTGTACAGCGGCCATATCGAGGCGACCGCCCCGCTCTTCATTCTGATCATTATCCCTTATCTTTTGTTGCTCCTGGCGACGGCCTATGTGCTCTCGGCTTTGGGCGTTTATCTGCGCGATATCGGACAGATCGTGGCCTTTATCATCACTGCCTCGATGTTCCTGACGCCGATCTTTTATCCCATCTCCTCGGTCCCTCCCGCCTTTCGGGCCGTGATGCTGCTCAATCCACTGACCACTGTGGTCGAGGAGTCGCGTAACGTCCTATTGTTTGGGCGCGCTCCGGATTGGCAAGCTCTGGCGTTTTTGTGGCTGGGAGCGCTCGTGAGCTTCCCCGCCGCGGTTTGGGTTTTTAACCGCCTGCGCGTGGGTTTCGCCGATGTCCTCTGAGATCGCGATCGAAGCCAAGCAGCTCTCTAAGGCCTACCATATCTACCGGAGCCCATCCGACCGGCTCGCCCAGGCCGTGATGCCGCGCCTGCGGCGGGCGCTCGCACCGCCCTTGCGCGCGTTCGGTCTGGAATGGCCGGAGAAGAACTACTATAGCAATCACTGGGCGCTGAAATCCTTGAGCTTCGAGGTTCCCCGCGGCGACAGCATGGCCATAATCGGCCGTAATGGGTCGGGCAAATCCACATTGCTGCAGCTTGTGTGCGGGACGCTGTCCCCCACCGAGGGCGAAGCACGCGTCAAGGGGCGTGTCGCTGCGCTGCTGGAACTGGGATCAGGCTTCAATCCTGAATTCACCGGCCGTGAGAACGTCTATCTCAACGCCTCGATCCTCGGCATGAGCCGCGAGGAAACGCAGGCCCGGTTCGACGATATCATCGCCTTCGCTGATATCGGCGACTTCATCGAAAGGCCGGTGAAGACCTATTCGACTGGCATGGCGATGCGTCTAGCCTTCGCGGTGATCGCCCATGTCAATGCGGATGTGCTGATCATCGACGAGGCGCTTGCGGTCGGCGACGCCTTTTTCCAACAGAAATGTCTGCGCTGGCTGCGGCAGTTCCGCGAACGCGGGACCGTGCTGTTCTGCGGCCATGACACCGGCGCTGTCATGAGCCTGTGCGACAGTGCGATCTGGATCGACAAGGGCGATCTGGTGATGCAGGGGTCCGCCAAGGATGTCTGCGAAGCCTATTCGGCGTCCATCATGAGTCAGGCACAAGGGTTGGCGGATCAGCCGAGTCCGCGACTTCGCGCGAAGACGAATGCGCGCCAGGCCGATGCGCCAGCGACGAGGGGCGAGGAAACGCCAGCCGGGGTGCAGCCGAAACGCGCTTCGCTCCCCGAACCGCCTAGACCGGACCGGCCGGCCATCTTCGACACAATGGCTGACAGCGCCGATTTCGGAAGCGGCAAGGCGCGCATCCAGCGCGTGAGCCTCACCCGTGCCGATGGCTCACCGCTACACTGGATCGAGGGCGGGGAGGATGTGCAGCTTCTCATAGAGGTCGCCGTTATCGAGGATCTCGAAGCGCCGATCTTGGGCTTCCACGTCAAGGACCGTCTCGGGCAGCCGATCCTAGGCGACAACACCTTCCTAAAGACTCTCGCCAACCCGATCACGGCTCGCGCGGGCCAGACACTCGAGGCAATCTTCGCGTTCCGTTTGCCCGCACTCGCATCCGGACGCTATTCGGTGACTGCCGCCTGCGCCTCTGGAACGTTGGACAATCACGTGCAACACCAGTGGATGCACGACGCTTTGATGTTCGATGTCCACTCGCCTTTCCGAAACGGCGTTCTCCTCGCAATCGATATGGACCGCGTCGAGCTTGCTCCTGTCGAGCCGCACCATTCGAAGGAAACGACCGATGCTTGACACCTCTGAAGGTCTAGCCGGCGCCTCGATCGGTCGACGCGGCCCTCCATGAGGGTCGTTGGTTTCCCAATTGGCCAATGCCGCACCTGCTTCAGGATCTCGGCAATGGGTTGTATGGAACTGACAATATTCTGTAATTCACGAGCGGCGTCGAAAGTTTGGTCTTTCCCGTCGCGTTGATAATGCGAGCGCTTGATTCTGCATGAGTTAGGCGCGCAGCAAGGGTGGTAGTCCAGTGACGCAATCTTCTTTCACCAGCCGCGTTTTACGCCGTCTTCCGATTTTGCGCGAGGAAGTGCGCAAGTGCGACGATTTGCGCGAATCCGCGCGGAAAGCCATCGAAGAGCGTGACGCGTGGCGCCAGGCTGCCAGCAAATCCGCCGAGGAGCGAGACGCCTTGACCGAGCGGCTTGCAGCAAAGGCGACGTTGGAAGACCAGGTCAATCACGTGCTCCAGCGGATCGGCGCCTATCACGATTCTACATATCTGAAGCTGGACAATGTCTCAGCCCAGATCCTCGGTGTGGGCGCACGTCAGGAGGAGGCTGTCGCTCGCCTTGGACGCCGCCTGCGCGGCGATGCCCCCGGTCTTGGAGGAGATGCGCGCGCCGCGGAGCTTTACCTCGACCTGCTGGAAGCATCGCTGACCGGCCTCCTGATCGAGGATGCTTCGCAGGCGCCCTGGACGGAACGCAAGTTCGACCCCTCGCTGCGCGCCATTGGCCGCGACTGGCCCGAACAGGCGATTACAATGATAGGCACCGCGCGCATGCGCAATTTGCGGATGTTGACGACACGGGTGCTGGAAGAAGGCGTTCCGGGCGATTTCATCGAAACCGGTGTATGGCGTGGCGGCGCTTGCATCTACGCCAAGGGAATCTTCGAAGCCTACGGCGCAAAGGATCGCAAGGTCTTCGTAGCCGATAGTTTCCGTGGCTTGCCCGAACCCGACACAGCGCATAATCCGGCTGATGCGGGGGACATCCACCACACTTATGGACAGCTCGCTATTTCGCGCGAGGCTGTCGCCGGCAATTTTCGCCGTTACGGGCTGCTCGACGAACAGATCGTCTTCCTCGAGGGCTGGTTTAAGGACACGCTTCCCGTCGCGCCGATCGACAGGCTGTCCGTGCTGCGCCTCGACGGCGACATGTATGAGAGCACTATGGATGCGCTCAACGCGCTCTATCATAAGGTATCACCTGGCGGCTTCGTTATAGTGGATGACTATGTGCTCGAGCCCTGCGCCCAGGCCATTCACGATTTTCGTGGGCAGCACGGCGTCGAAGCCCCGATGGAGCCCGTAGATGGCGCGGCGGTATGGTGGCGCGTGCCCTAGAGGCACGGCGCATTTCGCACTCCGAGACAGCACTGACGCGACCAACGACTTGACTTTTTTGCTGCAGCGAACGCTGGACCGCGTCGAGCAGAATTTCCACCCTTCGACGATCGTAACCGTTCGGTCTTGGCCTGTACGGCATTCCCGAATGTGTGACCTTAAGTCTCGCTTTAAGGTCATGGCGATTGTTCGGGCGGAGGTTCTGGGCGCGATCGAGCGGCGACGGCGCTGGCGCCGTGAGGGCAAGGTCCGATCGTCGAGGAGAGTTTTGCGGCGGGCGTGACGGTGACGGATGTCGAGCGCGCAACGGTGTCGCGGCGAGCCTTGTTTTTACATGGCGTCGGCAGGCGAAGCTGGGGGCAACCCGGCGCTGCTGCTGCCTGTCGAACCGGCTCCTGTCGCGACTGACTTCCATTATCGAGATTACGTTCGGCTCTGGCTGCAGACTGTGGGTCGATCGCGATGTCGACGTGGACGTGCAGTGGCGCGCGCTCGACGTGCTGGAGCAGCGATGACCGCGATCCCCGCCGGGATGCGGGTTTATCTCGCCATGGGCCCGCTGGACGGCTAGATCAAGCTCAGCGAGGCCAAGAGCATCAAGCTCGGCCGCTGACCGATCGCGGTCTGAAGCGCTTCATCTACACCAAGACTTCGGCGCAACTGGGAGCACACGCTCACGATCGAGACTATCGGTGATGCCGATCCCGGCCTCGACTACCCGCGCTTCGTCGACGGCGCCTGCCGCGCTCCGCCAGAAGACGTCGGCGGAATTCCAGGCTTCGAAGATTTCTTCGAGGCCATGGCCAAGCCCAGGCATCCCGAACGCAAGCGCCTGCTCGAATGGTGTGGACGGGTTTTCGAGCAAAGAACATCGACCTTCCCACTGCCGAGGCCAACATCGCAAAGCTGGCCCGATGCCGTGCCATCGGGAAGGTCACCTTCGCCAAAAGCCGCCCATCAGAAAGCTGAAAGGGCCGACACCGGACGGTTACCGATGATCTCCGTCAGGCTTTCGTTCGGCGAGCGTTTCCTTTCCAAGAGCTGTCAGAAGCCGAGCCTTCCTTGGCTCAAAGAGTGCTTGATATGAGGCCCCTTGCCGAGTCCAGATGACGAACGATCGCTTGACGGGCAGTCAAGCGATCGTCGCGAAAAAAGCTCCCCCCTTATGGTTTGCGCCAGCGAGATTCGGATGGCTCCACATCGGGGAAAAGATCGCGTGCAACTCCGGTGTCTCTCCAATAAAATAGGCCGCAAAATCCGGCTTCAATTTCTCGCCGGCAAGCAGCCAAGAGGCCAACAAATATTGCTCGTTGAAATACCAGTCCAACCATGCAGATGGATAGTCGTCCGGCAAAAATACGTCGTGTATCCCAAAAACTGATCCGCTTTTGAGGCGAGGAATGATTTCGTTGAAAAAGACAGTTACATCGCTGTTTTGGAAGGATCTGTGACTACCATCGAAAAATATTATGTCTTTTGGCGTAAGTTTTTCAAAAAATTCTATAGAAACATCCTCAAGCGGTGCTCGTATCACCTCATCGCAAATTGCATCGACTTCGGTACGCGGTTCCGGATCAATTGATACCAGCTTCGTATCCAGCAGGTGGTCGCGGATCGCGCGCCTCGCAAACTTCGTGGAGAATCCCGAACCGATCTCGATCAGACGGCGCGGCTTGTGAAGGGCTATCATTCCATATAGCGCCATCGCATCCAAAGCTGGGAAGGCTGGATTGATCCAATTCGGCTCGGTGGCGTCCGCAACAGCGTTACTGGGGATGGTTAGCATCGGGGCCAGCAGAGGCAGCATGGCACGCATCTGCAAGCCAAAATGCTCCGAGCAACTCTCCAGCCGAGCCAGCATAAGTGGCTCAGGTGGCTGTCCATGGCCATGTCGAACTTTTGGCGTAACAGGAAAGTCCAGCTCGACCAGCTGATGGCGATTCTTGAGATATAGCCAATGCGCGTTACGGTTGATTTCTTCGGGGGTGAGTGCAGGATTTGATGCCAGTGCATCCTGTTTTGAATGCTGCGCATGCTCAGCGGCCGCGCTCGTTCGCCGTGCCACATCCAACTGCGCCAACAACGCTTCGAGTTCCGCAGCTAACCTGTCCGCTTCACGCTTCGCGGCTATTCTGCCTGTCTCGGCCTGCAGGGCAAAATCATGCAGGCGGCGAAGGGGCGGGAAGAGGCGGGCAGTGTCGCGAGCGATTCGACGCAATACCATTACTATGCCTCGCATCCCGTTATCGAAGGGCAAAAACGTAGCTAGCGCGGACGGAAGAAACTCAAGCTGCGTCATCGGCGAGCTGACAGTTTCACAAAGCTGGATCAAAAGGCAAGGCGATCGCCACTTCGATCAGTCCTGACAGCTATGGACGCGGCGCTTCTTCGACGAGCCAAGCAGGTCGGGTTTACTGCACGAAGAGCTTCTCGCCAGGCCCAAGGGCTTAGTAGAACTCGTCGCGATGGCTATTCAACGCAGATCGCGAATTCCCGCGGCCGTCGAAGCGACAGCTGCTCCGGTCAGCAGAGATCGCTGTCCCGATGCCCGATACCTGTGCTCGACCCCGCTTTGCTGCCCTAGTAGCCAAGAAACCGGCGCACCGCGCGCTCCATTTGCGGCAGCGTGAAGTCTGCAACAAACGCGCGTCGCGCGGCCAGGGCTGTCGCCTCATACATCGCGCTATCCTCGACCAAATGAGCGACACCATTATAGACCGCCGATGGATAGAGATCGCGGCAGAGATAGGCTGCTCCGCGCTCCTTCAGGTAGGCGTAAGGTGCCGAGTAGGACGGCCCATGAAACAGGATCGGCCGCCCCGCTGCCAGATAGGTGGGAACCTTGGAAGGGAAGCTGAGCCGCGAGACCTCTGCCATCCTGTCCGCGAAAGGATAGGGGCAATAAGCGATGTCGCAATGTCGGGCGATCGTCCGGATCACGTCGGGTTGGTCCATCCAGCCCATGAACCTGAGATTCTCGTCAGGGATGTCGTTTGGCGGTCGCTCGTGGCCGAACGTCATCAAGATGACCTTCCGCTCACCCACCCGCCATTTCGCGATCTTGAGTGCAGCGACCAGCTGTGCCCATTCTTCGCTGGCATAAAACTGACCGACCATGCCTATGACGACACTGTCGTGGCTGAGAAGCTTCGGGGGCGGCGTTTCCGCGAGCGTCGGATCGATCGAGGCGATCACCGCCGTCGAAGGAACGTTGTAGGCTTCCTGATAGTGCCGCGCCATCGGGCCCGATGCCGCGGCGCAGCTCGCCGCCTGCCGCAAGGTGCGATCGAAAAGCGCAAGATCGAGACGGCGATTAACCGGATCGACCCCGTGGGCGTCGAGCCACCAGCGCAGCGGGTCCCAGACATGAACGCGCAGCGGCACACCGAGGCCCCGTGCCACCGGCGCGGCGATGCGCACCATCGTCTGACCCTGGAGTATCGCCCACAAATCGGTCGCACCGACCGCACGGCCGTAGTCCATCGCTTGGCGGATGAGGCGGCGGGGCAAAGCTATGCGCCTCATCGCCTCGATCGCCGCCGCACCGGCTCTCCCTATCCTGACGCCGCGCAGGACCCGGCTCTGTAATTCGGTCGGCTTGCGGACCGTCTTCATTTCGATGCCCGCGAGGTCGTCGTAGAGCTTCGGCTGAAGATGCGGGTTCATGACGCAGAAGATCGCAAGCTCATCTTTCGGCAGGAAACGGCACATCTGCGCCGTCACGATCCCCGCAGTCAGATTGCTGCATGGTGGTATGTCGGTCAGGAGAAGGATGCGCTTCTTCGGAGCTTCCCGCGTCATCCCTGCACGACCTTCCGATAGAGAGCCGACAACTTGCGCGCGAAATCGACGTCGCTGTAGTGCGCTTCGACCCAGCGCCTGCCTGCGGCACCGCGTCGCTGGCGCTCGTCTGGCGACCGGACGAGGCGTTCGATCGCCGCAGCCAGTGAGGCAGAATCGCGCATCGGGACGGCGATCGCAATGTCCGGTGCTCCGGCAACCTCGGGTAGCGAAGTGCCCTCGAAGACAATGATCGGCTTGGCGAAGGCGAGGGCCTCGATCGCCATCATGCCGAAGGCTTCGGCCGTCGAGGGCATGAGGAAAATATCGGTAGCGGCAAACGTGTCCATCATTACTGCATCGTCATTGACCCAGCCGAGATCGATGATCTGATGACGCCCGATGAACTCATTAAGATGCCCCTTGCCATGCGTAGTCAAAATGGTCAGGGGGATGTTGTTGTCCGGCAGCTGACGCAGAGCTTCGATGACATACTCGAACCCCTTGAATGGGCTGTTGGCGAAGGCGCGCACGCCGAGCACCAGCCGGCCTGGCAGGACACCCAAACGGGACCGAGCAGGCTGAGGATCGACCGGCCGGAAGCGGGTCAGATCAATACCGAAGGGAATGACCTCGATATTTCGGCCAGCGGCGATCGGGGATTGTGCAGCCATGTCTCGCATGTAGCGGGACGCGACCACGATCTGCGCGCGACTCTTCGCGACGATGCGCTTCTTCCAGGCGAACTGCTCCGCCGTCAAGTCCCTGCGCATCGGGAAAGGCAGGTCGAGTGACGGACACTGCCCGCATCCTTCCCGCCACCGCTCACATTCCAGCGAATAAATGCAATGGCCGGTCATCGGCCAGGGGTCGTGCCAAGTCCACACGCTCGGCTTTCCGCGCGTGAGCCAGGGCAACGCATCCAAGCTGAAATAACCGTCGTGAATGATATGGAAATGGACCAGATCGGCTTCGCGATAGGCTTTCGACAACGCCAGCGCGTAGGCCTGCCATTGCAGGCGCGAATGGATCGAGAGCCTTGATTCGATCCGTTTCATCACTCTGTTGGCAAAACGCGCGCCGGGCACGTCGAAAAAGAGTCGAGAATCGGGGCTGTCGCTCAGCTTGCTCCACACGAGATGCGTGGACTCGGTGCCCTCCGCGGCAAGCAGATGACGAATGTCGAAATTGTTGAAGCGACTGCCGACGACGTCGCTGGCGTTGATCTGAAGGACTTTCAGCGGGTTTCACTCCCATCGCGACGGAGCGGCACACCGAGCGCTTGACGATAGAAGTCGCGGATGGCCGGTGTCATGACCGACTGATCGAGGCGAGACCGTATGATCTCGAGATTGCGTATCGCCGCCTTGTCAACCAAGGTATCATCCGTTAGCGCACGTTCGAACTGCGCACAGATCACTTCGAAATCGTCCGGAGCGACAGCAAACCCGGTCTCTCCCTGGACGAACCACTCCTCGCAGCAGGATGTATTGGTTTGAATCGGAAAGGCACCCATCAACATCGCCTCTAGCACGGAGGTCGAGATTCCATCGGAGATACTAATGGCCAGATATGCTCGAGCGCGTCCGAAGCATTCCAAAATCTCGTCATGCGTGGCGATATCGATGACGCGGATATTGAGGACCCCGGCGGCTTTCAATTCGAGAGCACGGGCCCGAGGACGGGCGCCGACCGAAAACATGACGATCTCATAGTCTTTTAAACGGTCGGCGAAACGCTCGAGCACGGCAAGGGATACCATGGCGCGGCCGGCGAAATGATCGTAGCCCTTGACCATTATGAGCTTGCGCTGCGATGGCGGGGCTTGGTCGCGCAAGCGCTGGGCGGCGTCAACATCGATGCCTCCCGAATTTGCTAGAACCGGTAGCTCTGGTCCTCGATAGCCGAAGCTGCGACCTAAAGCGAGGTCGCGGCGACACTCGCAAGAATAGAGGTCGATTGCTTCGCACACTCGCCGGATCTGCCGGGCATGAGCTTCGTCGCGGCCGAAATGATAGATGTCGCTGCCCCAATTCGTCGCTAACCAGCGCGGAAAGCTGCAGGACGGGCTACGGGCATGCATAAGGTCCCGCGCAGCGAGCACAAGATAGGCATTATGCTGGAATTCCAGAGAATGAATGAGGTCCGGCTGCACCTCGGCGATGACTCTAGCCAACATATCAGGACCATGGAGAGCCATGATCGCTTCATTGCTTTCGTCTGAGCGCCCGAGACGGACCATGGCCATTGGATCGATCCCTGTGAAGGGCACTTCGCGGACGCGCTTGTCTTCCGTGCTAGGCGGCGGACTAGGCGAACGGGAGTGACGCGCCACTGTGTCGGCCACCTTTGCTCGGATGACCCGAAAAGCTTCGTTGGGGTTCGCCACAGCTTGCCGGAAAAGGCGAGCGACGCGCTGCCTTCTTGAAAGCTCCTGCTTCGGCGGCGCAGGATACATCGGCGTCGGAACGTGGAGAGTCACCCCACGTATATTGGCATGCGCGGGGGTCGGATCGACCGCATATAAATGAAGATCAAAATCAAACTCCCGAAGCGACTCGATCCACCGCGCTGTATGGACGGAATGATGCATAGCCACAAATAGAATTCGAGGACGCTTAACTTCCTGAAAGGAACTCATTGCCTGGCAATTTCTTTAAAAACGGCAGCGAAAGCTTCGCGAGCCTTGCCTATATCAAACTCTTCGGCCGCAGCTTTCGCGTTCGCGACTAGCCGAGAACAGAGCGCCGGCTCCTCGCTGAGCCGAACCAAAGATCGTGCGAGTGCCTCAACATCGGGCTCGTCGACAACAAGCCCCGCCTCTCGCGCCGCAAAGAACGAAGATACGAATGATCCGCGAGGGGCATGAACGAGGACGGGACGTCCTGAGGCAAGGTATTCGGCTATTTTTGCCGGGGCCGATGACCGTACAACTTCCGGAATGGGAGATTGGAAGGCAAGTGGTAGGAATAAAATATCCGCCTCTCGCTGGCGCTGAAGAGCGTGTTCCTGTGGTAAGTGGCCGAAACGACGCACGTACGGCCCAACTAAACCCGCATCTCGAACCTGCTCCTCGCTCTGGGCTGTGTGAAGATGGAGCTGAAAACTTCCCCCGAGTAGGTCAAGCGCGGCGACCAAATTCCTAAACGAACTTGCCTGCGCGCTATAAACGGAACCGGTGTAAACGACTGTTAGCGATGACTGCGCCGGCGAACGCGGGTACAGTGCTGTCTCGCGTTGACCTCCAGGCTTACCTTCCATGCGCACGAGATCAACAGGGTTCCGAATAACTGAGATGGCTGCGCGTTGCACGCGCGATCGAACATCCTCCGCCAGAACCTCGTTCGGAACAATCACTTTAGCCGCCTGCGCTGCCCAGCGCTTTTCCCACATCCGCGCCAAGACGCGGTATAATCCTGCTTCCCATTGGTATACCGGATCGTCGAACAAATAGGCCACGAACGGCAATTTCAGACGCTTGGCGGCGAGCGCAGCAGATGGCAGGTCAAAAGGATTGCCGCTGCATCCGATGATCACATCGACGGGATGCGCCCGCACCGCCGCGACAATCTCCCGTGCGCGCTTCTTAACATCCCGGATCAGCCCGGCCGCATTATTAAGGCGTTGTAGATGCTTGTTTTTAATCGTACGGATGAGCTGGAATGACGGCTGCGACAGCGCGATGTATACCCCCGACCTAGGCTCGTGCGGATCTAACTCGCGCAACTGATCCGACAAAAAAAGAGTATCGAAGCGGCCTTGACCAAGAAGCGCACCGAGAACGCGCGCCTGACCATTTGCCGAGGGCGGCGCCGCCGTTGTAATAATCGCTAAGCGCGGCATGACAGCTGATCGAACCTGCGTATTGAAATAATTGCGAGTCTCTGTCCAGGGGCTAGCGTTGGATGCCATCGCAGTCAATAGGCAAAACGCGAGCTGCTTGTTATAGTCCGCCTGGACATTTTGAAAGCGTTGTGATTATACATTATTCCTCGAGCATATTTTGTACATATACTTTCGGAAAATGGAATGTGCCATTCTGAGGGCACAAGACAGATGCGGCGCGGCTCGCATCGACCGTAAACGCATTTGCCCTCGGACATCGTCTCAGAAATATGATCGGATGCCAGAGACTAAGGAAGTCATGGGCCCGGGCGACGTTCATGCGGCTCGGAAGACCCAGGAGCTGTTTGATCTCGGAGCGAGCTCGTTCATTCGTCGGTGTGCTAACCCGCTTCTTATATTTGCTCCGGCATCATCCGGCGCAGCTCTCCCCCCTTTTGACCTCGGGTGACTTTGGCAAAGCCGCACGGGTCGACTCCCCCTGCCGGCCCGCATGCGCCGAATCAAGGGCGATCTGGATCAAGGCGGCGGAGATCGATTCCGGCGCCAAGGTCCAACCACCTCGCCTATCGGGGATCCCTCAGTCGGCGTCGGCGCGAACATCGGGGCCGGCACGATTACCTGCAACTACGACGGCTTCAACAAGGTCCGGACCGTGATCGGGGCAGGGGCGTTCGTCGACTCCAACTCCGCGCTCGTCGCGCCGGTCGCAATCGGCGACGGTGCCTATGTTGGCTCCGGCTCCGTCATCACCGAGGATGTCGCGTCCGATGCGCTGGCGGGGTGGCGGGCGCAGCAGGTGGGCGAGTAAGGCTGGGTGAGCCGGTTCTGCGCCGCGCCGCCGCGGCTCTCAGGGCGCGACGGGCGGGGCCTGAGGCAGGCGCCGTCGGGCATACATTCACAGTTCGCCATGCAGATTGATTAGGCAGCGGCGCATTTCGCCATTATGCGCTTGAACCATCGTCACGATTCAAGAGGCTCGCTCATGTGCGGCATCGTCGGGATTCTGGGCAAGCAAGCGGTGGCGCCGCAGATATTCGAGGCCCTGCGGCGGCTCGAATATCGCGGTTATGATTCCGCCGGCATCGCGACGCTGGAGGCCGGCAAGCTCGCCCGTCGCCGGGCCGAGGGCAAGCTCGGGAATCTCGAACTACGCCTGTCGAGCGATCCGCTCGACGGGTTGATCGGCGTCGGCCACACCCGCTGGGCGACGCACGGCAAGCCCAACGAGACCAACGCCCATCCCCACGCCACCGGAAAGCTCGCCGTCGTCCATAACGGCATCATCGAGAACTTCCGCGAGTTGAAGGCGGAGCTGGAGGCCGCCGGCTACCGCTTCGAGACCCAGACCGACACCGAGATCGTCGCCCAGCTCGTCACGCGCGCCATGGATGAGGGACTCGGCCCGGTCGAAGCGGTGGCCCAGTGCCTGCCGCGCCTGCGGGGCGCTTTCGCGCTCGCATTCCTCTTCCAGGGCGAGGAGGATCTGCTGATCGGCGCGCGCAACGGCCCGCCGCTCGCGGTCGGCCTCGGCGACGGCGAGATGTATCTCGGCTCCGATGCCGTGGCGCTCGCCCCCTTCACCAGTCTGATCGCCTATTTGGAGGAGGGCGACTGGGTCGTCCTCAACCGGCGCGGCGCGACCTTCTACGACCGCGGCAACAAGCAGGTCGAGCGGCGCGCGCGGCAGGTCGCCGCCGGCGCGCTGCTGGTGGACAAGGGCAATCATCGCCACTTCATGTCCAAGGAGATTCACGAGCAGCCCGAGGTGGTCGGCCATACGCTGACGCACTATCTGGACATGGCCGCCGGCGGCCTGCGACCGGTGGAAGGCATCGACTGGGTGAAGCTCTCGCGCGTCTCGATGTCGGCATGCGGCACCGCCTATTATGCCGGGCTGACCGCCAAATACTGGTTTGAGCGGCTGGCGCGTCTGCCGGTCGAGATCGATGTCGCGTCGGAATTCCGCTATCGCGAGCCGCCGCTGCCGGAGGGTGGCCTGTCGCTGTTCATCTCGCAGTCCGGCGAGACGGCCGATACGCTCGCCTGCCTGCAATATGCCCGCAAGCAGGCGCAGGCGATCCTCTCGGTGGTCAACATGCCGACATCGACGATCGCGCGGGAGAGCGACGTCGTCGCGCCGACGCTCGCCGGCCCTGAGATCGGCGTCGCCTCGACCAAGGCCTTCACCTGCCAGCTCACTGCCCTTGCCTGCCTGGCCCTGTCGGCGGCGCGGGCGCGCGGCACGATCTCGGCGGAACAGGAGGCTGGATACGTCCGGGACCTGATCGCGCTGCCAGGCCTGATGACCAAGGTCCTGACGCTTGAGCCGCAGGTCGAGGCACTCGCCCGCGAGCTTTCCAAGGCCAAGGACGTGCTGTATCTCGGCCGCGGCACCAGCTTCCCGCTGGCGCTCGAAGGCGCGCTGAAGCTGAAGGAAATCAGCTACGTCCACGCCGAAGGTTACGCGGCGGGCGAGCTCAAGCACGGGCCGATCGCGCTGATCGACGAGGATATGCCGGGCATCGTCGTCGCGCCTCACGATGCGCTCTTCGAAAAGACAGCCTCCAACATGCAGGAGGTCGCGGCGCGCGGCGGGCGCATCATCCTGATCACCGATGCCAAGGGCGCCGCCGAATGCGGCATCGAGCCCGAGGCGACGATCGTGATGCCGGATATGGACCCCACCTTCGCGCCGATCGTCTACGCCCTGCCGATCCAGATGATCGCCTATCAGACGGCGGTTTTCATGGGCAAGGACGTCGACCAGCCGCGCAATCTGGCGAAATCCGTCACGGTGGAGTGAGCATCCAACGCTCGCTGTTTTTCAGGAACGGCATCGTCATAAGGGCTTCTTCCAGCGTGACGGCCTGGTTCCGGAAGATTAAGCAAACGCTACCTCCACTCCACTTGCGCCGTTCTGCTCAGAATCCTCATAATCAGCAATTATATGCTCCAGCAGACCAAACTGCGCACGGAGCTTTTGCGGAACGGAGTTTCTTCGACGCTTGACATCGACCACTGACGACAGGCTCTAGCTTCAAGCTTCAAATGCACAAGCTGACACCCGGTGGAGTTCCGCAGGAATGAGTTTGCGTTTCATTGTCACCGGCGGCGCCGGCTTTATCGGTTCGGCGGTCGTGCGCAAGCTGATCGGCGAGACGCAGCACGACGTCTGCGTCGTCGATAAGCTGACCTATGCCGGAAACCTCGCCTCCCTCGCCCCGGTGTCCGGCAGCAGCCGCTACCGCTTCGAGCAGGCCGATATCGGCGACGGCGAGTGCATGCGGACGCTATTCGCCGAGTTCAAGCCTGACATCGTCATGCATCTCGCCGCGGAGAGCCATGTCGACCGCTCGATCGACGGGCCACGCGACTTCATCCAGACCAATATCGTCGGCACCTTCTCGCTGCTGCAGGAGGCGCTGCGGCACTGGCGCAACCTCGAAAGCGAGGCCAGGAAGCGCTTCCGCTTCCATCACATCTCCACCGATGAGGTCTTCGGCTCGCTCGGCGAGAAAGGATTCTTTCGCGAAGACACGGCTTACCAGCCCAACTCGCCCTATTCCGCCTCCAAGGCGGCGTCGGACCATCTCGTACGTGCCTGGCATCATACCTATCACTTGCCGGTCGTGATGACCAACTGCTCGAATAATTACGGACCCTATCACTTCCCCGAGAAGCTGATCCCGCTGATGATCATCAACGCGCTTGAGGGCAAGCCACTGCCGGTCTACGGCAACGGGCTGAACGTGCGTGACTGGCTCTATGTCGACGATCACGCCGACGCGCTGCTGACGGTCGCCACCGCCGGCAAGACCGGCGAGAGCTACAATATCGGCGGCCACAACGAGAAGACTAATCTCGAGGTGGTGAAGGCCATCTGCGCCATTCTCGACGAGCTCCGGCCTGATCCGGAAGGTCCGCATGAGCGACTGATCACCTATGTCACCGACCGCCCCGGCCATGATGCGCGCTATGCCATCGACGCCGGCAAGATCGGCCGCGAGCTCGGCTGGGCGCCGAAGGAGACCTTCGAGACCGGGCTTCGCCGCACGGTCGAGTGGTATCTCGCCAATCCCAGCTGGTGGGGCGACATCCGGTCCGGCGTCTATCGGGGCGAGCGCCTCGGCGTGGCTTGAGCGGGAGGGACGATAGCATGCTCAGCGTCGAAGAGACCGCCATCCCGGCAGTTAAGATCATTACCCCGAAGAAGCATGGCGACCATCGCGGTTACTTCTCCGAGGTCTATAAGCAGTCCGACATGGTGGCGGCTGGAATCGGTCTTGTTTTCGTGCAGGACAATCACTCGCTCTCGGCGCGGGTCGGCACGCTGCGCGGCCTGCATTTCCAGTCGCCGCCCTTCGCGCAGGACAAGCTGGTGCGCGTCGCGCGCGGACGGATCCTCGATGTCGCGGTCGATATCCGCGCCTCTTCCCCGACCTTCGGCAAGCACGTCGCGGTCGAGCTCTCGGCCGAGAATTGGAAGCAGGTTCTGGTTCCGATCGGATTCGCCCATGGCTTCATCACGCTCGAGCCGGATACCGAGGTGCTCTACAAGGTGACGGCGCCTTATGGCGCCGCAAACGATCATGGGTTGGCTTTCGATGACCCGGCGCTCGGCATCGATTGGCGCCTGCCGCTCTCCGATCTCATCCTCTCCGACAAGGACCGCAAGCACCCGCGCCTTGCCGAGATGCTGCGGTATTTCGACTGATGACATTGCGCATCGCCGTTACCGGTTGGACCGGCCAGGTCGTCTGCGCGATGCTGGAGCGCGTGCCGGTCGGTGTCGAGGTCATCGCGATCCGCCGCCCGGAGCTTGACCTTTCCGTCCCCAGGACGGTCGCGCCGGCGCTGCGCGCGGCCAGGCCCGACGTCATCGTCAACACCGCCGCCTATACGGCGGTCGATCAGGCCGAGAGCGAGCCCGAGCTCGCCATGCGCGTCAATGGCGAGGCCGCTGGCGAAGCCGCACGGGCGGCGGCCGCCCTCGGCATTCCCATGATCCAGCTTTCAACCGACTATGTCTTCGATGGCGGCCTCGACCGGCCCTATCGCGAGGACGATGCGACCGGCCCGATCTCGGCCTATGGCGCGAGCAAACTCGCCGGTGAGCAGGCGGTCGCGGCAGCGACCGGCAACCACGCCATCCTGCGTACGGCCTGGATCTACAGCCCCTTCGGCAAGAATTTCGTCAAGACGATGCTGCGCCTGGCCGAGGCCCGCGACGAGGTCGGCGTCGTCGCCGACCAGGCGGGAAGCCCGACCAGCGCGCTTGACATCGCCGATGCGGTCTTCGCCGTCGCACGTAACCTGACCGGCAGGACGGAGGATGCTTCCCTCCGCGGCGTCTTCCATATGAGCGCGACGGGCGAGGCCGTCTGGGCCGATGTCGCGGAGGCGATCTTCGCCGAACGCGAACGGCAGGGCGGCAAACCCGTCCGGGTCAAGCGAATCGCCACCGCCGATTACCCGACACCGGCGCGCCGGCCGGCGAACTCCCGGCTCGATTGCGGCAAGCTCGCCCGTGCCCATGGCGTGCGGCTGCCGGAATGGCAAGGGTCGCTCCAAGCTTGCGTCGCGCGACTTCTCAGAGATCAGCGCAAGGACCAGTAACGATGAAGGGCATCATCCTCGCCGGCGGCTCCGGCACGCGGCTCCACCCGATGACGCTGGCAATGTCGAAGCAGCTTCTGCCGGTCTACGACAAGCCGATGATCTACTATCCGCTCTCGACGCTGATGCTCGCCGGCATCCGCGAGGTGCTGATCATCTCGACTCCGCATGATCTGCCGCATTTCCAGCGCCTGCTCGGCGACGGTTCCGACTGGGGCATGAAGCTGAGCTATGCCGAGCAGGCGCATCCGGGCGGGCTGGCGCAGGCCTATCTCATCGGCGCCGATTTCGTCGCCGGGCAGCCCTCGGTGCTGATCCTCGGCGACAATCTGTTTTACGGTCATACCCTGCCGGAGATGATGGCCTCGGCCGCGGCCCGGTCCAGGGGCGCGAGCGTCTTCGCCTATCATGTCAGCGACCCCGAGCGTTACGGCGTGGTCGAGTTCGATGCTGCTGGCAAGGCGATCTCGATCGAGGAGAAGCCCAAGGCGCCAAAATCAAACTGGGCCGTGACAGGGCTTTATTTCTACGACGCTCAGGTCGTCGAAATCGCCGCCCGGCTGAAGCCTTCCGCGCGCGGCGAGCTTGAAATAACCGATGTCAACCGCGTCTATCTCGAGCGCGGTGAGCTCTCAGTCGAATGCATGGGCCGAGGCTTCGCTTGGCTCGATACAGGGACGCCGCACAGCCTGCTGGAAGCTGGGGAGTTCGTCAGGACGCTCCAAAGCCGACAGGGACTTTGCATCGCTTGTCCCGAAGAGATCGCAGCCAGGCAGCGTTGGATCTCCGTCGAAGATGTAGCGCAGTCGGCAGAGAAACTAGCGAAAAGCGCTTACGGTGACTATCTAAGGTCGCTTGTGCAAAGTTGGATGCATGCAGACCCAAACAACTTGCCTTGAGCAGTCTGTCGGCCGTTTTTGTCCGCGCATCGGCGATTCGGACCGTGTCAAAGGGAGATTGCATCTCCCACCGGCGAAGCGCCCGATAGCCGAAAAAGCGACTCCAGGTGTAGCGCGTCGATCCGGGGCATCAGAGCCAGATCCGGTGGGAACCGCGCTAGGCAGATCGTAGATGCTACCTCGACTGATCCCTAGAACCTTCGCCTGGCGATCGGGCGACAGGCCAAGGTGAAGAATCTGCCCACCTGTCAGTATGTATTCAAGGTCGATTACAATCGATCGTCCGCAGCGCAGCGTGGGCTTAGCGCAAGGAACGGCTCAGTTTATGACGAGGATCGGTATAAATCAGATACTTAATTAAACTGATGCAAATTCGTACCGTGACTAACGTGATGTCAGACCTTCGGAGCAATGCATCAGTACAAGCTAAAGAGGCTCGATCCCTTTCGGAACCGAGCCTTTTCTTTGGCGATCTTTTCGCTGCGCAGCGAGTGATCTCTAGCCAATAAGGCCTGCCGCCGCCGGTGCTTCAAGGCTTCTTGCCTGGCAACGCGACCTGCGGGTGAAATGCCCAGACGGTGCCGCTGACGCGGTAGTTGGGCGTGGTTTCCGCCAGGTCCCCGTTGGGCAAAGCCTTCTTCACTTTCGGACCCAGGAACGAGACGATAAGGAGGCGTGCGCGATGGATCGGATCGCCTGAGGGAACGTTTTGCTCCAGCACGTCGACAATGCCTTGGCCGACGAGAGCCTCGATGATGGCGGTGTGGTGAGGTCGCTTCTCAACCGTCGAACCGCCCGTCTCCCAATCACCATTCGGATGCGTCGTTTTAACCTCCGTCCTGTCCTCCCAGACGAAGTGCGGAACTACAGAATGTCGCCAACGACAATGTCGCGGCGCAGATCCTTCACCGGCGTGCCCCGGATATTGCAATGTGACCGCCCCGGCGGATCTGGTCGCGCCGTTTATCGCAAGATTGATAGCGAGGCAGACCTCACCATTGAGGCTGGCTGAGATATGCTGGTGGCGCCGCCCGGGGCAGCCGATCATCACAGATCCAGATATGCCACGTGGCCATTGCTTCGGCTTGAGCGGCAGCTCCTATCACTCGAACGGTGGGCGCTACAGCGCATAGGGTTCGCGTATCCCCGGGTCGTCGAACGGAAAGTCCTTGGTGTTGCGGGTCACGAGCAGACGCCCCGCGGTCTGCGCCGTAGCCCAGATGACCGCGTCCGGCAACTTGATGCGATGCGCTCTGCGCAACTCGACCGCTCGGCTGGCGATCTCGTCGTCGAGCGCGATGAGCTTGAAGCCGTCAACGAAGTGCCTGGTAGGCTCGACCAGATCGGCATCCGCTCCGACCATCACCTCCATCCAGGTGATGATGCTGATGGCCCGATTTTCGAAGCGCTCGATTTCCGCACGGGCCTGAGCGATCGCGTTCAAATGGTCGATGAGGATATTGGTGTCGAACAGTGCGCCTACCATTCACCGCGCACTTTCTCCTGATAAGCCAGACCGTCAAGCTTGCGCTCGCCCCACAAACCGAAGCCATCCCCGACCTGCTCGCGGTGATGGCGGTCGAGATAGCCGTCAATCGCCTCGCGGATCAGAGCGGCACGGGACCGGCGCATCCGTTTGGCGAGGATGTCGAGGGCTTCGACCTGCGCATCGTTCATGTCGATCAGGGCTCGCATCTCAGGCTCCATGATATGCGTCATGCATATCATATAGTGAGGCGCAAGCGAAGAAAAAGCATCGGCTGGGCCGCGCCACCAAGCCTTTCGCTTCCAGGCAGACTGCCGAGCCATGCTCGGGTGGATGTGTCCCGATTGCAACCGGCGACCCGCACGGGCTTTCATGCTGCGCGCCCATGCCGCGCTATACGAACAATGTCATCAAGCGCGGAGCGTACCAGCGACCAGGGGAAATCCGTACACTCCCCGAAGAATTCGCTTTCGCGCATGACCGCATTGAGCTTGCCCGCTACGCCGGCAAGCGTCGTGGCGGGCGTGACCGTCAGAGCGTCCATCAGTTCCTGTTCACGGTCAGCGGCGATCCGTTCCGCCTGCATGGCCGCGGAATAGCCGATGCGTTCATCCTCGGCGTCCCAGCGGGCCTGATGGGCGGCCAGATCGGCTTCGGCCTTCGCGCGGATATCGGCGAAGGCGAAATCGTCGCCGAAATGGTTACCGATCTCGCCCTGCCACCAGATGGCGAGAGTGGTGTCTTTCTCCGGCAGATGGACTTCCGCGCACGGAAAGCCAACAGTATTGACCAGTTGAGCCTCGAGGCCCTGCTGCTTCTCGCCTAGAGCGGCAGTGTTGAGACAGGCGACCTTCCATGCACGCCAGAGTTCTAGCGCGGGATCGCAAATGGCATTGCCAACCGGCGCCGTGGTGGCACCTGCGCCATAGCCGAAGGGCCAGGCCACGGTGGCCGCCGTCGTACCCGTCAGCAACGTCCTGCGCGTGACGGAAGACAAAGTTCTGCTATTCTCAGAATCAGCCATTGATCCGAGCTCCTTACAGCTTGGGCGTGGTTAGGTCGGAGAGGGTGTTGCCTCACCCTTTCCGACCGCAAAGCGAACTCAAGACTACAGTAAGCACAGCATATGAGCAACAGAAATCATCATATTATGGTGATTTGGTGACGCCGGTACAGTGCCGGATGGCTCGAGCCGCATTGGATTGGGGCGTTCTGGAGCTTGCCAAAGCAGCAGATGTTTCAACACAAACCATAGTCCGTCTCGAACGAGGTGAGGCGTTAAGATCGGCTACTCTCACGCGAATCCGCAGCGCCTTTGAAAAGGCCGGCGTGGTGTTTCTTTCGGAAAACGGAGAGGGGCCCGGCGTTCGCTTGTCGCGCCGATCCGATCAAGCGTAGTAGCGCAGGCAAGCTGATCCCGCAGGAACGTGATCCCGTCATCCGGCCACGGCGAAGCATCGGCGGCAAAATCGGATGGATCAGAGTCCGATCCTCTGGCCCCTGTCGAGATCGAGCCGATGGGTAAAGGCCCATGCACGGCTGATGCTGCGGCCTGAGCCGAAGTCTCCACCGATGCCGCGTTGCTGGTTACGGTTGGCGAGCCGAGATTCAAGCTCCTTAACGTAGGTCGGCGGCATCAGCCGAACCTCGTGGCCGGGTAGTGTCTCAGTTTGAAATCTCGCGCCGTTGGCGCACCTGTCGCCAGCCCGGCCCCGTTCCGATATGCTTAGCGGGAAGCATGGGGAGCGGTATGGAAACACTTACTTTCGCCAGCAGCAAAGAGTTCCTGGAATGGGCTCGGCGCACCGTGAAGGCAAAGGATCCACATTTTGACCGCGTCCCGCTCCCTGAGCAGACATGGACTTATGGAGATGGCCACAAGGGAAAGTCAGGATACGGCAAGCGCGGTAAAACGCTGCTCGCGAACCTTGGCTTTTTTAACAGCACAGGTACCGGAAGATGACCCACCCAAAAGAGCGCGAATTGGTCGAGGATATCGACTTGCGAGGTGGCGTATCATTGACGATCCGCTGGCCGGAAGAAGAGACCAAGGATGGCGCACAACATGCCTAAAGGCCCTAATGGCGAGAAGCGCCCCGCCGACGGGATCGGCAACGCCGTGCGCATTATGCAGATCGCGACGGGCGAGGTCGAAGACACCACGCCGGACGACGGCGATCCTATGCTTACAAGCAAGCACAGAATTCGTCGCCATGACCGATATCCCGAGCAAGGGCAGTAAGGCCCGCGCCACCAAGCTGTCTCCGGAGCGTAGAAAGGCTATCGCCGAAAAGGCTGCATCCATGCGGTGGGCCAAGCCGCCGATCGCGATGACAGAAATTGTTGCCGACCCCGTCGACGGCGAGGTTCTGCCTCGCTGCTGCGCGTGGTCCGGCAGCGGGCCCGGGCGCCGAGCGAGCCATTCGCGTATCGGTATCGATGACTTCGCGTGGCGGCGCAATCACCGCTACGGCACGATTGTCTGCGACCTCGAACGTCGCCTGCCGGTCGTCCTGCTTCCCGACCGGGAGCCGGCGACATCGGAAGCCTGGCTTCTTCGTCAATCGCTCATCCAAGGCTGCCCCTTCGGACGCCTCGCTACGGCGGGGCTTCCGGCGAAATGACCGCTGCCGCCCTGGTCGCGTTAGTGATCAAAGCCGAATGGCGGAAAGGCGCCGAGGGCGTGGTTCCGGCGCAGCCGAGAGCACGGCCCAAAGAGCAACGCCCTGAATTTCTTCGTGGACATTATCCGTCACGATTTCGAGGGAGGTGCTTTTTCCAGTCGATCAACGGCTTTGGGGTCGGAAGCCTGCTTGTGCAGCGCATCCCAATCGTCGGGCGGATTGCCGTCGTCCAGCATTCCCTTGAAGACCTTGTAGGCGTCTGTCTTGGCGCCATAGGTCCGCAAGCTGTTCTCGTCGTTCACCCAGGCGAAGATGATGACCTTACTTGCGCTGCTATACCGAAAAAAAAGCCGGAAACGGCCATTGCCGAACTTGGCGCGAAACCAGTGCTTGCGATCATCGCGAAGGGTCGAGCCTTGGCGATAGACTGACGCTGTCGGGTCCGACGGGACCGCGACGGTGACGAGCTGGACCAAGGCGGCGAGCAGCTTGGCGTCGGCGGATTTCTGATAGCTCTCCGGCTTCTTCGCCTTGAGCGCGTCGACCGCCTCGATCAGCTTTTCCCACTGATCGAGAAAGAGAGGGTGTGCGAGGACGGTCCAGCCATTGGTCGTCAGCATATCAGATCGAGACGTCCCCCTCGATCTCGGCATCGAGATCGACCGTCATGCCCGCTGTCAGGGCAACAGCCCGGTCAAGCAGGGATTGCGGGAAAGGAAGGACGGATTTCTCGGGGTGCTTGGCCATATCCCGCGCGAGAAATTCAAGAAAACGGTCGATCACGGGATCGACGGTTTCTTCAACCTCGGCCTTCTGGACATAGACGCGGCGCTGCTCATCGACAAAGAAGGCAATACGCCCGCCATAATCGACACCCAGCGCCTGCCGAACAGACTTCGGCACGGTGGTCTGTCCCTTGGCGGTGATGGTGCTTTCTTCTTTCAGTAGCGCTCCCATGGCGGGGCTCCTCAATCGGTCAAACAGAAAGTAAGGAATAATTCTTACACAGTCAAGAGAATGCCCGCCAGCCGGTCCCATGCCTTCACTTCGCAGGCTGGCCCATGCCGCCCGCCAGCCGTGTCGGCGCCGAGACGAAGACGAACGCCCCGCCCATGATGCAGAAGACTTGCCGCCAGATTTCGGACGGCACGGAGTCCTCGGTGACGCCACGGACCAGCGCATATCCGGCGACGGCAGCGGGCGCGGCGAAGACCAGAACCACGATCAGGCGCATGATCGGCGAGCGCAGCGTGTCGAACAGCAGTGCCAGAATGCCGAAGGCGGCGATGGCGGCGGCGAAGCCGACAAGACCCGCGCCGATGAAGCCCGCGCCAGTGTGATAGCTAGCGTCGTCGTCGAGAAACATCTGCTCCGCGCTCATGCGCGTCGGTGCCCACAACTGACCGGCAGTTTTCGCCAGGTCGGGATGAGGGGCTTATATATGTCTCCGGATGACCCGTGCTCATCTTGGGCTTACAGCCGCTGTCAGATCGCGCAGTGTGACCATCAGCATCATCGGGTCGAGCGGCGAGGGGGTGAACCCGAGAGCGAGATAGAAGGCCTTGGCGTCCTCCGATATGGCGTGCATGAGCAGGCCGCGGATACCGAGGATCTCGGCCGCCCGCAGCAGCCGCAAGCCCGCATCCCTCACCATGGCCCGACCGATGCCTTGGCCTTGGTATGCCGTGTCGATCGCAAGCCGGCCAAGCACCGCAAACGGGATCGGATCAGGCATGTTGCGCCGAATCTTGCCTGGCGCTTCCGCCGGCGTGACGGCGCCCGATGCGAGTGCGTAATAGCCGACGACACGGTTGCCCTCGCACAAGACGAAGGTCCGTGACGCGCCGCTCGACTGGTTGCTGCGCGCGCGCTTCGCCAGCCAGTCGTCGAGCTCGGCGACCCCGGAGTTGAATTCGGCCAGCTCGTGATGATCGGCCAGCGGTACCGGTGCAGATAGGGTCACGCGGCGTCCCACGGCGCCTTGCTGGTCATGGTGCGCTTCAAACGCTCATTCGGCAGCGCCGGCGCATCCAGCTGCTCGACAAACTCGGCATAGACCTCCGGGCTTACCGAAAACACAACGCGATCGAGTAGGACGCGCTGCGCCCGCTGCTCGGAGGCCTCGAGCATGAAATCGGTGCGGTTCTGCTTTACTAATGCCGCCGCACGGTCGATGAGGCTGCGGATGCTCGGCTTGACGCGGATGTTCAGCGGCTCACTGATCTCGGCATCCCTTGTACGTGTCGTTGCCATAGGAATCTCCTTTGGGGCCATCATAGCGTAACGATCGTGTCATTACAAGCATTGTAATGACGGGGTCTTTACAATGGCCGACGGTGCCCAAAGACGAGTTGCGCGCGGATTCGATTGGCCAAAACGCGCGCATACTCTCTGAATGACTTATGGGCATGTCCACACAATCAGAGCTCGAGGCGATCGCCGATGCCCCGGCGACACGACCGACGGCCTGACGGGCAGCGAGATCGTCCATCTCCTCGCGACCGCCAGGATTAATGTGTAAGCGCCGAAGATTGATCCCGCGAATTCTGTCTTTAACCCGATGACTTGAATGGCGTATTGCCGTTTGAAGCGGGCGCGCGATCGGCTCCGATCGTGCCCTCTCAGAATGCAGATTGACGGTGCGGCGCTGGGCCCTGAAGTTCGGACGGGATTACGCCCGTCGGCTCCGGCTGAAGAAACGGGTCTGTGCGACATCTGGCATCTCGACGAGGTCGTGGTCACCATCGCCGGGAAGAAGCACTGGCTGTGGCGTGCCGTCGATCAAAACGACTATCCTCGATGAGATCGTCCAGACCCGGCGTGACACCAAAGCAGCGCGGCGCTAGCTGACGTTCCGCCCTCGCCCTCGACCGCCGATCGGAGGCTGCGACCATGGTTCCGTCCGCACCGTCCGAGACGAGGATGCCGACCGATCGCCCCTTCAGCGTATCGGGATACTTGCCGACGATCGGAAGCGCAGGCGACGGCTCCATGTCGGCTGGTACGACCGCCGGCTTGGACGCTTTCGGCAATGCCATGCCAAGGCCGGCGGCCACGCGCTGTGCCAGAGTTTCGTCGACATTGACAAGGTTGGACATCACGCGGTCACGGACATGATCGAGCGCCTTGCTCCTGCGCGCACGCGGCAGTGGGTTCGCGAGCCCAACGTGAGGTGCAAGCGTAGAAAAAGCATCGGCTGGGCCGTGCCACCAAGCCTTTCGCTTCCAGCCAGACTGCCGAGCCATGCTCGGGTGGATGTGTCCCGATTGCAACCGGCGACCCGGACGGCTTTCATGTTGCGCGCCCATGCCGCGCAACCGCGATCGAATGCCCAGAGCGACAGGAATGGGTTTGTGTCGCGGCCTCGCCACTTCCTCCGGCGCCTCTCGCTCACCGAGAACGCCGCCGATTGGGCGAGAATGGTCAGGCCAGGCCAAGCTGCACGAACGTTGGACAGATCTGATTTTTGGCGCCACAGCGCCGGCTGCCACCCTCTTGATTGTCGATTATCTGCCGCACGAACCGGCGATCTTTTACCGAGAAAGCTGAGCTGGAGCGCTTCTGTCTGCGATTGAGCGCCAAAGACCACCCAATCGCCGCCCCGGTTAGAAGAGCACGGAGATGGCCTGGACCTACCAACTTCCACTTTCCAGCTGGCCTCGAACGCTGGCTCTTGGCGCAGAGCGCCAGCGGACCGCGGCTCCAAATTGATGAAGCCGGCGTCGATTTGACCATGGCGCACTGAAGCATCGTTGCCGCGTTTCGGAGCCGTCCAGCGCCAGGCCGCGATGACGTCGCGCGTGATACAAGCGCGACAGGCTCAGGCCGTTCCGATCAGCTGCTTCAGCCCGATAGGGAAGCGGCGGCAGCGAATGCCGGTCGCGTGCCAAACCGCGTTGGCAATGGCTCCGGCCGAACCTGTAATGCCGATCTCGCCGACGCCCTTGATACCGAGCGCGTTGACGTGCGGGTCATGTTCGTCGACCAGGATTGCCTCGACATGCGGCACGTCGGCATTGACCGGGACATGGTACTCGGCGAGATCGCCGTTCATGATCCGGCCCGAGCGCCTGTCGATGATCGCCTTCTCGTGCAGCGCAAAGGAGATGCCCCAGATCATGCCGCCATAATACTGGCTGCGCACGAGATGCGGGTTGATGATCCGCCCGGCGGCGAAGGCGCCGATCAGCCTGCTGACGCGAATCTGGCCGAGATCGGGATCGACCTTCACCTCGGCGAAGACCGCGCCATGGGCGTGCATCGCATAGTTTTCCTGCGCCGCCGGATCGGCCGACGCCTTGCCGCTGGCTTCGATCTGCTTCAGGCCGGCCCGCGCGAGGATGTCGGCATAGGCCTCGCTGCGGCTCTCGTCGTCGTGCCGGTGCAGGCGGCCCTCGCGGGCGATCACGCCCTGGTTGCCGGCGCCGAACAGAGGAGAGCGCTCGTCGCCGGTCGCGAGATCGGCGAGCTTGGCGATGACCGCAGCGCCTGCGTTGTGGATTGCCATGCCCGCCGTGGCCGTATGGGCCGAGCCGCCGGCGATGCCGGCATCGGGCAGATCCGAGGTGCCCGAGGCGAAGTCGACCTTGTCGAGGTCGAGGCCCAGGCCGTCCGCGGCGATCTGCGCCAGCGCCGTCCAGGCGCCCTGGCCCATGTCGTGGGCGCCGATCTCCATGCGGCCGGAACCATCCGCCCTGATGATGGCGCGGGCCTGCGCCTGGAACATCAGCGCGGGAAAAGTCGCGGTGCCGACGCCCCAGCCGACGAGGAAGCCGGCTTCGTCCCGCATCGAACGCGGTGCGAGCGGCCGTGTCGACCAGCCGAAACGCTCTGCCCCTTGCGCGTAGCACTCGCGCAGCGCCTTCGACGAAAAGGGCTTGCCCGAGATCGGCTCGACCTCGGCATAGTTTTTCAGGCGGAAGGCGAGCGGATCCAGGCCACAGGCGAAGGCCGCCTCGTCGATGGCGCTTTCCAGCGCGATCGAACCGGTCGCCTCGCCGGGCGCGCGCATGAAAAGCGGTGTCCCCGTATCGGTGCGCACCGCCTCATGCGAGGTCGCGATCGCCTTCGCCGCATAGAGCGTGTGCGAGGCATCCGCGGCCGGCTCGAAGAAGTCATCGAAGCTGCTCGACGCCGTCAGGGCGTGATGATCGAGCGCGGTCAGCCGGCCTCCCGCATCCGTGCCCAGCCGCAGCGTTTGGCGGGTCGGCGCGCGATGGCCGACCGGGCCGTACATCTGCTCGCGGCGCAGCACCAGCTTGACCGGGCGGCCGACCAGCTTGGCCGCCATGATGCCGAGCACTTGCGGGCCGGCAACCAGCCCCTTTGAGCCGAAGCCGCCGCCGAGGAAGGGGCTGCGGATATGGATCGTCTCCGGCGCGATGCCGAACAGGCCGGCGATGCGCGCTTGAGCCATCGCCATGCCCTGGCTCGGCGTGTCGATCACCAGGCCGGCCTCGGTCCATTGCGCGACGATGGCGTGGGGCTCCATGGCGTTGTGATATTGCGAGGGCGTCTCGTAGACCGCCTCGGTCACCTTGGCGGCGTCCTTGAGCCCTTGCTCGACATCGCCATGGCTGACGGCGGGCGGGTTGCCGACGCCGACGCCGGGCGGCACGAAACGCTCCCCGTCGAGGCCGATGCGTGCCGTTTGCGTCTCATAAACCGGCGCCAGCAGGGTTGCGCCTTCGGTCGCCGCCTCCAGCGTCTCGGCGATCACGACCGCGATCGGCTGGCGCGGGTAGCGCACCTTGTCGTTCTGCAGCAGGTCGAGCCGGAACATGAAGGGGTTGCTCTTCTCGTCCGGGTCCATGGCGAGCTTCGGCTTATGCGCCGGGGTCATGACGTCGACGACGCCGGGATGGGCTTTCGCGGCAGCGACATTGAGGGAGGCGACACGGCCGCGAGCGATGCCGGCGACCGCCATCACCGCGTAGAGCATGCCGGCCGGATGATTGTCGGCGGCGTAACGGGCGGCGCCGGTGACCTTGAGGACACCGTCGCGGCGGGTCAGCGGCTGGCCGATATTGGAGCCGTGGCGCTGATGCCGGGCAGATTGGCTGAGCGTGATCTCAGGCATGTGCGAGCGCTCCGGGCATGGTCGAGAAAGGGGAGGCGGGCAGGGCGGCGATCTGCGCGGGCGTGCCCGCCGCGGCTTCGTTCAGGGCGCGGACAAGGATGCGGCGGGCCAGTTCGACCTTGTGAGCGTTGTGGCCGGACGGCTTGGCTTCGGCCAGGGCGATCTCGGCCGCGTGCTTGAATACCTCGAGCGTCGGTTCGGCACCGACGAGCAGGGCTTCCGCCTCGCGGCAACGCCAGGGCTTGGTCGCGACGCTGCCGAGCGCGAGCCGTACCTGCGCGATCCTGCCGGCTCCGAGCTGAAGCGCGGCGGCGGCTGAAACCACCGCGAAGGCATAGGAGGTGCGCTCGCGTAGCTTGAGATAACGGCTATGGGACGCGAAAGCCGCCGCGGCGGCCGGAAGCCTGACGGCCATGATCAGGTCACTGGGTTCGAGCACGGTGTCACGTTCCGGATGTTCTCCGGGCAGGCGATGCAGCGCGTCGAGCAGGATGTCGCGGCGGCCCTCGCGGCCTTCGACCTCGACGATCGCATCGAGTGCCGCGAGCGGCACACAGAAATCGGACGGATGCGTCGCGATACAGGACGGGCTCCAGCCGAGCACGGCATGGCCGCTGTTTTCGCCCTGAAGCGCATCGCAGCCGCTGCCCGGCACGCGCTTATTGCAGGCGCTCTCGACGTCGTAGAAATAAGCGCAGCGCGTCCGCTGCAGCAGGTTTCCGCCGACCGTGGCAGCGTTGCGCAATTGCGCGGAAGCGCCCGAGAGCAGCGCCTCGCTCACCATCGGGAAGGCCTCTGCGAAGCCGGTGTCATAGGCGAGCGTGGCGTTGCGCACCATCGCACCGATGCGAAAGCCGCCATCGGGCAAACGCTCGATCCGGTCGAGACCCGGCAGATGCGTCACATCGACGAGGCGATCGGGCCGGGCCACGCCAACCTTCATCAAGTCGAGCAAATTGGTGCCGGCCGCGAGATAGACTGCGCCCGTTTGCGCGGCTGCGGCGACGGCCTCGGTAACCGAGGCGGGGCGGATATAGTCGAAGATCTTCACGCCGCGGCCCTCCCGTCGCCGGCCATCGCCTTCTGTGCGTCCAGCACGGCCTCGGTGATGCCGGCATAGGCGGCGCAGCGGCAGATATTGCCGCTCATCAGCTCGCGGATGCGCTCGGGATCGTCTCCGGCCTGTCCCTCGCGGATCAGCCCGATCGCGCTCATGATCTGGCCCGGCGTGCAGAAGCCGCACTGGAAGCCGTCATGGGCGATGAAGGCCTCCTGTACGGGATGCAGCGCGCCCTCCCGCCCGACGCTCTCGATGGTCTCGACGCTGGCGCCGTCGAGGCTGACCGCCAGAGCGAGGCAGGAGTTGATGCGCCGGCCGTCGACGAGCACGGTGCACGCGCCGCATTGGCCGCGGTCGCAGCCCTTCTTGGTGCCGCTGAGGTCGAGGCGCTCCCGCAGGAGGTCGAGAAGGGTGACCCGGGGATCGTCGAGCTCGATCCGTCGCAAGTCACCGTTGATGGTCAGGTTGATGGAGAAAATCATACACCGTTCCAATCAAATGAGGCGTCTGGGTCTGGCTGTCGCGGCGGCCTTGGGGCATGCTCCTTCAACCGCGGCGTCGCGCATCGGGTCCAGCGATCGCATGTCGCGGAGGCGGGAACGGCGATCGCGGCCGCCCCTGACAATACGGAGGCATCCTCCGTTTTACAAGGTTTCCAGGAAAGTTTCGTGTCGACAGCGATGAAGGACGAGCCCGCCAGCACCGGGCGCAAGCCCCGCGCGGACGCCGCTCGCAATCGCGAACGGTTGCTCCAAGCCGCTCGCGAGGTCTTCGGCACCGGGCGCGCCGAAGCGAGCCTGGAGGCGGTTGCGCGACAGGCTGGCGTTGGAATCGGCACGCTCTATCGGCACTTTCCGACCCGCGAGGCCTTGTTCGAAGCGGTTTACCGTCACGAGGTCGATCAGCTCGCCGCGCTGGCCGGGACGTTGGCGAAGGAGGCCGGACCGGTCGAAGCCTTGCGGCAATGGCTGCAGGCACAGGTCCAGCTGGTCGCGACCAAGAAGGGGATGCTCGCGGCCCTGGCGCTGGCGGCGCACGCACCCGCCGACCTCTACGCCTATTCTTTCGAGCGGCTGACGGCTGCCATCGGGACCCTTCTGAACCGGGCGGTGGAAGCGGGTGAGTTGCGCTCCGATGTTAGCGCGGAGGAGATTCTGCGCGCGCTGATCGGCATGTGCTACCTGCACGATAAGCCGGGATGGCAGGCCACGGTCGTGCGCCTCGCCAATATATTCGTCGACGGCCTTTTGGTCCCTGGGGTTCGCCCTGTCGATAGCAGCAAGGCGTAACGAGGGCTGTTCTCAAACCTCGACCGCCATTGTCTCGAATTCTTTACAAGGAGCGTATAGGTGGCGCCGACTTTGGTGCTCCGGCCTAGAGTCCACAGGTCGGGCGGTTGACGACCCAGCTGGGCGCTGCCGCCCTGCTTGTCGCGCTTGCGGATGGCCTGTTCTACGGACACCGCCTCGGCATCTCGTTGGCGCTTTTCCTTGCCGTTCTCGCCGGGGCCTCTGCATGCCTCAACAGGGTCCGGGCCCAGCCTGCACGGCGTTGGCGCGCCACTATCATACTGACAGCCGGCTTGCTCCCGGTCGTCAAGGACTTGAACTGGCTTTCGGTGACGATCGCCCTGCTGGCGACCGCCGTTTGCGCGCGAACACTGATCGAGGCACGGAATCTGCGTTGGCAGGAGCATCTGCGGGCGGCGCTGCGCCTCCCATTTTCGGGAGTCTTTCGCCTATTGGGCGACCTGTCGCGTGCTAGTCGCTACAGAATGCGACGTGGACAACGCACGGGAATCCTGGCGGGATTGCTCGGTTGGACCGTGCCGCTTCACGCTGTTCGTCCAGGCAAATCCGCTGCTGGAGAGCTGGCTTAGCCGGATCGACATCGTCGCGATCCAGCAGACCGGCGCGATCTTCTACACAATACGGGTTTCCGTCCTGGCAGAGGAATATGCGCGCCTCGCGCCCCCGCGGGTCACCGCCGGCATGCAGGCCGACGTCTTCGTCCAGACCGAAGACCGCACGCCGTTCGAATACATCGTCAAGCCGCTCAGGGATCAGATCGCCAAGGCGTTCCGGGAGAGGTGAGATTGGCGTCTCAAGGTCGCGTCGACCGGAACTCGGACTTGGCAGTGATGTGCGCCACGGCCGGACATGAGTCGCTTGCCTGGAAGCGGACATCCCGCTTTGGCCGGCCGAATGGCCATTCCCGATCCAGCGTGAGACATTTTGGCCGACGCGTCAGACGGGTAGGGATTGACTCGAAGCGACCCCCTGGAGGCACCGTCGCCGCACCGCCGACGTGCTCCTAGGCTTCGTCGTTCAGCTGTCGCCTAAGCTTCTCGTTACGAGCCGATTCAGCCTCTCAGCGAATGCGTTTGCATCTGTCGGGCGCTCGCCATCCAAGACGCGGGCGGTATCCAAGAGAAGATGGGCGAGGTCGCTCCGCAGCGCCTGATCTTCGGCAGACGCGATGGCTGAGATCATCGCATGACGCGGGTTGACCTCGAGGATCGGCTTGGCCGCGCTGTCGACGCGCCCCGCGGCGCTGAGCAAGCGTTCGAACTGGCGATCCGGCCCCTTGTCTGACGCAACAAGGCAGACCGCGCTCTCGGTCAGCCGGTCGGAGGAGCGGACATCCGCAACCTCGTCGGCCAAGATCTCCTTCATCGAAGCGAGCAGGGCGTTGATTGTCTCACTCGTTTCAGCGGCAGGAGGCGCCGCACCGTCGAGCAGCGGGATGAGACCGAGATCAGCCGTCCCTTGCGTCACCGACTTGAACGGCTTGCCTTCGAAATCCGGCGCTGCCGAGGCCCAGAAGCTGTCGATCGGATCCGACAGCAGCAAAACCTCGATGCCGCGCGCCCGGAAGCCTTCAAGCTGCGGGGAGCTGGCGATCCGGGAGGCATCGGCGCCGGCGATGTAATAGATCGCGGTCTGGTTTTCCTTCAGCGCGCCGACATAGTCCTTGAGACTGCGCCAACCCTCGCCGGAGGCGGTCGTCCGGAAGCGAGCGAGGCCGAGCAGCTGTTCCCGGCGCGCGAAATCCTCGTAGAGCCCTTCCTTGATGACGACACCGAAATTGTCCCAGATCAGTCGGAACGTGTCCGGATCCTGTTCGGCGAGCTTCGCGAGGTCGGAAAGCACCCGGTTGGTGACGCCCTTCTTGATCGCGCCGAGCAGCGGGCTGTCCTGGATCATCTCGCGGGAGACGTTGAGCGGCAGGTCGGCGGTGTCGACGATGCCACGGACGAAGCGCAGGTAGCGCGGAAGGAGCTCCGCCTCGTCCGTGATGAAAACGCGCTTCACGTAGAGCTTGATCCGGCCCTTGCGATCGGCGTCGAAAAGGTCGAACGGACGCGCGCCCGGGATGAAGGCGAGCGCGGTATATTCGTGCAGGCCTTCAGCGCGAAAATGGATCGTGGCGGCCGGCTCGTCATATTGCCCCGCGACGCTGCGATAGAAATCGGCGTATTCGTCCTTGGTGATCTCGCTCTTCGGCTTGGTCCAGAGCGCGGCCCCGTCGGAGAGGGCGACCGCGTCGGCTCCCGGCTCTGTGATCAGCGAAATCGGCACCGGCACATGACCGGACTGCTCCTTGACGATGCGCTCCAGGGTCCAGCGCTCGGCATAGGACTTGGCGTCCTCCAGCAGATGAAGCGTCACGCGCGTCCCACGTGCGGGAGCCTCATCCAGGGGCGATGGCGCCACCGAGAACTCGCCCTTGCCGTCCGAGGACCAGGTCCAGGCTTCCGTGCTACCGGCGCGACGGCTGACGACCTCGACCTTCGCGGCGACCATGAAGGCGGAATAGAAACCGACGCCGAACTGGCCGATGAGCTGCGCGCCGTCCTTGCCGTCGGCCGTCGCGACCCGCTCCATGAAGCTGCGCGTGCCGGAGCGGGCGATCGTGCCGAGGGCCTCGATCATCTCGTCATGGCTCATGCCGATGCCGTTATCGGCAATGGTCAGCTTGCCGGCTTCCGGATCGGCCGAGATGGTGATCGCAAGCTTCGGCTCTTCTCCCAGAAGCTCGGGCTTGCCGATCGCCTCGTAGCGCAGCTTCTCGCAAGCGTCGGCTGCGTTCGAGATCAGCTCGCGCAGGAAGACGTCCCGGTCGGAATAGACCGAATGCACCATCATGTGCAGCAGGCGGGAGACGTCGGCTTCGAAGCTGCGATGCTCGGCTGTGGCGGTCGTTGTCATTCGGAATTCTCGAAGAGAGGGGCAACAGGGAGGCCCTGGCAAAGAGCGATAACCTGCTGAAACGTGACGAGCTAGCCCGTCTGCGCCGGGATCGAGGGCAACTCTTGGAAAAACGGTGCTCATCCGCTGCCTGTGGCTTGTCGATTGGATAGCGTCCTGATCAGAGCGAGGATCGCATTCAACCGCGCGGTCGCGAACTCGCCCGCGCCGGACAATTGGGCCTCGACATGGGCGGCGACGCTCTGCCACGTTGCCGATCCATCCCGTGTCATGACGGCCAAAAGATTGTCCTTGAGCCCATATGTCGCGCTTTCGGCGTTGGTGATGAGCGCCTTGAAGCGGTCGGAAGGTGAGAGGTGCTGCGGTTCGTGCGGGCCATCGGTCATGTCGGATGCCGAATAGGATGGAGATGGACTGAATGGAGGAGTTTTTCCCGGATCCTCTCGCTTAGGCCTTCTCGCGAAACCGATCGATCGCACGCTGTGCCAGATCATCCTCGTCGAGCGCCAGGGGGACCAGCGAGGCCACGATATAGGCGAGGTTGTTCCGCTCCCGTTCGTCTGCGCCTTCCGGAAGCGACGGCTTGAGCTCCGCCCATGCCCTTTCGAGAGCAGCCTCGGCGCGGGCCAAGTCGATGGGATCGGTCAGCGATGAAAACGGCATGGCTTCCTTCGGGATGCCTAGGCAATTACGGCGTCGGGGGAGGGCGCCGCGAGGCCGCGGCGCCCTCGTTTTCTCAATAGTCCATGCCGCCGGCCGGCATGGCGGGCACCGGATCCTTCTTCGGCGCCTCGGCGATCATCGCCTCGGTGGTGATCAGCAGGCCTGCGACGGACGCCGCATCCTGGATCGCCGTGCGGACGACCTTGGTCGGGTCGATGATGCCGGCCTTGACCAGATCGCCATACTCGCCGGTCTGGGCGTTGTAGCCGTAGGTGTAGTCCTTCGACTCGAGCAGCTTGCCGACCACGACCGCGCCATCGCCGCCGGCATTCTCGACGATCTGGCGGGCAGGCGCGGTGATTGCCTTGCGGACGATCTCGACGCCGGTCTTCTGGTCGTCATTGCCGGGCACAAGCCCTTCGAGCGCCTTGACCGCGCGCAGCAGGGCGACGCCGCCGCCCGGCAGGATGCCTTCTTCCACCGCAGCGCGGGTGGCGTTCAGGGCGTCGTCGACGCGGTCCTTCTTCTCCTTGACCTCGACCTCGGTCGCGCCGCCGACGCGGATGACCGCGACGCCGCCGGCGAGCTTGGCCAGGCGCTCCTGGAGCTTCTCGCGGTCGTAGTCCGAAGTCGTATCCTCGATCTGGGCCTTGATCTGGGCGACCCGGGCGTCGATCTCGGTCTTCTTGCCGGCGCCGTCGACGATGGTGGTGTTCTCCTTCTCGATCCGGACCTTCTTGGCGCGGCCGAGCATGTCGAGGGTGACGGTCTCCAGCTTGAGGCCGAGATCCTCGCTGATCGCGGTGCCGCCGGTGAGGATCGCGATGTCCTCGAGCATGGCCTTGCGGCGGTCGCCGAAGCCCGGCGCCTTGACGGCCGCAATCTTGAGCCCGCCCCGGAGCTTGTTGACGACGAGCGTGGCGAGAGCCTCGCCCTCGACATCCTCCGCCACGATCAGCAGCGGCTTTCCGGTCTGCACCACCGCTTCCAGCAGCGGCAGCATCGCCTGGAGGCCGGAGAGTTTCTTCTCGTGGATCAGGATGTAGGGGTCTTCGAGCTCCGCGACCATCTTCTCGGTGTTGGTCACGAAATAGGGCGAGAGATAGCCGCGGTCGAACTGCATGCCCTCGACGACATCAAGCTCGGTCTCGGCGGTCTTGGCTTCCTCGACGGTGATGACCCCCTCGTTGCCGACCTTCTTCATCGCCTCGGCGATCATCTCGCCGATCGTGCGGTCGCCATTGGCGGAGATGGTGCCGACCTGCGCGACCTCCTCCGAGCCGGTGATTGTCTTGGAATGCTCGCCGAGCGACTTCGTCACCGCCTCGACGGCGAGATCGATGCCGCGCTTCAGATCCATCGGGTTGATGCCGGCGGCCACCGCCTTGGCGCCCTCGCGGACGATCGCCTGGGCGAGCACGGTCGCGGTCGTGGTGCCGTCGCCCGCCGCATCGTTCTGTTTCGACGCCACTTCGCGCACCATCTGGGCGCCCATGTTCTCGAACTTGTCGGAAAGCTCGATCTCCTTGGCGACGGTGACGCCGTCCTTGGTGATGCGGGGCGCACCGAACGACTTCTCGATCACGACGTTTCGGCCCTTCGGACCGAGCGTGACCTTCACGGCATTCGCCAGCGTATCGACGCCGCGCAGCATCCGCTCGCGCGCGTCCTGCGAAAACTTCACGTCCTTCGCAGCCATGATTCCTCACTCCTTCAGACTTGAGGTTTCAGGTTGGTGGTTTGGAAGAGGCCCCGTCAGGCGGCCTTCTTGAGGGCGGCAGTCGTCTCGACGACGCCCATGATGTCGGACTCCTTCATGATCAGAAGGTCCTGGCCATCGATCTTGACCTCGGTGCCGCTCCATTTGCCGAAGAGCACGCGGTCGCCGACCTTGACGTCGGGCGGCACCAGCTTGCCGGTCTCGTCGCGCGCGCCGGCGCCGACGGCGACGACCTCGCCCTCCTGCGGCTTTTCCTTGGCGGTGTCGGGGATGATGATCCCGCCCTTGGTCTTCTCCTCGGCGTCGATGCGCTTCACGACGACGCGGTCATGCAGTGGCCGAAACTTCATGAGTTCCTCCAATTTCCATGTCGGTCACATGTCAAAGCGGGCTGGCCCTGTGCGGGTCTCGCGGCGAGGTTCCGCGCAGCCCTAAGGCGCCGCGCCCGCGCGATGATTTGGGTTGCCCCATTTTTGCCTTCAAGAGGCTGGCAGCACTTTTTTTGACTGAGTGCTAACGGGTTGAACAGGCAGCACAAACGCAACCTTTCAGCTTGCCAGGACGTTGGAAATTCGCTGCCATCGGCGCAGTGAAACCAGGGAGCTGAAAGGAATGGCTTCGACCGACTTCGCCCGCCAGATCGCCGGCTACGGATTGACCACCGCCGGAATCCTCTACCGCCTGCCCGACCACCCTTCGATCCTGCAGGAATACATCTGGCAGGATTACGATCTCGCCCCGCGCTTCCCCGAGCTCAACAAGTTCCTCGCCTTCTGGCAGGCCAAGCTCGACGGCAAGCTGTTCCGTATCACCGTGGCTCACAAGGACCTGATCGGACCCGCCGACCTCAGTGCGGTCAGCGGCGAATTCCGGCTCCAGTAAATCGCAATCGACGTCCGGTTACCCAACGCGGCGGTGATCACCCCATGGTCCCGCCTGCTCGGCGCGAAACGAGGCTGTGCCGGCCGGACGGACGAGTCAGCCCGCCGCGTCGTCTCCGAACGGCTCCAGCAGGGCGACGAACTCGGCGACACGGCCTGAAGGTAGCGGGCGGCCTGCGTTGATCAGAGCGTCGTCCGCATTGATCCAGGCCCAGGTCTCCGCAAGCTCCTCCAGGGCAGTCCCCATCTCGGCGATCAGCATCGGATCGACCGGGCCGAGAATGGCTGCGATTTCGTCCGGACTCATGCGATTCTCCATGGCCGGATGTTTCGGATCGTACGTCGTGGGGCCCGTTTGCTTCCGGAACTTCCTAGGAGCCTGCGGCGGCGACTCTGTGCCGCCGGCCCGCCCGCCGACGATCGCATCAGTCATGGCCTACATGTTCCTGGCCGACTGAGGAAAAACGATGCCGCAGGGGCGCATCTTTCAAACGGCTGAGCACTTCCGCTTACTGATCGCGAAAATGCCATCACAAAGGAACTCGCGAAGAGATCATCGGTTAAATCTGCTGTGCTGTCGCCGACAGTTCCAATGGATGCTGGATGGCTGCCATGACTGACAAAACCGGCGAGATTTTCCGTTTATTTTTTGACGATTACAGTAGTTATTCCCAAGAGGAGATGAGTCTGCAGGAATATCTGCTGGGCTGCCGCGAAGACAAGTCGATGTACGCCTCTGCTGCGGAGCGGATGGTCAACGCGATTGGGACGCCAAAATTATTCGATACGAGCCAGGACGAACGCCTGGGCCGCATCTTCGCCAACAGGACGATAAAGATTTATCCTGCCTTCGCCGATTTCTTTGGCATGGAGGATACGATCGAGCGTATCGCCGGCTACTTCCGCTATGCCTCGCAAGGGTTGGAGGAGCGCAAGCAGATTCTCTATCTCCTTGGCCCGGTCGGCGGTGGCAAGTCATCGCTCGCCGAACGGCTGAAGAAGCTGATGGAGGAGCGTCCCTTCTATACGCTCAAGGTCGGCGGACAAATCAGCCCCGTCTTCGAATCGCCGCTCGGCCTGTTCCGGCCGGACCGCATGGGCGATCTCTTCGAGGACAAGTACGGGATCGCGCGCCGACGCCTGACCGGGTTGATCTCTCCCTGGACTGCGAAGCGGCTCGATGAAGTCTCCGGCGACATCTCCCAGTTCAGCGTCGTCAAGCTGATGCCCTCGCGCCTGCGCCAGGTCGGCATCGCCAAGACTGAGCCGGGCGATGAGAACAACCAGGACGTCTCGACACTCGTCGGCAAGGTCGATATCCGCCAGCTTGAGAATTTCAGCCAGTCGGACCCGGACGCCTATTCCTATAGCGGTGGCCTGAACCGGACGACGCAAGGGCTGCTCGAATTCGTCGAGATGTTCAAGGCACCGATCAAAGTGCTGCACCCGTTGCTGACCGCGACCCAGGAGGGCAGCTATAACGGCACCGAGAATTTCGGGGGCTTCCCCTATCAAGGCATTGTGCTCGCCCATTCCAACGAGTCGGAATGGCTGCAGTTCAAGAACAACCGCAACAACGAGGCCTTCCTCGACCGCATCCTGGTGGTCAAGGTGCCGTATTGCCTGCGCGTCACCGAAGAACGGCAGATCTACGAGAAGCTGCTGCGCGAAAGCGAGCTGGCCGACAGTCCCTGCGCACCCGAGGTGCTCGACATCCTCAGCCGCTTCTCGGTCTCGACGCGGCTCGCCGAGCACGAGAATTCGCCGCTCTATACCAAGATGCGCGTCTATGACGGCGAAAACCTCAAGGAGCTCGATCCCAAGGCCAAGGCCATCCAGGAATATCGCGACGCCGCCGGCATCGACGAGGGCATGACCGGCGTCAGTACGCGCTTTGCTTTCAAGATCCTGTCGCAGACCTTCAATTACGACACCGAGGAACTGGCCGCCGACCCGGTCCACCTGATGTACATCCTGGAAGGTGCGATCAAGCGCGAGCAGTTCCCCAAGGAGACGGAAGCGGCCTATCTCGACTTCATCAAGTCGGAGCTGGCAACGCGCTATGCCGAATTCATCGGCCACGAGATCCAGAAGGCCTATCTGGAATCCTATGGCGAATACGGCCAGAACCTGTTCGACCGCTACATCGCCTATGCCGATGCCTGGGTCGAGGACCAGGACTACAAGGACCCGGATACTGGCCAGATCCTGAACCGGCAGATCCTGGACAACGAATTGTCCCAGATCGAGAAGCCGGCCGGCATCGCCAATCCCAAGGATTTCCGCAACGAGGTCGTGAAGTTCACATTGCGCGCCCGGGCCAGAAACAACGGCCGCAACCCGTCCTGGACCAGCTACGAGAAGCTGCGCGAGGTGATCGAGAAGCGGATGTTCGGGCAGGTCGAGGACCTCCTGCCGATCATCAGCTTCGGCTCGAAGCAGGATAGCGTGACGGAGAAGCGGCACCAGGGCTTCGTGCAACGCATGGTCGAGCGTGGCTATACCGAGCGTCAGGTCCGGCGGCTCGTCGACTGGTATATGCGGGTCAACAAGGCGGGCTGACCGTCGGCCGGGAGCGCGCCATGCCGATCTTCATCGATCGTCGCCTGAACCCGAAGGACAAGAGCCTGGGCAATCGCCAGCGTTTTCTGCGCCGCGTGCGCACGGAGCTGAAGCGCAGCGTCCAAGACAATATTAGGACCGGCAAGATCGCCGATGTCGATCGCGAGCAGGCCATCTCCATGCCAGCGAATGGAACCGACGAGCCGCGCTTCCGCGAGGCGAAGGATAGCGGCCGCCGTCAGCATGTCCTGCCCGGGAACCAGCGCTTCTCTCCGGGGGATCAGTTGCCGAAGCCGGGGCAGGGCGGAGGCGGTTTGGGATCGTCGCCGGGATCTCAGGTTGCCGAGGATGATTTCCGCTTCGTGCTGTCGCGCGAGGAGGTGCTCGACCTGTTCTTCGAGGATCTCGAGCTGCCCGACATGGTCAAGCTCAACCTCAGGGAAATCCTGACCTACAAGCCGCGGCGGGCGGGCTATTCGGTGAGCGGGGCGCCGACCAATATCAGCATCGCCCGCACCATGCGCAACAGCCATGGCCGCCGCATTGCGCTGCGGCGCCCCAAGCGCGAGGACGTCGAGGCGATCCTGCGCGAGCTCGCCACGCTCGAAGCTGAGGAGGGGGTGGATCCCGGCGAACGCTATCGGCGCAGCAGCGCCCTGCGCGCGGAGCTCGTCCGGCTGGAGCGGCGGCGGCGGGTCATCGCCTTCGTCGATCCGGTCGATATCCGCTTCAACCGCTTCGACCCGCAGCCCCAACCGAATGCGAATGCAGTGATGTTCTGCCTGATGGACGTCTCGGGCTCGATGGGCGAACGCGAGAAGGACCTCGCCAAGCGCTTCTTCGTCCTGCTGCATCTGTTCCTGAAGCGGCGCTACGAGCGCACGGACATCGTCTTCATCCGCCACACGCACACGGCGCAGGAGGTGGACGAGGAGACGTTCTTCTACAGCACGCAGAGCGGTGGCACCGTCGTCTCCACGGCGCTGGAAGAGATGCAGAGCGTCATCGCCAAGCGCTACCCTAGCCGCGAATGGAACATCTACGCCGCACAGGCCTCGGACGGCGACAATCTCGCCACGGATTCCGAACGCTGCCTCAGCCTGATGGACGGCGAGATCATGCGGCTTTGCCAGTATTTCGCCTATGTCGAGATCATCGACGAGCGTGAGAGCGAGATCTTCGGCTCGACCAATAACGGCACATCGCTCTGGCGCGCCTATCATGCCGTCAAGGACCGGTGGCGAAATTTCGACATGAGTCGCATCGCCAAGGCGTCCGACATCTACCCGGTCTTTCGGCAGCTCTTCACCAAGCAGCCTTCTGTGCAGCGAGACTGAGGGGAGAGAGCCGATGCTCAAGCACGCGCCCGGACGCGGTCTGCTGTTCTCCGGGTCGGACTGGAATTTCCAGACATTGTCCCACGCTTACGACGCCATCGACATCGTGGCGAAGGAGGAGCTCGGACTCGATACCTACCCGGTCCAGATGGAAGTCATATCCTCGGAGCAGATGCTGGACGCCTATTCGTCGATCGGCATGCCGCTGATGTATCGGCACTGGTCGTTCGGGAAGCACTTCCTCTATCAGGAGCTGCTCTATCGCAAGGGCGGACGCGGGCTCGCCTACGAGCTCGTGATCAATTCGAACCCCTGCATCGTCTACCTGATGGAAGAGAACACCATGGCCCTGCAGGCCCTGGTGACGGCGCATGCCGCCTTCGGGCACAACCATTTCTTCAAGAACAACTATCTGTTCCGCCAATGGACCGATGCCGGCGCGATCTTGGGCTATCTGGATTTCGCTAAGAGCTACATCCAGCGCTGCGAGGAGCGGCACGGCGTCGCGGCGGTCGAAGCCATCCTCGATGCCGCCCATGCGCTGATGGAACAGGGCGTCTTTCGCTATCGCCGCCCGCCACGGCTGTCCTCGGAGAAGCAGCGCGAAGGGCTGCGCGAGCGGCTGGATTACGAGGAGCGCTCTTATAACGACCTCTGGCGCACGATTCCGCGCCAGGCGGCGGCCGGTAAGGCTGGCGACACACAGGACGTGGCTGCCGAGCGGAAGAAGGCGCTGAACCTGCCCGAGGAGAACCTGCTCTATTTCCTCGAGAAGAACAGCCTGATCCTGGAACCCTGGCAGCGTGAGATCCTGCGGATCGTCCGGGTGGTCGCGCAATATTTCTACCCGCAGCGTCAGACGCAGGTGATGAACGAAGGTTGCGCGACCTTCGTCCACTACACCCTCATGAACGCATTGTTCGACCAGGGACGGATCGGCGAGGGCGCCATGCTGGAAATCCTGCGCAATCATGCCAACGTAGTCCTGCAGCCCGGTTTCGATGACCCCCGTTTCTCGGGCATCAATCCCTATGCGCTCGGCTTCGATATGATGCGGGACGTCCAGCGCATTGCGACCGCGCCAACGGCAGAGGACCGCGACTGGTTTCCCGAGATCGCCGGCACTGGCGACTGGCGCGCCATCATGCTCGAGGCTTGGGCCAATCACCGCGACGAGTCCTTCATCCGCCAGTATCTGAGCCCGGCCCTGATCCGGAAATGGCGGCTGTTTGTGCTGTCGGACGTGGCGAGCGAACGCGTCTACAACGTCGCCTCGATCCACAACGAACGCGGCTACGAACAGATTCGGTCCACTCTGGCCGAGCGATATGATATCGGCGCAAGGCATCCGGATATTCAGGTCGTGGACGTAGACCTCCTCGGCCAGAGGCACTTGCGCCTCCAGCACAAGATCAATCGCGGCATCCTGGTAGAAAGCGACAGCTGCGATGCGGTGCTGAGCTATGTCCAGGCGCTGTGGGGCTATGAGGTCAGCCTGCAAGGGGTCGATGCGCAGACCGGGGCCACGGTCTATGAACGATCCGGCCGCGAAATCGTCAGTTCGTCGTAGTCCGTGTCCACCATCAGCGGACCAGGTCGCCAGAAGCGATCATTTAGAGGTCCATCGTCATCCTCGCGATGGTCATGGTCTCCGACAGAATATTGCTACCGCGCTGGGCCGCGTACATGGCCGCCATAACGCGCCGCCTCGTATCCAAGATGGCAAGGTCATGGACACGCGAGAACCGGGCCGGCCTCGATGCTTATGCCCGCCGCGTGGAGATCGCCCGGGAGGTCGCGAAGATCACCAATGATGCGCTCGCCCGTGCGAGTAAAACCACCCACGGCCGGATCAAAGTGCATGCCAATTCGGTTTTCCGGGCTCGATGCAGGGCGAGGCTACGACCGCTAGTATCGGAGCCGGTATCAAGCCTGGCCTCGTCGAAGTATCGCCCGGCAGACGGACAAGGCCAAGGCCCGCGAGAGAGTCAACCAAGCGGCGGGAGCGCCACCTTCGGGCTCCGCAACCAACCGCCGCCGTCGAAATTCAAACCGGGGTGGGAAGCGAGTGGTCTAGCCCGCGCGATGGCACTCTCATGCCGTCCTCAAAAGGAGTAGCCGACCCGCACGCCGTAGTTCGTCAGGCCTTGGTTGGCATGGCAGAGATTGGCGTTCGAAATGTGCTCCACGGTCGCCATGATCGACCAGTTCTCGTTAAAGCGGTAGCCAATCGAGCCGGTGCCTCGGATCAAAGGCGAGCAGCCCAGGCTCAATCGATCTGGCACGCGGAAGCGCCCGGTTTCACCGTTGTGGAAACCAGCACCGACGCTGCCCTCGATGAACACTTTCGCTGTAATGTCATAAGTCCAGGTGAAGCCAGCGTAGAACTCGCTGGTAGCGCCTGCGGTGTTCACCGTGGCGCCCAGATGCAGCCGCGGGACGAGGAACGCCATCAGCGGATCGGCTGGCATCAGCGGTTTCGAGAACAGGACCTCGCCATTTATATCGACCGAACCATCCTCGCGAGTCCCTAGCGCGTGGACAAACACACCGCCGCGGATCTCAGAGATCAGCGAGTGCGTCACGGCAGGTGGAGCGTAGGCTAGTGGGTTTGCGAGGTCGGCGGCGTCCGCTTCCAAAGCGATGCCAGTAGAGAAACATAGGCAAAAAGCGAGACAGGTCAGCAGACGGCTCATAGGAAGCGTTCCCAGCGAATCCCCAGCTAAGGTTATCTGAGGAAGTTCGGTTGGAAATCGTCGTCCATGATCAACTGCGCAAAATCTCAGGCGTGTTGCTTGGCTACCGCACCCTCATTGGCCGATGTGAGATCGCGTACTCGCCAGTCCGCGCGATCACTCCTTCGGTTTAGGCAGGCCGCAGCCACATAGGCATCAGAAGCGACCAGCGCCGCCTCAACGATCGGCCGAACAAAAAGCTCACAGGTCGCGGCGCCATTCCTCGCTGGATTGCTCTGCCGCTTTTTGCGGGTCTGCTCATAAAAGGCTTTTGCAGCCGCCTCAACGGCAGCCCGAGTTCGATCGTCGTTCATCAGCTTGCCCCCGCGGTGTAAAGCGCCTGCATTAGGCTTTTGGCCTGATCCAGCGTTCCCGTGGCGATATAGGCATTGAAGGAATTCTCTCCCTGTGCAAGGGGCACCATGCTTCCACGGACAGCCCATTTAGAGCAATCGCCGCAGGTCGGGAAATGCGTCAGCGTGAACCGGGTGACCTTGCTACCGGTGTTCGCATGGCTTGTGACCGCATATGCGCCCATCGCCGCGGCGCCGTCGCTCGTCGATATGATGACGCCGCCTCTGCCACTGGCTGGAAACCACTGGTACTCTTCACCGTTGCACCAGTTCAGTCCGCTGGTGACCTCCGCGAACACATTATTGGCGACATCGAACGTCCAGAACCTGTTGAACTGGCTATTCAGGTAGGCAGTCGGCACCTCAACATCGAAGGCGGTGATCGAGGCTGCGAGGGCGAAGACCGTTCGATACTGCGCGACCTGAGACAGGCCGTTCCAGCCCAGCGTCAGATCCTTTCCAATCTGGCTGCCGTGGTAGAGCCGGACCGAGTTGATGTCCTTATCGAGCGGAGTTTGCGGCAGGAGGAAATCGAGCGGGACGGCCCTCGTCTGCTGAACGCCGCCGGAGACGTTGGCGAGAACGCAGGGCGCGCCGTGGCGATAGAGCAAAGGGTCAGATCCGGAGGTAAACACGTCCCCGGCCTCGATGGGATTGAACGTAGGAGCCGCTCCCTCAACTCCGCCCGCATCGTTGAAGAAGATGTCTGCCTGCAGGTAGCGGCCGTAGTCAGCCGTGTTGATGAACTCGATGTTGTTCCACCGCCAGGACGCCACAGCGCCGCCAGCGACGAGATCCGACTGCACGTTGAGCCCGCCACCCGATACCGCCTGCAGCGCCGTCGGGTTGGTTCGGTAGCGCATAACCCAAAGGCGCCCAGGCTACCCTCGTCGGTGTAGCCCGCGATCCCCGTACCAGCGGCACCGGTCGCATGGTCCGACGTTAGGAAACGATGTATGGCGGTCAGACCTGGAAGAGCCGAGCCGGATATCAACGGATAGCCCAACACACCTTCAATGGTGTACCCAGCCTCGCCAGCCTGCAACGAGGCCATGTGGTCCGGTCCATTCGACAACCGGTAGAGCGCGGCAGTCGCCGGCAACCCCGACGGCGAGTTCGGGACGTAGAAGTTCTGACCCAATCCGGGGAAGTTCTGATACTCGGCATATTGCCCCGTGGTCATATAGTCGTTGCCGCCAGGGTTCGCTTCCAGCAGCACGTTCCAGCGTGACGAGGGTAGGGCGTTAGACGGCGAGTCAGCCATAGAAACCTCCAGGACGCCGCGAATCTAACGGGCGTGACGCGGGCGCAATAGCAACGGTAGTGCAATTTAAGGTTGAACCATGGCAGTGGGCAGATCGAGACTATCAATGCCCAGTCAGAGGTCTGCATTCCGATGGCCCCACCTGCGGTTGAGAGCTCGTTCACGTGCCAATCCTCTCTAATCGACGGCACGAACGCTTCGCCCAAGGACTAGCCCAAGGAGATGCAGCGTGTGACGCCTATGTCGCTGCTGGATAGCGAAAGTCGATCCGCTGCGTCGCGGTGGACGATACGCCGCCAGCGAGCTCGGCCCAAGCGGTCGGGCTTTGTCGTTTTCGCAGGAACAACGAGAAGGGCGCTCGGTTGGCATAGCATTCGGAGGAATGCGCCATGGCCAAGGAACAACCTGAATCGCTCGCGACCTTCGCCGCTACCGCCAGGAACGAAGGCAGGAAGCCGAAAGACATCGGGCTTGAGGCCACTCCTGAGACGGAGGGATTGCCGACTGATCCAAAGAAGAAAGCCGACGCCGCTACAAAGGTGCTGCGGGAGGGCGTTCTTCATAAGGATCAGGGAGCCGAGGAAGCGGTCGATGCCCTGCCGGATCGCACGCGAGATGTTAAACGGCCACGGTAAATCCGTTTCGCAACTCACGGTTTCAAGGTTCGACGAGGCGAGTTAACGCATCCCCGCGTGCGAGGATGGGCCTGCTCCCTGCGAGCTGCCAATCGATCCCACGCCACCCGGCATGAATAATCATGCTTGATCGTGCTTTACCGTGACGCATCATGCTTCTCAGTGGGCTCCCGTGATCGACCGTCCACAACTATCCCGCCCGATGCCCCACGGGCATTCTGAAACACGATCGGTCACGCCTCGACTTGAATTGCCTCTGAAATGAGGGACTTGCCAATTTACTCCGTCCGGCCGCACCGTTGTTCCGACGGGTGGTAAAACGCAAAGCGTACCCCGCCAGCCCAAGCCCGCCGCATGTTGTGAACAGAGAGCCCTTTTCCTTCTCCCTTTCCCTTCACAAGTGCGGCAATTTTCTCCTGTTTCTGCAGTCTTTGACAGCCCTCTTAGCGCCGTGCGGCGGCTCGCAACACCCTTGCGATTAGTAGAAGGGACGATTTCGAACCTTGTCGCCTAGTCTGCGGCCAAGATCGAGCGAGATGTACGCTATCTCATGGCGACGTGACAAAATCTCATCTCCCCGATCTCCCGGTTCACTGCATCTCCTCGTAAATAAAACTCATAGAACTTTGACCTTATCGAAACGCCAACATCACCAAGCGGTCGAACAGCCTGTCGGACAGGTGCCGCCGTAAAAGCAGCAGGGGACGCGCCATCAATCCCCCGCTGTAGCGCGTAGCGGGGCGCCGGGCTTGAAGCGCGCGCACAACCAAATCCGTTACCACACTCGGTGGAGGCAGCTTTCGGCCCTGCATCTTCCGGAACTTGGCAACCATTTCGGCGTAGGCGCCGTGTCCGGAGTGTCGCTGCGCACCCTCGCCGGCGATCCCTTCCCATTCGGAGGCAATTCCACCCGGCTCGATCACGATCACGTCGATTCCAAACTGCCGGACCTCGTTGCGGAGCGCATCAGAGTAACCTTCGAGAGCGAACTTCGAGGCGTGATACCAACCTCCCAAAGGCAGTGCGAACTTGCCGCCAACCGAGGAGATGTTGACGATCTTCCCGGACTTGCGCGCCCTCATATGCGGAAGGCACAGTTGCACCAAGCGGGCGGGGCCGAGGAGGTTGGTCTCCATCTGCCGGCGTGCTTCGGCGATCGGCACGTCTTCGAGCGCGCCGTATTCGCCATACCCAGCGCCGTTGATCAAAACGTCGATCCGGCACTGCTCTCGTAGAATTCGACCAATTACTGCGACCATCGAAGCGTCGTCGGTCACATCAAGCGCGACCGATATGCCGCCTGCGGCTTCCATATCGGCCATCCGCTCGATCCGGCGAGCCGCACCATAAACGATATGGCCTTCCTTGATGAGGCGAAGGGCAATGTCCTTGCCCATGCCCGACGAAGCGCCCGTGACGAGGGCGACTGGCTTCGAACTGCTACTCATGTCTTGTCACACCTGGCATTTTCAACGAGTGACACATCAGGTAATCTGTGGGGAAACCCCACAGTCAAGAGGCGCGCATGATGCTCATCAACGAAGTGGCCAAGATCGCCGGTATGTCGAAGGACGGCATCCGCCACTATGAGGAGATGGGCCTGATCGCCTCGACCCCGAGACAGGCGGGGAGCAAGGTCTATCGTGACTATGACCCTGCGGTCCTGGAAACGATCGAGAATGTCCGCCAAGCCCAACAACTGGGGTTTTCCCTCAAGGAGATCGCCCCCCTTCTGAAGACCTATGGAACTGCACGCCTGAGCCCGGAGCAGACAATCGAGTTTCTCGAAGCGCGGCTGGTTGTCGTTCGCGAGAAGCAGGCGGCGCTGCGCGAGGTCGAAACCTTCATTTGCGCCAAGCTCGCGCGGTTCAGGAACGCGAAAGCTGCCGAACCGGCTATCGCGCCCAAAGCACGTTAACCAGTTCGGCTCCAGCGTGGATGCTGCGGAGCGGCCCATAACGGACGATCTCACGCACGCAACAGGAGTTTGCCTGTGGTCTTGCGCGATTCAAGATCGGCGTGTGCCAAGGCGGCATCGGCCAACGGGTAGATATTGCTGATCGCGATCTTCAGCGCACCCGATCGAATCCACTCGAAGAGCTCTTCGGACCGTGCAAGCAGATTCTGGCGAGTGAGCAGCGAGTCCGAATACTTCGGGAAGCCGATCTTGATGCTGTTCTGCATCGCGGCGATGTTGATCGGCGGCGGCGCGCCGAGAACCGGCCCGAAATAAGCCAGCGTGCCGATAGGGCGAAGCGAGGCAAGAGAATCATCGAAGGTCGTCGCCCCCGATCCGTCGAAGACGACATTCACGCCGACGCCGCCCGTGAGTTCGCGGACCTGGTCCGCAAACTTGCCGTCTGAATCGACGATGACGTGATCGGCGCCCGCCGCCTTCGCTGCCTCGACCTTTTCGGCGCTCGAAACACGGGCGATCACGGATCCGCCGCGCATCTTGACGATCTGGGTCAACAGGCTGCCGACACCCCCCGCGGCCGCATGCACAAGCGCCACATCGCCGGATCGCGTTTCATAGAAACGGGTCGCAATGTGGCTCGCGGTGAGGCCCTGCATCATCGCGGCGGCGGCGATCTCGTCGCTGATCTCGGACGGCAAAGGCACCAAGGATGCGGCAGAAGTGATGAGCTGCTGCGTATAGCTTCCCTGCACATAGGGCCATGCGACGCGCTGGCCGACGGCCAGATCGCTGACTCCCTCGCCGAGCGTCAAGATCGTCCCCGCGCCTTCCACCCCCGGAACGAACGGCAAAGCCTGATCGCGCCACAGCATGCCTTTGCGGACGCCGATATCCATGAAGTTGACCCCCGCGTAGGCGACGCTGACCAAAACCTCTCCCGGACCGGGCTTTGCCTCCGCCCGGTTTTCCAGCTTTAACTCCTCGGGCCCACCATGCCGGCGAAGAACAATTGCACTCATCATCTCTTCCTTTCACTGCAACAGTTTGAACGATCGTTCAAAATAGTGGCAAAACTCTACCGCAACGCGCGCAGCGCAATCGACACCATGGCGCAAAGCCTCTCCGGCGAGGCGCCGCCGCGAGCGGCAAGTTTGATGGCGGACAGATTGCCGACGAGGAACCCGGCGGTCTCAACGGGATCGAGGTCGGCGGCGACGTCACCGGCGCCTTGCGCCTCCGCGATCCGCCTTGCGAGTTCACCGGTCAGCAGGGCATTCGATTTGCTCGTGATCTCCGTGACCTCGGGGCGTCCGCATCCAAATTCGCTGACCGAAGACAGGCCCAGGCAGGCCGGAGAACGATGGGCCGCCTCGGCGAAGGCCAGCAAGTGGGCCTGAATGCCGTCGATCGCCCGCCTCGCCTGCCGCACGACGGCAATCTGATCGCTGACACTCTGGATCGTGTAAGCGCGCAGTGCCGCCAGGTAGAGCTGCCATTTGTCCCCGAAGGTATCGTAGATGCTCTGCCGACCGATCCCCATCGCCTGCGTCAGCATCTGCGCCGAGGTGCCTTCGTAGCCATGCTGGGCGAAGGTGCTGATCGCTGCCTGAAGTGCGGCGTCCTGATCGAATGATTTTGTCCGGGGCATGGCCCTTGGTAACGTATTTGGAACGATCATTCAAGATCATCCCACATGACATGACCCTCACGCCGCGGCGCGAGGATAGGTCGTGTAGCCTTCGGAGCCACCGACATAGAGCGTCCCGTAGTCGACGTCGGCCAGCGGCAGACTGCCTTGCAGCCGCGATGGCAGGTCCGGATTGGCGATGAACGCACGACCGAACCCCGCCAGATCGGCCTCGCCGGCTGCTACCATGGCTGCGTAGTCGGCCGGCGCCAGGCTGCCATCGACAAGGACCGGGCCTCGCACTCGCTGTCGCAGCGATCGAAACAGCCCGGACGTGGCGAGGTCGGGGAAGTAGAAGTGTATGAACATCAGGCGGCCGCGCGCCGCGATCTCATCGAGAAGATGGCCGTAGGTGTCCTCCACCTGCTCCTCCTCGATCTCGTTGTTGGTCCAGCCGGGCGTAAGCTTGATCGCGACATAGTCCGGCCCCTTCACCGCGGTCACCGCATCGAGCACTTCGAGTGCCATGCGCGCCCGATTCTCCGGTGATCCGCCGTAGCGGTCGGTGCGCTTGTTCGCATTGGTCGAGAGGAACTGGTGGATCAGATAGCCGGCGTGGATTTCGACGCCGTCGAAGCCCGCGAAGGCGGCAAGCCGGGTTGCGTGGGCGAACTCGGCGGCGATCAAGGGCACCTCTTCGGTCTCGAGCGCACGCGGCTCGACGTAGGGCGTTACGCGGGGAATGTTGATGACGATCTGACGCGAGGTGCCGGGCACGGCGATCGGAGATGGCGCGACCGGCGGGATCGGGTGCGGCAGATACTGGAGATTGTTGACCCGTCCGACGTGATTGATCTGCAGAACAATCCGGCCGCCGCGCTCGTGGACCGCGTCGACCACCTTTTTCCAGGCGAGCGCATGCTCGGTCGTGTACATACCCGGCCCCGTCAGGAAGGACCGGCCGACCGCGCTGACGGACGTCGATTCGGTGATGATGAGGCCGGCATCGGCGCGCTGTCCGTAATATTCCGCCATCAATGCCGTCGGCGTGCCATCTGCTGCAGCCCGTGTCCGCGTCATGCCGACCATGACGATCCGGTTTGGAAGCACCAGGCTCCCGCCAAGCTTCAGCGGTTCAAAAAGAGAGGAAACAGGGGTTCGGCTCATCCGGCGATCTCCACGAAATGACGCGCTTTTCCGAATATCGCTTGCAGTAACCTATTTGCAAGAACGGACGGAAAAGTATAATACTCACCAAATGGTAACTGTAGACGATGCCCAGAGCCTTCAGCCCTCTCCCTGTTCGTCCGAACAGCTTGAAGCCGCCGTGCGTGTGCTGGAGGGCCGTTGGAAGGTACTGATCATCTTCCGGCTGTTCACCGCGCCAACGATGCGCTTCTCCGAGCTGCAACGTCAGATTCCCGGCATCTCGCAGAAAATGCTGATCCAGCAGCTCCGCAATCTGGAAGCCGATGGCATCGTGTCTCGCACGGTGTTCCCGGTCGTACCGCCAAAGGTCGAATACGCTTTGACGGCCGACGGTCGTGCACTTCAGCCCGCCTTGCAAGAGCTCCAGACATGGGCCGCCAGACGCGACGTCAAACCCGCCTGACCACCGCTCAAGGCCCCCAGCTTTCGAAGGGGAAAGGATGGCCGTTCGGCACGCGCGCCCTGGAGCGATAGGTCTGCATCCAGCCCGGATAGCGCGCGGATGTGCGGCTCACGGAATCGAGCTTAGCCAAATCCTCGGGCAAGAGCGTGAGGTCTGCCGCGCCGAGATTGTCCTCCAGTTGCGCAAGACGTTTCACCCCCGTGATCACGCTGGTGACCACTGGTTGGACAAGCAGCCAGGCGAGCGCGATCTGTGACGGGCTGGCGCCGGTCCGCGCCGCGATCTCGCGCAGGACATCGATGATCGCGAAGGTCTGCTCCTCATTGACCGGCGGGAACTGCGCCGATGCGCCCCGCACTTCGCGCCTTGAACCCTGTTCGGTCGCGCCATGACGATCGAACTTGCCCGAGAGCAGGCCGCCGGCCAGCGGGCTCCAGCACAGCAGCCCGAGCCCCTGGTCCATCGCCGCCGGCACGATCTCCGCTTCCACGTCACGACCGGCGAGCGAGTAATAGGCCTGCACCGTCACATAGCGCGCGATGTGCTCACGCGCCGATATGCCGAGCGCCTTCACGATCTGCCATGCCGCATGGTTCGAACAGCCGATGTAGCGGACCTTGCCCTGTCGCACGGCGTCGTCGAGCGATTGCAGCGTCTCTTCCAGCGGCGTGAACCGATCGAAGTTGTGGAGCTGATAAAGATCGATATGGTCGGTCTTCAGCCGGGCGAGGCTTGCTTCCAGGGCCTCCATAACATGGATGCGCGACTGCCCTACCTGGTTGGGGCCCGGTCCCATCCGGCCACTGACCTTGGTCGCGAGCACGATCTGTTTGCGTCGCGCGCCCAGCACCTCGCCGAGAAGGGCTTCCGAGGCGCCGGCGCCGTAGACGTCGGCTGTGTCGATGAAGTTCACGCCCGCATCGAGCGCCGCACCGATGATTGTGTCGGCCTCGCCGGCCGTCAGGCGGCCGACCGCGTCCGAAACCGGATTTGCCGTGCCGCCGAATGTCATCGCCCCAAGGCAGATGCGCGACACGAACGTGCCGGTATTCCCCAACTGCGCATATTGCATCGGCGACTTCTCCGTTCTGTTTTCGCGAAACAGAGCAGTAGCACTTGCACGTCGGACGATAGGTCTCCATAAATCCATCAATCGTATCCGTTAGTCCGAAGATCAGATATGGATCCCCTTTCCGACATCCTGACGATGCTGTCCGTCCAACGGGCCATCCCGCTCCGGTTCGAGAGCCGCGGGCCTTACGCGATGCGTTTCGGGCCCTATCAGCATCTGAAATTCGGGTCCGTCCTGTTCGGGCATCTGCGGCTCTGGGTGGATGGCCAGCGGGAACCGATCCGGCTGGAGACCGGCGACTGCTATCTGTTGACGGACGGCAGGCCCTACCGAACCTACAACGCCGAGGACATCGCCGAATTCGACGGCACCGCCTACTTCATGGCCAATCGAAGCATCGACGGTGTCGTGCGCCTTGGCGACAGCCCACCGGACAAGATCGTCATCGGCGGCCGTTTCACCTTCGATGAGGAGGGTGCCTCCTGGCTGCGGGAGGCGCTGCCGCCCATCATTCATATCAAGGCGGATGCTCCGGAAGCCAGCGCGCTTCGCGATACGCTTGTCCTTCTCGGCAAGGAAACCGGAGGCGGCGCGCCGGGCGAAAGCGTCATCATCGACCGGCTGGCCGACATTCTGCTCGTCCAGGCCATTCGAGCACATCTTGCCAGCGCTGCGCCCGAGACGGCCAACTGGCTGGCGGGCGTTGCCGATCCGAAGATCGGCCGCGCGTTGCGCAGCTTTCACGCTAATGTCGCGCACAATTGGACGGTTGCGTCGCTGGCCCAGGTGGCAGGCATGTCGCGCTCTTCCTTCGCCGAGCGGTTTCGTGCGCGTGTCGGCCTGTCACCTCTCGACTATCTGACCCGCTGGCGGATGTACCGCGTTCGACGCGCGCTCCTCGACACAGATCAGGCATTCGCCACGATCGCCGAGCACAACGGTTACCAGTCCCGCACGTCTTGCAGTCAATCCTTCAAACGCATCTTCGGTTACGCGCCGGGGACCCTGCGAAGCGTCAGCCGGGAAGAGGTCGGTGAGAGGGAGGACGGGGTGCCGGCGTTGGCCTGATACCGCTCGCAACGCAAACCCGGACGGTCGGATACGTATCGCGGACACTTCGAGCCGCATCGTCCATTGAAGCTGCATCTCCATTGCTATCATTTGGATAGCCAAAGGAGATCGTGATGACTCATTCCATTCCGACGACGATGAAAGCGTGGCGGCTCAGCCGCCTCGGCGGCGAACTCACATTCGACACCGTACCGGTGCCCGAGGTTCGCCCGGGGAGCATTCTCCTGAAGGTCGAGGCCTCGACCCTCATGTCCTACATGAAGCCGTATGTTGAGGGTAAGCTGCCGCCCTATCATGCGCCAGATGGCGCGTTCACCCCGGGCGGTAACTGCGTCGGCGTTATACGGGCCGTCGGTCGCGACGTCTGGCAGTTGCGGCCCGGTCAACGGGTGCTGCTCTCCTCGCTCTTCCGCTCCGCCGAGAATGTCCCGGATCCGGCCCAGCTCCTGATCGGCGTTACATCCTTCGGACCCGATAGCGAGAAAATCCAGGCCGACTGGCCCAACGGCTCGCTTGCCGAATACACCCTGCTGCCCGCTTCGGCTGTCGTCCCCGCCGATGGCTTCGACGACATGGCCGCGACGCAGCTCAGCGCGGCGGCCCGCTTTGTCGTGCCTTACGGCGGGCTGGTGCGCGGGCGCCTGGCGGCCGGCGAGACGTTGATCGTCAACGGCGCTACCGGCGCCTATGGCAGTGCGGCCGTGCTGATGGCGCTCGCCATGGGAGCTGGCCGTGTCGTCGCCGCAGGCCGCAACGCTTCAAAACTCGACACGCTCACCGCGCTCGGCGGCAAGGCTGTCGTACCCATCGTCCTGAGTGGCAACATCCAGCAGGATGCGAAGGCCCTGCGGGAAGCAGCCGGCGGCGGCGCTGAGATCGCCTTCGACATGATCGGCGGCGCGCAGGAGCCGAATTCGACGCTCGCCGCGCTCAATGCCCTGCGTCGCGAGGGGCGTCTGGTGCTGATGGGCAGCCTGATGGTCGACCTGCCGGTGCCCTATCTCCAGCTCATGCTCAACAGCATCGAGATCATCGGCAATTTCATGCACAAGACCGACGCCTTCCGCAATGTGCTGGCCCTGGTCCGCGCCGGCCGCCTCGACCTTCGCGCGATCATGCCGAAAGTCTTCCCGCTCTCCGAACTCATCTCTGCGATGGATGCCGCTGGCGCTGCCGGCAGCCTTGAGCAGGTCGTGATGCAACCCTGATCGAAACCACACTTCGAGGACATTCCCATGCTCATCATATCGTTGACGCCCAAAGGCACGCCCGAGCAGCTCGAACCCATCCGCGCGGCTCATCACGCCTGGGCCGCGAAGGGGTTCGAGGACGGGCTTCTTCTCGCGGGTGGCCGCCGTGTTCCGCCGACCGGCGGGATGCTGTTCGCGAAGAACGATCGCGCTGCGGTCGATGCTTTCGTGGCGGCCGAGCCGTTCACCCGGCAAGGTCTCGCTGAGATCGTCGTGGCCGAGGTCAATGTCATGACCGTAGCGCCGGGTCTGGATGCCTTGAAGGACGGTCAGGACGCCTGACGGCGTCCATCACCACAGGCGGCGCGCCGCACGTCGCCTCCAACAACCAGGACATGGAGCCAAGATGTTCGAGCTGATGACCATCATTCGCAAGCGGCCGGAGGTTTCGACGGAGGAGTTTCGGGCCTTCATGGAACATGAATACGGTCCGACATACGTCGCGATGCCGCAAACGCGATCCTACACTCACTATTATCTCGAAGACCTGACGACAGATGGGATCGAGGCTCCCGTCGACGCGATCGTGCAGATCTCCTTCGACTCGGAAGAGGAGTTGGCCAGTGCCCTGTCGACGCCGAGCTATCGCGATGCCGCCGAGCGCCGAAAGGCCTTCATGCAAGAGACCTCGCGTGGAATCCATCCGACCCGCATCGCAAAGACCGTAAGGCTGGTCTAGCAACCGGTCTTTCAGGAAACGGCGCGCGCCACGAAATTGCGGACCACCGTCGACGTCTCGCCTCGACGATAGGCAAGCGCAAGGCGGGTCACCGGAGACTGGCCAGCGATCGGACGGAAGACGACACCTTTCACGCTCAACTGGCTCATCGAGGCCGGAACGACAGATACCCCGAATTCGGCCGAGATCAGGTTCACGACCGACGCGATCTGCGGCACGAACTGCCCGATCGTCGGCTCAAAACCTGCACTCCGACAGGCTTCGACGACCGTGTCATACAACGTCGGTCCGATATCACGCGGGAACAGTAGAAACGCGTCGTTCTTCAACAGCGCCAGGTCGACTTCCTGATGTTTGCCCGCCGGATGTCCTTCAGGAAGGACGACCATCATCGGCTCCTCCGACAGCAGGCGTAGCTGAAGCCCGGCGATGCCGGCCGCGTCCGGCCTCAGGAACACGGCGTCGAGCGACCCCTCCCGCAAGCCGGCCACGAGCCGCGTCGTGTTGGCTTCTTCGAGCGTGAGATGGACCTCGGCATAGGCGCGCCGGAACGAACGGATCGCCGAGGGAACGACGACATTGAAGGCTGCCGACGCAGTAAAGCCGACACGAAGCGATCCGGTTTCGCCGCGCGCCGCACGCCGCGCCGCCACTGAGGCCCGTTCGACCAGCGACGGCATCTCCTTCACGCCTTCGAGAAACGCCTTGCCGGCCTCAGTGAGTTCCGCGCCGTGAGCGACCCGATGAAACAGCGGCGCTCCGACCTCCGCTTCCAGATCCCTGATCTGCTGACTGAGTGGCGGCTGACCGATGCCGACCTTGGCGGCAGCTCTTGTGAAGTGCTGCTCCTCCGCGACAGCCAGAAAATAGCGGATATGCCGCAGCTCCATCATCATCTCCAAAACCACTTATACTTGATAGTATCATATATTGGATCAATGAAGAATGGGGGACTACCTCTTGGGGCAAAGGAGACCGCCCCATGTCGAACATCGCCCCTAGCCCCACCCGAAGCTGGCTATTCACGCCGGCAACCCGCCCCGACCGCTTCGCAAAGGCTGCCTCGGTGGGCGCCGATGTGGTCATCCTCGACCTTGAGGATTCAGTCGCCGCCAGCGACAAGGATCGTGCCCGCCAGGCGGCGCTCGACTCCCTAGCAAGCCGCAATCCGGACGGCATACGCCATGCCCTGCGCGTCAACGGGCTCGACACGCAGGCCGGCCTGCGCGACTTCACGGCATTGCTGGAGACTGAGGCCAGCCCCGATTATGTCGTCCTGCCCAAGACCGAGACGGCGGGGCACCTGCAAATCCTCGACCGCCTGCTGACGGCGGCAAAGCGGCCCTCGAAGCTGGTAGGCATCATCGAAAGCGCGCGGGGCCTCGCCGCCGTCGAAACCATTGCCACGGCAACGCCGCGGCTGGCCGGCCTCATGTTTGGCGCTGCCGACACGGCGGCAGATCTTGGCGCGGCCACGGCATGGGAGCCGCTGGCCTTCGTCCGTGCCCGACTGGTCTCGGCCTGCGCGCTCGGCGGCGTGCTCGCGATCGATGCCCCTTATTTCGACATCCGCAATCCGACTGCCTTGGAGCAGGAGATCGCCCACGCCACGGCCTTCGGCTTCAACGCCAAGGCCGCGATCCACCCGAGCCAGGTTCAGGCCATCAACACGGCCCTGACCCCGACGCAGGAGGCAGTGGCAGCGGCTCGCGCGATCCTCGCCGAGAACGCCAAGGGCGTGGGCACGGTCGCGGGCCAAATGATCGACGAAGCAGTCGCACGCAAGGCGCGCCGTACCCTCACCGCTGCCGGGCTCACAGCATAGCCCCGCGCCCCCTCAAAACGTCACCTCGAGTCAATGGAGATAACACCATGGACACCATCCTGCCTGCCTACAAAGCCGTTGGCGAACGCCGCTATCGCGAAACCTCCGGCCTCTATTGGGAAGATTTCGAACCCGGCGACGTGTTCGAGCACCGTCCCGGACGCACCGTCCTCGACGTCGACAACGTCTATTTCACCCTGCTCACGCTCAACGTCCAACAGGTCCATTTCGACGCCGCCTATGCGGCGAAAACTGAGTGGAAGAAGCTGCTCGTCGACTCGACCTTCACGCTCGCTCTGCTGACCGGCATGAGCGTGCGCACTGTCAGCGCCAAGGTCGTCGCCAATCTCGGCTGGGACAAGGTGAAGGCCACCCATCCCGTGTTCGCCGGCGACACGCTCTACGCCGAGAGCACCGTGCTCACGAAACGCGAGTCGAAGAGCCGCCCGACGCAGGGGATCGTCACGGTACGCACGCGCGGCGTGAACCAGGACGGCATCGAAGTGATGAGCTTCGAGCGGACGATGCTCGTCCACCGGCGCGGCCACTCGCCCGAAGAAGCGGCCAACTACTGAAAACAGACAACCCGATAAGAAGGAGAAGCGGTCATGGATATTGCCGCGCTTTATGCATCCAAACTGACGACACCCGAACAAGCGGTGGCCGCCATTCCCTCCGGCAGCCGCCTATCAATGGGCATGTTTGCGGCTGAGCCGCCGGCGCTGTTGAAGGCGCTCGCCGACCGTGCTGCCGCCGGTGAGGTCGGAGATCTCAGGATCTATTACTACGAGACGGCGAAGATCGCCGGCGACACGGTCCTGCGCTACGAGCTCAACGACCGGATCAAGCCCTACAGCATGTTCGTGACCGGCGTCGAACGCGCGCTCATCCAGCGCGGCATGGAGGATGACGGCCGCAAGGTCGTCAATTATGTGCCGTCCAACTTTCACCAGGCGCCGCGGTTGCTGACGGACGAGATCGGCATCGACACCTTCGTGCACACCGTCTCGCCAATGGACCGCCACGGCTATTTCAGCTTCGGCACCGGCAACGACTATTCGACCAAGGTTGCCCGCTCGGCCAAGAGGCTCATCGTCGAGGTCAACGAGAACATGCCGCGCGTCCAGGGCGAAGGCGCTGCGCTGCATGTCTCGGAGGTCGATGCGATTGTCGAGAACCATGTTCCGCTGCTGGAATTGCCCTCCCGCGGAGCCACCGCCGAGGACGAGGTGATCAGCCGCGCCATCGCCGAGCTCGTGCCGGATGGGGCCTGCCTGCAGATGGGTGTCGGCGCACTCCCCAATCTCGTATGCGCTGCTCTCACTGGCCGCAACGATCTCGGCATCCACACCGAAGCCCTGAACCAGGGCCTGGTCGATCTCCTGCGCGCTGGCGTCGTCACCAACCAACGCAAGACCGTCAACCGCGGCAAGTCGGTCTACACCTTCGCCATGGGTCAGAAGTCGATGTACGACTTCATCAACGACAATCCGTCCATCGAGAGTCGGCCGGTCGACTATGTCAACGACCCACGCATCATCGCGCAGAACGATAACGTCATCTCGATCAATGCGACGCTGCAGGTCGACCTGACCGGCGCCTGCAACTCCGAGCACATGCTCGGCCACCAATATAGCGCCACCGGCGGACAGCTCGATTTCGTGCGTGGCGCCTACGCGTCGAAGGGCGGCAAGTCGATCATCGCGGCGCGCGCGACGGCGGCGAAGGGCAAGATCTCGCGCATCGTCCCGCGGCTTGACGGACCGGTCACGACTCCGCGCATCGACACGCACTATGTCGTCACCGAGTTTGGCGTCGCCAACCTCAAGGGGCTGTCATCGACCGAGCGCGCCTATGCGCTAATCGGTCTCGCCCATCCCGAGTTTCGCGACGAGCTCACCGCCGCCGCCAAAGAACTGCACCTCATCTAAGGAGGATATCATGGCCAAGACAGTTGCCGATCAGATCGTCGAAACGCTCGCCGCCGTCGGTGTCGAGCGCGTCTATGGGATCGTCGGCGATAGCCTGAACGGCTTCACCGATGCGCTGCGGCGTCATGGCGGCATTCAATGGCTCCATGTCCGGCACGAGGAGGTCGCCGCCTTCGCCGCCGGCGCCGACGCCCACGTCACCGGTGGGCTAGCCGTCTGTGCCGGGAGCTGCGGCCCCGGGAACCTGCACCTCATCAATGGCCTGTTCGACTGCCATCGCTCGCGCGTGCCTGTCGTCGCCATCGCCGCCCATATCCCGTCAGCGGAAATCGGCACGGGCTATTTCCAGGAAACCCATCCCGAGCAGCTCTTCCGCGAATGCTCCAGCTATTGTGAGCTGGTCTCGACCCCGGAGCAGATGCCGCGGGTACTTGAAATCGCGGTGCGCCGCTCGATCGCCGAGCGCTGCGTCAGCGTCGTCGTCATCCCCGGCGACGTTGCGCTCAAGCCGGCCATGAACGCGTCGGCCACGCTGCCCTTGGGTATTGCACCGGCACAATCCGTCATCGTGCCGGCCGAGGAGACTCTCGATCGGCTGGCCCGCCTCCTGAACAAGGCCGAACGGGTGACGCTGCTGTGCGGCAGCGGGTGCGAAGGCGCTCACGACGAGTTGATGCAGCTTGCCGAAACCCTGAAGGCGCCCATCGTCCATGCCATGCGCGGCAAGGAACATGTCGAATGGGACAATCCCTACGACGTCGGCATGACCGGCCTGATCGGCTTTGCTTCCGGCTATCACGCCATGGAATCGTGCGACTCCCTTCTTATGCTCGGCACCGATTTCCCGTATCGGCAATTCTTCCCCAAGGGCGTCCGAATCGCTCAGATCGATGTCAGGCCCGAGGCCATCGGCAGGCGGGCACCGGTCGAACTCGGCCTCATCGGCCAAGTCGCGCCGACGCTGCGCACGCTCCTTCCTCGCCTCACCGAAAAGAGCGATCGACGGCACCTCGATGCTGCCCTTAAGAACTATGCCGAGGCGCGCCAGGGATTGGATGACCTCGCCACCGGGAGACCCGGCGGCGTCTTGCATCCGCAGCATATCGCGCGGCTGGTGAGTGAGCTCGCGAGCGAGGACACGATATTCACCTGTGACGTCGGTCTTCCGACCGTCTGGGCGGCGCGCTATCTTGAGATGAACGGACAACGTCGCCTGCTCGGATCATTCTGGCACGGCTCGATGGCCAATGCGATGGCGCAGGCGATCGGCGCGCAGGCTGCCTTCCCGCAACGCCAGGTCATCTCCCTGTCAGGCGATGGCGGTTTCACCATGCTGATGGGCGATCTGCTCACCCTCTCCCAGCTCAACCTTCCGGTGAAGGTGATCGTCTTCAACAATGGTGCGCTCGGCTTCATCGAGCTTGAGCAGAAGTCCTCCGGCTTTCTCGATACCGGCACCGAGCTCATCAATCCCAACTTCGCCGCCATGGCGGAGGCTGCTGGCATCAAAGGCATTCGCATCGAGGATCCGGCGGAAGTCGAGAGCAAGCTCGCCGAAGCGTTGGCCCATCCCGGCCCCGTGCTCGTCGACGCAGTCGTCAACCGGATGGAGCTCGCCATGCCACCGAAGGTCACGGCCGAGATGGCGAGGGGCTTCACCCTCTATATGCTCAAGGCGGTGCTTAACGGCCGCGGCGACGAGATTGTCGAGCTCGCGAAGTCGAATCTAAGGCGATGAGCGGTCATCGATGAAGGTGCACGCTCGGGTGATCTCTTGCTGGCCATTGCGTGCGCCGGTGCGATTTCTCGGCGGCCCATGGTCGTGCCGTCCGAGGGTAACCGTAGCTGTCACGGGAAACTCGTGACCCTGCATGCGTTTCGGAAGCGGGAAGGATCACACAGAATACGGCGGGACGGTCACAGAACGTCATTTGTTCCAGACACCAAACCCATACCCCAGTCCATTCGATGCTTCGCATAACGTACTGATAAACAAAGAATTATTTCTTTGGCTGTTTTGGTCCACAACCAGCCGCTTCATCTTGTCGGCTTCCTCATGCCTATCGGCAAGTGAATGAACATCTGAAGGCGCCGCGCTTCCCGGAGCATCTTTGCCCAGGGGTTCGTCAGGCAGCTTTTGCGCCCTGGTCTCAATCAACGCCATCACTGGCCTGAAGAGAGCGGGCCTGCCCAGGCGTCAGAGTCATCGACGGATGCTCAGGCACGGCGACGAAGCCGTCAAACTGGATGCCAAGCCGCACGATGGCCTGATAGGCCGACACCGGCTGCGCTGCGCATTGCTGCGTCGTCAACGTCTCATCGTTTGAAGGGCCCGCTGCAGCCGAACCCGAGACAGCCGCCGCAAGAGCTGCAATTGCTACGAGCTGGTTCATAGGTGCCTCCGCAGCCGGTGGGGTTACGCACCTATGAGAACGGGTTGCAGACGCTTCCGTTCCCTATGTGAGGGCGAAATGAAGCTCCTCGACACAGAAAGCCCGGCTGGTCGCACGATCGAACTCGTCGCCGATCTCGTCAAGCATGGCAGGCTGTCCAAGGCCGAGGCGAGGGTGACCGAAGACCTGGCGTGGCATTCGGGAAGGGCTGAGGCGTCGGCACGCCTTCATCAAGTCGTATGCTCGGGTTGTTGATCCCCGGCGAGATCTCGGGAGTGCGGATTCAGGCTATCCAAGGAAGGCTTCCGCAAACCGCTTCTAATACATCTTGTCCTACGAAACGACGGGCCGCCGGACGGAGCAGGAGCAAGCTCGTGGATGCCGACAAGAAAGATGCTCGCTTTGGATGACGAAGCCCTCGACGCTGTGACAGGCGCTGCCCTGACCGATGCCATGAAGCGATGAGTCTCTAAAGACCGATCTCGACAAAGGAGCCGGCATCGGTGGAATGGGCATCTCAGCCGTCATTGGCGCCAGGATCGGGGCGTACGTCGGCCTTATCAAGGGCATCAAGAACGAGATATTCTGGAGCCAAGGCGCCGCCGTAACAGCAGGCCGGCGACCCCTATGCCGCCGGCCCGCGCATATTGCCGATTAGTCGATGATCTGAACAACTCGACGCGTGCTCGGCTCGACCAAGACCGGGCGGTCATTAATCACCGTGTAGCGATAGCCGCTCACGCCGTATTCGGCCGGAACCTCGCGATACACGACGCCTTGCTGAGGCAGGACGGTGCCGACGGTAAGCGGCTCCGAATAGGTGAACGAGGTCGGGCGCTGAGTGATCACATACGCCTTGAAGCGCGGTGCCAGTTCACTGCGCATCGAGGGCGGTTCCGGGAGGCCATTCGGCTGCCCCTGACCCTGAGCCATAGCAGTGGCGGGCAGCAGGACGATCCCTGCGGCGAACAGAACATTCCTGATCATCTGGATTTCCTACGTCGACGGTTAAGCCGAAGGTCGACCCTGCTATCCCTGCGGCGGAAGAACCAGATGGGTGGCGCAATGTTCCGTGCCGCCGCAGTATGGCGGACAATCGGAAAGGGTCGCGGGCTCGTTGTCGAGCGGGAATTTTGAGTTCCTCTGCAGAATTCAATTCAAATCAAACGTGGCTGCCAACGGGGCGGGAAGCGCGAAGGCTCCGGAAGAAAGAAGGGATCGCAGCCCGCGCCACTCGCGAGCAGAAGGCGACCCTTTCCGACCTCGCCAAGGTCCATACAGAAATCGCCCTGAAGGCTCTTGTCGCGGTCGCGACGAAGAGCGAGAGCGATTCCGCCCGCGTCGCTGCGGCGAAAGCCATCCTCGACCGTGGACACGGCAAGCCAACGCAAGCGCACCAGCACTCCGGTGCCATCGGCTCATATGACCTCACTCGTATCAGCGACGGCGATGTCGCCAGCTTGAAGCCACCTTCAGTCCGCTTGCCGACGCTGGCCGAGATCAGGGCGGAAAGGCGTAGGCGAGAGCAGGAGCGGGACCGGGAGAGGCTGGCACGAGACGTCGAGACCATTCGCACTGGCTGCACGACGCTTGTGCGGCCTGGCGGATCTCCATCACACCATCTGGGCTTCCAGCCCTGCGTCGCCAAAATCGAGATGGCTTGAGGAACAGGTTGGCCTCGCCTGCATTGGGTAGGCATGCCGAGCTACTTCTTTCATACCCGCGACGGAGACAAGCTAGACATCGACGACGAGGGCACTGATCTGCCCGATGACCAGAGCGCGCGAAATGCCGCCAAGGAACTCCTCGCTGAACTGAACCGCGAAAAGCTACCCAATGGCGACAACATGTTGCTTTCGGTCACCGTGGAGAATGCTCAGGGTGCAAAAGTCTACGTGGCCAATTTGCGCCTGGAGAGTCTTCCCGGAGATGATTCGACCGTATCCAAGCCCAAGAGAACAAGTTGAAGGACAGGGCTCTGCCGGCAGTCCTATTCGAAGCCAGCACTTCTCGTGGAAATCCAAGGCGTGCTCAATCAGTGGGCGATGCACAAGAACGAGCTGGATGCAATGTCATTTGCTGTTGCTCTAGAAGCTTCGATTGGTGAAGAGAGAGGTATCTTCACCTGGTCCTTTGCATGCCGATCTCGCAGGCGTTTTTCCAACGCTCGAACGCCCTACTCCTGGCCATCGGCATCGCGGTGCTGCTCGCCATCGTCGCGACGTCCCTGTGGCTGACGACGGCTAGCGAACGCTATTTTGGCGAAGTGACCGCAGCTCGCGCGGTGCGGAGTTCATCCGCCGACCTGCTTTCACTGGTGCAGGACGCCGAGACGGGGCAGCGCGGCTACCTACTGACGCGCGACGAAAGCTATCTCGCTCCCTACAACGCCGCCGTCTCCCGGCTTGCGGAACAGCGCGCTCGGCTTGAACGGGCCGCGGCGAGGTTGCGCGAGATCGGTCCGATTTTGCAGCGGATCAACAGCGAGCTTGAACAGAAGATGGCGGAGCTCGCCGCAACGGTCGAAGCGACGCGCAAGGGCGATACCGAGACGGCAATGAGCTTGGTCCGCAGTGGAACCGGCAAGCGCTTGATGGATGAATTGCGTTCCGATCTAAGCGCGATATTGGCCATCTCGGAAACCGAGCTCAGGGCGGCGATCGATGCCCAGGTCACGGCCTCATCGCGACTGCGCTGGACGACCATCATCGGCGCCATTTTGATCCTGGCTATGGCTGGAGCGGCGAGCTGGACGATCATCAGCTATACGCGCGAACTCGTCACGGCCCGGCGCCAGGTCGAAACGCTCAATCTCGGCCTCGAAGAGCGGGTGCGCGAGCGTACCGACGCGCTCCTCAAGGCCAACGAGGAGGTCCAGCGCTTCGCCTATATCGTGACGCATGATCTGCGGGCGCCGCTGGTGAACATCATGGGCTTCACCAGCGAGCTCGAAGCGATGTTCAAGCCGATCGACGCCTTTGTCGTCGCCGGACATGCAGCCTCCCCGGAGCAGAAGGCGGCCGCCGAAGAGGCTCTGCGGGTCGATGTCGCGGAGGCGATCGGCTTCATCCGTTCGTCGACGCGCAAGATGGACGGGCTCATCAACGCGATCCTCAAGATTTCCCGTGAGGGCCGGCGTGAATTGCGCGCCGAAAGCATCGATCTCACCGGGCTCATCGAGACTGCGGCAGCGGCGGTTCACCATCAAGCCAGCGCGGAGGAAGGCGGCGGGATCGAGATCGACGCGCAGGTTTCCCGCATCACGAGCGATCGCCTGTCTCTCGACCAGGTCATGGGCAATCTCCTCGACAATGCCATCAAATACCGGGCGCCCGATCGTCCGATCCGGATCGCCGTTCGCACCCGCAGGGAGCGTCGCGGCTGGGTGAAGATCGAGATCGAGGACAATGGCCGCGGCATCGCAGCGGCGGATCACGAGCGCATCTTCGAACTGTTCCGGCGCTCGGGCGCCCAGAATACGGCTGGCGAAGGCATTGGTCTCGCCCATGTCCGCACGATGGTGCGCAATCTCGGTGGCGACATCGCCGTGCGCTCAGAACTTGGAAAGGGCACGACCTTTACCGTGACCCTGCCCCCCGACCTCGCGGCCTACAAACGGAGTGCCCAAGCGTGACCAATGGAAAGCCCGTCTCGATCATCATGATCGAGGACGATGAAGGCCATGCCCGCCTGATCGAGAAGAACATCCGCCGCGCCGGCGTCAGCAACGAGATCATCCCCTTCGCCAACGGCACGGATGCGCTGAACTACCTGTTCGGTGCCGACGGCTCCGGCGCCATCAGCGCCGGCCGCCAGCTCCTCATACTGCTCGACCTCAACCTGCCCGACATGGGCGGTGTCGACATCCTCGAGAAGGTAAAGGCGAACACGCATACCAAGCGTTCGCCGGTCGTCGTGCTGACCACGACAGACGACAGCCGCGAGATCCAGCGCTGCTACGATCTCGGCGCCAATGTCTACATCACCAAGCCCGTGGACTACGACGGCTTCGCCAATGCGATCCGCCAGCTCGGGCTGTTCTTCTCCGTCATCCAGGTTCCGGAAACGCCATGACCAACTCGCGTGGCAGCCGCTGATGCCGAACCGGCCGATCAACGTCCTCTACATCGACGACGACGCCACACTGGGGCGGCTCGTGCAGCGCATGCTCGCGCGCCACAACTATATCGTCGAGCATGTCGAGAGCGCGGAAGCAGGTCTCGCGCGCGTGGCCGCGGGCGGGATCGACGTCATCATCCTCGACCACGATCTTGGGACGGCTTCGGGGCTGGATGTCCTTGCGGCGCTTGCCAGGGATGCGGCTTCTCCCGCCGTCATCTACGTGACCGCTTCCTCGGAATTGTCGATCGCCGTAACGGCGCTGAAGGCCGGCGCCTTGGACTATGTCGTCAAGACAGTAGGCGAGGATTTCGAGGTGCTGCTGCGGGCGGCGCTGGAGCATGCCGTGGTGAAGACGCGGTTGACCCGAGCGCGCGAACAAGCGGAGCAGGAAGTGCGAGCGGCTCGAGACCGGGCGGTGGCATTGCTCGCCGAGGTCAATCACCGCGTTGCCAACAGCCTGTCGCTAGTCGGTTCGCTCGTCCGGATGCAGGCGAACGCGGTCGAGGACCCCGGCGCCAAGGCGGCGCTTGCCGAAACTCAGGCACGGATTGCCGCGATCGGCAATCTCCATCGTAGCCTCTATACCTCCGACGATGTGCGTGTGGTGGATCTCGCAGGCTATCTCCGTTCCCTGTTGGAAGAGTTTTCCCAGTCACTTGCTGGCTCCAGCCAAATGCCGACCATCCGCTTCGAAGCCGTGCCTGTGTTGGCGAAAACCGACAAGGCCATCTCGATCGGTCTGATCGCGACGGAACTGGTCACGAATGCGCTGAAATACGCCTATCCTAGCGGTGCCGGCGACGTGCGTGTCAGCCTCTCCCGCAACGGCGACAAGGTCACTCTCAAGGTCGTCGACGACGGTATCGGCTGGACCGGGACCGGCACAGTCAAGGGAACCGGCCTCGGCAGCAAGATCGTGCGCGCGATGGCCAGGAGCCTCGCCAGCGAGCTGCGCTACGAAGATACGGGCGGACGCGGCACCCACGCCGTCATGGACCTGTCGCTGATAGGTCTGGCGCCGTCCAGCTCCGAGGCAGCCTGAGCCGCGTCGGGGGCTTGAACGCTATTGGCAACCCAACAACTTTCGAATCTTGTCCGCAAGCGAGGCCGGACTGTTGGGCTTGCGCAACCTCACTGCCCCCCAGGACCGACGGAATCCGCGAATAACGAATACGATATTCCCCTCCATTCTACGCCACAACCCGCCGTCAAGATGCGCAAGCGCGATCGCGACTAGTCGGGGAGACTGCGCAGCGGGGTCGCGGATTCGGCAACACCCGCCCCATCAGCCAAATCTGACGAGGTCGTGGGCACTCAGCGGCCCCCCAGGGCCTTGGAATAGGCGGATGCCATGCTCGACGTCGCCAAGATCGATACCGAAGTAGCCGAGCTGCTCGATCAGCTCGGCCGCCTCTCCTTTGGCGACTGCGTCATCGCCGGCGTAAAAGAGGACGCGGGGACCGCTTCGGTCACTGGATCCTTCTCGAGAATACCCTAGAAGTGATGGTTGAAGGCTTTCACGATGCGCGCGCCGGGTGCCCACTCCGCGACGATTGAGGTCGATGCGCGCTCGCCGATATCGATGGGCGGTAGCGGCACGCGCTGCATCGGATTATTCGTGTCGATGAGGATGCGGCCGTTCCAGTCCCACGTAGAAGGGCCATCGCTCAACGGATAAAAAGGTACGCCGGGGATAACGGGCTGATGATTCCCAAGAGTCCATATCGACGGAATCGTTTGGCACCTCGGTGTCGGCTCATCACATCCTGGGGCTGGAGAAGGTCCCAAGGGTTCGGCTGTTCACCGATTAAAGTGGTACGTGAGCTGGGTTCAGAACGTCGTGAGACAGTTCGGTCCTATCTGCCGTGGGTGTAGGAGAATTGAGAGGATCTGCCCTTAGTACGAGAGGACCGGGGTGGGCTGGCAGTAGCGCATCTAGTTCTACATCGGCCTCGGTATCACCCTCCCAGGCCTCTCCGAGCGCGTCAATTTTGGGCCAGTTGGCGATTGTAATGTCGCGGAGTGCGAGGCGCGCCGGGGACAGCAGGAAATAGCGGAGGGCGACCATTGCGGACGTCTTCCCGCTATTGTTCGCTCCGACGAAAATCGTGGTCTTCTCGTCAAAATCAATGTGAGTCGACTTCAGCTTTCGGAAGTTCGAGACTTCCACAAATTTAATTTTCATCAGCCCATCCCCCAGTTGGGCTTTACTCCATTCCTGTCGCACGCCCTAGGTGTTGTTGATCACTGCAACGTCCACAAATTGTCCAGCTCTATCCGGACTTCTCTCTGAGCGGGTTGAGGATATTGATCCCGAGAAAATCGCGCTCATTGTCCGTGACGACGACGCAATCGTTCGCGGCGGCGATGGCGGCGATGATGGTGTCGAGCCCGCTACGCGGACGGCCTGTGGGTCTACCTTCTGCCATCAACTCCGCCCAAACGAGACCGGCCCGTTCGTCGAAAGACAGGATCCGCCCAGCGAACAGGGCCTGCGGACCTTGTGGCCCGCTGAACCAGGCATCGAGTTGGTCCCGACGTTTGCCGGCTGGCTTTTCGAGCACGCCTCGGCGCAACTCGGCCAGCGTTAGCGATGCGATAAAGAGGTCATCGTCGGACTGTTGAGCCATCCAGGCGATCAGCGACTCCGATGGCGCCGGCTTGGTGAAATTGCTGATGATGTTGGTGTCGAGCAGGTAGCGCATCAAATATCGACCTTCCGTCCTTCCTCACGCGGACGGGTCAGGTCGAGTTCGGAGCCGATAAGGGGCGAGGCCAGCAGCGCCTTCAGGATACCCCCCTTTTTCGGGAGCTCGCCGGAAATGGACTGTTTGACGGCCGCGCGCAGTCGATCGGCGTCGGAACCGCCCTCGGCCAGACGCTTGGCGACTGACCGGATCAGCTCGCGGTCGTCGTCGCGACCGATAACCTCGAACCGCGCCATACCCCGCTCGGTCAGGCGACTGCGATAGTTGTCGATTGCTCGGCGCTGAGGACTCTTGCTCATTCTGGCTTTCCGGGCTATAACCGGTAATATAACCAGAACGCTGGGAATCTGCAAGGCCGACAGGTCGCGAGGGCGGATTTGGACTTGCCGAGGAAACCTTAATGCGCAGCAAGATGCTGGCCTACATCCGCTGTTGGCGCGTCCCGAACATCTCTTAGTTGCGGCTGACTACGTCGCCCCTTCCACCACCTCGTCGGTCCAGACCTTGAAGCTGGTCAGCGTGTTCGGCCCGAATGTGGTGGCGATGGCAACATCGGCCGCATCCCGGCCGCGCGCGATCAGTACGCGACCAATACGCGGCACGTTGTTGCGCGGATCGAACATCTGCCAGCCGCCTTCGAGATAGGCTTCGAAGGACGCCGCGAAATCGCCCGGTGGATAGGGCGGCGGCGTGCCGACATCCCCGAGATAACAGGTGCAGTAGCGTGCCGGGATATTCATCGCCCGGCAGAAGGCAATGGCGAGATGAGCGTAGTCGCGGCAGACGCCGCGGCCTTCACCATAGGCGTCGGTCGCCATGCGAGTTACGCTGGCATCGTTGTAGTTGAAGGCGATGCGCTGGTTGACGAAATCGCAAATTGCCTGAACGCGTGGTGCGCCAGGCCGGGCATGACCGAAGAGCTGCCAGGCGAGATCCAGCAGGCGGTCACTGTCGCAGAACCGACTCGCCAGCAGGAAGACGAGGCTTTCCTCGGGCAACTGTTCAACTGGGACTTGGCCGGCATTGAGGTCGTGGCTTTCCGGCAGGCCGCTATCGGAGATGATCGCGTCGGCGGTGATCCGCATCGGCCCCTGCGGTGCCAGCAGCCGAGTGCACCAGTTGCCGAAGCTGTCCCGGTAGGCGCTGACGGGCACCGAAGGCTGGATGCGGATATGGTCCGGTGGAGCAAGGTCCGATACCCGACTGAAATGCACGTTCAGCATCAGGATGACGGGTGTCGGTTGCGGAAAATCGTAGTCGAGTTCGTAGCCGATCCTGAGTTTCACGCGATGCCTTCTGCGCGATCACTGTGCGCGAACATTGGCTGGCCCGTTGACTAGGCAGGCCATCATGCATTTTCTCGGCCACGGCGATATAGGCTGCGTTTGATCTCATCGGCAGGGGCTCGCCATGTCCGCTTTCGGGCGTCGGCGCAATGCCCCGTTCCAACGCCTAGCTGACATCCGAAATACCCGCTGAGCCAAGCGGATAGATGCATGCCCTTTGCGTACGCCACCGAACTCCCCAGCGACAGCCCGCGCCGGAGCCGTCCTGGCCGATCTCGAGTTCATTCAGTTCCCCCCGACTGCGCTCGATGGATCGGGCAGTCCGATGGCGCTGATCAGCGAGGCCGTTCGAGGCGAAGGTGCGCGACAGCGATCGTTGACCTATTTCGCTCGACCCCTGAGAAACAGACGGTCCTGTGGTGCGCCAACAGCGAGTGTCTGTGCGAAGATGCGCCACTGTCCTTAATGTGCCTGAACCGGGAGGCATATGAAGGAGAACATTGGTCGAGCCATCCGCTAGGCGTTGGCGCAGCTCTCGATAAGCGCTGACCTGGTACTTCCGTAGGCGTTCTATCGGGCGGGCAAGCCTAGATGGCCCAACTTCCGTGATTTCATCGTCATCGTATCGGACATTTAGATAACTAAATAATTGATGGGCCGGCGATCCGTTTAAAGATTGAAAGGTGCGTCGAAGTATATCGGGGGTCGAATTTAGGGATGACAATAATATCGTATATAGCGACAGCCTCGTCATTCTTTAAGAAGCGAAGCAATAGATCGCGGAGCAAATCGTTGCGCAGGACGCCGGGGGCGCCATACTGCCCAACTGTAAGCTCCGCTAGACCTTCGGGGCCGTCAACGCCGGGCAGAACATGCTCCGCGAGTTCGACCGTTGAAGGCGAGACAAATGGCTTAAGTTCGTCGACTGAGCAGCGACTGAGCACCTCAACAAGCCGCCTGCTCAAAATCACCCTCCACCCGATGCCAAGCCCGAAGTCCGCGGAGCAACCGTCCGCGCGTGCCCGGGCGCTCCTGGATCGATCTGGAGAAGCATTTTATTCGAGGTGTGGGCGATGCTAGCCGATAAACAAGTTGGGGGATGCATCCCACCTTATTCTGCTTAATGCTCGATGCATGCCACATGTCGTTGACAAGCATGCGGAGACCGATTACGCATTTGTGGGTTGCATCACGCATTAACCGCCCTAACGCTGGATGGGTCTCGCAAATGCCTGCTTCGAAGAAGCGTAGCTATGCCCGCTACACGATCGCCGCGGTCGAGCTTCTCGGCACGCTCGTCCAGCTTGAGCGCAAGTCCCGGCGGATGACCGCGCAGGAGATGGCCGACCGGCTCGGCATCGACCGCAGCACCTTACAGCGGCTCGAGCGGGGCGATCCAAAGGTCGAGCTAGGGCTCGCCTTCGAGGCCTGCGCCATCCTCGGCATTCCGCTGTTCGAAGAGAGCGCGCAGGGTCTGACCATGCGGCTCGACGAAGCGGGCAAGCGCCTGGCGCTGCTCCCCAACCGGGTGCGGCCCAGGCAGCTGAGCGTCAGCGATGACTTCTAAGCTGCCTCATCCACGCGAAGCCTTTGTCTGGACCTGGCTGCCCGGCGCCACCGAGCCAGTCGTCGCCGGCCGGCTGGTGCCGGACGGCGGGCGCATCCAGTTCATTTACGGCCGCTCCTATCGAGCGCGCGCCGATGCTATTCCGCTCTATCTGCCCGAACTGCCGCTTCGACCCGAGCCGATCGCGCCGCTTGGCACCTTGACGATGTCGAGCGCGATCCGCGACGGCGCGCCCGATGCCTGGGGCAGGCGCGTGATCCTCAACAAGACCTTCGGAGTCAAAGCTGAGGCGCTCGACGGGCTCGAGCTCGACGAACTGGTCTTTCTGCTCGAATCGGGCTCGGACCGGATCGGCGCGCTCGACTTCCAGACCTCGGCGACGGCGTATGTTCCGCGCGGCGGCAGCCATGCAACGCTCGAAGAACTGCTCGCTTCGGCCGAGAAGGTCGAGAAGAACCTGCCGCTCACTCCCGAGCTTGATCAGGCCCTTCACCATGGCAGCTCGATCGGCGGCGCCCGGCCTAAGGCGCTGATCACCGACGGCTCGCGCAAATATGTCGCCAAATTCTCGAGCAGCAGCGACACGTACTCAGTGGTGAAGGGCGAATATATCGCCATGCGCTTGGCTGCGCTCGCGGGCCTGTCTGTCGCGCCGGTGCGGCTGGTTCATGCCGCAGGCAAGGACGTGCTGCTGGTCGAGCGGTTCGATCGCGTGGCGGAAGAGACCAGTTGGCGGCGGCGGGCGATGGTTTCGGCGCTTACCATGCTCGAGCTCGACGAGATGCAGGCGCGCTATGCGAGCTATCAGGATCTTGCGGAGACGATCCGCTTCCGCTTCACCGAACCGACCGCAACCTTGCACGAGCTTTTCGCACGACTGACGCTCAACATCCTGGTCGGCAACGTCGATGACCATGCCCGCAATCACGCCGCTTTCTGGGACGGGGCGCAGCTCAGCCTCACACCCGCTTACGACATCTGTCCGCAGGCGCGCGCCGGCGAGGAGGCCAGCCAGGCGATGCTGATCAGCGGCCAGCAGCGTTCGAGCCAGATCGCCACCTGCCTTGCCGCCGCCGGCGATTTCCATCTCGCGGCGGACCGGGCGATCGCGATCGTGTCCCGGCAGCTCGAGACAATCGGTGCGCATTGGTTGCCACTAAGTGACGAGGCGGGCTTAGGGCGGGTCGACAGGACATTGTTCTGGGGTCGCCAATTCCTCAATCCGTTCGCCTTCTACAGGCTCGATGGGCCAGCGGCGGCGCTCGCTGAGCGCGCCGCCGCAATCCGCGCGGCGGTCTAGGTCAGCGCGCCTCCGGGCGCCATCGCGCGAAGAACAAAATGCCGGGGACGGCGGGCGGCGGAAACTGGATGGCGATCTTATAGGTTTGGTGAGATCGTCGTAGATGCTGAAAGCTCTGATAGAGCAAGGTGCTCGGCCGCGACGCCGCCGCCCTGATGTGGGAGGCGTCCTAGGCCGAGTACGGGGGCATGTCCGGGAGCGAGAGGGCTGCCGGCCTCAGTGACGAGTTGCTAGCGCTAGCCGCTATCGACTGAGGTGCGCTATACGGTTCGCCTGGAGGGGGACGTCATCCACCCTCCGGGACTTCTGCGGCTTGCCATTCGTCGAATGTCGCTCGCGCGCGGTCGGTCAGCATGGAGCCGAACTTGGCGGAATCGGCGGCGTAGAGGCAGTGCCTCATGACCGTGAACGGGTTCATCGCGCCGCTGTCCGCTCTCGCCTTCGCGTAGGCGATGTCGCCCTCGGAGGCACCGTTCGCCTCCGCACCGCCATCGTTCAACAGAAGGCCGGGCGGCCACCTCGACGCCTAGGTTGCTCTGATTGGGTTGGATCCAGCGCTCTATGGAACTCACAGCCTCCGTCGAACGACGGTCGCGCTGATCTACAAGCGCACTGGAAATCTGCGCGCCTGTCAGCTCCTTCTCGGCCATACAAAGCTGGAAAGCACCGTGCGCTAACTCGGCATCGAGGTCGACGATGCGCTTCTCCTTTCGAGAATTCCGACAGATTCTGCTGGATCCGTCTCGCCTATTCTACCGCGTCATCGGCAGCAAAGTCGTCATCTTCGTCGTCGTGGACGGGCGCCGCGACATGCAGGCTTTGCTTGAACGCCGAATACTTGGCCGGTGAGCTCACCCGGCGCCGGAAATACTGGATTCTCGGCACCATCCTGTTCGGGCTGTTCTATGGGGCGTTGCTTCTGCAGGTGGGGCGTTAGCTAAGTCGACGGATCGGAATGCGATTCCGATCGAAGAACGATCCTGCCAAACGATCCGAGCTTCTCGGTCAACGCCGATAGCCTGCGAGGTGATATGAACGCCCCCTTTTTCGTTAAAACCGACGGGAACTCTCAGCATCGCGCCACCGACCGAAATATCCCGGATCATGCAGCTGAATATGGCCCCGCTAGCCCCCTTGAGCTTGGCAGGCTGCACTCGGCGTTGCCGCTCAGCGGCGCGATTTGAACGGTCAGACATGATCATGCTGATAGCCGAACACGCGTATCCTTCCACTGAAGTGGCGGGCTAAGATTTTAGCCGTCCGGTTCGCATTGCCTCCGGAGAGCCCTCCTTGCTGGAGCGGCCCATTGTCTTGGTCCGCCAAGCATGACGTGCTCGGTCAGCGCGCGATGGATCGGGATCGAAACCCTGGCACGGACGTCGAGTTGTCGAGCGCGGTCGCCATCAGACGAGCGCTCCGCCGGAATTGAAGCCGAATGACGGAAACGCGCGAAGGCATGGTTCCGGCGCAGCCGAAAGCCCGGCCCGCAGGGGCGACGCCCTCAAGCTGGATCTATTGTCCCAGATCCTGTCGTGATTTTCCCCTTACTTGCGACAAAGGACACGCGACACAGAAATCGCCCAAAGTATCGTGGGCCGTCCGAGCGGCGTGAAGATGCTTTCTCCAGGGGCGCTGCATTGGCCAAGGCGCGCACCTGGAGGCCGCCTAGCCGTTGGGGCTTGCCGGACCACTTCCTTCGTTCGTGAGATTCTCCTCGCCTTGACAGCCGGTTCAATCCTGTCCATCGTATCATATAACAAAATGACATTTCATTATATGAAATGAAATGCAAAGAGGAACGCCCTTGTCGACCGATTTGCCAAAAGCGGCGGGGAAACCTGCGCCTGCCGGCACCAGCACGCTCGATCTCGCGCTTCACGCGGTCGACTACCTGGTGCAGCAGAGCCGCCCGGCTTCGCTCGCTCAGATCGCGGAAGCCCTCTCGGCGTCGAAGGCGACGATTTATCGGCATCTGGTGACGCTGCAGCGTCATGGTTTCGTCCGTCAGGAGGCCGAGACGGGCCGCTACGAGGCCGGGATCAAGCTGATGATGCTGGGCGAAGCCCTGCGTCAGCGCTTCGATATCGTCAGCGCAGCGCGCGAGGAGCTGATGACCCTGCGCGACCATACCGGCCAGGCGGTCACGGTCTGCGCCGCGATCGACGACGAACTGATCGTCCTCGAACTGATCCAGGGCCGCACGCTCATCGAATTCTCCACGCGGCCCGGCACCCGGCTCGCCTTCCATGCCAGCGCCCATGGCAAGATCTGGCTCGCCTTCGGCTCCCAGGAGCGCACCGCCGCGATCGCCAACGGCCCGCTTGAGGCCTGGACGCCGGCGACCATCATTTCAACGCAGGCGCTGCTCGCCGAGGTCGAGGCTGTTCGTAAACGCGGCTGGGCCACCGCTCCGAATGAGGTCATCACCGGCGTCAACACGCTCGCCGCCCCCGTCTTCGACCACCGCAAGATTCTCGTCGGCTCGATCGCCATCGTCGGTGCGACGCAGTTCATTCCGCCCGTTCCCGACCCCGAACAGATCCGTGAGGTCGTCGGCAGCGCCGAACGCATCTCGCGTGGTCTGAGCTGGCAAGGCTGAAAGATTGGAAAGACCGAGAACATGACCTATTCGCTGGCCGTCGACATCGGCGGTACCTTCACCGATATCGTCCTGCGCGACTCCCGCGGGGGCTTGAGCGTCGACAAGACGTTGACCACCCATCACGACCTGCTGGAAGGCTTCTTTCGCGGTGTCGACTCCGTTCTCGGCAAGGCCGGCATCGGTGCGAGTGCGGTCGAGGGCGTCGTCGTCCATGCCACCACGGTCGTCACCAACGCGCTGATCGAACGCAAGGGCCTGCCGACGGCGCTCGTCGTCACCGATGGCTTCAGCGATGTGCTCTCGATCCGCAACGAGCATCGCTACGACATGTACGACCCGCAGATCGAATTTCCCGAACCATTGGTCACGCGCGAACTGACCTTCGGCATCAAGGAACGCGTCCTGGCGGACGGCACCGTGGCACTCGCACCGAGCCCGCAGGACATTGCCGAACTCGCGGCGGAAATCCGGGCGAGCGGTGCACGCGCCGTCGCAATCTGCTTCCTCAACAGCTTCGCCAACCCGAATAACGAAGCGCTGGTCGCAGCCGCCTTGTCACGCGAACTCAACGACGTCTTCATCTGCACCTCGGCGGAGGTCGCGCCGCAGATCCGCGAATACCAGCGTGCCTCGACAGCGACGGTAAACGCCTATGCGATGCCGATCTCACAGCCTTATCTCAAGCGCCTGAGCGACCGTTTGCGGATCGAGGGCTTCGCCAACACCCCGCTGATCATGCTCTCCTCTGGCGGCGTCGTCGGAGCCGAGACGGCGGGCCGCAACCCGGTGCGGATGATCGAGAGCGGCCCCGCGGCCGGAGCGCTCGCCGCTTGCCACTATGCCGAACTCCTCGGCATCGACCGGCTGATGTCCTTCGACATGGGCGGCACCACCGCCAAGGCCTGTCTGATCGAGAACCGCACGCCGCTGATCACCGGGCTGTTCGAGGTCGACCGCCGCTATCGTTTCCGGGAAGGCAGCGGCCTGCCCGTCACCGTGCCCTCGATCGACCTGATCGAGATCGGCGCCGGCGGTGGCAGCATCGCCCATGTCGACGATCTCGGCCTGCTCAAGGTCGGCCCCGAAAGCGCCGGCTCCAATCCCGGACCCGCCTGCTACGGCCGCGGCGGCCAAAACGCGACCGTCACCGATGCCGACCTCGTGCTCGGCCTGATTGATGCAGAGAACTTCCTCGGCGGCGACATGTCGCTCGACAAATCCGCCTGCGATGCTGCGATGGAGCGGCTCGGCGAGGCGCTCGGCCTCAACGCCGTGCAGGCGGCGCGCGGCATTTACCGCATCGTCACAGAGGCCATGGCCTCGGCAGCGCGTACCCATGCGACCGATCGCGGCGTCGACTATCGCGGCCTACCGCTCTTCGCCTTCGGCGGTGCAGGCCCGCTGCATGCCTGCGGAGTCGCGGAACTGCTGCAGAGCACCAGCGTGATCGTGCCGCCTCAATCGAGCGTGCTCTCGGCCTTCGGTACGCTGGTCACGCCGGTCCGGCTGGATCTTGTGCGCAGCGACCTGACGCGCGTCGACCATCTCGACTGGGAGCGCGTCGATCGGGTCATCGGAGACCTGGAAAGGGAAGGCATCAGTGCGCTTGGCGAATCCGGCTGCAGCGCTGCCGACGTCACGATCCTCGTCGGCGCCGACATGCGCTATGTCGGCCAGCAGCACGAGGTCACGATCATCTTCGAGACCGATCCGCGCCGAAGCCGCGACACCGCCGCACTGACCGCTGAGTTCGAGGCAGCCTACCGGACGCTCTACGGCGTCAACCCGTCACATGTGCCAATCGAGCTCGTGACCTGGCGAGTGATCGCGCGCGGCCCCCTGCCACATTTCGACGGGCAAGCCAGGCCCGAGATCGCCAGCGGCGCGCCCAAGCGCCACCGCGCGGTCCATGCCTGGGAGGACGATCAGTCCGTGCCCGTCTACGAACGCGACACGCTCGCCACAGGCCAGACCATCGCCGGTCCCGCCATCATCGAGGAGCGCGAGACCACGACCGCGCTGCCGCCCGGTTGGAGCGCGACGATCGACGCGCTCGGCTGCATCGTCGCGACGAAAGGCTGAATCCCATGGATGGCGTCGAACTCGAGATCCTCTGGTCCAACCTGATTGGCATCGTCACAGAGCGGGCCAAGGCGCTGCAGCGCATCGCCTTCAGTCCTATCGTCCGCGAGGCCGGTGATCTCGCCTGCGCGCTGTTCGACCAACGCGGGCGCATGGTGGTGCAGGCCAATACCGGGACGCCTGGCCATATCAACTCGCTCGCCTTCGCCGGCGCCCATCTCGTGCGGCTGTTCGAGGGCCGCTGCGAGCCCGGCGACGTGCTGATCACCAACGACCCCTGGCTCTCGGCCGGGCATTTCTTCGACATCACCATCCTGACGCCGATCTTCGACGGAGAGAAGCTGCTCGCCTATATCGGCTCGACCATCCACCACACCGATATCGGCGGCTATGGCATCGGCGCCGGCGCCCGTGACGTGCATGAGGAAGGTCTGTGGATTCCGCCGCTCAAGCTCTACGAGCGCGGTAAGCCCAGCGAGATGCTGCATGACATCATCCGCCGCAACGTGCGCACGCCCGACGCCGTCTTCGGCGACCTCTCGGCTCAGGTCTCCTCCGGCGAGGCGGCGGCCGAGCACCTGATCGCCTTGTGCGAGCGCTATGATGTCGATGACATCGAGGCCTTGTCGAACGAGATCATCAACCGCTCCGAGGAGGCGACCCGCAACGCCATCCGCAAGCTGAAGCCGGGTACCTATCACGGCGAGGCCGTCTTCGACGTCCCCGGCGGCGAGATCATCACGCTCAAGACGGCCGTCACGATCGATGCCGAGAGTGGTTCGATCATCGTCGATTTCGATGGATCCTCGCCGCAGACGACGACCGGCATCAACGTGGTGCTGAACTACACCCACGCCTATTCGACTTTCGCCATCCGCTCCTGCCTCAATCCGGATCTGCCGAACAACACCGGCTCACTGGCGCCGATCGAGGTGCGAGCCCCGGTCGGCTCGATTGTCAACTGCGCTTATCCGGCTCCGGTGAATGCGCGCCATGTCGTCGGCATGTATGTGCCGATGCCGATCCTCAAGGCGCTGCATCAGGTCATGCCGGAGCGTGTGCTGGCGGAAGGATCGGGTGCGGTCTGGACGATCCAGATCCAGGGCCGCAAACCCAACGGCGAAGCCTTCACCTCCTCGATGTTCAACTATTCCGGCGGTATGGGCGCCCGCGCCGGCAAGCCGGGACCCAGCGCCACCTGCTATCCGACCGGTGTCGCGGCCGTGCCGATCGAAATCCTGGAAGCGGCGATGCCGATCGTCTTCGACCGCAAGGAGCTGCGGCCGGGCTCGGGCGGCAAAGGCCGGATGCCGGGCGGCGACGGCCAGATCATCCAGTTCCATATGCGCACCGACCACGCCTGGCTGCTCAACGCCGTGCCGAGCCGGCTCGAGCGCGGTCCCGACGGCATCGATGGCGGCATGCCAGGAGCGCCCGGTCGCTTCCTCGTCAACGGCAAGTCCGTCAGCGAAGCGAAGAAGCTGACTATGCAGGCCGGCGACGTCGTGCTGCTCGAGACACCGGGCGGCGGCGGCTACGGCAAGCCGGCCGCCTGACAGTGCCCGCCACCAGACTCAAGCCCAAAAAAGGCGGGGCCTCGCATCGCGGCCACCGGCCGGGACCAGGCAAAACCGGGAGGAGAGATAATGAAGCAGACCCTTTGGGCGACCGGCCTTGCCGCAAGCCTCGCGCTGTCCGGCGCGCTGCCCGCCTCTGCGCAGGAACCCTACAAGATTGGCGTTTCAGCTGGTTTGACCGGCTATGCCGCGACCGTTGACCGCGCCTGGCGCGACGGCGTCGAGCTCGCCGCCGTCGCCGTCAACGCCAAGGGCGGCGTGATGGGCCGCAAGATCCAGGTCGTCGTCGAGGACAACCGCTCGGAGCCTCAGGAAGCGGTGACGGTCTACCGGAAGATGCTGAGCTCGGACAAGGTCGACGTCTTCGTCAGCGGCTGCGTCTCGGCCGGCAATTTCGCGGCCGCCGGCCTGCTGCTGCGCGCCAAGGTGCCGATGATGCTGTGCTCGATCCTGCCGACGCAGGCCGAGCATCTGCCCTGGGCCTTCACCACCCTGCCGCCCGCCGGTTTCGAGATCGACAAGCGCCTGGAATACCTCAAGGAGAAAACGCAGATCCGCAAGATCGCGGTCCTGCACGACCCAACCCCTTACGCCAATCTCCAGAAGAGCGTGGCCGAGCGCAACGCGGCCAAATACGGTCTCGAGGTCGTCTCGGTCGACCAGTACAAGCAGGACGATGCCGATCTGAGTGTTCAGGTCAGTAAAGCGCGGTCGGCGGGTGCGGGCGCGATCCTGAAGATCGGGCTTGGGGGCACGACGCTGACCGCCGCCAAGAACATCAAGCAGCTCGGCGCCGACATGCTGTTGCTGACCAGCCTCGAGGATCTCGCCGTGTTCGGTCCCGTCTCCGAGGTCCTGGGCGACAAGTTCTTCTTCGTCGCCTCGCCCTCTCAGGTCTATGAGGCGCTGCCCGAAGGCGCCCTCAAGACCGGCATCAAGGCCTTTCTGGACCCCTGGCGCGAGAAATATCGCGATCGCGACCCGAATTGGGCCTCGCGCGGCTGGGACGGCGTCATGCTGACGGTCGCCGCGATCGAGAAGGCGAAGTCCTTCGAGGGCGAGAAGGTCCGCGCGGCCTATGAGGAGCTGAGCGGCTTCCAAGGTACGACCGGCATCTACAATTTCCGGCCGGACCTGCACCAGGGCATCACCGAAAACCCCTTCGTGCTCGCCACGATCGAAGGCGGCAAGGTCAAGGTGGTGCAATGAGCTTCGCGGTCGCGGCCAAGACGCAGGCGCGTATTGCTTCGCCAATGGCGGGCGTGACTCCGCCGATCCTGGCCGCGACCGGCCTTTCCGCCCGCTACGGCCATATCCATGCGCTGCACGGCGTCGACCTGCGCATCGGCGAAGGCGAGCTCGTCGCCGTGCTCGGCCCCAACGGCGCCGGGAAGTCGACGCTGCTGCGCGCGATCATGGGGCTTTCGGCCAATAGCGGCGAGGTCCGCTTCCGCGGCGAGGTGTTGCCGCGGCACGATGCGGTCGCGGTCGCCGCGCGCGGCCTCGTACTGGTGCCGGAAGGGCGCGGGCTGTTCGCCCCGATGAGCGTCTCCGACAATCTCGAACTCGGCGCCTATCGCCTGCGCGACAAGGCCGAGTTCAACCGCCGTCGCGAGCGCGTCCTGACATTGTTCCCGCGTCTGAAGGAGCGGCTTGGCCAGGCCGCGGGTTCGATGTCGGGCGGCGAGCAGCAAATGCTCGCTCTCGGCCGGGCACTGATGGCCGGGCCGAAACTGCTGCTGCTGGACGAGCCCTCGCTTGGCCTTGCGCCGCGTGTAACCGGGGAAATCCTGGAGACGCTCGGCCTCTTGAACCGCGAAGGCCTGGCGATCGTGCTGGTCGAGCAGAAGGCGCCGCTGGCGCTCGAACTCGCATCCCGCGTCTACCTGCTTTCGCTCGGGCGCATCGTCGCCGAACTCGATCCGCGTGACATCACCTCCCATGACGATCTCGCCCAGCATTACTTCGCCTGAACGGCGTCCGATCAGGCTGGTCGGCCTGCTGCCCTGGCTCTTTGCCGCGGCGGTCGTCGGCTACGCCATGGTCGTTGGCGGCTATGCGGCGACCGTCGTTTCCTTTGCCCTGATCTATGCGGTCTTCGTGACCGGCCTGAACCTGTTCATGGGCTTTGCCGCGCAGGTCTCCTTCGGCCAGAACGCCTTCGCCGCGATCGGCGGCTACATATCGGCCGTGCTGACGACGAGCCATGGCTGGGGGCCCTTGCCGGCCATGGTGCTGGGCATCGCGGCTGCCGTACTGGCCGCCGCGATCGTCGGCTTTCCCGCGCTCAGGCTGAAGGGCCACTATCTCGCCATGGGCACGCTGGCCATCGGCCTGATCACCTATGAGATCACGGTCGAATGGCAGTCGGTGACGCAGGGCTATATGGGCATTTCCGGCATCCCGCCTTTCGGCATCGGCCCCTGGGAGGTCACCTCCGACCGAGGGCAGTTGATCCTGCTGTCGCTGGTCGTCGCGGCTTGCACCTTTGCCGCCGCGCGAATCCGCCGTTCGCGTTTCGGGCGAGCGCTCTCAGCGGTCGCGGGCAGCGAGGAGGCGGCGACGGCGCTCGGCATCGCGGTCGCGCGCTACAAGCTGGTCGCCTTCCTGCTTTCCGCCGGGTTCGCGGCGCTCGCAGGCTCGCTCTTTGTCCATATCGTCGGCTACGTCAGCCCCGAGGTCTTCGGGCTGCACATGGTGATCGTCACCTTCACCATGCTCTATGTCGGCGGCATCGGAACGGTTGCCGGTCCGCTGGTCGGGGCGCTGATCGTCAGCCTGCTGCCCGAGACCTTCCGTGCCTTCAAGGACTATCAGGATCTGGCCTATGGCGCGGCGCTGATCTTGCTCCTGATCTATGCACCGCGCGGGCTCGCCAGCCTGTTCGCCCCGCGGGGCCGCTCATGAACCGGCTCAGACTGGAAGGCGTGACGCGCCGGTTCGGCGGGCTGGTCGCGGTCGATGATGTCTCCTTCGAGGTGCCGGCTGACGGCGTCACCGCGGTGATCGGCCCCAACGGCGCCGGCAAGACCACGTTGTTCAACCTGATCTCCGGCTTCCTGCCGCCGAGCGCTGGCCGCATCACGTTCGAGGGCAACGACATCACCGGCCGCCCGCCGGCCGAGATCGCCAGGGCGGGACTGGTCCGGACCTTCCAGCTCGTCAAGCTGTTCGAGGATCTCAGTGTGATCGACAACGTCAAGGTCGGCTGCCACCTGCAGGGCAGGGCCGGGCTGTTCGCGGCACTGTTCCGGCCTGCGTCGGCGCGCCGCGAGGAACAGGCGCTCAATGCACGAGCCCGCGACCTCCTCGCCTTCGCCGGACTGGCGGCTATGGCCGACGAACCCGCATCGGCGCTGCCCTATGGCCGCCAGCGCATGCTGGAGCTCGCGCGGGCCATGGCCGCAGGCCCGCGGCTCATCCTGCTGGACGAGCCGGCCGCCGGCCTCAACACCGAGGAATCGGCGGCATTGTCGCGCATCATCCGCCGCATCGCCGACGAGGGCACCAGCGTGCTCCTGATCGAGCACGACATGACGCTGGTGATGAACACAGCCGAACGGGTCGTCGTGGTCGATTTCGGCCGCAAAATCGCGCAGGGCACCCCGGCCGAAGTCCGCGTCGATCCGGCCGTGATCGCGGCCTATCTGGGCACCGGCAAGCCAGCTATGCAGGAGCATTCCCATGGCTGACTGGTCCTATATTCCCCAGGTCCTGGTCAGCGGGCTTGGCATCGGCTGCGTCTACGGGCTGATCGGCATCGGCTTCTGCGTGATCTACAATGCCAGCGGCATCGTGAACTTCGCCCAGGGCGCGTTCGTGATGCTCGGCGGCATGATCACCCAGGTGCTGTTTGCGCGTAACGGCGTGTCACTCCCCGTGGCCGCGCTGATTGCGATCTTGGCCGTCGCCACGCTCGGCGCCGTAATCGAGCGGATCGTCGTCAGGCCCTTGTGGAACCGCAAGGCGACGATGTTCGTGATGATCCTGGCGACGCTCGCCGCCCAGATCGTGATCGAACGGCTGACCCTGATCGCGGTCGGCGATCAGCCCAAGACCCTGCCCGTCTTCACCGACCGGCCGCCGCTGATGATCGGCTCGGTCGCGCTCAGCTACCAACTCATCTGGATCGTTGGCGGATCGCTGGCGATCGTCGGACTACTGGCCGCCTTCTTCAGCCTGACCAAGACCGGCAAGGCGATGCGCGCCTGCTCGATCAACCGCGAGGCCGCGGCGCTGCAGGGCATTCCGGTCTCACGCATGCTCGCGCTGGCCTTCGCGCTGAGCGCAGCGCTGGGAGCCATCGCCGGCATCCTGATCACGCCGACGCAGTACACCGCCTTCAATGTCGGCGTGCCCTTCGCGATCAGCGGTTTCATCGCCGCGATCGTCGGCGGTTTCGGGCGGCCCTTCGGCGCCTTTCTCGGCGGCCTGCTGCTCGGCCTGCTACAGGCTCTCGCCATCGTCGGCTTTGGCGCGGGGCTGAAGAATGTCGCCGCGCTGTCGGTGCTGCTGCTGTTCTTGTTCATCCGCCCATCGGGGATCCTCGGCGCGGCGAAGTGACGAACCACGCAACGATCGGAGCCAACATGATGGACATCCACAAGATCGACTGGAACCAGATCCCCTGGACGCCGGTTCGTCCGGGGGTCGACCGCAAGGCGTTCTCCGGCTCGGCGGCGACGCTGGCGCTGCATCGACTGATGCCGGGTCACGAGCCCAAACCGCACAGCCATCCCCATGAGCAGATCGCCTATATCGTCAGCGGCACGATCCGCTTCTTCATTGGGGGGGATGAGCATCTGATCGGCCCCGGCGGGCTCGTCGTGATTCCCTCCAATGTCGAGCATTGGGGCGAGGTGGTTGGCGAAGAGCCCGTGATCAACCTCGACGTCTTCACCCCGCGTCGGCCTGAATACGCTTGAGTGCTACACTGACGTATCAGCGGCGCGGCACAGAGCTCGACCCTGTCACGTTCTCTCGCTTACGGGGATTTTGCTATTCCGGTTGCGATCAGGGCGGCAAGCGCATTTGGCCACCTCTTAAGCGGCTCGGCAAGGTCCGCTGACGGACCCTCTCTGGACATTGGGAGCGTCCGCTGGCGGACGGCTCCGGGCCGGTTTATCGGCGAAATTTTGGGCCGTGTCTTTTTGGTTGTAGTCGCGCTGGGCCTGGTGGCCACCATCGGCGGCGGATGGGCGTTCGCAATGTTTGCCTTGGCGCTCGTTGTTCTGCTCATCCTCGCTCGTAAAGTTCTCCCCTCGCAACAGCAGTAATGGGTCGAAATGCGATGCGATGCGGCATACCGTCCGCGTCCATCCTCCGACATCTGTAGGACTTATGACGAAGCGCTGGGTGAGATGCTGTGTTCTGGCCTGCCTTATGACCCTTGCCGCTTCTCGACCGCAGGCAGCGCCGATGAGGGATCCTGACGTGATCGAGGTACCCGGTCCCGCTGGGCCGCTCTCGGGAACCGCGTTGGGACCGTCGAACTCCGATGCCCCCGTCGTTCTCATCGTCCCGGGCTCAGGACCGACTGATCGCGACGGCAACAACCCGCTCGGCGTCCGCGCGTCCTCCTACCGCCTGATTGCGGAGGGGCTAGCCTCGCGTGGGATCAGAAGCGTGCGTATCGACAAGCGGGGCATGTTCGGCAGCGCTCGCGCGATCTCAGACGCCAACGCCGTCACCATGGAGGACTATGCCGCCGACATTCGAACTTGGGTTACCACCATCCGTCAGAGGATGGGCGCTCCATGCGTATGGGTGCTGGGGCATAGCGAAGGGGGGCTGGCGGCCTTGGTCGCCGCCCAACGGGCCCCCGACATCTGCGGGCTGCTGCTGGTCTCGGCGACAGGACGTAGACTTGGCGATGTGCTCCGCGACCAGATCGGAGCGAACCCCGCCAATGCACCCATACGCAAACAGGCCGAGGCGATCATCGCACGGCTTGAGGCCGGGCAGCGGATCGCTCCAGAAGACATACATTCGGCGTTGCTTCCGCTGTTTCGACCTGAGGTGCAAGGCTTCCTAATCAGCACTTTCGCGCTCGACCCGGCCGAACTGATCGCAGCCTATACGGGACCGACACTGATCCTCCAGGGACTTCGCGATATCCAAGTCGGGCGAACTGACGCGGAACGATTGCGCCAAGCACACCCTAGTGCCGAAATGGTCCTCCTTCCGAACGCAAACCATGTCTTGAAGGAAGTCGCTAGCGACGACCGGATGGCCAATATCGCAACCTACCAGGATCCGGATCGCCCTCTCGCGGATGGCGTGATCGGAGCTCCGGCCGCGTTCGTACAACGACCGAGGCGCGACCGCTAAGGGTCGAAAGCGGAACTGTCGGCGTGCTAGATGGATCGGCCCTTGACCTGACATCAGGTGGAAGACTTACGCCCGGCCTCATGACGGATCGCAGATACACCATCGGCCAAGTTTCCCGCCTGACAGGCGTTTCGACACGCCGCATCAGGTTCTACGCCGACGAGGGGCTGCTCCCGCCATATAGCCGGACCGAAGCCGGGTATCGGGTGTTCAGCGGCGAAGACGTTGCACGGTTGGAGTTAATCACAGCACTTCGCGAAACCGAGGCCAGCCTCGGTACTATCGCTTCTGTCCTCTCCAAAAAAGCCACGCTCCGCGAAGTGCTGACGGCACAGCTTGCCGAAGTCGAGCACCGGATAACTGCCCAGCGGCGTATCGCGTCAACGATGCGCTCTGCGCTTCAGTCTACCGAACCAACTGTTCGAGACCTGAAAAGGGTAGCAAACATGATCGACATTGCGCACAGCGAGCGACGCGAGATTGCAAAGGCGTTCTTCGACAAAGTGACCGATGGAATTGAAATTGATCCGCGTTGGAAGCTTCGGATGATCGAAATCGGAACGCCGGAGCTTCCGGAAGAACCGACCAAGGAGCAGGCTGACGCATGGATTGATCTTGCGAAGCTCTTTGACAGCGAAGATTTCTATAAGAGCATGCGCTTGAGGGCTGAAGACACTGCAGTGACGGGCCTGCAATACGAAATAGACCCCCTAGATAAGCGCCTGCTGGCGCATATCGAGCTGATGAAGCAGGTTCGAGCTGCGATGAGTGATGGCCTCGCGCCAGATTCCGAACTCGGGCAGTCCATTGCAGAGCAGCACCTGACGGACAGCGCGCTCATAAGAAAAGAGCCGGATGCCGAGGCTTTTCGGATCGTATCCGCGCAATGGTACGGTTGCAGGAACCGTTCCTGAAGTTTTATCAGCTCATAGCCATCTTGCGCGAACGGCCCGACTTTAACCCGCCCGAGGCCGAATGGCTGCAAGCTGCCCTGCGATATCGCTTAGGGGTAGAGTAAGGTTCGGCTCAGGGGGAGAGCTCGGGGTTCTCCCTCACGCTATTGAGAATATTGCGTCCGCAACGGGTAGACAGCGGACATTTGCTTAACGAGGACGCGCTCGGGCGCAAGGGGCTACCCCTCCAGTTGCCATCGCCCAGCCACGCCGCGGCGGATCGACTGGGCGAGTTCCGTGCATGCGCGTGTCGTATTCGCGGCACACCTATGAAGGTTGATTGCAAAGGACGGCAGTTCCGGCAGACGCTCATCCGGATGCAGGATATTCAGGTCGGCTGGAACAGTGGACTCAAGCCATGCGGTCACGGCGAGATCGGCCCGGACCGTGGCACGGGTTGCATCAATGCTTCCACTTTCGAACATGGTTCTCCATGAGAGGCCCCGCTCTGAAAGTGTGTGGAGGACCGCCGGGCGAAAGGCACAGGTCTCGGCGACCAGCGACACGGGGAGAGGGGTCTTCAGATGTGCGGAGCCGCCCCTTGCTCCGACCCAGACCAGGCGGTCGACCAACAGCCGTTCCCCGCCGAATGCTGAGACCGGCTCCTCGACCAGGGCAAGGTCGACGAGACCGCTTTCGGCTGCTGCCAGCAACTCCGGGGAGGACAGGCAGACCAGTGCCACCTCAACGAGCGGGTTCTGCTCCGCATAGGCCTTCAGTATCGGGGTCAGCCAGGCTCCGACGAGATCGTAGGGCGCACCCAAGCGTACCCGCCCATCGACCGCGCTGTCGGTGACGCTGGACCAGATCTCATCGTTGAGGGAAATCAGGCGGCGGGCGTTGGGCAGGAGACGCTCTCCAGCCGTCGACAGACGCAGGGTCCGCCGCTCTCTGAGGAATAGCCTGCCAGTGAGGTCCTCGAGGCGCGCAATCTGCTGGCTCACGGCACTTTGCGTCAGGTGCAGGGCGTTGCCGGCTGCCGTCATGCTCGAATGATCGGCTACGGCAACGAATGTCCGGAGGAGGGCAATATCGAGGTTTCTGCTCATGTGCCATTATAACTGCTAATGCCAACCATGCTCAACATGCGTTTCTCTTATTGAAGGTCGCGCCGTAGTTTCGCTCGGCCAACAACGGAAACAACCATGTCTGCCGCCGAGTTTTTGCCTCTTGCACTGTTTGTCCTTGTCTCAACGATCACGCCCGGAGGTGCGACGACCCTCGCGACTGCTTCCGGGGCGCATCATGGATATCGTCGTTCGGTCCCGTTGATCGCAGGGATCGCGGTCGGTCTCGGTTCGATGGCTGCTTCTGCGGCTGCTGGGCTTGGTGGGGTGATTCTGGCAATGCCGTCACTTCAGCTCGGCATGAAGTTCGTCGGAACCTGCTATCTGCTCTGGCTCGCCTGGAAGATGGCGCTCAGCGGTGCGCCGCATCTGAACGCGACGGTATCGAAGCCGACCAGCTTCATCGGGGCTGCGTGGTTGGTCTGGCATAATCCCAAGGGGTGGGCCATGGCATTGGGTGCCGCCGCATCATTCGCAGCCATTGCCACTGCCCCATGGCATCTCGGCGCGATCCTCGGGATCTTCTTCGCCGTTGGGGCGGTCTTGTCATTGTCGCTATGGTGTCTCGCCGGACTTCTATTGGCGCGACTGCTGAAGACGCACACACAGTGGCGCGTTCTCAATCTCATGCTCGGACTGCTTCTTGCGGCGTCCATTGTGCCCATGTGGTTTGAATAGGCCCGGCGGATGAGATGGTTGACCCGGAACAGCGGCCGGAGCCGCCTCCCTCACGTTCAGAGTGTTTGAGAGCTACAACTTTGCGGGCCCAGCAGCTTGGCCAGAATGACGGTGAGGCATCAACGACCATCGCGGGGCGCTTGATGGTCGCTTAGGGTCGAACGCGGAGGCTTAGCCGGTGGGGGCAGCCGCAGACTACTGCTTCCCATCGTTCTAGAAACCAAATAGGACGCGGCCGCTCCAATTGACCTGAAGTCACAAGTGACACAACCATGCGTATTATTAGGCCTTCATGCCCCAGCGATGGTGAGCGCGCGATCGAAATTTGGCGTCGCGCTGTTGATGCTACACATGGCTTTCTGACACCGGAGGATCGCCTCGCCATTGACGAGTTGGTTTGTAGCTTTCTCCCCGAAGCACCGCTTTGGCTTGCCGTCGATTCCGACGATCATGCGCTAGCCTTCATGCTTGTCGACGACGGGCATATGGAGGCACTCTTCGTCGATCCAGCTTATCGCGGGAGCGGCATTGGCGCTGCGCTAGTGCGCCACGGCCTGCGACTCCATCCAAAAATGACCACTGACGTGAATGAACAGAACGGCCAAGCCGTTGGCTTCTACGAGAAATTCGGATTTCGGCGCACAGGTCGTTCGGCTCTCGACAGGCAAGGCCGACCTTATCCGATCATTCATTTAGAATATGGTGGCTAACTAAGGTTCCGAGCCCCGGACGCTGTTCAACCGGGAGCCGTTCACTTAGCTTGGCAGGCGCTGCTGTACCTCCCGTATCCAGAAGATAGGCAGGCTGCAATAAGCTGAGGCCAGGAGGCCTTATATTACACCTGTTGTCTGATTGCGGCTGCCGGCCAAACCGTTTTTCTAAGCGCGTTGGACCGCCCTATCGCGGACGTTCCAGAGGTCCGATAAGGGTCGGAAGCAGACTTGCGATCCGAAGCCGAACGCGCCCTGTTTTGCGTTACCTGCGGCGGAGGAAATGATGGGCTTGGTCCGAATTTTAATCGCGGCTGCAGCAACCGGTATTGCGCCGAGCTTAGGCGGCTCGCAAATCCCGGCCTGCTCAGGTCCATGGCCTTAGATCGGACCATGCGGCCTACTTTGAAACAAGTTTCGTAGATTCGATCACTTGCCACGTTCCGCAACACTACTCATTCCGAAAATTCTATGACCTCAACCTCCGGCCGAAGGATGGCGGGGCGAAGCCATTTCCACAAGAACTGATCGATTATCGCAATTCGGATGACATCTATTCCGTCTTTGTGATCCACGAAGGCCATGGCCTCTATTTCCGTTATTTCGGCTATCAATTTGTGAGTAACGAGGTCGCCTGCTTCTGATCTGCGACAGTGCAGTTGAGAGGCGTCAGCTATGGGTCGAAAGCGGTCAGTTGTACGCGTTAAGCAACGGAGCGTTCCCCGCGTGACGGGTTGCCCAACAGACCAGCCCTCAAGGGGGGCTATCACCTGCTTGGGTTTGGTGAAATCTGGGGTCTCGGCAATTTGCCCGAACCGCATTCGAGAACCACTCCGTAAAGGGCGCGAGTTGTACAGCATCGCGATCAGGACGTCCGGCCGCTGATCGACGAAAGCCCCGAAGCGCCGTCCCTGGTCAAACAGCAAGACGGCTCGCCGCAAAGTAGGAGGCGATCTGAGCCCGGCAGGTGAAGACTCTCACCGAACGACGGAAATCCGCGGACACGGCTTTGGTGGTATCTTCTCTCTCGACGCTAGACGGGTAGCCATCTCCATCAGAGCCATGTCGATAAAGAGCGAGAGTGATTTTTCCCCAGCCCCTCGTACAAGCTGGGCCGCATTCAGCAAATGGTCTGCGGCCATCGCGAGAGGGTGCTCGTCGGGCTGCTCCCAGACGTGAGCGCCGCCGAGATATTCCAGGGGGCGCCCGCCTCGCCCAGCCCGCACACAACTTCCCGCGATTTCGATACGGTGAAGCGCCTCAGAGCTCATGACGCGATAACTGAGGCTGATATCGCCACCATAGAACGAGGCTCGCTCAACTGCCTCGACATAGGGAGCCCGATCATCCGGGTGGATCGACTGGGCGATGCGCTCCGGTTTGACGCCGGCGCGCCCTTCAATTGGATCGATACCAAGGAGCAACGCCAGTTCTGCGCCCAGGAAAACAGAATTCGATGCCACCAGCCAACGCCAAGCGCCGGCAAACCGCGCAACATCGATCGGAGGTCGCATGTCAGTCTCCTTTGGAGCGTTTCGGATCGGGGAGCGCTTCCCCGCAGATGTGCCGGGGAAGCAGAGAGGGTCTATCGTCCGGACGGGGGAGGCTTGAACTCGGCAATCGCGCCGGCCCTGAGAGCCTTCCCCTTGATGAGCTCGACTTTGGCTAGACCCAATAGCGCTGCACTGACCGGGTCGATCTTCGACGCATCCTGGATCAGGACATCCACTCGGGTGATAAGGAGGTCGATAGGATCGCAAATCGAGCGATCCGAAGACACGGGACGGGCGTCAACCATGGATGTTCACCTCCTGATGTCGCCGTAAATCAAGGGCGGCCACGAATTCTCGCTGCAATCCGGCGACTCGCCGTAGAACGGATTCACGCAACCGGGGATGTCGCGATCCGGCTGCAGGGTCCGCATCGGTGGAGCGGGAACGAATTCGGTCGAGCCGGCCACGGCGAGGGCAACGTCATCGACGGCCGCAGATTTGGGCGCAGCCGCCTCCAAGGGGCCTGGCCGATCCCATTGGCCCTCCGGCCGTATCAGGACATTGGCGCCGGAGAGATGCGACAGTTGCTCGGGAGGCGCTTCGGTAACGAGATCTCGTAATAGACCTCGTCGGTCAGATAGCTCAGCCCCGGGCCTGAGCGGCGCTCGAACCCGAAATGCTCCCAGAGCTTGAGAACGGGTGTGGCGGCTTGACCGTAGAAGCGCCGATACCCCTTGGCCTTGCCGAAGGCGATCGCGGCGCGAATGAGATCGAGGGCAAGGCCGCCACGGCAGCGGGGCAGCACGGCCAGACGCTCGAGCTTGATGAAATTCATCAGCCCTGCTGAAATCGAGAAAATGATGTCCGAACAAGGCGGTAAGAGTTTGTTTACTCCTGCGTGTACTCTGAGCTTTGCATCCTAATCGCCTTGCTCTGTCCGTAGCGGGCGTCAGTCATGCCAAGCTCAAGACTCGCCAAGCTGCCTTCGCTGGTTGCTCAAATTCGTCAACTGGCCGACGAAGCTGCGTCGCTCAACAATCCGATCCTGGATCAATTATTGTCCGCGGCAGTCCATGAGCTTTTGAGCTTGCAAAAGGACGGGGCCAGCGGTGAGGATGAAGCATCGGAGCCTATTTCTGCTGATCATCGGACTCCGCGAGAGCTTCGACAAGATCGATAATGCGGCGGCGGGCGCGGTTATTCTTGATCTGGGAAAAAGCCCTGAGCAATTGAGCGCCTTCGCTCGTCAAAAGAAAGTCGGAGACGTATTCGCTTGGCCGATCATTCACGCCGGCGAGAGCTTGCTCGCTGCTAGGGGCGCCGTCGAAGAAAAATGATACGGGGACGCCCAGCATTGTGGCAATGTGGTGCAAACGACTGGCGCTGACTCTGTTTGAGCCGTTCTCGTACTTCTGTACCTGCTGAAACGTAACACCGAGAGATTCGCCCAGCCTCTCCTGGCTAATGCCGGCGAGCATCCGATGCATGCGAATGCGGCTACCGACGTGCCGATCGATAAGGTTGGGTAGCTTTGCCATCACTGGAATCCCCCTGCCGGCGTCTTGTCAATTTTCGACAACCCATTTCTTAAACTGCCGCTCAAGATGGCGTAACGCAACATCCACGCCTATAACTTTCAATCCGGCATTGACGTGTTTTTTGAGCGCACTCAATCTTAGGCAGCAATATGAGATTTCTGAGTCAGTGGGTGGTTTGACCTCGCGCCCGCAACTTGCGCCCGAGCGTTGGTCGATATGAATTGGACCTTCCGCTAGATGTATTACAACGTGATCGATCCGCTGGTGACATTCAATTCGCTGCATCGCGCCGACAGGGGCGATGCTCCTGGCAGCCGGTGAACTACTCGTGGAAGCGCAAGACCGTCACGGCATCCGAGGTAAGCCGCCGCTGCAGCCGGACGGCATCTCAAAGACCGCTGCCTCGTCGGCCTCTTCGCGCAGGCCCTTGTAGGAGGCGTGACGTAGCCCGCCGTCCCGGAGCAGGACAATCAATGCTGAATACTGCCCGCACTAGTGTCGAGCTTCTAGCGATGCGCGACCGCAACATCCCGCGCGGCGTCGTTACCGCCCATCCCGTCGCGGCACGCACAGAGGGGCCTATCTCTGGGGTGTAGAGGGGTGGCGCTATCTCGATTTCGTCGGCGGCATCGGCGTGCTCAATGTCGGCCACAACCATCCGCGCATTGTCGCCGCCGTGACCGAACAGCTGAGTCGCGTCCGCCACACGGCCTTCCAGGTGGCTGCTTACGAGCCTTACATCGCCTTGGCTGAGCGCCTGAACCGGCTAGTCGGAAAGGGCGAGGCATAATAAGAGCATCTTCCTTGCCTCCGGCACCGAAGCTGTCGAGAACGCGATCAAGATCGCGCGCGAGTAAATGGGTTCTTCCTCACTTTGTGTGGAGCGGCGGCAGCATTCGTGCCTTGAGTAATTCAGAGCCTGCCCGACCATACATTGCGCGCTTGAGGGTCTTGAGGCGGTTGATCTGGCCTTCGGCCTGCCCGTTGCTCCAAGGCAGCTCTATGGCGCTGTTGACGGCATCGATGTCTCTGCGCAAGACGCGAGCGAACCGCATGATCGGAATCCCGGCCGCGAGGCGATAGGCAATCGGCTGGTGTGATTTCAGATCCGCCGACTGCCGACTGCCACCAACATCGGGCTGACATCTTGTATTTGAAAACCGCTGGCCTGAGGGGCTGACGGTCACCAGGATCGACGCCGCGGCGGACCGCCCGTTGACGATCGAGTTGCTTAAGGTCTTGGCGCTTGGCGAAGTGATGGCCGTGGCCTGATGGCGGCGAAGGTTTGCTGAACTACAGTTTGGGCGCCCACTTGGCGATTTCGGCCAGGATGTCGTCGAAGGCCGGTTGGCCGCGGAAATAGAGCGCGCCCGATGCGGCATAGGCTTTCTGCAGGGTGGCGCGGGTCGCGGGGTCGCTCAGGACGAAGGCTTCGTTCTCGATGATCACCGGGTTGTCCGCCTTTGGAAAGCGCTTTGCCTTATGGTCGAGGTAGTCCTGCGTGCCGACGAACGCCTGCACGGTCGGGTCCTGGAGCAGGGAATAGACATCGTAGTAGTGGCGCATGAAGTTGGGCGGGAACGCGCCGGTCTCTTGCTGCTGGCGGAACCTGGTCGAGATCGCCTGCAGCTTTTCAACGAGCGTATGGCCTGGGTGGTAGCAGGCGACGTCCCGGGCGCGGTTGTCGATGATCTCGACGCGGTTGGCGGCGAAGTCATAGGCCCACGAGCTGATGTCTCGCGCCTCGTTGGGCGCAACATCGTCGAAGCCGACTTCGAGCAAGACCCGGTCCTTAAGGCCCTCGATCGATCCATTGATGCTGGCATAGGTCAGGCGAATGCCCGCGCTGCGATATTGACGGGGGTCATCGAATGCCGCGTCCCGCTCGACGGATGTGATCCCGTCGATGGCGATGGTCTGCGCCAGGCGATCATAGAAATCCTTGCGGCTTTGGACGTGAGCCGGTTTGTCGTGGTTGCGGCCGATCATCACCGCTGGATTGGCCGGAGGCTCGATGCGGATGTCGATATCTTCCGAGAACCGGCTGATCAGACCATAGCCTTTGGACAGCGACGTGCCGCCCTTCAGCTCGAACGTCATGCCAAGTTGCTGCAGGCCGTAAAGGCTCTGCATGATCCAATAGTCCTTCTCGACCAGGGCCGGCGCGATGCCTTGGTCGTCGGCGACGATCCGGATCAGGTCGGCGAACTGTGGATGATTGTGTAGGAAATCACGCGGCATCCTGGGTGCCCACCTCGGCCAGAGCGCGGGCGAAAAACCTCTTGGCCCGCTCGGAGCCGTAGGACTGTGCGGTCTTCTTCACCCGTGCTCGGTCACTGGCGGCCAGGCGCGCCTTGACGCGCTCGAGCACTTCCTCAGCGCTCTCTCCGAGCTGGTGGAGGTTGTTCACCAGATCGACCATCAGAAACTCAGCGGTGAGCTTCTTCGGGAAGGCGGGCTTTATCCGAAAATCATATGTGCGTCCGCCCAGCGCGAACTTGCCATGGCGCTTGTGGTTATAAACCACGGTCTTGTTGTGCAGCTGGGTCGTGCCGACGCCGAGCGCATTGTAGGCGTTCGGCGAGGCCAGCAGGAACGGGCCGCCTTTAAGGAAGGTGGCGACGAGGGTGTCGTCCTGGGGAGGTGCCTTTCCGAAGGCGGTCTCTTTGGGCGCGTAGTAGAGGCCGCCGGCGAGCTTGGTGAGGACGCCGGCCTGCACCGCCTCCTTGAGGTGACGATCGACCGCCGTCGACCATTGGACCAGATCCGCCCGGCGGTAGGTCTGCCCGGGTCGGAGCTTGGCTTTGAATTGGTCGAACTTGCTCATGGCTACAATCTAGGCCTCCGCGGTCAGTTTGCAAGGAATGTCATTAAAAATCCATGCAAAGACCGATGAGGCTGCCGTGTGGTGGTTCGGACAAGGGAGGGGAAGGCATTCCCCAGCTGAACTTCGGTTTCGGGATTTAATTGGAAAGTGACAACTACTACTCAGTCGATCATAAAGGAGGTTGATACGTCTTGCTGCCCTGCCGGTCGAAATCGAATTCATAGACGACGCAAGGGGCTATGCCCTGTTGATGCTGACCGAGAAAAAAACAGGAAGCTGTTGGGGCATGCCGCGAAGATGTGGACCACGGCATCGGGGTCGTACGCTGTAATCTCCCGCAGGTGATTGGAGACGTGCTCGGCAAGGACCGCCGCGTGCGCGCCACCTGCCACGCTTGGCTGTCCCGGTCCCCCGGGAAGCGCGAACGAAACCAGACGCCCCACGCCCGGTAGATGCGTCGCGACGTAGGCCCGCGCTTGCGCGGTCGCGGACTGTGAAATGCTGATCGCAACTGCGATGTCGTTGCCGGCTCCAAGGCTCGAGCAGAACCCACATCTGACGCTCCACGCCCTCAAGGCAGAACTGGCAGCGCATGGGGTCAGCGTCTCGCATAACGCGATCTGGCGCTTCCTGCGCCGCGAAGGGCTGCGCTTCAAAAAAAACGATGTTCGCACTTGAGCAGGCAAGACGCGACGTTGCCCGCCGGCGCCAGCGGTGGCGGGCATGGCAGCGCCATGTCGGGCGCCTCGTCGAGACCATAAAACCCAACGAATGCGTCAACTACCTCGCCAACGCTGGATACGTTTCAATCAAAACATGAAACGCTCTAGCCGTCCAACCAGCGCGCTACCCGCGCGAAGGAGGTTGCGAGGACCCTGCGAGATGATGGCGCACCGGTCAGACCGGGGATGAGGACAACCCGCCGAATGTCGAGGGCGTCGAAGCCCGCGAAGCAGAATGGGACCTCGTCCGCGGAAACCATCAGGGCCAGCGGTCGATGACCGCGCGAACAGGCCGGACACAAGACTGCACCCGACCAGCACGCCAGATCGTCACAGACCCCCTTGCAACGCGGGAGCCATCCACACAGGACATTCCTTGCCAGACCATGAGACGGCCGCTCCGCCCGCAACCGAGAATTCGCGTCGGAATCGGGAGTGTCAGGTCAGCTTGCGGGCGAATTGTCCGGGGGCGCATCCGTTATGCCTGCGGAACGCGGTGCTGAACGCACTTGCCGATTCATACCCGATGTCGTCTGCAATCCGTTCGAGGGACTTTGTGCCCCGGGCCAGGGCGTCTTTCGCAATAGCGATCCGCCAGCGCGCCAGATACTCAATCGGCGCGCATCCCAGAGCCTCGCTGAAACGAGCGGAAAACGCAGATCTCGACATGCCCGCAATGTTGGCGAGGTCGGCAACTGTCCAATTGGCGCGAACATCGGCGTGGACGGCTTTCAAGGCGCGAGCCAACGCAGGGTCCTGCAAGCCGCGAAGAATTCCAGCAGGCACTTGGCGGTCGACATCCTGCCAGCGTAGCGCTTCGACGAGAAGCACCTCCAGCATGCGGTGAACGATCAGCTCCGAGCCTGGAAGTTCGGCCGTGCATTCCTCGGAGAGCAGCTCGATCAGCCGCCTGAACCTTGTCGCGCGACCATCGGATGCAGGGATGAAAATCAGCTTGGGCAACAAGGCCAGGAGGAGCTGGTTGTTGGCCCGCTCAAACGTGAAGCTGCCTCCCAACGCCACGAAGTCAGGCTCGCCATCCTGCTCGCCATGCCGAACGGCCTCACTGCGAGGAGCGACAGGCTCGCAAAACACGCCGTCTCCGCTGCTGAGCGTGAACGCCGGTGTTCTGGGCAGAAGAAGAAAGTCGCCCCGAGACAGCCGAAGCGGTTCGCATCCATCGATCGCCAACCGAGCTTCGCCTGCAAGAATGATCGTGAAGCCTGGCGCGTCAAAGGCATCATAACGCACGCCCCATCGGCCTTTGGCCGAAATCGGCTTCGCGATCGCCGCGCTTGGTCGCAGCAGCAAGACGACGTCGCTCAGGGGATCCATTTTGGACGATCGATAACAAATTTAGGACACACGATTATGGATCGTCCTAAGCGCTTTGTCTACCTGTTCGGCATTCCCGTTCAGGAGACGAGCAAATGACCAAGACGATCCTCATCACCGGTACTTCGTCAGGCTATGGCAAGGCCACCGCGGAGCACTTTCTAGCAAACGGCTGGAACGTCATTGCCACGATGCGGCGCCCGGAGGCGGCGCGCTTCGATGGCGATAAGCGCCGGCTGCGCGTGATTCCGCTCGATGTGACGAGTGAGAAGAGCATTGCCGAGGCGATCAAGGCCTCCGGCCCCATCGATGTGCTGGTCAACAATGCCGGAGTGGGCGGCGTCGGCGCCTTCGAAGTGACGCCGATGTCCCTGATCAGGGCGCTGATCGAGACGAACACCATCGGCGTGATGGCCATGTGCCAGGCCGTGATTCCCCAGATGCGCGCCCGCCGTGCCGGCATTATCGTCAACGTCACGTCCAGTGTAACGCTCGGCGCTTTCCCGCTCGCGGCAGCGTACACCGCGAGCAAACAGGCGATAGAAGGCTTTACCGGGTCGCTCGCCCATGAGCTTGCGTACTTCGATATCGATGTGAAGCTGGTCGAGCCGGGCTATGCACCGACAACGCGGTTCGGCGCGAATGCCATCGTGCCCGTCGAACGACTGCTCCCGGGCGAATATGCCGACTTTGCGAAGCCGATCATGGAGGCCTTTGCCAAGCCAGCGCTGACCACCACAGAATCGGACGTCGCCGACGCGGTGTGGGCCGCCGTTCACGATCATGAGGGGCGGCTGCGTTTCCCGGCGGGGGCTGACGCCATCGCATTGGCCGGTGCGCGCTGAGCCGCTCCCGGGCCGACGGCGGAAAGCCAGGGCGCAGTGACGGCCAGTAATGGCCGTCAGCGGAGGCCAAAGCAGCAGGCGGACATCAAAAGCTCCGCCTGCTCGACCATCTCAGCCTAAGGTGACGGATAGTCTGCGCCATGAATGGACATTGGCCCCCGCTTGGAAGCAGACGCTCATTGGCCCGGCGAGTAACCGTCAAGGGTCTGAGTGCAGCAATCGCCTAGGCAGGCTTCTGGCAGGATCATCGTGCCGGCGCGGAAAAGATCGCAGCGAAGCTGATCGCCTCACACGGACGGATCGAAGGCACGCCTAACGATGTCCCCTTGCCTCACGGTTAGATGCCGATCGTCGGCTGGCTTGCCGCCTGCGGCAGGCCATCATCGGCACGCCTCAAATGGAACAGCGCCGGCAGAGACTTAGCGCGCCCGGGTGGTGCCTCACACAACGTTGGCGCCGGTCCTAAAGCGAACTCGCAATTTCCAGCTTGACATCGAGTTCGCGCAGACTGATTTTTATATTATACGTTGTCTATTATAAGAATACAGATGGCCGTTCGCTCCCTCTCCTCCACGCTCAAGACGCTCGCGGTCTGCGATATCATCGCCGCTTCGCCGAAGCCGTTGCGGCTGGCCGATGTCGTGCGGGCAAGCGGCGATGCACGCGCGGTCGTCTATCAGCGGCTGCGGACGCTGGTGGAGGCCGGCCTGCTCGACCAGACCGAGGACGGCGCATTCCGACTGGCGCTGCGCTTCCAGTTCTATGCGGTGCGCGCGCTGGAGCAGGCCAATCTCGGCGAGCGCAGCAGCGAGTTGCTCCAGCAGATCGTCGATGAGAGCGGCGAAACCGCAACGATCTCCGTCGCCGACGGCTACCATGCCGTCATCATCAACCGCGTCGAATCCCGGCAGGTTCTGCGGGCGGACCTGCGCGTCGGCGCCAAGATGGCGCTCGGCGGCAGCGCTTCCGGCGCCGTGCTGGTCGCTTTCGGATCGGAGGAGATGCGCGACAGCCTGCGCGGGCAGGGTGTCGCTCTGCCGCCGGAAGCGGAATTGCAGGTGGTGCGCGAGCGCGGCTACGCCGTTTTCGCGCCGACGGACCCGCATCTCGTCGCCGCCGTCGCTGCTCCCGTCTTCGATGCCGCGCGCCAATGCGTGGCGGTCCTGGCCATCTCGGGCCCGATCTTCCGCTTCGATCACGACCGCTGCGGCCCCATCGTCGTTGCCGGCGCACGACGTCTCAGCGCGCAGTTTGGACATTCCTGACATGACGGTTTTCGCCCTTCTCGCCCCGGAAGGCCCGCTGCTGCCGCGTGCATTGAGGCGCAGTCCGGATGAACTGATGCGGCCGGAGCGGCTCGCCGCCATCCAGCCCTCGCGCATCAGCGCCTCGCGCAACCTGATCGCGCGGGCCTCACGCCAGCGCTGGACGATCACGCAGAAGGCCTTCGACATCGACGAGAAGGGCCGCGGCCACGCCCGTTATGCCATTGAGGCGCGGAGCTGGCGCTTCTCCTTCCCGATCTTCTCCTTCGAGCCCTCCGCGCGTGAACGCACAGGCCGCATCATCGGCCGCGCCTGGGACATGATGGGCGCGCTGGTCGAAGGCGACATGTCGCCCGCAGCGGTCACGGCGCTCCAAGACGAATTGCCGAGGCTCTACGAAGGGCGCGCCACGCCCAATACCCTGACCTGGGCGCGCTCGAACCGCTCGGGCCGCCTGTTCGACCTCGCGGTCAACGCTTTGGCCAGGGGCGAGCAGCCGCCGGTCGAAGCGCTCGGCGGCACCTGTTACCTGATGCGTAACACCGGCATCGACGGCAACGGCACCTTCGGCACCAAGTCCTTCCTCGCCTTCGAGAAGGACCACCCGCTGCGCGCCTCCCTGCAGGCGCAGATGTTGACCGCGTATATGATGCGGGTCTTCGCGCTCGATCTCGTCCAGCATTTCGCGCGGTTGCATGGAGGCACGAAGGCCGCGGGCTTCGCGCCGGATCTCGCCCGCTTCCTCGGCGTCGGCAACGGCTCGGCGCTGGGGCTGATGTTCTTCGTCAACAACCATCCGCGCCTGATCAACCAGTGGCTGACGATCCGCGAGACCGCCATCGCCCATGGCAAGCTGGTGCCCGTGGGACGGGACGCGGCTCCGCTGCGGACGCTGGCAACCCTGCTCGACAAGGCGATCGTCGCACGCCAGCAGGATCGCTCGGAATACGAGTCCTTCACACCGAGCCTGCGCATCGCCGAGGATCTGGTCGTCATCCGCCGCGAGCTCGACGCGCTGATCGCCTTGGCTCAGGCGGGCGAGACGGGCGCGACCCCGCTGCTCGACTTCACGGCCTCGCTCGACGGCCGCGTTCATGCCGAGGCCTTCGAGACCTTGCTCTCGCTGCTGATCGAGCTGGTTCCCGACGTCGCCGACAGCCTCTCGGACACGCTGGTCATCGACGAGGAACTGACCGGCCGGCCGGAAATGCCGCTCGGGCGGCTGCGTGAGATCGTCCGCAGCGATTATCGCTGGGCCTTCGATCTCGATCTCACCTCCGAGCGCTCGCAGCGCTATGTCTGGTACAAGTCGCGCACCGCCGAGGAGCCGCGCCGGGGGCCGCGGGAGGAAATCGGCGAAGCCCATAATCTCGGCCTCGACCTGCCCCGGCTGATCGTCGCGCTCGACCGCGACCTCAGCCAAGCAGACCCAAAGACCTGCGTCGCCCGCTTCCTGCTCCAGCATCCAGAGCACCGGCTGATCGCAACGCGCGTCCAAGCGCTGGCCGGGCTGCCCTACCATTCGCCGCATGCCGACATCATGAGCGAGGACTTCGTCCCGGCGCAGATCACGCGCCTGCTCAATGTCGGCATCCACGGCATCGACAAGGCGCGCGACTTCCTCAACCGCAACCTGCGCGGCGTGATCTTCCATGGCGCGCCGACGCCCGCCGATCTCGCGGCGGGAACGGCCGATCCCCACTGGTTCTATCCTCCGGAGCCCCGCTCATGACGGAGCTGCGCCTCTCCCTGCGCGAGATACGCCTGATCATCGAACGCTTGGTCCAGGCGAACGGTGTCGCTCCGGGGCTTCTCTTCGCCGTCCGCGATGCGGCGGTGGTGTCCGCGATCCTGCCCGTCGCAGGCTTTGAGAAGCTCTCGGCCGAAATCGCTGCGCTGGCCGCTTCGTCTGTCAAGCCCGCCACATTGAGCGAAGGCGAGGACGGCGTTCTGCAAGTCGATGTCGCCGGCCAGCATCCCTGGCTCGTCGCCGAAGCCCTACTCGATCTCGCCGTCGAGCGGTTCCGTCTCACGGGGCGCGGCGAGGTTCTGGTGTGCGGCGCGGTGAGCCCGTGCGAGTTCGGTGTGGTCGCCGGGCTCGCCGAAAAGCATGGCCTCACAGCGATCTGCTCCGAGGTAGCGGGCGGCGTCCTCCTGGAAGTCCGACCCCGCCTGGCGCGGACCGAAGGCCTGCTCAACCACGTCCGGCGCGAAGGCTGCACGGTCGCGGCAGACCTGTGGTGGCCGCTCTACCACGCCTCGCATGCGGCGCTTGCTCCCGACTCTTTCGAGAGCCGCCGCCATGCCGGCACCATCCGCGTCGAGGCCGATGGCCGCATCGTCGGTCGCAACGACGAGGACGAAACCGACCTCTCCATGCTCGCCGCCGATCCCATACGGCTGCGCCCCGCCTCCATCCCGTAAAGGTTCAAACCGATGCTGATCGACGGCTTGCAATGCGGCTTCTACGGCCGGGACGTGTTCGAGGAGCTCAAGGCCGGCGGCTTCACCTGCGTCACGCCGACGCTCGGATTCTGGGAGGGCGCAATCGAATCCTTCGACGCGATCGGCAAATGGCGCGACATGGCGCGCGCCAATAGCGACCTCGTCACCATCGCGCTGAAGACCGACGATATCCTCGCCGCCGACCGGGACGGCAAGACCGCGCTGCTGCTCGGCTATCAGAACACCAACCTGCTCGACGGGCGTATCCGCTATGTCGAGCTCTTCGCCGATCTCGGCGTCCGCGTCCTGCAACTCACCTACAACAACCAGAACGATGTCGGTTCGAGCTGCTACGAGGCGGTCGATCCCGGCCTGTCCCGCTTTGGGCGGGAGGTCGTGCGCGAGATGGACCGCTGCGGCCTGCTGGTCGATTGTTCGCATGTCGGCGACAGGACGACGCTCGACGCGATCGAATGGTCGCAAAAGCCGATCGCGATCACCCATGCCAACCCGTCCTCCGTGTTCCCGCACAAGCGCAACAAGAGCGACGAGGTCATCAAGGCACTGGCTGCCAAGGGCGGCATCATCGGCTGCGCCGCCTACCGCAACATCACCCCGGTCGAGGCTTGCGACCACGTCGATGCATGGGCCGAGATGGTGGCGCGCACCGTCGACATCGCCGGCATCGACCATGTCGGCCTCGGCACCGATTTCAGCCATCACACCAGCCAGACCTATCTCGACTGGATGCGCCAGGGGCGCTGGACGCGGACAGCCCAGTATGGCGCGGGCTCCGTGACCAATACCGCCCCGAGCGAGAAGCCGGCCTGGCTCAAGAAGATCAGCGGCCTGGCCGCGGTCGCGCCGGCGTTGGCGAAGCAGGGGTTCAACCCGGAAGAAGTGGAGAAGATCACCTCCGGGAATTGGCTGCGCGTCTATCGCGCTGTGTTCGGCTGAGAGGAGAGAACCATGACCGGCGACGACGCTTCGAGCTTACGGCTCTCACGACGGAAACTGCTCGTCGCCGCCGGCGCGGGCAGCCTGTCGATACCCTTCATCCGTCGCGCCCGCGCGGCCGAGGCGATCTACGTCAACACCTGGGGCGGCCCCTGGGAAGAGGCGGCGCGCGCCGTGCTCTTCGATCCCTTCACTCAGGCGACGGGGGTCGAGATCAAGACGATCGCGCCGGTCTCCTTCGCCAAGCTCGCGGCGCAGGTCCGCACCGGCGTCTACGAATTCGACGTCACGACGCTCGGCGTCTCCGAGCTCGCCCGCGCCAACCACGCCAATCTGCTCGACAAATATGACGAGAGCAAAATCCCGGCCGCCTCGCTCTGGCCCGGCGCCGTGACCCTCAACGGCGTCAATTCCCACGCCTTCGCCAATGTCATCGCCTACCGCAAGGACAACTTTCCCGCGGGTGGCCCGAAGAACTGGGCCGAGTTCTGGGATACGGCGAAGTTCCCGGGCTCGCGCTGCCTGCAGAACTATTCCGCCCGCGTGCTCGCCTTTGCGCTGATGGCGGATGGCGTCGCACCGACCGATCTCTTCCCCTACGACCTCGACCGCGCCTTCAAATCCCTCGACCGGATCAAGAAGGATGTCCGCGTCTGGTGGAGCCAGAGCCCGCAATCCCAGCAATTGCTGCGCGATGGCGAGATCGAATTGATCGGCATGTGGAACACCAGCGCCCAGCAGCTGATCGATCAGAAGGTGCCGATCGCGCTGAGCTACGATCAGGCGGTGATCGATGTCGCGGCCTGGGTCGTGGCGCGCGGCACGCCACGGACGCGCAATGCCTGGCGCTTCATCGAGTTCGCCGTGCAGCCGGAGCGGCTGGCGCAGTTCGCCCAACGCAACAATTACGGCCCGATGAACCCGGCCTCGTTCAAGAGCTTGCCGCCGGAGGTCGTCGCGCGGATGCCGACCTCGCCGGAGAATCTGGCCAAGGCCGTCGTGCTGAACGCGGAGAAGCTCGGCCCCCAATTCGACGTCATGGCGAAGCGTTTCGAACAATGGCTGTCGAGCTGACGCGCCCCGCGCTCGCGGCCGAGGCGCCCGCGCTTCCTGCGCGGGCGCTTCTGGTGACCCTCTTGCGGCCGCCCTTCATCCTCTATGTGCCGGCGGCGCTATTTCTCACCGCCTTCTTCCTCATCCCGCTCGGCCTCGTCGTCTGGATGAGCGTCAGCGACCCGGAATTCGGCTTCGGCAACTACGCGACCTTCTTCGGTTCGCGCTACGACCTCGCCGTGCTGGCGCGGACCTTCCAGACCGCCTTCGTCGTCACGCTTGCGAGCCTCGTCTTCGCCTATCCGATCGCCTATGTCGCGGCCCGGCGCGGCGGCGCCGTCGGCGGCTTCCTGCTCGGCGTGGTCGCGCTGAGCTTCTGGACCAGCTTCCTGGTCAGGACTTATGCCTGGATGGTGATCCTGGGGGCGAAGGGGCCGGTCGTCGGGCTGCTGACCGCGCTCGGCGTCAGCCCGCCCCCGCGCCTGCTCTTCACCACCTTCGCTGCGACTTTCGCGATGGCGCACATGCTCGTGCCCTTCATGGTGCTCGCGCTCTATGCCGTGATGAAGCGGATCGACGAGAGCTATATGCGCGCCGCCGCGAGCCTTGGCGCCCGGCCCCTGCGGGCCTTCCTCACGGTCTATTTCCCGCAGAGCCTGCCGGGCGTGGTCAACGGCGCGACGCTCGTCTTCATCACCTGCCTCGGCTTCTACGTGACGCCGACCCTGATCGGCAGCCCGCAGGACAAGATGATCGCCGGGCGAATCGGCCAAGAGATCGAGCAGTTGCTCGATTTCGGCGCGGCCTCCGCGACCTCGATGATCCTACTCGCCGCCGCGCTCGCGCTGTTTGCAATCTATGACCGCTTTTTCGGTCTCGACAGGATGTGGAGGTAGCATGTCCCGCTCCACGATCACCCTGGCGGTTCTTGTCGCGATCCTCCTCGCGGCGCCGATGTTCGTCGTCGTGCCGATGTCGTTCAGCACGGCGCCTTCGCTCGAATTCCCGCCGCCGGGCTTCTGGCTCGGCTATTACCGGCGCTTCTTCTCCGACCCGAACTGGACCGGGCCGCTGTTCAACAGCTTCGCGATCGGCTTCGGGACGATGGTGCTGGCCATGCTCTTCGGGGCGCCCGCGTCCTTCGCCCTGATGCGGCATCGCTTCCGGTTCCGCTCCGCCTTCCGCATGTTGGTGCTGTCGCCGCTGATCGTGCCGCATATCGTGATGGCGCTGGGCTACTATAGCTATTTCGGCTCGCTCGGCCTGGTGCAGAGCATGACCGGCGTCATCCTTGCCCATACCTGCTTGACCATCCCCGTGGTGGTGCTGACCCTGACCTCGGCGCTCGCCAATTTCGACCGCCGGGTCGAGAATGCCGCGGCCGGCCTCGGCGCACGCCCACTCACCACCTTCCGGCTGGTGACCTTCCCGATCCTGCGCCCGGCCTTCCTGGTCGCGGCCTTGTTCGCCTTCATCCACTCCTTCGACGAGACCGTAATCGCGATCTTCATCTCGGGCCGCGATAGCGCGACCTTGCCGCGGCAGATGTTCAACAGCTTCCAGATGGAGGCGGACCCGGCCATCTCCGCCGCCTCCTCGCTGCTGCTTGCCGCCGTTCTCGTCGTCATCGGCGCGCGCTGGGCCGCGCGCCTCGTCAAGCCGCAGCCTGCCCGCGCGAAAGCCTAGGACAGACCATGAAGAACGCCCGAGCCCTTTCCTTGCGTGGCCTGTCGAAGAGCTACCTGGCTGGCCAGAACGCCGTCGACAGCATCGATCTCGAGATCGAGCCCGGCGAGTTTGTCTCCTTCCTCGGTCCGTCCGGCTCCGGCAAGACGACAACGCTGATGATGATCGCCGGCTTTTCCAAGCCGAGCAGCGGCGAGATCGCGATCGGCGGGCGCAAGATCGACAGCGTCGAGCCCTATGACCGCAACATCGGCATGGTCTTCCAGAACTACGCACTGTTTCCGCATATGAGCGTCGCCGACAATGTCGGCTTCCCCCTGCGGATGCGGCAGGTGCCGAAGGCGCAGGCCGCCAAGCGCATCGCCGATGCGCTCGCCATGGTCGGTCTCGCCGATTTCTCCGGCCGCAAGCCGGCCGAGCTCTCCGGCGGGCAGCAGCAGCGCGTCGCGCTGGCGCGCGCACTCGTCTTCGAGCCCGATGTCGTGCTGCTCGACGAGCCGCTCGGCGCGCTCGACAAGGCGCTGCGCGAGCAGATGCAGATCGAACTCAAGCGGATCCACCGCGAGCTGGGCGTGACCATGGTCTATGTCACGCACGACCAGGGCGAGGCGATGGCGATGTCGGACCGCATCGCGGTGTTCAATCGCGGGCGAATCGAGCAGATCGGCAGCCCGGCGGAGGTCTATGCCAGGCCGCAGACGCGCTTCGTCGCCTCCTTCATCGGCGACAGCAACCTGATCGAGGGCGTCATTGGCCGTGGCGGGAGTGTCGATCTACCGGGGTTCGGCTCGATTGCGGTCGGACGTGGCGATCTTGCCCCGGGGACTCCAGTCGACGTGCTCCTGCGGCCGGAGACCATTCGCCTTTCCAAGGAAGAGCGGTCTCCCGAAGACATCTGCTTCACCGTCGACGAGATCGTCAATTACGGCGACAGCTTCCTAGTCATCGGCAAGAGCGCCGGTCAGGAACTGCGCGCCCGCGTGCCGGGTCTGGACATGCCAGCGCTCGCCCGGGGGGAGCGCTGTGTCATGCGGTGGTCCAAAGAGCGCGTCCATATCGTTCCAAGATGATTTTCGCCCGGGAGGATCGGAGACCAATCCTTGAGGTCATTCTCAAGCTAGCCAATACACGGCAGCGCAAGATGTAGGCCGTTCCGCGCCACTTGCGGACACCCGTAGCGCCGCTGAATCAGACGAGGCTCGCAATCCTTTGCGCTCGACTAGCGCGGCCAGCGCTTCCGAGATCCGGATGAGGTTGCAGCCATCACAAATGCAATTGTCCCTGCAATCAGCAGCGCCGCAATGATCGTCACCTGAGCAAGCATATCGCCCTCCGTTAAGGCGTAGCGCTCCAACAACCCCGCGCCGGTGAGGGCTGTTCCGCTGCTGCTGCTGATCAGACCAGTCTCTAAGGGTGCCAGAGTGGCACCAGCACGATAGCTGCCATGGCGGCGAGATTGATCGCCGTCATTAGCCAGTGCGGAACCGTCACCGCCGTGCATCGAGCCACCGGCTCTTCCCAACCCATCTGATCTGTCCCTGAGATCAGCATCGCAAGCCGATGCGGGCCATGGCTATCCGAACAGGAAGTGCCACGCGCCATAACCGATCAGTCCGAGCCACATTGTCATGGCGATTGCTGCGGTCGAAACGAACGCTAAGGCGGTCAGGATTTCCTTGTTCTTCTGCACAGCTTAGGTCTCCACACAACGCTGTTTTTATCTGCAACCTCTGTGAACTGAGCCGGCGCTTCCGAGACGCAACAAGACAGCGCCGGCTCATGCCCAATCCAGGCACGGCGAAGTGGCTCGGGCGATCCATCTGGCGCCTTATATTACCTTAGGTCAAGTCTCTCCTTATCCGCAATTTTTAACCGCCGCAGTACTGCTTTATGGGCACGACCGCAGTACAGCGGGCGCTGGTCGCGCTCGGCTATTCGCTTGTGGTGGATGGCAAGCCGAGGCCGGCGACCAAGGCCGCTATCCAGGCGTTTCAGCGCGGGCGCGGGCTTGCGGCGGATGGAGTGGTCGAGCCGCTGACCATCGCTGCGCTTCAGAAGGCGACGAAGCAGGGCGAAGAGCCTGCTGCTTCGACTTCGGTCGTTCTTCTGACTGGATGCCCGCAGCTCAAATGGACCGGATCATCGTTCACTGGACCGCCGGCGCCCATCGCGGCTCAGGGCTCGACCGCAGCCATTATCATGTTCTGATCGAGGGAGACGGCAAGCTGGTGCGTGGTATTCCGCCGATCAGCCTGAACGATTCCGTGGGGCCAAGCCGGGCTATGCCGCGCACAGGCTGAACTGCAGCACCGGCTCGGTCGGCGTGTCGTTGTGCTGCATGGCCGGAGCAATCGAGCCCCTTCAACGTGGCTTCGGCCCCGATGACGAGAACGCAGTGGAAGGCGCTGCCGGCTGTGCTAGCCGACCTTTGCCGCCGATACGCCATCCCGGTGACGCCGAAGACGGTGCTCTCGCACGCAGAGGTGCAAGGCACGCTGAAGATTGCTCAGCGCGGCAAGTGGGATATCGCTCGGCTTGCTTTCGATCCGTCCGCTGTCGGCGCCAAGGCCTGCGGCGACACGTTCCGCGCCGCGACATCCGCGCTGATCTGATCCGAGGACCAGACCAGCCTCGGCTTCGGGAATTGCTCTTCGCGCGCCAGTCTCAGTTTACCAAGCGCACGCTTCATCGACGCCCGGCGCGCCGAGAAAAATAGACCCAGCCCCTTTTTCATCTTTGCCAACCCTATCGCCGCGAGAAAATTGTTCTCAGGGCGCGGGCGGCCGGCATCCCTCATTTGATGGATGTCTCCTAAAAATCCCGCCGCGGTCGAGCCAGCCGCTTCCTCACCTCGGAGCATCACATGAACCTATCGTCCTGGCGCTCGTCGCCTTGGGAACGCTGGCGCTTGCCGGCTGCCAGACGCTGGACAGCCAGATCGCGCAGGTCAGCGACCGCTTGTCCGCCCGCTGCGCCGATCTGCAGACGGCGGCGCTGACCGTCGACCTGTTCGCGCCGGAGAAGGCGCGCGCCGCCGCGCAGCAGGGACAGGTCGTGCTCGCGCAGTTCCGCGCCAAACCGCCGCGCTCCGCTGCCGATCTCGCCATCGCCATCGGCGAAACCATGAAGGCGCTGCAGGCGATCGAAGCCGCGAAGAAAGGAGCCTGAGCCATGAACGAACAGATCCTCAGCCTCATCCCACCGTCGTCCAATCGGCTGCGGCTACGCTCGGCACATATGGTGTACTTGATGCGCAGGGGGCAGACGGTCGTCGTCGCCTTCGTCATGTGGCTGATCCCGACGGTCTGGGGGCTCTATGTCCGCCGTAAGGCCGGCCTGGTCGCCTCGGCCGCGGCGCTCCCGGAAGTGCGCGAGATCCGCACCACGCCGGAAATGGCGCGCAAGGTGGAAGACCCCTCGGTCACCGCGGGATAGGAGCAGGCCGGTGCCCTACCGCAATCACCCGCTTCCGGTCCGTATCTACCTCGGTATTCACGACCACTTCCCGGCCCGGCGCTCGGAATGGGTTCTGGCCGGGATCATGGTGGCGTGGGGCTGCATATCGAACGGTCCGGCTCCAACCTTCGCCGGCAACCCTGCCTGGGCCCAGATGGCGGCCATGATGAACGAGAGCACCTGGGGGTGGTTCGCCATCGCGATCGGGGTCTTCCGGGTGCTGGCGCTCGTCGTGAACGGGACGTTCTCAGGCACTTGGTACGGTCGCTGGTCGCCGCATGTACGGGCTTTGGCGTCGTTTCTGTCCTGCTTCCTCTGGCTCCAGATCACCTTCGGCCTCATGGCCTCCGATGCGGCGACGACTGGCCTTGCTGTGTATCCCGGCCTTCTTGTCCTCGACGCGATGAACATCGTCGCAGCGACCAAGGATGCCGCGAGCATGGACAGGGTCGTCGCCGACGGTTCTCTCTGAAGGTATCACCCCAGAGAATGCGATCGGCACGCTCGTCGCTGGCCTTGCCATCGGCGCCGTCATGATCCGCCAGTACCTGAAGGATCGGAAGAGCCCGACAACGCCCTCCGGGGATCGATTGATCCCGGGGCTGTCGATCGCGGATATGCGACCACTTCAGGAAATGGCCGCCGAGCAAGTGAAGCTGACCGCGATCATGGAACGCATCGCCGTCTCGCTCGAGAAGATGCTGGCCATCAGCCAGGAGCGCGCTGAGGACGCCGAGATTGTCCGGCGAGCGGAAATCATGGCTCAGGAGATGCTGAAGCAGTTGCAGGTAACGAAGCCAGCGCCGCGCCGGCGCCGAACATAGATCGCGGCTCCGGCCGCCGATCGCCTCGCCCTCATAAGGGGCGGCCCTCCTTGGGCGTTTCCTCTCTAAACTTGGCCCGGCCTCCGAAATGGGGCCGGGCCTTTTTGGGTTTCTGATCGAACTTATCCGCATGGAGTGCGTTTCGTCCCCATGCTCAGATTTGGAGGTGGAGATGGACTGGAATCGCGTCGAAGGGAACTGGAAGCAGGTTAAGGGAAAGGTCAAGGAGCAGTGGGGAAAGCTGACCGATGATGACTTGGACATCATCGCCGGCAAGCGCGACCAGCTCGAGGGCAAGATTCAGGAGCGCTATGGGCTGGAGAAGGACCGGGTAAAGACGGATGTCGATGCTTGGTACAGTCGCCAGTGGCTTTCGTGATTGGCTAGAGCTCGCTCGCTGCCCAGCGAAAGGCTCGCCAATGAAAGGGCCCGGTCCCGAAAGGGATCGGGCCTTTTTTCGCATTGGAACCGGAGCGGGGCTCGCTGGCGGGGCTTTTTCGTAATGCTCAGAGCACCGGGACGGAACATGGCTGGCGCGATCTGGTTTCGCACTCAGGCTGCGCAACGAGAGGAGAGGACCATGAAGATGCTCACTTTGGCGGCCGTACTCGCCTTATCGCCGGCTCTGGCGTTGGCCCAGACCAATTTGCCCAGCCCAGGACGGGATAGCGCAAACAGAACCGATTCCCAGCGAGGAGTGTCATCCAGCTCTCCGGGCCAACAGATGCAGTCGAAGGGGAGCATTTCGGGGCAACCCGGAGCATCAGGCTATTCGCCAGGCCACAAGATGCAGGCCAAGGGCAGCGTAAAGGGGAACCCGGGCGCTTCGGGCTATGCGCCAGGACACCGTTCGAAGAATCGCTGACTGCCTACTAGGCTGCGGTGCAAAAGACGTTCATGATCTGAGCATAGTTTCGGAGCTTTAATCAGGCCCGGCCCGCTTGGGCGGGGCCGGGCCTTTTGCGTTTCCGGATGCTCAGATCACGGCCCGCTGCCTGGCCTGAGCCTTACGGGCAAGATCCAGAAAAGTGGTGAGCGTCGTCGCAGCAGTGGCGGAGCGGTCGTCCTTGGTCAAGGACGGAAAGAAAGGTCGCATAACGCCGACCATTGCCTCGACAGCTGCCACGAGTTCATTGCCAGCCTGTTTGAGGTCGAACGTATCCTCGGCTGTTTCGAGAACGGCCCAGACGTTGTATCGGACCACGTCGACAAGACGGTCTCCCGTCATCTGGCCGAAGCGAAATCGCTCAATCGAAGTTTCTAGAGTTTCGAGGTTACTGGCAATCGCCTGGATCATATATCCCCCTCTGGAACGCCGCCTCTACCGCTGATTGCCAGCGGGGTTTTCAATTACGCGCCAGCGTCACCAGCGTCTCGCCGTCAGAACCTGACGGCGAGGTTTGCCTTGAAGGCGTGATCCTGGACGTCCTCGGCGAGCTGGCCGGCATAGGTCACCCCCAGGCTGGCATTGGCGCTGATCGCGAGGTCCAGCCCGGCTTCGACCAGGGCGGCGTTCCTGGCGATGGGAGCGCCCGTGATCGTGAAGGGGATGCTGCCGGCGAAGGCGAGCGTCGCCTTCGGATCGACATCGCCAAAAGCATGGCGCCAGCCGAGCGCGCCGCGCAGGCTCAAGTCCATGCCCTGGATCCGGGTGCTCGTGGAGGCCCGCAGGCCGAGCGTCGAGTAGCCCAGGCTGGTGTCGTCGCTCGTGCCGGACAGGGCTGCGGCGCCGCCGACCTCGCTGAGGCCGTCGCTGCGCAGGCTGACGTAAGCAAGGCCGGCGAAGGGCTCGAACGCCACCGGGCCGAGATCGATCCGATAGCCGAGCTCGCCGAAGACCTGAGCCGTGCCGGCGTCGTGATCGGCGCGCAGGCTGGTGCCGAGCCCCGCCGCGACCACGCTGCGCCGGGTCTCAATGTCATGCCAGGTGTAGCTGGCTCCCAGGCGCAGGCCGAGCGGTCCCCATTGCCCGCCGCCATAGAGGCCGAGATGATAATTGTCGCTCTCGCTGGAAGAGAGCCGTCGGTCCACGTTGACAGTGGTGCGGCTGTAGCCGGCGACGACACCGAAGCGCAGGGTCTCAAAGGCAGCGACATCGGCACCCAGCACAAAGCCGCCGGTCGAGTGCTTCAACGGGCTGCTGTTTCCATCGCCATCATGACGGCTCCAGGAACCATAGCCCTGGCCCCAGGCCGCAAAGCGATCGGAGGGCATGAGCCGCGGCATCGGGCCTGTCACCGAAGGGGCGAGATCAGCGGTGAAGCCGTAGTTCATCGTCGCCATCGGCGCGGCCCCCACAGCTGCGAAGGCCGAGCGCAGGCGGTCATTGACGGCCGAGCGCAGCAGCCAGCTCTCATCGATCAGCGCGCTCTTGGTCGAGGCATGGATCTCGCCGCCAAGCTGCCCGAGGGCGCCACGGGCTGCCTCAGCCGTGGCTTGGTTGAGCACGCCATCCTGGACGGCGTTGCCAGCGGGCAAGCTGTCGACGCTGTTGCCGACCTGGACCTCATTCGGCGTCGTGCCGACATCGGCAATGGCGCGCGTCTGGACGACAGTCAGGTACGCACTGAAGGCGTCGGTGCTGTTGCGCAGGTTGAGAAATGCCGTCACTGGCAGATCGACGCTGTCGAAGTTCCCGGTCAGCCCGGTCGACGTCAGGATGGTATAGCGCTGACCGGCGGCGAAGGTGCCTCCAGTGTAGTTCACGATCGAGAGCGAGGCGCCCGTCGCGAGCGTGGCCTGGCCGTTGACGCGGATCAGGTCGGACGTCACCGTCTTGGGATCGAGCTCGACCTCATAGACTGAACCGGCGCCCTGCACATAGGCGCCATTGACGGTGAGCGTGCCGATCGAGTTGCCGGGCGCGATCCGACCCATGCTCGCAATCGTGGTCGCACCAACGACGCCGCTGCCGCCGAGCCGTGCGCCGGACTGAACCGTCACCGCCGAACCGGCGAGTGAACCGTTTACCAAGAGTGTGCCGCCGAGAATGTTGGTAACACCGGCGAAGTCGCCGCTGCCGGTCACCGTCCAAGTGCTCGCGCCGGTCTTCTCCAGGGCGTCGAAATTGCGGTATTGCGAGCTGCTGCCGATGCCGCCATCGAGTGTCCAGTCGATATTTCCGCCAAGACGCAGCGTGTCGTTGGTGCCTAGCACGCTGCCCACCACATTGCCGACGATCACCGACCCCGCTGCAAGCGAAAGATCGAGGCGGCTCGAACCGCTGTTATTGATCTGGATCGCATTGGCCTGCCCCGCGCCCGCTTTGATCGTGCCACTATTGGTGACAAGCGCTGAGATGTTGCCGCCGAGAAACGCGGCGCCTCCGGTCCCGCCCTCGATCGTGCCTTCGTTGATCAGCTGGAAGTTGACCTGCGAGAGGATGCCGTATGCGCCGGCTGAACCGACCACACCGGTGCCGCCGCGAATGGTGCCCGTATTGGTGACACGGGTTACCTGACCGCTGATGCCTGCGCCGCCTATTCGACCGGATCCGCCCTGAATCAGGCCCGTGTTGGTTACAGTCACGTTGCCGAGTGTTGCCAGGCCGACTCCTCCGGTACCGGTACCCTGCCCTACGCCGCCTTGTACGGTGCCGTTATTGAAGATGTCAGTGTTCCTCAGACGGGCGCCGCCACCGCCACTACCACCGCCGCCGAAGCCCTCTCCGCCACTTACAGTTCCGTTGCTCACGACGGAGGTGGAACCAGTGCCGAGAAACGAAACGCCATACCCGCCCACCAACGCCGCCGTGCCGGTGCCGCCGAGATAATTGCCCAGCAGGGTGAAGTTGCCGCCCGTAATCGGGTTGAATGCCACCGTGCCACTGTTGTTGGGCCCCAGAGGGCCCGAGAGGGTGAAGCCGTTGGTGTTGATCGTGAACGACTTGGCCGTATCTGGAAGAGGAATGGCGGATGCCGTCACGTTGCCCAGGAGCGTGATCGTGAACGTCGCATCCGGACTGGCATTTGCAGCCGAAATGGCGTCCCGAAGCTGCTGGTCGCTGGCGACAGTGTAGTCAGCCGCTAGGGCCATAGGCGCCATGCAGGCCAATGCCAACGCGGTGAGGCTCACCTGTGCAGTCAGAGCGGTCCTGGTGATCATCGTAATGCCCCTTGGCGCTAAGCATGCAGCGGCAAGCGCCACACCGGTCGTCATCGCGAATTGAACGACGACGGGAATCAAGTTTAGGTGAACGAAGATGACAGCGTTTTAGTAGGATGGCACGCGCGCTGCCCTCAGTAGCGCTATGCGAGTTGCGCAGGGCTCATGTCATGCCGGGGTGGCGGGCTTTAGTCCCGTCGAGATTAACGGTATCTGCTTTAGAATACACGGCCGAAAAAGATTGCCAGTGCAAGCGACTGTGCTTGCTGCGGGGCCGAAATCGACTGGGCCGAGAGCCTGCTTGGACGACGCGCTGGAAAGAACAACCGTCACAATCGCAAACAGCGCCTTAACTATTATGCGCATTGGGCTTGGGCCTAGATCAACAAGCTCCATCCCGGCCGGGCTGTTTGCTACCCGAAAGCGGACCGTCGCGAGGTCCGAGATGGGTCGAGAGGAGACATTTAAGGCCCGTCAGCTCGGCGGGCGGGGCCTTTTCCGTTTCAGGGCCGTTACCTAGTCGTCACACCGAGTTAGTTGCTCGCCGGTTGGAACGATCGTGAAGATGCAATCGTCCTCGAAATGCACCGGCGTGCCATCGTCCAGAGAGTAGAATCTGGTCCCAAGGCCAGCGTAACCTTGCCAGACTATGACTGTGTAGATGTTGCCGTCGTCGTCACGACATCGCTCCCTGTAGAGCTCGCGATGCCGAAACGTCGGTTGTGGCCCTGGCTCCTTGGGTTGTCCCGAAACCATCCTTGGCGCTCCGGTTCCTTCGGCTGTCTTCAAACCGATTTGTGCCTAGGCGGTTCCGCTAGGGAACGATTAGGCCAGCCGGCGGTTAGCGACTCGTTTCGTTGCGTGAGTGAGTTCAATGGGTACGCGTCGCGTTCTCAGGGCCGGCCCGGGTGTCGATACCGTGAAGGGACCGGTCACCCGGCGCCGGAAGCCCGAACGCGATCTGTTTTCTGATCCGATGCCCGATCGCGTCGAGCCCTGCCTGGCGCTGCTGAAGGACAAGGCGCCAGTCGGTCCAGAGTGGGCCTTCGAGGTGAAATGGGACGGCTATCGCCTGGCGATCCACATCGTCGGCAAGCGGGTCCGGATCATCACGCGCGGCGGCCATGACTGGAC
>NZ_JBNPXO010000011.1:0-175144 GCF_050433265.1 Allobosea sp. OAE752
GAACGTGCTGCGCGCCGAAAAGGACGCCACCATCGCCAAGATCCTGGCGAAGGAGGGCGACTCGCTCGCTGTCGATGCCGTGATCATGGAATTCGCCTGAGAGGGCCGGTCATGCTGAAGATCTGGGGGCGTTTGAGCTCGATCAATGTCCAGAAGGTCGTCTGGGCGGCCGGGGAGGTCGGGCAGGCTTTCGAGCGCGTCGATGTCGGCGGTCCGTTCGGAGGGCTCGATACGCCGGAATTTCGCGCGATGAACCCGAACAGGCAGATTCCCGTGCTGGAGGATGGCGCCTTTCGTCTGTGGGAGTCGAACAGCATCGTGCGCTATCTGGCGGCACGCTATGGCGCCTCCACCTTGTGGGAGGAGGAGCCGGCGCGGCGGGCCGAAGCCGAACGCTGGATGGACTGGATGCTCTCCGAGTTGCAGCCGGCGCTGGCGCCGGTGCTTTGGGGCGTGGTGCGCAAGGTGCCGGGCTATACCGAGCCCAAGGTGATTACCGAGGGCATGAAGCGGGCCGAGGCGCTGATGGCGATCATCGAGGACCAGTTGGCGGAGCGGCCCTTCCTGGCAGGGGAGCGCATCGGTGTGGCGGACATCACTGTCGGCTGTGGCGCACATCGCTGGCTCAACATGCCGGTCGAGCGCGTGGAGCGGCCGGCAGTGCGGCGCTGGTACGAGACGATTTTCGCGCGACCGGCGGCCAAGGCCGCGTTGCCGTTGCCGATTGCGTGAGGACGCGCCTGGCGGCTTGATCGCAAGGCGGCGGCTGGCATGATGCGGGGATGATCCGTTCCTTCGCCGCGCTTTGCATCCTGACTTCCCTCTCCGTGCCGGCGCTGGCGCAGGATTCGACGCCGGCACCGGCCGCTCCGGCGGATCGGACCCAGCTCGCCGCATGCCTGCGGGACAATGGCGCATCGCCGGCAGCCTGCATCGGCGCTGTCGCGGTGCCTTGCGTCCGTGCCGCCAGCAGCGACCCACGTGGGGCGGAGGCCGGATGCGCTCGTCGCGAGGAGGTGGCCTGGCGCGAGCGGCTGGGCCTCGCTTTGCAGATGGCTTCGCGTCCGCTCGATGCCGGCCAACGCAGCCGGCTCGCGGCGCTGCAACTGACCTGGGAAAGCTATGTCGCGCAGAAATGCGCGCTCTACGGCGCTGGCCAGCGCGACGGCCTCCAGCCCGGCCGGCAGGCCGGCTGCGAATTGCGTGAGGTGGCCGAGCGCGCGATCGAGGTGGCGAAGTCGCTGCCTCGGACGCCGTCGCGGCGCCCGCAGAGTCCCCCGCAGATCATTCGCTGAAGAGAGCGGCTTTAGAAAGCTGTCAGCATTCGGCGGCTATAGCGGGTGCGCGATCTTCCTCTCGATCCGGGCCAGCGATGTTCTTCGTCCTTTCCAAGATTGTCTGGTTCCTGTTCTCGCCGGTCAATTTCGTCATCCTGCTGGCCGGACTTGCGGCGCTCCTCGCTTTCACCCGCTTCGCGCGGCCCGCGCGCTGGCTCGGGCTGTTTGCGGTGATCATGCTCGGGCTGATGGCGTTCAGCCCGCTGCCGCGTGCGGTCATCCGCCCGCTGGAGGACCGGTTTCCGCAGCAGGACGCGGCGAAGGGGCCGGTGACCGGCATCGTCGTGCTCGGCGGGGCGATCGGGTTGGCGCGCGGCGACGTCGTGCTCAATGCCTCGGCCTCGCGGATGACGAAGGCGGTGGAGCTGGCGCGCCTGCACCCGCAGGCCAAGATCGTCTTCGCGGGCGGCGCCGCCAATCTGATCTCGGAGGCGACGGTGACCGAGGCCGATGGCGCCAAGCGTTTGATGGAGGGGCTCGGACTGGAACCGGGCCGGCTCATCCTGGAGGACAAGTCGCGCAACACCCTCGAAAACGCGGTCTTCACGCGCCGCCTCGTCGATCCCAAGCCCGGCGAGCGCTGGCTGCTGGTGACCTCGGCCTGGCACATGCCGCGCGCAATGGGCGTCTTCCGCAAGGCAGGCTTCGCGGTCGAGGCCTTCCCGGTCGACTACTGGTCGCGCGGCAAGCCGGATGATTTCACCCAGCCCTATAGCCGCGCGCCGCGCGCGCTCGAGATCGCCGATAATGGCTTCAAGGAATGGGTTGGCCTCGTCGCCTATCGTCTCGCCGGTTATACGGACACGCTGTTTCCCGGCCCCTGAATCGTCAGGGCGTGTCGGGCAAGGAAAGCCGGTAGACGCCGCGGAAATCGTCGGGGTCGACCGGGCGGCCCTTACGCGTGATGACGAGCCGGCCTTCCTTCATCAGCTTCACCGCGGCGCGGCGCAGAGGCTGCATCAGCGGGCCCCAGCCATCGGGATGGTCGCCGCCGATCGCGCGGGCGACATCCATCGGCGCGAGCGTGCGGCCGGGCTCCTGCCGCGCCAGCAGATCGAGGATCGTCGTTTCGAGCGTCGCCTGGTCGGCCATCAAGGATCCTCGGGGTAGCGGAAGACGCGGGCGGCGTCGGAAGCGTATTGGCGCCGGTACATTGCCACCAGTACGGAGCCGGTGAAGATGAGGAAGGTGATCGGCCCGAGGAACCAGCCGAGATAGGCCAGCGCGAAGAAGAAGGCGCGTTGGCCGCGATTGAAATGACGCCCGGCCGCGACGTTCATCTCGATCGTCTCGTGCACGGCGTTGCGGGCCTCCTTCTCGTCGTGATTGCGCGCGGAGGGCAGCGCGCCGACAAGGATCACGCAATAGTTGAACAGCCGATAGGCCCAGGCGAACTTGAAGAAGGCGTAGCCGAAGATGATGGCGAGCCCGATCACCTTCAGCTCCCAGGCCGCACGCTGGGTCATCGGGACGAAGGGCAGGTCGCCGAAGATCGCGACCACACGGTCGGTCGATTGCAGCAAGGCGAGCGTGCCGCCGATCGCGATCAGCGAGGTCGAGGCGAAGAAGGCCGTGCCGTTCTGCAGGCCGTTCATGACCTGGGTGTCGACGATCCGGTTGTCGCGCATCATCGCCTCGCGCACCCAGCGGGCGCGGCGCTGGTTCATGCGCATGTTCAGGCTCTTGGGCGCATGCGGGCCGAGCTCGACGGCATAATGGTAGCCGATCCAGGACGCGGCGTAGAAGGCCAGCGCAAACAGGTCGAAGGGGGTGAAACCGAACATGGCGCCGCTCTGCCATTTCTCTTGCTGCCGAGGCAAGCAGCTTGCTTCGCGGCGCCGGTGGCAGCAAGAGAGGGCGATGTCATTGACGCTACGCGGGCTGTCGTCACGCCGCGCCCGCAGACCCCAAGAGACGAGGCCATGCCGCAGGTGATCACGAAGGGCTACAAGGCGCTGCTCGCCGAGGCCGGGCAGGCGGTCGAGACGCTCTCCGTCGAAGAGGCGCGGGCGCTGCACGGCCGGGACGATGTCGTCTTCGTCGACCTGCGCGATCCGCGCGAGCTCGAGCGGGAAGGGCGTATGCCCGGAGCCTTCCACTGCCCGCGCGGCATGCTGGAATTCTGGATCGATCCGGAAAGCCCCTATGCCAAGCCGGTGTTCCAGGAGGACAAGCGCTTCGTCTTCTTCTGCGCCGGCGGCTGGCGCTCGGCGCTCGCGGCGAGGACGGCGCAGGAGATGGGGCTGAAGCCGGTCGCGCATATCGATGGCGGTTTCGGGGCCTGGAAGAAGGCCGGCGCAGCGGTCGAAGCCGCCCCAGCGGCCAGGGCTTGAGACCGACGCCTTGTCCCATATCGTCATCGTCCTGCTGGTTGCCGCCTTCATCTTCCGCAAGCCGCTCGGGCGACTGCTCGCCCGGCAGTTTCCGAATCGCGCCAAGCGCCAGCAGGTGCTGGCCACGATCATCGCCGCCTTCGTGCTGGTGATCGCGCTGCGAGTGCTGGCGCTGTTCTGGTAGCGGTCTATCCCGATTTGAAATGGGGGAGGGCGACCTGTGCGACCGGCGCATGGGAGGGTGGCTTGCGTTCTGCCCGCGGATCAGGCATTTTGATTCTCCGGCTCCAACACGAACAAGGGAGGACTGAATGAAATTCATGATCATCGTCGCTCCCGAGCGACCAAACCGGCACTAGGTCGGTCTCGCACGAGGCCCGCCTGCCGCGGCCTCCCAGAGCCTTTTTCAAACCTTTTCCCTTTTTCTGGAGACTGGCGTCCCGTCGTCGTCTCCACCTTGATTCGGAGTCGGCTGCCGTCCTGGCGCCGAATGACGCTATGTCTCTCGATACTCAAACCGGGCGGCGGGAGCCGTTCCGGGCCGTTCTCGGCTTCACTTTCAGTCATTGGGCACGCCTGCCCGGCCAGGTCGCTTGGGTTGCGGGCGTCACCATCGTGTCCACGCTCGCGGAGCTGTTCACGCCGGTCTATGCCGGTCGGCTCGTCGATGCGGTCGCCAGCGGCGTCGGCAGCGCGGATGCGGCGCTATGGGCGCTGGGCGCGATGATGGTGCTCGCCGCGATCACGGTGCTCGGGCGGCATTTCGCCTTCACCGGGATCACGGTCATGACCCTGCGCACGATGAGCAACGTGGCGCAGGAAGCGTTCGCGCGGCTGCAGCGCTTCTCCACCGACTGGCATGCGAACAACTTCGCCGGCTCGACGGTGCGCAAGATCACGCGTGGCATGTGGGCGCTCGACCTGATGACCGACACGATTCTGATCGCGTTGCTGCCCTCGCTCGTCATTCTGCTCGGCATGACGGCGCTGCTGGCCTGGCATTGGCCGGTGATGGGGCTCGTCGTGGCGGCGGGGGCGCTCGCCTATATCGGGCTGACGCTGGTGCTGTCGCTACGCTTCGTCGCGCCGGCGGCGCGGCTCGGCAACGCCTGGGACACCCGTCTCGGCGGCTCCCTGGCCGATGCCATCACCTGCAACCCGGTGGTGAAGGCCTATGGCGCGGAGACGCGTGAGGATCTGCGGCTCGCGACCGTCGTGGCGAAGTGGAGCCTGAGGACGCGGCGCGCCTGGCTGCGTGGCACCTGGGCCGGCACCGGCCAGCTCGTCGTGTTGCTCTTCCTGCGGGCGGCGGTGATCGGCCTCGTGATCTGGCTGTGGCTGAACGGGCAGGCGAGCACGGGCGATGTCGCCTTCGTTCTCACGGCCTATGCGGTGGTGCACGGCTATCTGCGCGATGTCGGCCAGCACATCCACAACCTGCAGCGCTCGGTCAACGACATGGAGGAGCTGGTCTGGATGCACGACCTTCCCTATGGCGTGCCGGACCGGAAGGGGGCGGTGGCGATGGGGGTGACGGCGGGCGAGATCGCCTTCGAGGACGTGACCTTCCACTATGGCGGCCATCACCACCCGCTCTATCGCGACTTCTCGCTGACCATCCGTGGCGGCGAGAAGGTCGGCCTCGTCGGCCGCTCGGGCTCCGGCAAGACGACCTTCGTCAAGCTGGTGCAGCGGCTCTACGATGTCACGGCGGGCCGCATCGCGATCGACGGGCAGGACATCGCGAGCGTCACGCAGGAGAGCCTGCGCCGGCAGATCGCGATCGTTCAGCAGGAGCCGGTGCTGTTCCATCGCTCATTGGCCGAGAACATCGCCTATGGCCGGCCCGGCGCCTCGCAGGCCCAGATCGAGCAGGCGGCGAAGCTCGCCAACGCGCATGACTTCATCATGCGCCTGCCCAAGGGCTACGCCACGCTGGTCGGCGAGCGTGGCATCAAGCTCTCGGGCGGCGAGCGCCAGCGCGTCGCGCTGGCCCGCGCCTTCCTGGCCGATGCGCCGATCCTGATCCTGGACGAGGCGACCTCGAGCCTCGATTCGGAATCGGAGGCGCTGATCCAGCAGGCGATCGAGCGCCTGATGGAGGGCCGCACCACGATCGTGATCGCGCACCGTCTTTCGACGGTCAGGGCGATGGACCGCATCCTGGTCTTCGATCGCGGCCAGGTGGTCGAGGAGGGGCCGCACGAGGCCCTGCTGACCCGCGAGGACGGCGCCTATCGCGCGCTGTTCGAGAAGCAGGTCAGCGAACTGGCCAAGGGGCTGGCGGCGTAAGCCGTCAGCCTGCTCCGAGACCGAAAGGGCCGCGCGAGCGGCCCTTTCGTTTTGCCGACGGGCTTATCTGGGGTCTCGCGCGATGCTGTGCGGGGAGCTGCAGGCGGGTGCCGAGCTTCGATCGGGCTAGGGTGCCAGAGTCTTCCGCAACGTTGCGACATCCTTCGCCTCGACGGGCGCTGCAGCATTGCCCCAGCTGTTTCGGACATAGGTGAGAACCGCCGCAATCTCCTGGTCGCCGAGATTCCAGGCGAAGGAGGGCATCGCGGGACCTGTCGGAACGGCCTCTGTGGCGCCGGCCCGGCTTCCCGCGAGCACGACGCGTATGAGCGAGGTCGGATCGCCCGCATTGACGAGCGGCGCCTCTGCCAGACGCGGAAAGAGCTTCGGCACGCCGGCTCCGTTCGACAGATGGCAGCCCATGCAGCGGTCTGCGAAGATTGCCTGCCCGGCTGTCATCAGCTTGTCGCCGGCGGGCAGCGGTGAAGGCGCCTTCGCCTCGCCATTGCGGCCAGCCTTGAGATAGACCGCCACGGCCTTCAGATCCGCGTCCGTCCAGTGCTGCGACGATTTCTCGACCAGCTCGGCCATGGGGCCCGACGCGATGTCGAAGCGGTTGGCGCCCGTCTTCAGATACTGGACGATTTCGTCCTCGCTCCAGGCGCCGATGCCCTTATGCGGGTCGGCGGTGATGTTGGGCGCGAACCAGCCCTGCAGCGTCGCGCCTTCGAGGAACTGGCTGTTCTTGTCGCCGCCGATCAGGTTCTTGGGCGTATGGCAGGTGCCGCAATGGCCCAGCCCCTCGACGATATAGGCGCCCCGGTTCCAGTCGGGCGATTTCGCCGGATCGGGCTTGAACTCGCCTTGGGTGAAGTTGAGCAGGTTCCAGCCGATCAGGCTGGCGCGGATGTTGAACGGAAACGGCAACTGGTTCGGCTCGATCTTGTTCTTCACCGGCTCCAGCGTCTGCAGATAGGCCCAGATCGCCGCGTTATCCTGCGCGGTCACCTTGGTGTAGGCGGTGAAGGGCATCGCGCCATAAAGATGATAGCCGCCCTTGCCGATGCCCTTCGACATCACGCTCTGGAAGTCCTGGAGCGACATGCTCCCGACCCCGGTCCCGGGATCGGGCGTGATGTTGGGGGCGACGAGATTGCCGAAGGGCGTCTGCAGCACCACCCCGCCGGCGAAAGGCGGCAAGCCCGGTGCGGTATGGCAAGCCGCGCAGTCTCCCAGGACTGCGAGGTAGCGCCCTTTCTCGACCTGCGAGAAGGCGGCGTCACCGGTGACCTGCGCGCCGACCGGAATGGCGGCGGTCATGAAGGCGGCGAAGGCGGCCCTGCCGAGCCGTTTGGAAAGGAGCATCCTCATGCGCTCACCAACGGGCCGGGGTTCTTGAGATAGAGCCGGCGGATGGCGTCGGCCGCCTTGAAGGCGAGGGCGCCGACGGTTCCCGTCGGGTTGTAGCCGGGGTTCTGCGGGAAGGCCGAGGCGCCGACCACGAAGAGATTGGGCACATCCCAGCTCTGCAGGTATTTGTTGACCGCGCTCGTCTTGGGATCCGCGCCCATGACGAAGCCGCCGACCACATGCGAGGATTGGTAGGGGCCGGTGTTCCAGTGCCCGGTCATCGGATGGGGCACGAACTGGCGCGGGTTCATCGCCTTGGCGATGCCGGCGACCTTGTCGGTGCAGTATTGCGACATCTTCAGGTCGTTCTGCGTGAAATCGAAGGTGATGCGCAGCAGCGGCCGCCCGAGCCGGTCGGTATAGGTCGGGTCGAGCGAGAGATAGTTGGTGCGCGTCGCATAGCTCGACGCCTCGCAGCCGATCGACATGGAGCTGAGGTAGTTCTTGACGGTCTGGCGCTTCCACTCCGAACCCCAGAGCGGTGTGCCGGGCGGTGTCGGCCGGTAGCCGATCGGGGCCGCGCCGATCGGCGTGACGCGGATGCTGCCGCCGCCGAAGAAGCCCAGGCCGGAATGGTCGAAATTGTCGTTGTTGAAATCGTCGATCCCCATGCCGAGCGCGCCGGCGCCGATGAAGGGGTTGAAGTTCTTGTCGTCGAAGAAGAGCTGGACGTTGTTGGCGGTCTGATAGGCGTAGTTGCGCCCTGTCGTGCCCGTCTGGGTCTCGGGGTCATAGGGCGTGCCCACGCCCGAGAGCAGCATCAGCCGCACATTCTCGAAGGTGAAGGCGGTGACGATGACGAGGTCGGCCGGCTGCTCCCATTCCTTGCCGGAGGTGTCGATATAGACGACGCCGGTGGCGCGCTTGCCGGTGGCGTCGAGCGTGACCCTCAGCACCTCGGAATTGGTCTGTGCCCGGAAATTGGATTTTCGCACCAGCACGGGCAGGACGGTCGTGATCGCGCTCGCCTTGGAGTAGTTGGCGCAGCCGTAATTGGTGCAGAAGCCGCAGAAGGTGCAGGGCCCCATCGTGACACCGAGCGGGTTCGTATAGGCCTCGGAGATCAGCGCCGAGGGAACCGGGAAGGGCTTGTAGCCGAGCTCCTTGGCGGCCTGCGCGAACAGGGTCGGCCCGTAGGGCTGGCGCATCGGGCCGGTCGGGTATTCTTCCGAGCGAGGCCCCTCGAACGGGTTGCCGCCCTCGCGGATCTGGCCCTTGAGGTTGCCGGCCCGGCCGGAGAGCCCGGCAAGCCGGTCGAACGCCGTGTAGAACGGCTCCATCTCGCTCCAATCCGTGCCCCAGTCCTGCAAGGTGAGCTCGGCCGGGATGGCGCCTGCGCCATATTTCTCGGTGAGATGGGATTTGAGCCGGAACTCCTCCGGCTGGAAACGGAAGGTGATGCCGGCCCAGTGGTTGCCGGCGCCGCCCGTGCCGTTGCCGGGATGGAACGAGCCCCAGCTGCGCATCGGCAGCGCCGTCTGGGACGGGTTGTTGCGCGCGGTGACGGTGTTCTGCGCGGTCTGGAGCATCAGCTCCTGGCGCTGGCTGTAGCGCAGCTCATCCGGGGCGGAGGCGATGTTGAAGTCGCGCGCCGTCTCGCGCCAGGGGCCGCGCTCGAAGGCGACGACCGAGAGCCCCTGGTCCGTCAGTTCATTGGCGATGATCGATCCCGCCCAGCCGAGGCCGACCACCACCACATCCGTCGCGGGCAGTTTCGTGGCCATGGCTCAATCCTTCACGCGCCATTCGGACCGCCCGGCGATGCTGAGCGGGGGCAAATCGAGCTTCTGGTTATGCTTGTCGATGTAGTCGCGGTAATCGTAGCGCGCCCCGGGAAAGCCGAGCATCCGCCACGACACCATCTCCCTGTTGCCGCCATAGATCGGGTCGGCGAAAAAGCCTTCCATGGTGTTCTGCAGGAGGAGCGCGAAGAAGGCCTTGCCATCGACATCCTTCAGCGTGATCGCGCCGGTCTGAAGCTGGGTCAGGACCTGGTCGCGCTGCTCGGGCGGCAGATCGGCGAAGGCCTTCTGATAGGTTTCGCGGCAATGCGCCTGAAGGCCCGCGAGCCCCAGCCGGTAGCGCTGACGCGGGTCGAGCGGGAACTGGTCGCCCTGTTCGGGCGTGCCGGGTTGGAACGGCCCCTTCATGTAGAGCCGCTCGGAGGAGCCATAGCTGCCGGCGAGCTGCCGGTCGATGAACTCGACGCAGCCGGCATCCTTGCCGCTGACGCTCAATTCGTCGGCCGGGATCAGGCGCTCGGTGATCGCGCCCACGGTGCGGACCTCGTCGGGCGTCAGGAAATACCAGGTGCCGGAGCCCAGCGTCTGCGGCGGGCTGGCGTCAAAGGGCTTCCAGGGCGGGCTGCCGGCGATTGTCTCGCCAAGGCCTCGCCCGGTCGAGCCGAGAAACAGGGCGATCGCCGTCGAGGAGAGGAACTGCCGGCGGTTGGGCCGCGTGGTTTTGGTGGAGAGCATCGCCTACCAACCGTTCTCTTGCGGGCTCAGCTTTCGTAGCGAGCCGCCCAGCCAACCTATACTGCGACAAATTCGAATAAGAGCCCCGTTTACAGCATCAGCCATGCGCGGGCCGCATGACGCCGGCCTCACCTCTTCGCGGAGATCGGCCATGTGAGCGCCTGCCGATGGTCTGTTGGCGGTTCTAAGCCGGCATGATCTGCTCGGTGAAGGTCTCGGGCTGCGCCGTCGAAATGCGCCAGTCGAGCTCTTCGCCAAAGAGTTCTGCGGCAAGGCTGCAATCGAGGGCGCTGTAATGTGGACGGGGGGCGCCGCCACCGAATTCTGCCATGGGCACCCGCAGCAGTTTTGGCGTCTTCCTTCCCGCCCGCTGAAGAGATTCGAACGCCGAGGCGACCCAATCGGCGCGCGACACTGGCGGCGATCCGGCCAGATGGAGCATCTGCGGAATGGCTTCGCCCGCGTTCATGCGCTCAGCCAGCGCCAATAGTCTCTTGGCAAGCTGGCGGATCGGAGTCGGGGAACCTGTCTGGTCATGCGCCACTTTCACCGTGTCGGCATCGGCCCGAAGCAGGTTCGCGATGAAGTCTTTGCCGTCTCCGAAGAGCCACGCGACGCGCGCGATACAAACCCTGCTGCCGACGGCCAGGACATTGCGCTCGCCTTCCGCTTTCAGGCGGCCATAGCTGTTGAGGGGCGAGACCGGATCCGACTCGCGCCACGGTCGGAGGGTTTCAGCCCCGAACACATAGTCGGTCGAGATATGGATCAAAGGCGTTCCCAGCCGGGCGCAGGCCTGGGCGATATACCCCGGCGCGGTGGCATTGACGGAACGCGCGCGCTCCGGGGCGGTATCGGAGGCCTCGACGCTGCTGAGCGCTGCAGCATTGATCACAACATCCGGGCGCAATCGATCAAGTGTGGACCGGATGGAAGCGGCATTGGTGATGTCGAGTTCCGCGCTCGAAAGCGTGCGAACGTTTGAGCCGCCCGTTCGCGCCAACGCGCGTGCCAGTCGCCCATTACCGCCAGTGACAAGCACTCTGACGCGCACAAGTCGCTCCCGCTTCCGGTTCTCCGCTGCGCAAATTCTACACGACCCTCGGCAGGTGTCCGCACCTCACCCGAGCGCGCCGTTGGCCGAATGGCGAAGCCGCAACATGGTTCGAGGATGATCGGCACGGGATCAGGCGGTTAAGCCTTTGAGATCGTGACACGAACCTTCAAGCAAAGAAGCATTTGCCACCGTCGGTTCACGTAAAACTATTCCAGATCGTCATAACAACTCATTCCAAATGCATTGGCCAGCGATGGTTCGGGCGTGCCATCCTCCGGTCGCATGGGGAGCGTCGCGGCGCTCCCGTGCAGCGGAGCCCGATGTGCCTGACGACGAGAGCGCTCTCTATCCCGTGGTCGAGCCTTACCGCTCGCTACGTCTCCCGGTCGGTGACGGCCACGCGTTGCAGGTCGAACTGAGCGGCAATCCCGAGGGAATTCCCGTCGTCTTCCTGCATGGCGGCCCCGGCGCGGGCACCAAACCGGCCCAGCGCCGGACCTTCGATCCGGCGGCCTTCCACCTCGTGACCTTCGACCAGCGCGGGGCAGGGCGCTCCAGCCCTTCGGCGGAACTCGCGGGCAATACCACGCAGGCGCTGATCGCCGATCTCGAACGAATCCGGGAGCATCTCGGCATCGAGCGCTGGCTCGTCACGGGCGGATCCTGGGGCAGTTGCCTCGGTCTCGCCTATGGACAGGCCCACCCGGAGCGGTGCCTCGGCTTCCGCCTGCACGGCATCTTCATGGCCGAGCGCTCCGAGATCGACTGGTGGTTCCACGGCTCGCGCACGATCTTCCCGGACCATTGGGAGACCTTCGCCACTTTCGTGCCGGAAGCGGAGCGCGACGACCTGCTCGGCGCCTATTATCGCCGGCTGACCGGACCTGACCACGAGCAGCAGATCGCGGCTGCGATCAGCCTCAGGACATTCTCGGGGAAGACGCAGACCTTCCTACCCGATGCCGAGCATGTCGCGGCGCTGACCGAGCCGGATGCGGCGCTCGCGCTCGCCCGCATCTTCACGCATTACTGCGTCAACGGCGCCTTCCTCGAACCCGGGCAATTGCTGCGCGACGTCTCGCGCATCCGCCACCTGCCGGCGGAGATCGTGCAGGGGCGCTACGACATCGTGACGCCGATGTGTACGGCCTGGCGCCTCAAGACGGCCTGGCCCGAGGCCCGCTTCACCATCGTGACCGAGGCCAATCACGCGGCGACGCCGAGCGCCCCGGCCCTGTCGCTGGCTTTGCGTGATGCGACCGATCGCCTACGCGATTCAATGCCGGCCCTCGCGGCCTGAAGGAAGCACCATGTCCGAAGCCGCCAGCCAGATCCGCCCGGGCATCGAGCCCTATCTCGAAATCCGCAGCGCCAAGAGCCCGGCTATCGCTCCGGATGGCGAGCTTCTCGCCTATCTCAGCGACGAGAGCGGCACGCACCAGATCTGGCTCCGGCCGCTGGCCGGCGGGGCGCCCTGGCGCCTGACCGACATGCCGGAGCCGGTCGGTTCGATCGCCTTCAACCCGAAGAGCCGCGACCTGCTCTTCACGATGGATTGCGGCGGCGACGAGCGCCACCAGCTCTGGCTCATACCGGATGCCTCCGGCGTGCCGCAGTCGCTGACCGACGATCCGACCGTGGTGCATGTCTGGGGTTGCTGGGCGCCGGACGGGCAGCGCATCGCCTTCGCCTCGAACGCGCGCGACCGCGAGCATATGGACATCTATGTGATGGACATGGCGACGCGGGCGGCGCGGCGTGTCTTCGAGGGCAGCGGCTATCGCGAGGCCGTCGCCTTCTTCCCGGATGGGCGCTCGCTTCTGGTGGCCGACGCCACCCATGCGATGAACGACCAGGACCTCTATCGGCTCGATCTCGAAAGCGGGGCGCGCGAGGCGCTGCTGCCGCATGAGGGCCGCGCCCGCTATGCTGCCAGCCGGATGAAGAAGGACGGCAGCGGCTTCTTCACGATCACCGATCAGGGTCGGGAATTTCTTAGCGTCGCCTTCCGTTCGGCGGCCGATGGCGCGCTGAACTGGATCGTCGAGCGCGACGGGCAGGATATCGAGGCCGTGGCGCTGGCGCCGGATCAGAACCGTCTGGCCTATATCGCGAATGATCGCGGCTGGAACCGGATCTTCGTGCGCGAGATCGCTGATGGGGCCGAGTTCGAGGTCGAGGGATTTCCTGCCGGTTCGATCGGCTCCGTCGCCTGGCTGCCTGATGGCTCGGGGCTAGTTTTTCCCCTCGACGGATCGGCCTCGTCGCCGGATATCTGGCGCTTCGATAGTGCGACCAAGCAGGTCAAGCGCCTGACGGATGCCTCGAAGGCGGGGATCGATCCGGCCGGTTTCGTCGAGCCGACGGTCGCTACTACGAAAAGCTTCGACGGGCTCGAAGTACCGTTCTTCGTCTACCGGCCGCGCGGCAAGGCGCCGGAAGGGGGCTATCCTGCCGTCGTCGTGGTCCATGGCGGGCCGGAGGCGCAGTGGACCCCGATCTTCCGGGCCGACCTGCAGTTCTTCCTGAGCCAGGGCATCATGGTGGTCGCGCCGAACGTGCGCGGCTCGACCGGCTATGGCCGCAGCTACCATCATCTCGACGACAAGCATCTGCGCATGGATAGCGTCGCCGACCTCAAGGCGGTCCGGCTCTGGCTGCGCGAGCAATCCGACGTGAACGATGACCGCGTCGCCGTCTATGGCCGCTCCTATGGCGGCTTCATGGTGCTGGCGGCGCTGACCGAGCAGCCGGATTTGTGGAAGGTCGGCATCGAGTTCTACGGGATCGCCAATTTCCTGACGCTGCTGGAGACGACCGGGCCGTGGCGGCGCTATCTGCGCGCTGTCGAATATGGCGATCCGGTCGCGGATAGCGAGAACCTGATCCGCTTCTCGCCGACCCACAAGCTCGACCGCATCCGCGTGCCGCTCTTCATCGCGCAGGGGCTCGACGACCCCCGCGTGCCGCCGGGCGAGAGCGAGATGGTCTATTCGGTGCTGCGCGGCCTCGGCCGGCCGGTCGAGTATCTGCGCATCCCGCATGAGGGCCATGGCTTCGCCCGGATCGAGAACCGGCGCACCGTCTTCGGCGGGGTGGCCCGTTTCCTGCGAGAGCATCTGTAGAAAGGATACCAGCCATGCAGAATTCCGAGATCATCTGGGAGCTGGTCGATGCCAAGCGGCAGCCTTTCGAGGCACTGAGCGACCGCGTCTGGGGCATGCCCGAGATCGCCTATACCGAGTATCGCTCGGTCGGCGAGCATATCGCGATGCTCAAGGAGCAGGGCTTCCGCATCACCGAGAACGTCGCGGGCATTCCGACTGCCGTGATGGCCGAGGCGGGCGAGGGCGGCCCGGTCATCGCTATCCTCGGGGAATACGACGCGCTGCCGGGCTTGAGCCAGGAGGCCAATATCGCCGAGCCGAAGCCGGTCGAGGCCGGAGGCCACGGCCATGGCTGCGGCCACAACATGCTGGGCTCGGCCGCATTGCTGGCGGCGACCGCGGTGAAGGACTGGCTTGCCAGGACCGGTCGGCCGGGGCGCGTGCGCTATTTCGGCTGCCCGGCGGAAGAGGGCGGTGCGGCCAAAGCCTTCATGGTGCGGGCCGGCGCCTTCGACGATGTCGATGTCGCGATATCCTGGCACCCGGCCTCGATGACCAAGGTCGACGATGCCTTGTCGCTCGCCAACACCCGGATGGATTTCCAGTTCACCGGCCGCGCCTCGCATGCTGCGGCTGCGCCCCATCTCGGCCGCTCGGCGCTCGATGCGGTGGAACTCATGAATGTCGGCGTCAACTACATGCGCGAGCATATGCCGTCCGATGCCCGCATCCACTATGCCTATCTCGATGCTGGCGGCATTGCGCCCAACGTCGTGCAGGCCTCGGCCAAGGTGCGCTACGCCATCCGCGCGCGTGATCTCGCCGGCATGCTGGAACTCAACGAGCGCGTGAAGAAGATCGCCGAGGGCGCGGCGCTGATGACCGAGACCGCAGTCTCGATCTCGATCATGAGCGCGGTCTCCAACATGCTCGGCAATACGCCGCTGGAAGACGCGATGTTCAAGAACATCGACCGGCTCGGCCCCGTGCCCTTCGACGCGGCGGACAAGGCCTATGCGGCCAAGATCCAGGCGACGCTCGGCCCGGCCGACATCCTCAACGATTATCGCAAGACCGGGATCGCGCCGCGCGAGAACACGCCGCTGTGCGATTTCGTCGTGCCGCAAGGCACGCGCGGCGTGCCGATGATCGGCTCGACCGATGTCGCCGATGTCAGCTGGAAGGTGCCGACCATCCAGGCGCGGGTTGCGACCCATGCCATCGGCACGCCCGGCCATTCCTGGCAGATCACGGCGCAGGGCAAGGCGCCGGCGGCGCACAAGGGCATGGTCCATGCCGCCAAGATCATGGCGGCGACCGCGGTCGACGTGATCAGCGACGAGACGCTGCTGGCGCGCGCCAAGAAGGACCATCAGGAGCGGGTGACGCGGACGCCCTATGTCTGCCCGATCCCGGCCGATGTGAAGCCGCCGATCAAGCCGCGGCCTGCTGCCGCCGCCTGAGTCGGCGCGACCTCGGGAGCAACCGCAAGGCTGCTCCCGGACGACATATGCGTTTCCAATCAAACAATAATCAAAGAGCGGGATCGAGATCATGACCAACCGAAACGACGAGATCGTAATCAAGCGACGCCTCGCCGGACGCAAGCTGCTTTCCGCCGCGGCAGTCGCCGCCCTTTGCGCCGGCGCGGGAGTGGCCGTTGCTGCGACGCCGAAGAACGCGCTGGTGATGGCGTGGAACGTCGACGCGATCAGCACATTCGACCCCGCCCAGGTCGGTGAGGTCGTCACCAACGAGATCCTGCAGAACACCTGCGATACGCTGGCCGATTTCGACCCGGCCGACGAGCGCAAGGTCGTGCCGAGCTTCGCCGAGCGCTGGGACGTCTCGCCGGACCGCAAGGAGATCACCTTCCATCTGCAGAAGGGCGCGAAATTCCCCTCCGGCAATCCCGTCACGGCCGAGGATGTCGCCTGGTCGCTGCACCGCGTCGTCAAGCTCAATTTCGGCAACGCGGCGACGCTGACCGAGTTCGGCTTCACCAGGGACAATGTCGAGCAGACCATCGTCGCGGGCCCGAACGACACGCTCGTCTTCAAGCTCGACAAGCCCTATCCGACGACGCTCGTGCTGCAGTCGATCGCGGCCAACCGGGTGTCCATGGTGATGGACAAGAAGACCCTGATGGCGAACGAACAGGGCGGCGATCTCGGCAACAAATATCTGGCGACGCGCACGGCCTGCGTCGGCCCCTACAAGCTGACGCGCTGGAATGCCGGCGAGTCGATCGTGCTCGAAGCCAATGATGGCTATTGGGGCAAGGCGCCTGCACTCAAGCGCGTGCTGATCCGCCATGTCGCGGAGCCCGGCACCCAGCGCCTGCTGCTGAGCCAGGGCGATGTCGATGTGGCGCGCGACCTGACCCCGGAGGACCTGCGGGATCTCGAGTCCTCCAAGGACATCACGATCAACAAGGTCCTGCGGCCACAGCTCTTCTATTGGGGCTTCAACGTCGCCGACGGCCCGTTCTCCAAGGAGAAGGTGCGCCTCGCGATGCGCTACCTGATCGACTATGACGGCCTCGGCAAGACGGTGATGACCCATCTCGGCGTGCCGCGCGCCAGCTTCGCCCAGCTCGGCGCCGTCGGTGCGCTCGACGCGAAGGAAGGCCAGCCCTTCAAGCTCGACCTCGACAAGGCCAAGCAGCTCCTGGCGGAGGCGGGCTATCCCAACGGCTTCGAGGCGACGATGATCTTCGGCACGCTGCCGCATTCGAACCCGATCGCCCAGAGTGTGCAGCAGAATGCGGCCAAGGTCGGCGTCAAGCTCTCGCTCGAACGCATGGCCAATGCCCAGCTCTTCAGCAAGGTGCGCGGGCGCGAATACCAGTCGGCGATGCTGGCCTGGCAGACCAACGTGCCGGATGCGCATGGCAACGCCTCGCGCCTCGTCTTCAACCCCGACAACCGGCTCGAAGCGAAGCAGACCCAGTATCCGAGCTGGCGCTCGGCCTATCAGGATCTCGAGCTCAACAAGAAGGTCGACGAGGCGCTGCTCGAGCCCGATCCGGCCAGGCGCGACGCGCTTTATGCGGCGCTCCAGAAGGACGTCATGGCCAAGGGCCCGATGGCCTTCATGTTCCAGATGAACAACGTCGCCGGCGTGCGCAAGGACCTGAAGTCGTGGACCTGGAACGGCTTCCGGACCTATTACGAGCTGGCGACCAAGTAAGGCCGCCGCGATGTCCCGGACCGCCATAGCGGCGTCCGGCCCGGGCACCGAACCAGGGCGGATTCTTCCGTCCTGGCTCAAGGTATCGGGCCGGATCCTCGCATCCTTCGCCGTCACCTTGCTCGGGCTGGCAGCGCTGACCTTCTTCATCGGCCGTCTGCTGCCACTCGATCCCGTCGTCGCCGTGCTCGGCGACAACGTGACCCAGGAAGCCTATCAGGCGATGTACAAGCAGCTCGGTCTCGACCAGCCGCTCTATGTCCAATTCGGCCGCTATATCTGGGGTGTGCTGCATCTCGATTTCGGGATGGCGCTGACCACCGGCAAGCCGGTGATGGCCGATATCGCCCGCGTCTTCCCGGCGACGATCGAGCTCGCCAGCGTCGCGATCGTCATCGGAACCAGCCTGGGCATCCCGCTCGGTGTGCTCTCGGCGATGTATCGCGGTTCCCTTGTCGACCAGATCGTCCGGGTCGTCGGCCTGATCGGCTATTCCGCGCCGAATTTCTGGCTCGGCCTGATGGGGCTGGTGCTGTTCTACGCGACGCTGGGCTGGGTCGGCGGCCCCGGTCGCATCGACTTCACCTACGAGTTCGACCTCGAGCCCGTCACCGGCTTCCTGCTGATCGACAGTCTTCTCGCCGGCAACTGGGAGATGTTCGGCAATGCGGTGTCGCACATCATCCTGCCGGCCTCGATCCTGGCCTTCAGCTCGCTCGCCTATATCAGCCGGATGACCCGCAGCTTCATGATGGAGCAGCTCAGCCAGGAATATGTGGTGACGGCGCGGGTGAAGGGCCTGTCCTGGGCGCGCACCGTCTGGGGCCATGCCTTCCGCAACATCGCCGTGCAGGTGGTGACGGTGGTGGCGCTGTCCTACGCCTTCCTGCTCGAAGGCGCGGTCTTGACCGAGACGGTCTTCGCCTGGCCGGGCTTCGGCCGCTACCTGACCAATGCGCTGCTCGCCGGCGACATGAACGCCGTCGTCGGCTGCACGCTGCTGGTCGGCGTCATCTTCGTCACGCTCAACCTGTTGTGCGACCTGCTCTACCGGGTCTTCGACCCGCGGACCCGCTGAGGCATGGCCATGACACCACAATCCATCGACCAGGCCGGCGGGCGGGGCCTCAAGGCCTGGCTCGCGGCGCCCGTTCCGTCCTCGCCCTTCCAGGCGCGGATGCAGCAATTGTCGCTGAAATGGTGGCGGCTCAGGGCCAATCCTGCCGCCATGTTCGGCCTCGCCGTCATCGTTCTGATCGTGCTGGTGGCGCTGTTCGCGCCCCTCGTCGCGACCCACGACATCTACGCGCAGGACCTGACCAAGCGCCTGCAACGGCCTTCGGCTGCGCATTGGTTCGGCACCGACGAGCTCGGCCGCGACATCTTCAGCCGGTTGGTCTTCGGCGCCCGGATCACGCTCTACATCGCCCTGCTGACGGCTGTGATCGCCGCGCCGCTCGGGCTGATCGTCGGCACGACCTCCGGCTATCTCGGCGGCTGGGTCGATACCGTGCTGATGCGCATCGTCGACATCTTCCTGGCCTTCCCGAGCCTGGTGCTGGCGCTCGCCTTCGTCGCGGCGCTCGGGCCCGGCATCGACCATGCGATCATTGCGATCGCGCTCGCCGCCTGGCCGCCGATCGCGCGGCTGGCGCGGGCCGAAACGCTGTCGATCCGCAAGTCCGACTACATCGCGGCGGTCCGCCTGCAGGGCGCGTCGCCGCTGCGGATCATCCTCGGCCATGTCGTGCCGATGTGCATCCCCTCCGTCGTGGTGCGCATCACCCTGAGCATGGCGTCGATCATCCTGACGGCGGCCGGCCTCGGCTTCCTCGGCCTGGGCGCGCAGCCGCCGAGCCCGGAATGGGGCGCGATGCTGGCCTCGGGCCGCGAGTTCATCCTGACCAATGGCTGGATCGCCGGCATTCCCGGCCTCGCCATCCTCGTCACCAGCCTGGCCTTCAACCTGTTCGGCGACGGCCTGCGCGACATCCTGGACCCGCGTCATGGATAAGCCGCTGCTCGAGGTCGAGGACCTCTCCGTCACCTTCAAGGGCGCGCATCGCTCGGTGCAGGCGGTGCGCGGCATCTCCTTCAGTGTCGGCCGCGAGAAGGTCGGCATCGTCGGCGAATCCGGCTCCGGCAAGTCGCTGACGGGGCGCACGATCCTGAAGCTGACGCCGAAGGCGGCGACCATCTCCGCCAGGAAGCTCTCCTTCGACGGGATCGACCTCATCGCCGCCAGCGAGCGCCAGATGCGGACCATCCGCGGCAACCGCATCTCGATGATCCTGCAGGACCCGAAATTCTCACTCAATCCGCTGATGCGGGTCGGCGAGCAGATCACCGAGGCCTACCGCTTGCACCACAAGGTCGGCGGCAAGGAGGCTGAGGCGCGGGCGCTCGCCATGCTGGAGGCGGTGAAGATCCGCGACCCCGCGCGCGTCTTCAAGCTCTTCCCGCACGAGGTCTCGGGCGGCATGGGCCAGCGCATCATGATCGCGATGATGCTGATCCCGGAGCCTGACCTGATCATCGCGGACGAGCCGACCTCGGCGCTCGACGTCACCATCCGGCGGCAGGTGCTGAGCATCCTCGACGAGCTGGTGACGCGGCGCGGCGCCGGGCTGATCTTCATCAGCCACGACCTCAATCTGGTGGCGGATTTCTGCGACCGCGTGCTGGTGATGTATGCCGGCCGGATCATGGAGGACATCCCGGCGCGGGAGCTCCGCAATGCCCGCCATCCCTATACCCGTGCGCTGCTCGACAGCCTGCCGCGGCTCGACCGGCAGGCCGACATGCTGCAGGTGCCGAGCCGCGACCCGGCCTGGCTGGATGGGCCGACCTTGCAGAGCGGGAGCCGGGCATGAGCGCTGTCGATCCCGCTTCGGCGGTGAGCCGCCCGGCCGCGCTGACGGTCAGCCATCTCTCGGTCGTCTTCGGCCGTGGCAGCTCGATGCTGAAGGCGGTGGACGACGTCTCCTTCACGCTCGGCCATGGCGAAGCCTTCGGGCTGATCGGCGAATCCGGCTGCGGCAAGTCGACCGTGCTGCGCGCGCTTGCCGGGCTCAACAGCGAGTATGGCGGCACGATCAGCTTCCAGGATCGCGAGGTGCCGCATAAGCGCGACAAGGCTTTCTTCCGGCGCGTGCAGATGGTGTTCCAGGACCCCTATTCCTCGCTGCATCCACGCAAGATGGTGCAGAACGTGCTGGCCGAGCCGCTGAAGATCCACGGCTTCGACCGGCCGCAGGAGCGCATCGACGAAATCCTGACCGCCGTCGGCCTCGGGCCGTCCTTCCGCTATCGCTTCCCGCACGAGCTCTCGGGTGGGCAGCGCCAGCGCGTCGCGATCGCCCGCGCGCTCATCATCGAGCCTGAGCTGCTGCTGCTGGACGAGCCGACCTCGGCGCTGGACGTCTCCGTGCAGGCGGAAATCCTCAACCTGCTCAAGCAGCTCCGCCGTGACCGCGACCTGACCTATCTGATGGTCAGCCACGATCTCGCGGTGGTGACGCATCTCTGCGAGCGCGTCGCGATGATGAGCGAGGGCCGCATTCTCGAGGAGATGAGCGCCGCCGACGTCAGGGCGGGCCGGGCGCATGAGCCCTATACGCGCGAGTTCCTCGAGGCGAGCGTCGGTTATCGCCCGATCGCGTGAGCGGCCGGGCTGCGGAGGATCAGATGATGGACGAGACAGTGATGAGGGGCGAAGCCCTGGGTGCGGAGCATTGGCCGGCGAAGGGCTGGGAGAGCGTCTCGCCGGAGGCGGCAGGCTGGTCGCGCGAGGGGCTCGACCGGGCCTGGCGCTTCGCCGATACCATCTCGACGGCGACGCTGATGATCGTGCAGGGCGGGCGCGTGGTGGCGAGCCGCGGCGATCTCGCCCATCGCTACCAGTGCCATTCCGTCCGCAAGAGCTTCCTCAGCGCCCTGATCGGCATCCATGAGGAAGAAGGCCGGATCGACCTGTCGCGCACGCTCGCCGATCTCGGCATCGACGACAAGGAAGGCCTCAGCGAGCGCGAGAAGGCGGCGACGATCTATGATCTGCTGACGGCGCGCTCAGGCATCTTCCACCCCGCCGGCTATGAATCGCCCTGGATGAAGTCGATCAAGCCGGCCCGCCATTCGCAGCCGCCGGGTGCCTTCTGGCTGTACAACAACTGGGATTTCAACGCGCTCGGCACGATCTTCACGGCGCTGACCGGCGCCGGCATCCATGACGATTTCCTGGCGCGGATCGGCCGCCCGCTCGGCATGGAGGATTTCCGCCTCGACAGCGAGCGGCGCGACGGCTGGCTGGAGCCTGACGATTGCTCGGTTCATCCCGCCTATCCGTTCCGGATGTCGACGCGCGACCTCGCCCGTTTCGGCCTGATGTTCCTGCGGCAGGGCCGCTGGCAAGATGAGCAGGTCGTGCCGGCCAACTGGGTCGCGACCAGCGTGCTGCCGCTCTCCGATGCCGGGCCGCGCGGCGGCTATGGCTATATGTGGTGGACCGAGCGCTCCGGCACGGGCTTCCCCGGAGTCGTGCTGCCGGCCGGCAGCTACAGCGCGCAGGGCGTAGGCGGGCAGACCTGTCTCGTCATTCCCTCGCTCGACCTCGTGATCACCCACCGCGTCGACACCGACATCAAGGGCACGGAGGTGAGCCGCTTCGCCTTCGGCCGCCTGCTGCGCCTGATCCTCGAAGCGCGTCGGCAGGGTTGAGCAGCGTTTGCCATCGCAAGACCGACCGGGAGTAATCATGCCGAGCGCCATCGAACGTATCGCGGAGTGGAGCCGCTCCGCGCCAGCCTTCTCGCCACTGGCCCGACTACGAGCGCATCACGCCATCACCGATACCGTGGGCTGCATGCTGGCAGGGGTTGGCGATCAGGCGACACAGGCCGTGCGTCAGGCCTTCGCTTCCGGGATCGGCCCGCGGGACGCTGCGGCGGTTGCGGGTGGGGGCAGGGCGACGGAGGCGATCGCCGCGCTGGTCAACGGCACGGCGGCGCATGCGCTCGATTATGACGATAATTTCAGGCCGGGTATCACCCATGCCTCGGCGGTGCTGGTGCCGGCGCTGCTCGCGGTGGCGCAGGGGCGCGGGGCGAGTGGGCGGGCCTTCGTCGACGCCTATCTCGTCGGGCTGGAGGCGCAGGCCGCCGTCGGGCGCGGCATCAACCCGGCGCATTACACCATCGGCTGGCACGCGACCTCGACGGTCGGCGCGATCGGGACGGCGGCGGGCACGGCCTGGCTGATGGGGCTCGACGGGGTGGGCATCGCCCGCGCGATGAGCGTTGCCGCCAGCATGGCAGCCGGCCCGAAGGGCCAGTTCGGCACGCCGGCCAAGCCGCTGCATGCCGGGCTCGCGGCGCGCAATGCCGTCGATGCGGCTGCACTCGCGGCAGCGGGGATGACCGGGCGCCTCGACATCCTGGAATGCCCGATGGGCTTTGCCGAATTGTTCGGCGACGACAGCGCCGTCGGCTGGGAGCGGATGGTGCTGGCAGCGCCGCATGTCATCGAAAGCGACGGACTGACCCCGAAGCGCCATCCCTGCTGCGGCTCGACGCACCTTGCGGTCGATGCGATCCTCGACCTCAAGGCAAAAAATGGCTTCTCCGCCGCGGATGTCGAGGCGGTGGACACGCTGGTCGGCATCGCCAATGCGCGCAATCTCGCCTATCCCGATCCGCAGGACGAGATGCAGGGCCGCTTCTCGATGCATTACTGCGTCGCGCTCGCGCTCTTGCAGGACCGGCTGTCGCTGGCCGATTTCACGCCGGAAGCGGTCGCGCGCCCGGAGGTCCGGCGGCTGTTGCCGCTGACGGTGATGCGGTCCTACGACAAGAGCGAGGAGGTAGCGGGGCGCCAGCCGCATCGCGTCACCATCAGCCTCAAGGACGGGCGCGTGCTCAAGGCCGATCGGCTGGAGGCCAAGGGCTCGATCGCCGATCCGTTCGACGATGCCGACCGGGAAGCGAAGTTCCGGGATTGTTGCTCCGGGATGCCGGGCGCCGCCGCGCTTTACGCCCGGCTCGCCGATATCGACGCCATGGCCGATCTCGACAGCTTGCTGTCGGAACCCGCGGAAGCCGGGCGCGCATAGCCGCGTCGACCGACGGCAGGGCGGGGCGGATCGTCCGGGCGTGCTGGCTGGCCGTCATCTGCGATGGCGGCCCAGAACTGTTCGACGGGAAGGCGGCTCCGCTGCTTTGCCCGATAGAGCCGGATTTCGGCCGAGATGTACCATGAGGGGTCGGCCGCCGGCACGAGCTGGCCGCTGCGCAATTCCTCGACGACAAGGCTCTCGGGCACCCAGGCGACGCCATGTCCGGCGAGGACCATGGCCTTGAGGCCAACCGACATCGGATTCTCGTAGACGGTGACCAGCGGTGTCGGCCGCTCGGCGAAGAGCAAGGCAAGCCGGCGCGCGAAGAAGGAGGCGTTGCCATAGCTCAGCAGGCGCACCGGCACACCGCCGCAGCGGAAGGCGTGGAGCGGCTCGCCGGCGCTGTCGGGGATCGAGACGGGGATCGCTCGTTCGGCGCCGAGGTGGCGGTAGACGAAGTGTTCGGCGTCCAGTTCGGGCGGCACGGCCGGATGCGCATAGGTCAGCAGGAAATCGCATTCGCCATGATTGAGCAGTGCGACATTGCCGTCGAAGGATGAGCGTTGATCGCAGAATCGCGTCTTCAGCGGACCGAGCTTGTCTTCGATGCGGCGCATCAGGCTGGGGAAATAGGTCAGGGACAGGGTGTTGAGCGTGGCGAAGGTCAGCGTCTCCGACTCGTCTTCGTGCTGCTGGCGGACCTCCCGACGCGCGTCCTGTACCTGCCTGAGGATGTCCTGGGCACGCGGGAGGAAGGTCCGGCCGGCTTCGGTGAGGCGGATCGGATAACTGCTGCGGTCGAACAGCGGCAGGCCGAGCGATTCCTCCAGCTGTTTGACCCGGCGGCTCAGGGCGGATTGCGTGATGTTCCGCTCAACGGCGGAGCGCGAGAAGCTCAGCGTCGTCGACAGGCTCAGGATGTCTTCCAGCCACTTCAACTCCATTGCCATGTCCTCCGCCGCTGCGCGCAGGATGGCATGGCTGCTCCAGCCACACCAGAAGTGGACAAGCCAAGGGAAGGGGCGCGTTGACGACGAACTCGCCCTGCCGTTGAACTTCGATGCGTCCGCTCGCGGCCATGCTCCCTCTATGGGCGGGAGCTGCCGTTCGAGCGGCTGCGCAACCCCAGGCTAACTGCCTGATCCCGGCCGAATGTCGGGATTCTTCATGCCCCGAACCGCATCTCCGGCAGGCCGCGAATGCCGAGATCGTGGATCGCGAAGAGGCTGCCGCGCAGCACGCCGTCGCCAGGGAAGCGCGGCAGCGGGGGCTTGGCCATCGAGGTCACGAAGAGGATGTCGAGCTTCGGGCCGCCGAACATCACGCTCGTCACCTTCTTGACCGGCATGTCGATGATGCGGTCGACGCTGCCGTCCGGCGCGTAGCGCACCAGCCGCCCGTCATAGACCAGCGCGTTCCAGAGATAGCCCTCGGCATCGACGGTCGAGCCATCCGCCGCGCCACCTTTCGAGGTATCCACCTTGGCGAAGACCCGCCGGTTGGTGGCGGCGCCGCTGTCGAGGTCGTAGTCATAGGCCCAGATCTCGCCGGACCAGGTATCCTGGAAATAGAAGGTCTTGCCGTCCGGGCTCCAGCACGGACCGTTCGAGCAGACGATGCCGGTGTCGAGCTTCGTCACCTTGAAGTCGGTCGAGAGGCTGTAGAGCGCGCCGTTGGCGCCTTCCTCCTGCGTGTCCATCGAACCGGCGACGAAGCGGCCGCGCTTGTCGACCTTGCCGTCGTTCAGGCGGTTGGCGGGCTGGTCAGGCTCCGGATCATGGATGAGCGTGACCTCGCCGGATTTGAAATCCAGAGCATGGAAGCCGCGCTGCAGCGAGACGACCGCGCCTTGCCCATCCTTGCGCAGCGCCATCGAGCCGATTTTCTGCGGCACGTCCCAGGCCCGGACCTCGCGTCCGTCCACGGTCGCGCGGAAGACCCGGCCGTCGAAGGAATCGATCCAGTAGAGCCGCTCCTGCTCCACGTCCCAGAGCGGGCCTTCGCCGAGCGTCGTCTTGACGTCGACCAGCACCTCGATGCGCATGTTCGTCTCCTGCTCCGTGATGGTTCAGAACGCGACCTTGTCGCCGCCCTTGAGCGACAGCATTTCGCGGGCCTCGCCGGGCGTGGCGATCTCCAGCCCCAGCCCTTCCAGGATCAGCCGCACGCGGCGAACCTGATCGGCATTCGTCTCGGCGAGGCGCCCCGGCCCGAGCCAGAGGCTGTCCTCCAGCCCGACGCGAACATGCCCGCCCTGGGCCGCGGCGATGGCGGCGACATTCATCTGATTGCGACCCGCCCCGAGCACGGACCAGCGATACTGGTCTCCGAAGAGCCGGTCGGCTGTGCGCTTCATATGCGCGATGTCGTCGGGGTGGTTGCCGATGCCGCCCTGCAGCCCGAACACCGTCTGGATGAAGAGCGGCCCCTGCACCAGCCCGCGGTCGAGGAAGTATTTGAGATTGTAGAGATGGGCGGTGTCGTAGCACTCGAACTCGAAGCGCGTGCCGCTGTCGGCGCAGGTCGTCAGGATGTGCTCGATCTGCCCGAAGGTGTTGCGGAAAATGATCTCCTTGTTGGCGAGATAGGTCCGCTCCCAGTCGTGCTTCAGGTCCTTGAAGCGGTCGAGCATGCCAAAGAGGCCGAAATTCATCGAGCCGAGATTGAGCGAAGCCAGCTCCGGCTTGAAGGTCGCGGCCGGCTTCACGCGCTCCTCGATCGTCATGGTCGGGGCGCCGCCGGTGGTGATGTTGACGACGCAATCGCTGCGCTGGCGGATGATCGGCAGGAAGCGGGCGAAGGCCTCCGGAGTCTGGTCCGGCGCGCCGGTCTGCGGATCGCGGGCGTGAAGATGGACGATCGCGGCGCCGGCTTCAGCCGCGCCGATCGCCGCGTCCGCGATCTCCTCCGGCGTCACCGGCAGGTAGGGCGACATCGAGGGCGTATGGATCGCGCCGGTGACGGCGCAGGAGATGATGACCTTGCGGGCTTTCGCCATGATGGACTCCTATTCTCCGATGTCGCGCGCGGCGGCGCGCTTATGGGCGGCGAGCGCCATCAGGCGCCGGTCCCGCCAGATCTGGCGCTGGGCGAGGTCGTCGCGGGAGAGGCGCGCAGCGCGCTGGCCTTCGACCTCGTCCATCAGCGGCCCGCTCCAGTCGGCGCGGCGGCCGGCGAGCTCGGCGGCGATGCCGCTATAGATGTGCTGGTAGCGCTGGGCGTAGTCACGCACGCCGCCGGGCGCATTCAGGTCGATCGTCTCGAACGGGCCGATGAAGGACCAGCGCAGTGCGAGCCCCTCGCGGATGCCGATATCGACATCCTCGACATCGGCGATGCCGTCGGCGACGAGCCGGAACGCCTCGTCGAGCAGCGCGCCCTGCATCCGGTTCATGATGAAGCCGTCGATCTCGCGCTTCATCACCAGCGGCTGCTGTCCGCAGCCGCGCATGAAGGCGGCAGCCTTCTCGACCGTTTCCGGTGCCGTCCAGGGCGAGGGGCAGATTTCGACCGCCGGCACGAGATAGGGCGGGTTGATCGGGTGGCAGACGAGGCAGCGGCCGCGGCCTGCGACATGGTCCATGAAGCGCGAGGGCAGGATCGCCGAAGTCGAGCTGGCGATCACGGCCTGCGGCGGCGCCAGCCGGTCGAGATCGGTGAAGACCGCACGCTTGCTCTCGACGATCTCCGCCGTGCTTTCCTGCACATGGTCGGTGCCGGCGAGCGCCTCGTCGAGGGCGTCCACGGGTTGCAGTCGCGCCAGCACCTCGGCCGGCTCCTGGCCGTCGAGCAGGCCGTTGGCCGCGAGCTCGGGCAGCACGGACGCCGCGAATTCGAGCGCGGCACGCGGCGCCTTCGGATCGCGATCCCAGAGCCGGACGTCATGCCCGGCGCGGGCGAAGCTGACCGCCCAGGAGCGGCCGATCAGGCCGGAGCCGACGATGGTCGTTCTCATAGCGACTCCAGATTGCCGTCAACGGGGAAAGACTGGCCGGAGAGGTTGTTGCCGGCCGGCGTCAGCAGGAAGAGCGTCATCGCCGCCACATCCTCGGCGTCGGTCATGCGGCGCAGCGAGATGCGCTGGAGATACTGCTCGCGCATCTCCGCGAACGATACGCCGACCTGCTCGGCGCGGGCCTGGATGACGCCGTCCATGCGCGGCCCCTTGATGATGCCGGGCAGGATGGCGTTGACGCGGATATTGGCCGGGCCCAGTTCCTTCGCGAGCGACTGCGTCAGGCCGATGATGCCCCATTTCGCGGCGGAGTAGGGGGTGCGGAAGGCGTAGCCGAAGCGCCCGGCGGAGGACGACATGTTGACGATGGCGCCGCCACCCGCCGCCTTCAGCATCGGCACGGCAAGCCGCGTGCAGAGAAACTGGCCGGTCAGGCAGATGTCGATGGTGCGCCGCCACTCGCGCGGGTCGATCTCGTCGACGCCGCCGGTCGGCCCGGCGATGCCGGCATTGTTGATCAGCGCGTCGAGCCCGCCGAGCGTGGCCTGAGCCTCGTCGAACAGCCGCGCCACGTCGTCGTCATCCGCGACATTGCAGGTCGTCGCGCCGTGGCCGGGATGGGCGGCGCGGAAATCGGCGAGATGCCTCTCATCGATGTCGCAGATATGGACGCGTGCGCCGTTCTCGATCAGCAGATCGGCGATGGCACGGCCGATGCCGGAGGCGCCGGCCGTGACGACGACGCGAAGGCCGGGCTTCAGGGCGAGTGCTGGCATCGTCTTGCGTCTCCTCAATGCGCGCGTTCGCGCAGCGCCACGACGGCGCCGAGCACCACGACGCCATAGAGGATGGCGCGCGTAGCATAGGGCAGGGTGGTTCCGGCGAGCAGGGTCTGGAGCGCGGTCAGCAGCAGCACGCCGCCGAGCATGCCGAGATAGGAACCGCGCCCGCCGGTGATGAGCGCGCCGCCGACCACGACGACCGCGATCGAGGGCAGCAGGTAGTCGTCGCCCATGCCCAGGCTCGCCTGACCGGAGAAACCCGCGAGCATGATGCCGACCAGCGCGGCGCAGGCGCCCGAGAGCATGTAGACCTTGACCAGCGTCGCCTTGACCGGAACGCCGGAAAGCTCCGCCGGGCGCTCGCCATTGCCGATGGCGTAGATCCGCCGGCCGAAGACGGTGCGTCCGAGCAGGATCGAGGCGCCGGCGGCGAAAAGCACCACGAGCGGCACGACCGGCGTCACGCCGAAGATTTTCGCGGTCATGAACCAGCGCAAGGCGGGCGAGGCGAAGCCGTTTGGTGTCCCGCCGGAATAGACCAGCGCCGCTCCTTGCAGGATGCCGTTCATTGCCAGCGTCATCACGATCGGCGAGAGGCCGAGCGCGACGATGCCGAGCCCGTTGACGAGGCCGATCAGCGCGCCGAGCGCGAGCACGGCGGGCACGGCATAGACCAGCGCGGCATCCGAGCCTGACAGCAGGCCAGCGCAGAGAATGCCGGAGAGGCCGATGGTCCAGGGCAGCGACAGGTCGAGCCCGCCGGTCAGGATCACCGCGCCCTGTCCGAGCGCGAGGACGGCGAGAAAGCAGCCGAGCACGATCAGCGAGTCGTAATAGGGCCAGGAGACAATCGTGTTGCCGAGCACGAACTGCGTCACCACGAGGACCGCGACAAAGCACAGATAGGCCGGCACCGCGTTGCGCAGCGCTTCGGCATGGCGGCGCCACCAGGCTGGGTGCTCGATCGCCGGATCGTGCATCGGCAGGGCGATGCGGGCAGGGGGCAGATCGAGCTGGCGCGGCAGGCGCCCGGCCCGGCGGGCGGCACCGCGGGCAAAACCCTGGCGCAGCGTGCGGGCCAGCACGGAATCGCGCGCCAGGGAGGAGGCGAGGACTGCCAGCACGAGGATCAAGCCCTCGACCACCGAGGAGTAGAAGGCGGGCACGTCGAGCACGAGCAGGATGTTGACGACGAGCATCAGCACATAGGCGCCGAAGATCGTGCCGACGATGCCGCCGCGCCCACCGCCCAGCACGGTGCCGCCCAGCACCACGGCCGCGAACATCTGAAGCAGCATCGGGTTGCCGACGAGCGGATCGCCCGATCCCGTCTGGGCGGTGATGAAGACGCCCGCCAGACCATAGAGCCCACCCGCCAGCACATAGGCGAAGAACTCGTGCAACCGGACGCTGAGCCCTGCGGCGCGGGCGGCCTCCCGGTCGGAGCCCAGGGCCGGCAGGGCCTTGCCGAAGAGCGTGTTCTTCAAGGCAAGCCACAGGCCGATGAGAGCCGCCAGCAGCAGCACCGGCATCGGCAGCACGCCGGGGATGGCGTCGCCGGTCAGGGCCTGCGCGAAGCTGCCGGGAATCTGCCCGCCGGGCTTGTCCATCACGAGGAGGGTGACGCCTTGCAGGATGAACATGGTGGCGAGCGTCACCACGATGGGCTGGAGCCTCAAGCCCGCGATGAACAGGCCGTTGAAGGCGCCGGTCGCCGCGCCGACACCGATGCCGGCGAGCGTCCACAGCAGCATCGAGCCGGGGCTGTCCTGCATCTGCCCGGCGAGCGTGACGTTGACGAGCGAGATGACGGCAGCGGCCGACAGGTCGAAGCCGCCGGTCAGCACCACGATGGTTTGGCCGCTCGCTGCGATGGCGAGCGTCGCGCCGCCGGCAGCCAGCGTGCCGAGCTCGTAATAGCCGAGCGTGCCGCCGCTGAGCCAGCGCACGAGTCCGAGGCAGAGCAGGAAGACGCCGATCGCGATCAGCGGTCCGCGCAGGCGGTCGGGCCAGCCGCGGACGAGGGAGGTGCTTGCGGCCTGCGGCGCCGTGGCAGCGATCGCGCTCACGAGAGGGCCTCCAGCGTCGAAACCTGTTGCGCGGCAAGTGCGCCGGCTTCGCTCCCGAGCATGGCGCGCAGGATCGCATCCTCCGTGATCGCGTCGCCTTCCAGCCGCGCCGCTGCCTTGCCCCGGTAGAGCGCGATCACGCGGTCGCAGAGATGGTCGAGTTCGGCCGTCTCGGTCGAGTGGAACAGGATCGAGCCGCCAGCGGCCGCGAATTCTCGCATCAGCGCATAGATCTCGTTCTTGGTGCCGACATCGATGCCGCGCGTCGGGTCGAACAGCAGCAGGATGCGGCTTTCGGCGAAGAGCCATTTCGCCACGGCGATCTTCTGCTGGTTGCCGCCGGAGAAGGCCTTCACCGGCGTCCAGAGCGCGCGCATCTGTACGTTGAGGCGAGCCATGACGCGAGCAACCGCCGTTTCCTCGCGCTTTCGGTCGACGAAGCCGAAGCGGCTGTAGCGCTCGATTGCCGGCAAGGAGACATTGCGCCGGCCGTCGAGCTTGAGGAAGAGCGCCTCCGTCTTGCGGTCCTCCGGCACGAGGCCGATCCCGATCCGCGCATCGAGAGCATCGCGCGGCGAGGTCAGGCTGACCGGACGGCCGTCGATGCGGATTTCGCCGCGGCTCTCGGCCGTGCCGAAGAGGGCCGAGAACAATTCCAGCTGGCCCATGCCCTGGAGGCCGGCGACGCCGAGGATCTCGCCGCGTCGCAGCCCGAATGACAATCCGTCGAGGCGGTTGCCGACCGAAAGCTCGGTGGCCGCCAGCACGGGTTCCTCGGAAAGCCTGCTGCGCGGCGGGCGCGGTGGAAAGGAATGGCCGCCGCTGCCGCCGGCGATGAGGCCGATCAGCTCCTCGTCCCCGACATCGGATAGCGGGCGCGTCGCGATATGCTTGCCGCCGCGCAGGACGGTGACGCGGTCGCAGAAGGCGCGGACCTCACGCATGCGGTGCGAGATGAAGACGGTGGTGACGCCTTGAGCCTTGCCCCTGGCGATGATCGTGCCGAGCCAGTCGATATCGCTGCCCGACAATGTCGAGGTCGGCTCGTCGAGCAGCAGGATGCGGGGCTTGCGGAACAGCGCGCGCGCGATCTCGATCTTCTGCCGCTCGTTGAGATCGAGGTCGCGGATCTCCGAGCGTGGGTCGATGGCGCCGAGGCCGAGAGCATCAAGATGTTCCTCGACCGTGCGGCGCGCCTCCGCCCGCCGGATCAGGCCGAGCGGCCCGCGCGGCGGGGTCGGCAGCAGCATGTTGTCGAGTACGCTGAGATCGCGGACGAGGCTGAGTTCCTGGAAGGCGGTGCGGATGCCGCAGCGGTGCGAGGCGGCCGGCGAATGCAAATCCGCGCGCTCGCCGAAGATGTCGAACCCGCCCGTGGTGGGTCGCACCAGCCCGGAGAGCAGCTTGACCAGCGTCGACTTGCCGGCGCCGTTCTCGCCGAGCAGCGCATGGGTGTCGCCGGCCATGATGTCGAAGCCGACATCGTTGACGGCGATAGTCGCGCCATAAACCTTGCGGATGTCGCGGGCGGCGATCGCGACAGGGGCGCCGTCAGGGGAAATCTCGCGCTGAAGCACGGGCGGCCGTCCTTCCTGCGTTGGCGGTAGCGGGATGCCGGGCGACGTGGCGCCGCCGGGCGCTGGAGCACCGGACCGAAAAGTGGGACCCACTCTTCGGAAAAGTCCGATGCTGAACGAGCAGGACCGTCATGCCGCGCCCGACCCGGGCGCGGCGATCCTGCGATCAGTTCTCGGGCTGGCCGACGAGGGCGGCGTTGAGACCGATCTCGGGCGTCTCGCTCGAGAAGATCGAGGCGAACCAGCCGGGATTGGTCACGATCGAGGGCTTGAAGGCGTTGCAGCCCGCCTTCATCTCGTCCCAGGTGCCTTCCTGGCAGAGCTTGATCGTCTCGTTGGTGACGACCGGTAGCGGCAGGACGGTCTTCTTCGGCACGTCCTTGCCTTCCAGCTTGGCCACGGCGAGCTTCAGCGCCAGCGCGCCGGAATAGGGCGGCGAGGCGTAGGAGATGCGCGGCGCGGCCATCGGCTTGTAGGTGCCGTTGGCGCCTTCGACCTCGGTGCCGGTGGGCAGCATCTGCACACGCCCGCCATTGGAGCCTTCGCCTGCACAGGGCTTCAGCTTGTCCTCAGGGATGCCGGCCTCGATCTGCATCGTATTGGCGGTGTAGCAGCCGACCTGCATCCAGAGACCGTCGATCTGGTCCCATTTGCGGGTGGCCAGGATCTTCGACAGCTCCGTGCGCGCGACCGCCTGGCTCCACATGCCGACCGCCTCGTTGACGATCTTGATGTCGGGATGCTTGGCGAAGACCTCTTTTGCCGCCTTGGTGCGCAGCGTGTCGACCGAAGTGCCGGGCACGCCGGTGATCGAGACGATGTTGCCCTTGCCGTTCAGCTTCTTGACCAGCCATTCGGCGGTGACGCGCCCGGCCTCTTCCTGATCGATCGCGACATTGTAGGCGCAGGGCTCGGTGATCTCGCCGTCATAGGCAATGACGGTCACGCCCTTCTCGCAGGCGTTCTTCACCGCGGCGTTGAGCGCCGTCGGCGAGATCGGGAAGACGATGATCGCCTTGGCCCCGGCCTGGACCATGGCGTTGATCTGCTGGATCTGGCGCTGGGCGTTGGGGCCGGCGACCTGGACCTGCAGGTCGACCTTGTCGGCCATCGTCTTGGACGCGGCCATGGCCTTGATCATGTTGGCGGCCTCACCCTGCCAATCATTGCCGATATAGCTCATCGACAGGAAAATCTTGTGCTTGGCCTGGGCCTGCGCGGCGGAGACTCCGGCTGCGGACAAGGCCAGCGCGGCGGCAGCAGCCATCAAGTGCTTCTTTTTCATCATGAGCGTCCTCCCCGACGCGGTGGCGTTCAATCGTCAGGGCGCCTTGACCGGTGCCTCGTTTCTTTTGATCAAAGATCACAAATCATATATCAATGCAATGCGGATTTGATGTCGAGCCCGCGACCGCTATGGTCGCCCCGACGAACACCTTGGATTTCAAGACGATGAGCCTCGTGCGCCCTCAGGAGCTGCCTTACTCACCCATCTCCCGCGCGACGATCCAGGAGCATGTCTATGGCCGGATCCGGGAGATGATCCTGAACGGCGACATCGAGCCGGGCCGTACGGTGACGGTGAGCAGCCTGTCCGAGGCCTTTGGCGTCAGCGCCATGCCGGTGCGGGAGGCGCTGCACCGGCTCGTCGCCGAAAAGGCCCTGACCGTGGTGGCTGGCCGCTCCGTCGGCATCCCGCCGCTCAGCGCCGAACGACTCGACGACCTCAGGCGCGTCCGCTGCGAGATCGAGGGCATGGCCACGGAGTGGGCCGCTGCGGCGATCACGCCGGCGCAATTGCGCCATCTCGAAGAGCTGATTGCGATCATGGACGCCGCGAAGGCCGAGAAGGACCGCGCCCGCTATGTGCCGGCCAATCGGGACTTCCACTTCACCATCTACAAGGCCGCCGCCTCGCCGGCCCTGATGGCCATCATCGAGTCGCTCTGGCTGCAGATCGGGCCCTACATCAACCTGCTCAAAGAGACCGACAACTGGACGAGCGCCAATCGCGACCACAAGGCGATCCATGCGGCGTTGCTGGGCAAAGATGCTGCGGCGGCCAGACGATCCCTCCAAGCCGACATCGAGCAAGCGGCGAAAAGCCTGGCCGGGCTTCTCGATATCTGAGCCGCGGGCGGCTCTCCTCGTTACGGCTGACCCATCCGAGATACGTAGGCGGCTCCTTGCAGACGCGCTGCGCGCAGTAGGGCGCGTTCGTCCACATGCGGCATCGGGATTGCGCAACGTTTGCGGGGAGGGCCCAGCCGCCAGTGGCCTCTCGCTCGTCGCCCGGAAGCAGGGTTGCCTTTTGTCTCGCCTGACGTCCGGCCCCGAGCCGAGCAGGGCGTCGGCCTGTCTGCCCCACGCCTGCCACCACCTGCATGGCGTTTCCATTCCGAGAGCCGGTATGGCGATATTGACAAGATCGCCAGCGCACAGCAGCATCGTTACATAAAGTAAAAATAAACTCGGGAGGATGCATGCGGGAGCCGCGAAGCCGGCGAGAAACGCGATCGGCTGTCCTGCGCTATCTCTGGTGCTCTGGCGGCTCGTTTCGCCCCGCATTGGCCGATCATGTCGGGCTGACCGATGCGAGCATCTCGCGCATCGTCGCCGAGCTGAAATCCGAGCGGCTGATCGACGAGTCGAAGCGCACCGCGCCTTACCAGGGCGGTCCAAGCTCCTTTCTTACATTAAGTAACGATCTCTATGTCGGCACGATCGAGTTCTCCGGCAGCCGTGTCCATATTGGCGTCGGGTCGCTGACCGGCGAGATCCGCTTTTCCGAATGGCTGGATTTGCCGGACGGCGCAGAGCCGGAAACGGTGAGGTCGACCTACCGCCGTGCTCTTCATCAGCTCACCGATCATCTGCACCGGGCGGGCATCAGGCTTTGCCAGCTCGCGGTGTCGATCCCGGGCTATCATGAGGATCTGCGCGCAAATCCGATCATCGCGCTCGACCCCGCCGAGCTCCTGAGGGAGATCCAGGCCGCACTGCCTTCGGTGCCGCTGCTCGCGGCGAATTCGATCGTGACCCGCGCCGTCGCCCACCGCCTGAAGCTCGGTGTCGATCTTGCCGGCGGCCCCTATTTCTACACCTTCGTCGGCCATGGCGTGGCCGCCGCCCTGGTCGATGACTTCGCTTCGAGCGGGGAGGTGGCTGCCTGCGAGATCGGCCATATGGTGCTCGATCCCCGCGGGCCCCGCTGCCGCTGCGGCCATTCCGGCTGTCTCGAGGCCTATGTGTCCACGGCCGCCGTCGCGCCGGCCATCGGTCTGCGTGAGCAAGACCTGCTGGCGATGGATGAATGGCAGGCCGGCCGGCTCAAACTGTCGGCGCGCGCGCAGGCCGACCTCGCGGCGCGTTTGGCGCGCCTCGGACACGCCATCGGCAATGCGCTCAACCTGACGCCGATCCGACGGGTGGTGGTGGCCGGCTGGCCGGCGGAGCTGGGCGAAAAGATGCATGCCAGCGTGCTCGGCGGCATCGAGGCCAGCCTGTTCGGCGGAGCCGCAGCCGTGAACCTCACCTTCGCGAATGCGGAATTGGGGCGGGAGCCGGCCGCCGGGCTGGCGCTCGCCACCCACGCCTATCTGCAACGGGGCGCGATGCGACCCGCGGAAGCGGCCGAGAACAGGGCCGCGCATAACTTCATCAAACGATAAGGGGGAGGACATGAGTCTGAAAACAGTGACGGCCGCGCTTTTCGCCGGTGCCATGCTCGTCTTGACGGGGCCGGCCATCGCCGAGAGCGTTCTCAAGGTCAAACCGTCCGGGGACGTGAAGCTGCTGGATCCGCTCCTCGGCTCGGATTCCATGGCCCGCAATTTCGGCTACATGGTCTACGACACGCTGTTCGCGGTGGACGACAAGCTGGCGATCAAGCCGCAAATGGTCGAAAGCTGGGACATCTCGGCCGATGGCAAGGTGTGGACCTTCGTCCTGCGCGATGGCCTCGCCTTCAGCGACGGCCAGCCCGTGACGGCTGACGACGTGATCGCCTCGCTGAAGCGCTGGAGCGTCAATGACAGCATGGGGCAGCAGCTCAACCAGCGTGGTGCGAGCTGGCAGGCGGTCGATGCGAAGACCGTCCGCCTGACGCTGACCTCGCCCTGGGGGATGGTGCTGGATGCCCTCGGCAAGCCAGGCGCGCCCGTGCCGTTCATCATGCCGGCCCGCGTCGCTTCGGCGACGCCACCCAATCAGGCGGTGACAGATCACACCGGCTCCGGCCCATTCGTTTTCAAGAAGGACGAATGGCTGGCCGGCGCCCGGCTGGTGTTCACCAGGAACGCGGGATACAAGCCCCGCCCGGAGGCGCCGGCCGGCCTCTCCGGCGGCAAGGTGGTCAAGGTCGATCGTGTCGAATGGCAGATCATCCCGGACCAGCAGACCGCGATCAACGCCCTGATCAAGGGTGAACTCGATATCAGCGAGGAGATTCCCGGCGATCTCATTCCGCTCGCCAAGGCGTCGAAGGACATCGCTCTCGAGCGCCAGGACGATATCGGCGTCGCCCAGCAGATCCGTATCAACTCGACCCAGCCGCCATTCGACAATCCGAAGCTGCGGCAGGCCCTGCTCCATGCCGTCGACGGTGCGGAGTTCCTCTCCGCGGTGATCGACGATCCGAGCCTCGGCAAGCCCTGCCGCTCCTTCTACGTCTGCTCGTCTCCCTATTTCACCGAGGCCGGCTTTCCAGCGGTCAATCTCGACAAGGCCAAGGCCCTCCTGAAGGAAGCCGGCTATGACGGCACTCCGGTGGTGCTGCTCGACGCCACCGAGAATGCCAATATCCACGCTTTCACCATGGTGGCCGAAGCCTTGCTGAAGAGCATCGGCTTCAAGACCGATGTGCAGGCGATGGATTGGGCGACGGTCGTCGCCCGCCGGGCCAGCAAGGAGCCGGTCGGCAAGGGCGGCTGGTCGATCTTCATCTCGGGGCCGGGCGGGCTCGACATGATGGAGCCGGTCAGCCATCTCGGCCTTCGCTCGAACTGCGAGAAGGCCTGGTTCGGCTGGCCCTGCGATGCCGATATCGAACAGATGCGTGCCGCTTTTTCCGACCTTTCGGACGGCGCGCAGCGCAAGGCGCTGGCGGAGAAGATCCAGCTGCGCGCGGCTCAGACCGTTCCCTATGTCCCGATTGGCGTCCAATATCAGATCCGTGCCTATCGCACTGATCTGACCGGGCTCCTGACCCCGCCGGCGCCGGTCTACTGGAACATCGCCCGCAAATAGCCCTCCGACGATCGGCCCTGCCGCAATTCCCGGAGTGCCTGCTGCCTCGCATCGCCGGCAGCGGGCACTCCGGTGAAGGCCCGGCATAACCCACGGCCGCAGCCGCACCGCGACACATCCCAACCCATGTCACTCGATCCATCCGCAAGCGCGCTCTCCGGCGAAGCTCTCATCGTCGATACGCCCTTCGGCCGGCTGCGCGGCCTGCTCTCCGGCGGGATCCGGTCATTCAAGGGTGTGCCCTATGCCGCCGCGCCGATCGGTTCCTTGCGCTTCCGTCCGCCGCAGCCGCTTGCGCCCTGGACCGGCCTGCGCGAGGCACTGACCTTCGCGCCGGCAGCGCCGCAGCCAGCCGATCCGGGCTTCTATCCCGGCGATCCCGACGCCATGCCCGCCGTGCCGACGAGCGAGGATTGTCTCTATCTCAACATCTGGTCGCCGGCCGAGGCGGGGCCGCATCCGGTGCTGGTCTGGCTGCATGGCGGCGGCCAGTCTGTCGGGGGGACGAGCCGGCCCGTCTATGACGGAGCGGTCTTTGCCCGAGCCGGCATCACGTGCGTCACGATCGGCCATCGGCTCGGCCTGCTCGGCTTTCTCGAAGGTGGGCGGATCTTCGGCGAGGAATTCCGCGGCAGCGGCAACAATGCCTTGCGGGACATCGTCGCGGCGCTCGTCTGGATCCGGCAGGCCATCGGCGCCTTTGGCGGGGATCCCGGCCGCGTCACGGTCGGAGGCGAGTCGGCCGGGGCCAAGAACGTCGCGGCCCTTCTGGCTGCGCCCTCGGCGGCCGGCCTGTTCCATGCGGCGTTTTCGAGCTCCGGCGGCGGCGACACGGTCCATAGCCGGGAGACGGCGGATGCCGTGGCCGACAGGGTGCTGGCCCTCGCCGGCGGTTGCCTCCGCGACCTCCAGGACATTCCGGCCGCCGGCCTCATTGCCCTGCAAGAGCGATTGAGCAGAAACGAGACCCGGCGCCAGCCCTTTCGCCCCGTAGCCGACGGGACATTCCTGCCCCGGTCGCCGCGGCGGCTCTTGCCCCGCCACCCCGTGCCGCTTCTGATCGGGACGGCGCGCGACGAGGCCGCGCCCTTCCTGGGCGAAGCGACGCATGGAGACGGTCATTCGGCGGAGGACTGGGATGGCCGGCTGCTGGCGCATCTGGGGCCCGAGATCATGGCGGAAGCCGAGAGGCGTGCCTTGCGGATGTGGCCCGGCATGCCAGCAAGCGCGCGGCACCTGAAGCTGCTGACGGCGGAAGAATACGAATTGCCATCGATCCGGCTGGCCGATGCGCATCATGCGGCCGGGCGGCCGACCTGGGTCTATCGCAACGACAGGCCGCTCGCGGCCGGGCCCTTCGCCGGCCAGGCACCCCATGTCGCCGATCTCAGCCTCATCTGGAATCAGCCGGGACCTTACGGCACTGCGGCGGGGCCCGGCGATGGTGGCATGCACGAAATGGTCACGGCTTTCATCCATGCCGGCGGCGTCGCCGCCTGGCCGCCATACGACTTGGGACAGCGGGCGACGCTGGTTTTCGACGTCGACGGCGCCGAACTCCGGACCGATCCGTCCAAGGATGTTCGCCTTGTCTTCGAAGGCCTGTTCGATCGCTAGCGCGATGGATCGCGGCGCGGACCCCGCGATAGCGGGTGCCGGGCACCGCACCCAAGGCAAGAGGCAAACCCGGCTCACATTGCGTTTTGCCGCAGCGCATCGAACGCAACGCCAAGATGGTCCAGGAAGGCCGCACTTGCCGGTGGCAATGTCCGGCCTCTGCGCTTGATCACCGAGATGCTGCGCGCCAGCCGCGGATCGTCGATCGGCGCCGAACGAAGCATCGGCAGCGCTTTGATCTCCATTGCGGTCTCGGGCAGGATCGCGATCCCCATTCCAGCACGGACCATGCCGACGGCCGTGGACATGTAGGTCGCCTCCGCGGCAACCTCCGCCACCAGCCCCTCAGCCGCGACGGCGGCATCGACCACCGCCCGCACACTGGTCGCCCGCGACATCAGGACGAGCGGGTGGCGTGCCACCGCTGCAAGTGAAGGCGAGGTGCCGTCGTCCAGTGTGTGACCCGATGGGAATACGGCATGCATCCGATCGACGCTGCTCAGCATCAGCTCCAGCTCCGCATCCTCGAACGGTCCGCCGGTGATGCCGAGATCGACCTCCTCGGCAAGCGTCAGCGCCGTGACGCCGCTGGCGACGACGTCACGCAGCGCAAAGCCGATCTCGGGATGCTGCGCGCGGAAGCGTGCGATCACATCTGGCAGCAGGCTCGAGGCGAAGGAGGGCAGGACCGCGATGCGAACCATCCCTCCGGCCATGCGCGCGAGCTGCCGGGTTTTGTCGAGCAGCGCCTCGAGTTCGCGCAGGACGCGCTGCAGTTCCGGCAAGAGCTCGCGGCCCAGGCGCGTCAGCGCGACATTGCGCGTGTTCCGGTCGAAGAGCCGCAGGCCGAGCGCTTCCTCCAGCGCCCGGACCTGAACGGTCAGGGCGGGCTGAGAGAGATTGAGCGCCGCCGCGGCGCGGGTGAAGCTGCCATGCTCCGCCACCGCAATGAACGCCCGTAGCTGCCGAACATCGAAATTCATACTGAAACGCTATTACTGAGATAGAATAATTTCAATTGTGCTATGAATTTACGGCGGCATTCTCTGGCAACTGGAGGATGCATGCGACAGGTAAGAATAGGGGCCGGCGCGGGCTATTCGGGCGACAGGATCGAGCCTGCGGTCGAACTCGCGGAGCGCGGCCGGCTCGACTACCTCGTCTTTGAATGTCTGGCGGAGCGCACCATCGCGCTGGCGCAGCAGGCACGGCGGCGTGATCCAGGGCTCGGCTACGATCCGCTGCTGGCGGCACGCATGCGCGCGGTGCTTCCGGCCTGTCGCCGCGCCGGCACTGCCATCATCACCAATATGGGGGCGGCCAACCCGCTGGCGGCGGCCGAGCTTGTCCGTGCGACCGCGCGCGACCTCGGCTTGCGCGGCTACAAGGTGGCGGCCGTGACGGGCGACGACGTCGCGGCTTCGGTCGGCGATGGTCATGGCCGTATATTGGAAGATGGGCGGCCCGCTGCTGCGCTGGGGGCGAGCCTGATCTCGGCCAATGCCTATCTGGGGGCCGAGCCGATCGTACAGGCGCTCGCCGCCGGCGCCGATCTCGTGATCACCGGACGTGCCGCCGATCCTTCGCTTTTCCTCGGGCCGCTGGTGCATGAATTCGGCTGGTCGTTCGAGGATTGGCCGCGGCTCGGCCAGGCGACGCTGATCGGCCATGTGCTGGAATGCGCCGGGCAGGTCACCGGCGGCTATTTCGCGGATCCCGGCTTCAAGACGGTGCCGGGGCTGGCGCGGCTCGGCTTTCCCCTCGCCGAGGTCGGCGAGGACGGCTCGGCCATCATCACCAAGGTCGAGGGCTCGGGCGGCTGCGTGACATCCGCCACCTGCAAGGAGCAGATTCTCTACGAGATTCATGACCCGGCGGCGTATTTCACCCCCGACGTCGTCGCGGACTTCTCGCAGGTTCGTGTCGAACAGGTCGGGCAAGACCGGGTCCGCATCTCCGGAGCGAGCGGCCGCGCGCGGCCCGAAGCGTTGAAGGTCTCGCTCGGCGTCGCAGAAGGCTTCGTGGGCGAAGGTCAGATTTCCTATGCCGGCAGCGGCGCGCGAGACCGCGCGGAACTGGCGGCCGCGATCGTGCGCGAGCGGCTGGAGTTGACGGGGCTCACGGCGCAGGAGTTGCGCTTCGATCTGATCGGCATTGATGCGCTCCACGGCCTCGGACTGCCGGCCGGCGGCGGCGAGCGGGCGGAGCCCTACGAGGTGCGGCTGCGCGTGGTCGGGCGCACGTCCACGATGGATGAAGCGGTGCGCGTCGGCAGCGAGGTGGAGACCCTCTACACCAACGGGCCGGCGGGCGGCGGTGGCGTCACCAAACAGGTCCGCGAGGTTCTCGGAGTGCTCTCGACGCTGCTGCCGCGCGAGCGGGTCCAGCCCTCGATCCATATGTTGGAGAGCTGAAATGAAGCTGCGCGCCATCGCCCATGCTCGCGCCGGCGACAAGGGTGACACCTCCAGCATCTCGCTGATCGCCTATGAGGAGGCGGATTATCCGCGCCTGGTGCGGCACGTCACGGCGGAGCGGGTGGCGACGCATTTCGCTGGCCTCCTTCGCGGCAGCGTCAGCCGCTACGAGATCGCGTCGCTGGGGGCGCTCAACTTCGTGCTTCGGCAGGCGCTGGGCGGTGGGGTGACGCGCTCGCTCGCCCTCGACACCCACGGCAAGTCCCTGAGCTCCGCCCTGCTGGACATCGAAATTCCGGACGACTGATCCCAATCGAACGGCGCAGCAAGACGCCGCCCCGACATGACCGACAAAAGCGGAGGAAAATCCATGAGAACATCGATTTTGCGCATGATCGCCGCAGGTGCGCTGGCCATCGGCCTCACCGGCACCGCGAGTGCCCAGGAATTCCCGTCGAGATCCCTCAAATTCGTCGTGCCCTTCGCGGCCGGCAGCGCGACCGACGCGGTGGCCCGCATCCTCGGCGAGCATGTCTCGAAGAACCTCGGGAAACCGGTGGTTATCGAGAATCTGGCCGGGGCGAGCGGTGTCATCGCCGCGCAGAACGTCGCCCGCGCCGAGCCCGACGGCCACACGGTGCTGATCACCACCAACACCACGCATGGCGCCAATCAGAGCCTGCTCAAGCATGTGCCCTATGACGCCATCAACAGCTTCGAGGCCGTCGGCAAGCTCGGCACGATCACGCTCGCGCTCGCGACCAACCCCGCCGTGCCGGCCAAAACCGTCCAGGAGTTCGTCGCCTATGCCAAGGCCAATCCAGGCAAGCTGACCTTCGGTGCCGGGTCGAGCTCGTCGCGCATCGCCGGCGAGATGCTGAAGTCCCTGGCCGGCCTCGACATCACCTATGTGCCCTATCGCAGCAATCCGCAGGCGATCACCGATCTGCTCGGCGGGCAGATCAACATCGTTTTCGCCGACATCTCGACGACTTTGCCTCAGATCAAAGCGGGCGCGGTCAACGGCCTCGCCGTCTCGACCGCCAGGCGCAGCGTGCTGGCGCCCGATCTGCCGACCATGGCCGAGGGCGGCGTCAAGGGGTACGACCTCGCGGCCTGGTTCGCGGCCTTTGTCCCGGCCAGGACGCCGCGCTCCACCGTCGACAAATTGAATCAGGCGCTGACTGCCGCCGTCAACGATCCGGCGACAAAGGAGCGTTTGCTCGCGGCCGGCGTCGAGCCTGAGACCAGCACGCCAGACGAGCTCAAGGCCTTCGTCGGGACCGAGATCGCCAAATGGGCCGAGATCGTGAAGGCCGCCGGCATCCAGCCGGAATAGAGCCCAACGCAGGCGGCACCTTGCGCCGTCGGCACCCATGTCGAGGAAGTCCCGATGAATGCCGAGCCGGTCGTCGACCACCTCCTGCAGCGCCATGACGCCGTGCTTGACAGGCTGACAGCCTTCCTCAGGCTGCCGAGCGTCAGCACCGATCCTGCTTATGCCGAGGGCATGGCCGCCACCCGCGCCTTTCTGCTCGACTGGTTGGCGGAGATCGGGCTGTCGGATGTGCAACTGCTCGATGGCGGCGGACATCCGGCGGTCTATGGCGCCTGGCTCGGGGCGCCGGGCGCGCCGACCATCATCGTCTACGGCCATTACGACGTGCAGCCGCCCGATCCGCTCGCCCTGTGGCGGACGCCGCCCTTCGAGCCGACGATCCAGGGCGGGCGCCTGCATGCGCGCGGCGCTTCCGACGTCAAGGGCTCGACCACGATCGCGATCGAGACCGTCGCCGGCTTCCTCGCCGTGCACGGAGGCTGCCCCGTCAACATCAAGCTCTTCCTGGAGGGCGAGGAGGAGACCGGCAGCCCAAGCCTCCGCGAAATCGTGCACCGCTACGGGACGCTGCTGCAGGCCGATGCGATGATCTCGGCCGATGGCGGGCGTGCGAGCCCGACGGAACCGACGATCAATGTCGGGGCGCGTGGCCTGGCCAAGCTCGAACTCATCGTGCGCAGCGCGGAGAAGGAGATGCATTCCGGCCGCTATGGCGGAGCCGTGCGCAACGCGCTGCACGAACTCGCCGCGATCATCGCCTCGCTGCACGACGCCAACGGGGCGATCGCCGTCCCCGCCTTGATGGAGGCGCTGCCGCCACCGAGTGCGCAGGACCGCCGCGATGCCGCGGCGTTGCCGTTCGACGAGGCCGCTTTCGTCGCCGATGTCGGCGGGATCGCGGCGGGCGAGCCCGGCTACAGCCTGCGCGAGCGCTTGACGCTGCGCCCGGCGATCGACGTCAACGGCATGTGGGGCGGCTATACCGGCGCCGGCAGCAAGACGGTCATCCCCGATGAAGCGCGCGCCAAGGTCACGATCAGGCTGGCACCCGGACAGGATCCCGAACAGGCCATTCAGGCGCTGCAGGATCATATCCGCTCGGTCGCTCGCCCCGGCGTGCGCATCGCATTCGCCGGCATCGGCGGTGGCTCGCCGGCTTCGACGCTGGCGGGCCACCACCCGCTGGTCCAGGCGGCGACGCGGGTGCTGCAACGGGTCTGGCAACGCGACCCCGTCCATGTGCGTCTCGGCGCGACAGTCCCGATCACCGCGATCTTCAAGGAGCTGCTCGGCATGGACACGCTGATGTTCGGCCTGAACCTGCCAGACGAGGATGTTCACGCACCCAACGAGTTCTTCCATCTCGATTCAATCGCGCTCGGCCTGCGCAGCTGGCCGCTTCTGCTGCAGGAGCTCGCGACATTCGCACCGGCGGAGTTTCGCGCCAAAGGATGAATGGATGGGTGCCCGACTACAAAGGGTTCTAGGTCTGTCGGCACCACATCCAACGCCTGGCCGAGGCCGCGCGAGGGAAAGCGAATTGCGGAGTTTTTCCTACAATCGCGGCAGCACGGCGCGGCGATTTTCGATCAGAAAGCGATTCAAGCCGGCGATGTAAGTCTCTGGCAGGGCGAAATGTTTCGCCCCAGCGATGACCGCTTCCATGTAGCCCGGCTTCGGCTTTCCCGGATCGCCCGAACGGCCGATATAGATCAGCGCGCGCTTGGCGCCGCCGGGCACGATCACCGGCTGATTGATCTTCACATAGAGACCGCTGGCGATGTCCTCGAACTTGTCGAGCGCGCGGATGTCACTGAGCGAGCAATCCCACAGCACGCCATGGACCTCCTCGCGCGGATCGCGGATCGCCGAGGCATAGCCGTCGCGGGTGACGATGAAGCGGTGGCGGGGCAAGCGGGCCGGGCCGAGCGGCCGGGCGTTCGGGCAGCGCCGCGCCATCCCGTCCGGGTCCATGTTGAGGCCGTAGGCGAAGTAGAGGGGCATGAAGCCCTCTAGCCTCACTTCGTCTTGTTGAACAGCTCCCGGCCGATCAGCATCCGCCTGATCTCGCTCGTCCCGGCGCCGATCTCGTAGAGCTTGGCGTCGCGCAGCAGGCGGCCGGTCGGGTAGTCGTTGATGTAGCCATTGCCGCCGAGGAGCTGGATCGCGTCGAGCGCGACCTGCGTCGCCTTCTCGGCCGCGAGCAGAATGGCGCCGGCGGCGTCCTCGCGGGTGGTCTCGCCGCGGTCGCAGGCCTTGGCCACGGCATAGACATAGGCGCGGCAGGAATTCAGCGCGACATACATGTCGGCGACCTTGCCCTGGACAAGCTGGAACTCGCCGATCGACTGGCCGAACTGCTTGCGCTCATGGACATAGGGCATGACCACGTCGAGCGCCGCCTGCATGATGCCGAGCGGGCCGGCCGCCAGCACGACGCGCTCGTAGTCGAGGCCGGACATCAGCACGTTGACGCCGCGCCCGACCTGGCCCAGCACGTTTTCTTCGGGCACCTCGCAATCCTGGAAGACGAGTTCGCAAGTGTCGGAGCCGCGCATGCCGAGCTTGTCGAGCTTCTGGTGGGTCGAGAAACCCTTCATGCCCTTCTCGATCAGGAAGGCGGTGATGCCGCGCGGGCCGGCTTCCGGATCGGTCTTGGCGTAGACGACCAGCGTCTCGGCGATCGGACCGTTGGTGATCCACATCTTGTTGCCGTTGAGGACATAAGCGTCGCCCTTCCTGTCGGCGCGGGTGCGCATCGAGACGACGTCCGAGCCAGAGCCGGGCTCCGACATGGCGAGCGCGCCGACATGTTCGCCGGAGATCAGCTTCGGCAGATATTTCCGCTTCTGCGCCTCGTTGCCGTTGCGGCTGATCTGGTTGACGCAGAGATTCGAGTGGGCGCCGTAGGAGAGGCCGACCGAGGCCGAGGCGCGGCTGACTTCCTCGACCGCGATGCAGTGCTCGAGATAGCCAAGGCCTGAGCCGCCATGCTCCTCATCGACCGTCATGCCGTGCAGGCCGAGCGCGCCCATTTCCGGCCATAGATCGCGCGGGAACTGATTGGTCCTGTCGATCTCCTCGGCGCGCGGTGCGATCTTCTCCTGCGCAAAGGCGTGGACCGTGTCGCGGATCGCATCGGCGGTCTCTCCGAGGTCGAAATTGAACGGGCGCGGCGCGTTGGCGAGCATGGCGGAACCTCCCGGGTCAGACGGTGTTGCGCAGCCTGCACGGGGCCGCTTTGCGGTGAGCTTACAGATCGGAAATGCCGGTGTCAGGCTGAGCAGATCAGAGGGCGGTCTGCGAGGATTCGCACCGGTCGAAACCGCCCGAAAAGGCTGCCCCCTATGCAGCGCCCGGGCTTTACCCGCACTGCCGGTCATCGTAGCCGGCACGCTGGACCATGCCTGCCCGGAGTTTCCCAATGCCCCAACCATCGACTGCCTCGCCTATTTCCAATGGGGCTCTCGTCCTGCGGTATATCGCCTTCCTCGTTGCCGGGGTGATCATCCTCAATGTGGTGGTCATTGCCCTGGAGGACTATTTCAAGGCGGCTCCGGGCAGCATGGGCGCCCTTGGCCTGATCATGGTCTGGAGCGCGGCTTCCTGGATCGGGCAAATTTGGTTCAAGCGTGAGCAGGCCCGTCCGCCGTCTGGCCGGGCCTGGCCCGTCGCGCTTCTGTGCGCGCTTGCGACCTTTGTGGTGCAGGGTGTTTTTGTGCTCGTCATCGCGGGCTTCATGCCCGGCGGCGTCGCGAGCATCGGGGGATACCGCAGCAGCGATCAAGTGATCATTGCTGCGGCGTTTTTTGGGATTTTGGTGCTAGAGTTCCTGGTCATCCGCCTCGCGATCGGCTGGGGCGCGAAGGCCGAGGAAAAGCGGGCACAGCGGCAGGCTGCCAAGGGCAAAGCCTAGACCGGCCTGCGCTCTGACGGAGGCAAGGCGGCGACCTGGCCCTTTGTCTCCGCCCGAGGCTTTCGCTTTCGGTCACCCGAGAAGCGGGGCGACCTGCAGGGAAACGAGCGCCTCGCGGCTTCGGTCATCGATCTGTCGACATCGTCGCTGCCCGCTTGAGGTGGCGCTTTGCGGTTGCGCTGCCGCAGGCAATCGAGAGCTATTGCATATCCTATCCAAGAGGATAGGATAGAGCACATGAGCCACGCCATGGATTCCGACATCATCAACCGCCTGCGCCGCGCGCAGGGCCATCTCGGCACGGTCGTGGGGATGGTCGAGGCGGGCAGGGCGGTTCCTGACGTGGTGCAGCAGCTCCAAGCCGTCGAGAAGGCGCTGGAGAAGGTCAAGTCACTGCTGATCTTCGATCATATCGAGCATCACCTGTTCGACCACGCTCAGGTCGCGACGCCTGAGGCGCGCAAGTCGCTCGACGAGCTCAAGGCCCTCACCAAATATCTCTGACCGTCCGGAGCGAACCGATGCCGGCTGCGAACAGCTTTCCCGCCCAGCACCAGCACGTCTTCCTTGGCAGCGAGCATGAGCGCCACGAGCGGCGGACCTGGTTCGTCGTCGGCCTGACGACCGTGATGATGGTGGCGGAGATCGTCGCCGGCACGGTCTTCGGCTCGATGGCGCTCGTGGCCGATGGCTGGCACATGTCGACCCATGCGGCGGCGCTCGGCATCGCGGCCTTCGCCTATCGCTTCGCGCGGCAGCATGCACATGATCGCCGCTTCAGCTTCGGGACGGGCAAGCTCGGCGATCTCGCCGCCTTCGCCAGCGCCCTGCTGCTGATGTTCATCGCGCTCGCGGTCGCCGGGGAATCGGCACTGCGGCTCTACGCGCCGGTTGCGATCGATTTCACCCAGGCGACCGCGATCGCGGCGCTTGGGCTCGCGGTCAATCTGGCAAGCGCCTGGCTGCTCAGGGACGGGCACGACCATCACCATGGCGACACCGGGCATCACGGCCACGGGCACCACCACCATGATCACGACGATCACCACCACGGCCATCATTCCCATGGCGGCCATGGCGCCGATACCAATCTGCGCGCGGCCTACATGCATGTCATCGCGGATGCCTTCACCTCTGTCCTGGCGATCGCGGCGCTGCTCGGCGGGCGGTATTATGGCTGGGTCTGGCTCGATCCGCTGATCGGGATCGTCGGCGCCGGCGTGATCGCGCATTGGTCCGTCGGGCTGCTGCGTCGTTCCGGGGCCGTGCTGCTCGACACGGTGCCGGATGAGGCGCTGGCGAAGCGCATCGGCCAGCGGCTCGCCGCCGAGGGCGCGGAGGTCGCCGACCTACATCTCTGGCAGGTCGGGCCCGGGCATCGCAGCGCCATCGTCTCGGTCGTGACCGGCCAGCCGAAATCACCCTCGGCCTACAAGGCGCTGCTTGCCGACCTGCCGACGTTGTCGCATGTCACTGTCGAGGTGAATACGCGACCAGCCGCCATGTGAAGCCTTTGCGCGGCAGCGCGGCTTAGTCGCCGATCACGCCGCGGCGCCGCAGCAGGATGAGCGTCAGCAGCGCCGCGAGCATGCAGGCCAGCGACACATAGATCGCGCCGGCCTCGGACTCGACCCAGGGCAGCCCCTTCACATTGATGCCGAACAGGCCGGTGATGAAGGTCGCCGGCAGGAAGAGCGCGGTCAGGATCGACAAGACGTAGAGCTGCCGGTTGGTGCGGTTTGCCGAGCGGGCGGCGATCTCGTCCTGCAGCAGGCGGGCGCGATCTTGCACCGACTGGACGTCGTGATGCAGCGTGTCGACCCGTTGCAGCAGGCGCGCTGCGGTCGCCTTGACGGCATCGGGGGCGCTGCGGCCGGATTGCGTCTCGGCGAAGCGCCGGAACAGGACATGGAGGCCGCTGAGCTGCCGGTGCAGCCGCACGGCGGTGCGGCGGATCGCGCCGACGCGCTGCGGCCCGTCATGCAGCCGGTCCAGCAGGATCTGGTCCTCGACGCTGTCGGTTTCGTCGACGAGGCGCACGACGCTGTCGGTGATGTCGTCGATGATGTATTCGATGATCTGCTCGAAAAGCGCGCTCGGGCTCTCCGCCGGCTCGCCGCGATTCAGCGCCTCCGCCGTCATCCGGATCGAGTGCAGTGCCTCGCGCCGGCCGGTGAGCAGGAAGCTGTCGCCGATGACCCAGCGCAGCGCGCCGACGCTGTCCGACTTGTCGGCGATGCTGCGGATGAGGTCATGCGAGACGCCCCAGGCAAGCTGGGCCGAATGGTCGAGCCGCTGATGCGTTTCCTGCGAGAGGAGGGTTTCCCGCGCCGCGTCCGGCAGCTCCTGCTCGCCGATCCAGCTCTGTGCGCGGGTATGCACGAGGTCGAGATGCAGCCAGACGAAGCCTTCATCCGGGGCGAGGTCGGGCAGGGTGTCGCGCGCGATCAGGCTGGGCCGGCCCTCGGTATCGAAGCGATAGGCCCAGATGACGCCGGTTTGGGATTGCAGATCGGTCGGCATCGTCGTTCGTCTCGATCACGGGTGGCGCTTGTGCGCGCGGCACAGGGCTCCGCCGATATGACAGGAACGTGACGGCCGGCGCCGCTTCAGTTGCGCCGGACGGAACCCGTCGTGCCGACGTCGCGACTATCCGCCGTGCGCGAGGGAATGCGGCCGGGCGGGGCGAATTTCAGCGTGGCGCCGCCAGCCGCCCTGGGTGCGCGCAGCCCTGCCGGCGTCGGGGGCGGCGTGCGTGCCGCGACCTTCGGCTCGCCGCCATGCCATTTGCGCAGGCCGATGTCGAAGCGCCCCTGCCGCCAGGCCTCGAATTCGCGCTCGCTGCCGAAGAAGGCGTTGCGGTCGACATCGCCGGCGATGCCGGGCACGCGGCCGGTGGTGGTGAACTGCCAGAATTCCCAGCGGTCGCGGGCATAGCGCTTCGCCAGCGGCGCGGCGGTCGAGCGCAGCCAGTAGGGATGGTCGTTGAACGCGCCTTCGAGCACGTCCTCGTGAAAATTGATGTCGGTGTAGATGATCGGCTTCTTGCCGGTGTGCTCACGCAGCCCCTTGAGCATGATCTCGATCTTCGCGAGCGCATCCTCGCGCGAGACCCTGCGGGCGCATTGCGAGCCGTTCTGCCATTCGACGTCGAGCACCGGGGGCAATGCGTCGGGGTCGCGCGGAATGTGCTTCTTGATCCAGCGCACCTGTTCGGCGGCCGGGCGACACCACCAGACGAAGTGATAGGCGCTGCGCGGGACACCGTGCTTCTTCGCCTCGGCCCAGTTGCGGCGGAAATTGGGGTCGAGATGGTCGCCGCCTTCCGTCGCCTTGATGAAGGCGAAGCGCGTGCCGGCGCCCTTGACCTTCTCCCAGTCGATCTCGCCCTGCCAGCGCGAGACGTCGATGCCCTGGATGACCTTGCGGCGGGCATCGCGCACGCCGTGATGCGGTGCGCTGTCGCCCTTCTTCGGATAGAGCGCGAAGACGGGCTCGGCCAGACAGGTGAGGGCCGTCAGAAAGGCGAAGGCTCCGAGATAGATCCTGCCGTGGGTCAGCTTGCGCGCCGGCATGTGTTTCTCCTGCATCACAGGTCCAGATGCGGAGAGCGTGGTTAAGCGGCGGTTAGAATTGCCCGGCAATCGCAGGATGTTTTTCAGCTTTGGTTAACCGGCGGGATTCGCGCGGCGTGACAGGGCTGCTGCGTGCTGTTTTTGGGGGAAAAGGCGCGTCATCGCGGGTCAAGCCGGAATGACGGTGCGCCTCTGACGGCGTCCAGCAGCCTCAGTCCGAAATGCTCTGGTCGCCCAGAGGCTGGAAGGCCGAGGCCATCGGCGGTACGCCGCCAGGAATGCGCGCCATCGGCACGTCCTCCGGGTCCTCGTTCGGAAGCGGGGCGGGAGCGGGAGAGAACGGGCCGGGTGCCACGGGCATCGGGGTTGGCGCCGCGGGATGATCCGGCCCGGGACTCGGCTGCGGCGGCACAGGCTTGCGCTTCTCCCAGCGGCGGGTGGCGATGTCGTATTCGCCTTGCAGCCAGCCGATGAACTGCCCTTCGTTGCCAAAGAAGGCGTTGCGGTCGACATCGCCGCGAATGCCCGGGACCTTGGCCGTGGTGGTGAACTGCCAGATCGCCCAGGGACGGTTCTGGTAACGGGTCTCGGGTTTCGCCGCCGTCGAGCGGATCCAGTAGGGGTAGTCGTTGAACTGGCCTTCCAGCACCTCCTTGTGGAAGGTGATGTCGGTGTAGATCACCGGCTTCTTGCCGGTGAGCTGCTCGAGCTCGGTGAGCATGAGCTGGATCTTCTCCAGCGCCAGCTCGCGGCTGACCTTCTGCGGGCAGGTCTTGGAATGGCCGTTCCATTCGACGTCGAGCACCGGCGGCAAGGCGTCGGGATCGTTCGGGATCTGCTGCTTGAACCAGAGCGCCTGCTCATGGGCCGGGCGGCACCAATAGACGAAATGATAGGCGCCGCGGGCGATGCCGGCGCGGCGCGCGCCGTCCCAGTTGCGCTGGAAGGCCGGGTCGATGTGGTCGCCGCCCTCTGTCGCCTTCATGTAGACGAAGCGGATGCCGGAGGCGCGCACCGCAGACCAGTCGATGTCACCCTGCCAGCGCGACACGTCGATGCCGTGGATCGGGTAGCTGTGAGCCTCGACGACGCCGGCATGCGGGCGCCGGTCACCGGCGGTGTCGAGCGCCACGCAGCCGCCAAGGACCGCAACGGCGGCGGCAGCCAGAAGAGGCAGGATGCGGATGCGTGACATGCGGGGAGCGGTATTCTCGGGGATCAGACGAGACACGTTGATGACCGATTTACGTTACCAAAGTTCTGACGCCTGTCAGCCTGGAACGGTGCAGCCTGGGACGAATCGAGCATGAGGCCGGAAACGCGAACGGCGACCCGAGGGGGTCGCCGTTCGCTGGACTTATCGTCCGAATTTGGTGCGGTCGAGAGGACTCGAACCTCCACGGGTCTCCCCGCTACCACCTCAAGGTAGTGCGTCTACCAGTTCCGCCACGACCGCAGCTCTGTTCCAGTTGCGGGCGGTGCAACCAGGGAGCGGCGCCGATCTAGCAAATCGAATCCGCCGCCACAAGAGCATCACTGTGGAAAAGCGACGCGCGCCGCATTTTCCTGAAAAAAGAGGGATCAGGCCGCCTCGGCGACGCTCTGGAGTGTGTAGACGGTGGGGCGCTTCAGCATCTGGGTGATCTCGACGGAGATGCGCGCGCCGCTGACCACGACGATTCCCTTGGCGAAGGGGTGGTTGTTGGCGAGAATCTGGACCTCGTCCATCTCGCTGGCGTTGAGCTCGATGATCGCGCCGCGGCCGAGTCGCAGCAGCTTGTAGATCGGCATCTGGGTCTGCCCCAGCACGACGGTAAGCTCGACAGGAACGAGATCGAGATCGGTCTTCAAGTCCTGCCTCCGGAACCCTACTTCAGAATTGGACCAGCGAAACTTGCCTGCCGGCGGCTTTTGGGCGCAAGAGGCTCGGTCATGGTCGGCCGGCAGAAACCGGCCCGTAAACTTTGGACGAAACATGGTTAAGCCATGGTGAATATGCGGGATGCGCTGGCGGTTTCCTTCCTGCCGGAAGCGGGCGCCGAGCCGGTGGAATGGGTCGTGGCCGAAGGGCTGACGGGCTATGACGAGGCGGTCGCCGAGATGGAGGCGCGCGCGGCGCTGATCGCCGACGGGCAGGCGCGCGAGCGCGTCTGGCTGGTCGAGCATCCACCGCTTTACACCGCCGGCACCTCGGCGCGCGACGAGGACCTGATCGCGCCGGAGCGATTCCCGGTGTTCCGCTCGGGGCGGGGCGGGCAGTTCACCTATCACGGCCCCGGCCAGCGCGTGGCCTATGTCATGCTCGACCTGAAGCGTCGCCAGCCGGATCTGCGTCGCTTCGTCGCTGCGCTGGAGGGCTGGCTGATCGGCGCGCTCGACGATGTCAACATTCGTGGCGAACGGCGCGAGGATCGTGTCGGCGTCTGGGTGCGCCGGCCGGAACGGGGCGAGGGCGTCGAGGACAAGATCGCCGCCATCGGCATCCGCGTGCGCCGCTGGGTCTCGTTCCACGGCATCTCGTTCAATGTCGATCCCGATCTCTCCCATTTCGACGGCATCGTGCCTTGCGGCGTCAGCCGGCACGGCGTGACCTCGCTGGTCGATCTCGGCTTGCCGGTGACGATGCCTGAGGTCGATTCGGTGCTGCGCGAAGCCTTCGAGCGGGTCTTCGGCCCAACCGTCTCGGCCTGATTTACCTTTCGTTAGCCATGCAAACCCATGCTCGGCCCGGTCAGAGCCTGGCCGCGATGCGCCTGCATGGGCGCGTTGGCGGCCCGGCTTTCGGTGATGCATCGGGCTGCTGAGACAGGCGGATTTCGCTTTTCGGCCTGATGCCTCGAGCAAAAGGGGACGAATTATGCGAGCCATTCTTCTCGCAAGCTGCCTTGCGACGCTGCTCGCGGGCTGCAACACCACCGACCAGCGCATCGCCGGCGCGGCCGCGGGAGCGGGGGCGGGCGCGCTTGTCGGCGGGCCGATCGGGGCCGTGGCGGGCGGAGCCATCGGCGCGGTCGCGGCGCCCAGCGTGACCGGGTCGATCAACCAGGCGAGCGAGTAAGATCATCCTTCGGCGCGGATTTGCATGGTCGCGTCCGTGCGTCCGCGCCGGTTGGCGTTTGCCCGGCGCCGCGCCATAACGCTCCCGATAAGGCTGAAGTCTCGAGGGAGCGCGCCCGTGCCGGTCATCGAAAGCAAGGTCGACCTGAATGCCGCCGAGACGCGGGCCAATGCGGAGGCCTGGGCCGGGCTGCGCGGCGAATTGCAGGAGCGCCGCGCTACCGCCGCGCTCGGCGGCAATGCGCGGTCCCGCGAGCGCCACACGGCGCGCGGCAAGCTGCTGCCTCGCGAGCGCGTGCTGCGGCTGACCGATCCGGGTTCGCCCTTCCTCGAGATCGGTTCGCTCGCCGCCTTCGGCATGTATGAGGGCGATGTCCATGCCGCCGGCATGATCGCGGGAATCGGGCGTGTCGCCGGCCGCGAATGCATGATCGTCTGCAACGATGCGACGATCAAAGGCGGCACCTACTATCCGCTAACGGTCAAGAAGCATCTGCGCGCCCAGGAGATCGCGCGCGAGAATCGCTTGCCCTGCATCTATCTCGTCGACTCCGGCGGCGCGAACCTGCCGCACCAGACCGAGGTCTTTCCGGATCGCGAGCATTTCGGCCGCATCTTCTACAATCAGGCGACGCTTTCGGCCGAAGGTATCCCCCAGGTCGCGGTGGTGATGGGTTCCTGCACCGCCGGCGGCGCCTATGTGCCGGCGATGTCGGACGAGACGATCATCGTCAGGAAGCAGGGCACTATTTTCCTGGGCGGTCCGCCGCTGGTGAAGGCCGCGACCGGCGAGGTCGTCTCGGCCGAGGATCTCGGCGGCGCCGATGTCCATGCAAGACTCTCGGGCGTCGCCGATCACTATGCCGGCGACGACACCCATGCGCTCGCCATCGCCCGGCGGATCGCCGGCAACCTCAACAGCGTGAAGCGGCCGGACATCGACATCGCCGAGCCGGTCGAGCCCCTCTATGATCCGGCCGAGCTCGAAGCCGTGGTGCCGACCGATCTCAAGAAGCAATACGACATCCGCGAGGTGATCGCGCGCCTCGTCGACGGCTCGGAATTCGACGAGTTCAAGAAGCTCTATGGCACGACGCTGGTGACGGGCTTCGCCCGTATCCACGGCATCCCGGTCGGAATCATCGCCAATAACGGCATCCTGTTCTCGGAAAGCGCGCTGAAGGGCGCGCATTTCATCGAACTGTGCTGCCAGCGGCGGATCCCGCTGCTCTTCCTGCAGAATATCACCGGCTTCATGGTCGGGCGCGATGTTGAGACGCGCGGCATCGCCAAGGACGGAGCGAAGCTCGTCACGGCGGTGGCCTCGGCGCGCGTGCCGAAGGTCACCGTGCTGGTCGGCGGCTCCTTCGGCGCCGGCAATTACGGCATGTGCGGGCGGGCCTATTCGCCGCGCTTCCTCTTCACCTGGCCGAATTCGCGGATTTCGGTGATGGGCGGCGAGCAGGCCGCGAGCGTGCTCGCCACCGTCCGCCGCGACAATATCGAGGCCGAGGGCAAGATCTGGTCGGCGGCCGAGGAAGAGGCTTTCAAGGCGCCGATCCGCAGCAATTACGAGGAAGAAGGCTCGCCCTACTTCGCCACGGCGCGGCTATGGGATGACGGCATCATCCTGCCCTCGGAGACGCGCCGGGTGCTGGCGCTGGCCTTCTCGGCGACGCTCAACGCCGAGATTCCCGAGACGAGATTCGGCGTGTTCCGGATGTGAGGGCGGCTTTCCTCACGCCACTGTGACCGCAGCCGTGCTGACGCCTCTTGGCAAGCCGTCCCGCGTCGCGGCAGGCTCCCGCCACAACAACGGGAGATGCACATGACGGCGCCGGCGCAGACCGCAGCAGAAAGCACGCTCGAGCAACTGGACGGGCTGGTCAGGGAGCCGTTCTCCCGTCGCGGCTTCGTCATGACCGGGTTGATCAGCGGCTTCACCCTCGCCACCACCGTCGTCCACGGCCAGACGATCTCGACCGACAGCAAGGGCCTCGTCGCCGGAGAGGTGAAGATCCCGACGGCCGATGGCGATCTGCCGGGCTATCGCGCCATGCCGGAAGGGGCGGGGCCGTTTCCGATCGTCCTCGTGATCGAGGAGATCTTCGGCGTCCACGAATACATCAAGGACATCTGCCGGCGCTTCGCCAAGCTGGGCTACTGCGCCGTGGCGCCCGAGCTCTATGCCCGGCTCGGCGATCTCTCCAAGATGACCGATGTGCAGGCGATCGTGCGGGACGTGATCTCGAAGGCGCCGGACGCGACCGTGCTCTCCGACCTCGACGCCACGGCGAAATGGGCTGCGGCCGCTTCGAAAGGCGATGCGGCAAGGCTCGGCGTCACCGGCTTCTGCCGGGGCGGGCGGGCCGTCTGGCTCTATGCCGCCCATAACCCGCAGGTGAAGGCGGCCGTCGCCTGGTACGGGCCGCTCGGCGGCAGCCGCACCGACATCCAGCCGAAGACGGCGGCCGATGTCGTCGGCGATCTCAAGGCGCCCGTCCTCGGCCTGTATGGCGGGGCGGATACGGGCATTCCGGTCGCGGATGTCGAGAAGCAGCGCGATGCCGCGAAGGCCGCCGGCAAGACCGTGGAGATCGTGATCTTCCCGGACACGCCGCATGGTTTCCACGCCGATTACCGGCCGAGCTATCGCAAGGCGCAGGCCGAGGATGGCTGGGCGCGGGCGCTCGCCTGGTTCAAGCGCTACGGCGTCGCCTGAGGCGCGCGCTCCTCGGCCGGCGCCGGCAAGGGTTGCGCCGGCCGTTCTTCCTTGTCGCGCGCCTACGCTTATGCTTTGGGAACGAAACGATTGAATTCCCAAAAGCGCGAGGAAACGCATGGCTCAGCACGACAAGGTCGCGATCATCACCGGTGCCGGCTCGGGCGTGGGGCGGGCCGTCGCCATCGCCTTCCTGAAGGATGGCTACCGCACCGTTCTGGCCGGGCGCCGGGCGGATGCGCTGGAGGAGACGATCGCGCTCTCCGGCGTCGACAAGGGCAGGGGCCTCGCCGTGCCGACTGACGTCACCGACAAGGCCTCGGTCGAGAACCTGTTCGCCAGGACAAAGGCGGCTTTCGGCCGGGTCGACGTGCTGTTCAACAATGCCGGCGTCAATGCGCCGGGCGGCGTGCTGCTGGAGGACCTTTCGCTGGAGGATTGGCAGAAGGTGGTCGACACCAATCTGACCGGTCCGTTCCTGTGCACGCAGGCCGCCTTCAAGGCGATGAAGGCACAGGAGCCGCGCGGCGGGCGCATCATCAATAACGGCTCGATCTCGGCGCAGGTGCCGCGGCCGAATTCGGCGGCTTATACCGCGACGAAGCATGCGATCTCGGGCCTGACCAAGACCGCCTCGCTCGACGGGCGCAAATACGACATCGCCGTCGGCCAGGTCGATATTGGCAATGCGCTGACCGACATGGCGCAGAAGATGACGACCGGCGTGCCGCAGGCCGACGGCTCGATCAAGGTCGAGCCGGTGATGGATGTCGCGCATGTCGCCTCGACCGTGCTGCACATGGCCGGGCTGCCGCTCGACGCCAACATCCTCTTCGTCACGGTGATGGCGACCAAGGCTCCGCTCGTCGGGCGGGGGTGAGGCGTTCCTTCCCGTTGGCCGTCCCGCTTGCTTGTCATCCCGGGCGGAGCGAAGCGTAGACCCGGGATCCATGCCTGAACCTGATCGGTTCGCGTTCCGGCATGGATCCCGGATCGGCGCCGCTAAAGCCGCTTGTCCAGGATGACGAGGTGAGGATGGTCGCTGGGGCGCAAGACATGGATGGTCTGGAGAGGCCCGCCCATGGCGAGGGAGGCGGAACTGCGGCTCCCGATCCCGCCATCGCCCGCGCCTACACCCTCACCATCTGGGGCATCGCGCTCGGCATCTTCGTCCAGGCGGCGGCGACGGTCGCCTGGGCGCATGCCATCGGCAATGCCCAGCTTTTCAAGGACGGCGTCGATTGGGTCTATGACGTCGCGCTCTACGGCATCGCCGCCATCGTCTTCGGCCGCGACGACCGGGCCGAACGCCTGGCTGCGATTGCGATCGGCGCGGTGATGGCCGTCGCCGGGCTGCACACGCTCTACGACCTCCACGACAAGATTCTGAATCCCAGGCCTATCGAGATCTGGACGCTCGGCTTCGCCGCGGTGAGCGCCATCGTGATCGCGCTCCTCGTGATTGCCGTGCTCTGGCGCTTCCGCCGCGAGGATAATCCGGTGATCAAGGCAACCTGGCTGTCGAGCCGCAACGATGCGATCTCGACCACGGGTTTCGCTCTGGTCGGGCTCGCCGCCCGTGCCCTGCCGGTGGTGCGCTGGCCGGAATATCTGTTCGACCTTGTCGTCGCCGGGATCTGCTTCCAGGCGACATGGGCGATCTGGCGCTCGTTGCGGCGGAGCGCGGATTCGGAAGCGGCCCAAACCGGTTTGCGCAACAAGGCGCAGACAGATGGGGCAGGCGGGCTATAAAGGCGAAAAGCCTTTCAAGGATGTTGCCGAGGACGCTTCCATGACGATCGCTGCCAAGCTGCCCTCGATCCTGATCGCCAATCGCGGCGAGATCGCCTGCCGCGTCATCCGCACCGCGAAGCGGCTGGGGCTTCGCACCATCGCCGTCTATTCGGATGCCGATGCCGAGGCGCTCTTCGTGCAGATGGCCGACGAAGCCTATCATATCGGCCCCGCGCCGGCCCGAGAGAGCTATCTCGACGCCGCGAAGATTCTGGCCGTGGCAAAGGCGGCGGGCGCGGCCTGCATCCATCCGGGCTACGGTTTCCTCTCCGAGAATGCCGAATTCGCCGATGCCTGCGCCGCGGCGGGCATCGTCTTCGTCGGGCCGCCGGCCTCGGCGATCCGGGCGATGGGGCTGAAGGACGCCGCCAAGGCTCTGGTCGAGAAGGCCGCTGTGCCGGTGGTGCCGGGCTATCACGGCGCCGAGCAAGGCGCCGATTTCCTCCGCGGGGAGGCGCGGCGCATCGGCTACCCCGTGCTCATCAAGGCGGTCGCCGGCGGCGGCGGTAAGGGCATGAAGAAGGTCGATCGGCCCGAGGATTTCGACGACGCGCTGACCAGCGCCCAGCGCGAGGGCGCAAGCGCCTTCGGCGACGCCCGTGTGCTGGTCGAGAAATACGTTCTCTCGCCGCGCCATGTCGAAATCCAGGTCTTCGGCGACAGCCACGGCAATGTCGTCCATCTCTATGAACGCGACTGCTCCTTGCAGCGGCGTCATCAGAAGGTGATCGAGGAAGCACCGGCGCCCGGCATGACACGGGAGGTGCGCGCCGCCATGGGCAAGGCCGCGACGGAAGCCGCCAGGGCCGTCGGCTATGTCGGGGCCGGGACGGTCGAGTTCATCGCCGATGGGCGCGAGGGCCTGCAGGCCGACCGCTTCTACTTCATGGAGATGAATACGCGCCTCCAGGTCGAGCATCCGGTGACGGAGGCGATCACCGGACTCGATCTCGTCGAATTGCAGCTCAAGGTCGCGGCCGGCGAGCCGCTCGGCTTCACGCAGGACGACGTCGAGGCGAAGGGCCATGCCGTCGAGGCGCGGCTCTATGCCGAGGATCCGGAGAAGGGCTTCCTGCCCTCCACCGGCAAGCTCTGGGCGCTGAGCTTTCCGCATGGCGAAGGCATCCGCATCGATACCGGCGTCGAGGCCGGCGATACGGTGACGCCGTTCTACGACCCGATGATCGCCAAGGTCATCGCCCATGGCGCGACGCGCGACGAGGCGCTCGACCGGTTGGGCGCGGCGCTGGGCGAGACGGTCGTCGCCGGTCCGCGCAGCAATCTCGCCTTCCTGAAGAAGCTGACGGAGGCGGAGGGGTTCCGGAAGGGGCCGTTCGATACCGGCTTCATCGACCGCAACATCCAGGCGCTCGGCGCCGAGCCGCAGCCGCTCGATGCCGCGGCGGTCGCGGCCGTCGCCCTGCAGCTCGAGGAAGAGCGGCAGGTCGCCGGCATCGTCGAGGCGGCCGGGCGAGCCGAGGGCGAGACGCGCTCGCCCTGGCTGGTGACGGATGCCTTCTCGCTGATGCCGCGCCAGCCGCTTGGCCTGCCGCTCACGGTCGATGGCGAGCGCGTCGACGCGCGCATCGAGTGGCGGGGCGAGGATGCCCGCGTCAGCCTGCCGGGCCATGAGATCGGCGAGGGCGAGCACGAGGTCTCGCTGGCCGAGGGCGAGGGCGGTGTCTGGTACGCGCTGCATCGCGGCCGGCAGACGGCCGTTTCGCTGTTCGATCCCTTTACGGTCGATCTCGATGGGGCTGCCGGTTCCGGCGGCGTGGTCAAGGCGCCGATGCATGGCAAGCTCGTCGCGCTCTTCGTGGCGCCGGGCGAGGCGGTGGTGAAGGGCCAGCGCCTCGCCATCGTCGAGGCGATGAAGATGGAGCATGTGCTGACCGCTCCGCGCGACGGCACGGTGAGCGAGGTCGTCGGCGAGCCGGGAGCGCAGGTGGCCGAGGGCGCGAAGGTGGTGGTGATCGGCGAATAGTCGAGTCGTTGGAGGTGCTTGTGGGCGATCGCTGAGGTTTCGATTCAGTGCGTCATGGTCGGGCTTGTCCCGACCATCCACGTCTTAGTCGATGCCATGCGGTGTTCAAGACGTGGATGCTCGCCACAAGGGCGAGCATGACGGCGCGCTATTCGCGGAGCGCTGCTGCCGCCTTTCCCAGTATCGTCAGATTGACCTCCGCCAGCGGATCGTCGTCGCCCATGAACCAGGCGGCCGAGAGCCCGCACCAGGCGACGATCCAGCGCAGCAGCCGGCGCCGCTCCAGCCCCGATTTCGCCAGCACGATTTCCAGACGGCGCTCGAAACGGCCGGGCAGGATCGCGACCGGCGGTTCGGGATCGCCGAGATCGGGATCGCAGAATAGGATCGTGTATTCGAAGGCGCGGTCGCCGATGACGCCCTTCGGATCGATGGCGAGCCAGCCGCGCTCTTCGAAATCGAGGACGTTGTCGTGGTGGCAATCGGCATGGAGCGGCAGGATGTCCTGCTGGGCCGGCAGCAATTCGCTCGCGATGGTGGCCGATCGCGCCAGCAAGCCGCCGCGCTCGGCCGCCATCGGGAACAGGTCCTTGAACCAGATTTCGAGCGGGATCAGCCCGATAGGGAAAGGGCCGCGTGGCTTCTGCAGCGCCGCGACGGCGTCGCAGAGGATCGCCGTCGCCGCATCGTCCTCGCCGTTGCGGGCCATGGCGGAGAGTGAGCGCCGCCCGGTGGCGCGCTCGATCAGCATGGCAGCGCCTTCGTCGGCGTGCGCGAGCAGGCGGGCGGCACCATCGCCGTCCCAGTATTGGAGCGGGCGATAGCCGAGGCGCTCATCCTCCACCTCAGGCAGCTTCAGCATCGCCGGTGCGCCATCCTGCCGGACCGGCAGCAGGCGGCTGGCATGGGTCCTGATCGGCTCGCCGTCCGGGACCAGCCGCCATTGCATCAGCCAGGGCTCGAAGGGCGCAAGAAGGGGCGAGGGAGATGTGTCGTTCATCCGCGCCCGATCATCGGGTACTGCTCGGCCTCGTAGATCTGGCCGGAAACCGGCGCGCTGTCCTCCGACAGCCAGAAGGCGGTGTGGGCGGCGATCTCCTCCGGCTGCATGATACGGCCGGTCGGCGCCTCGCGCAGCGAGAGATGGTTCTGCCAGCCGGGCTTGCGCCCCTCGCGCTGCTGGGTGGCGTCCTCATTGGCGGTGAAGGTCCAGCCGACATTGAGCTGGTTGGCGCGGATGCGCTCGGGGCCGAGCGTGTTGCCGAGATTGCGCGTCATCGTCATCAGCGCGCCCTTCGACATCGAATAGACGGTGAGGTTGGACAGGCCGCAATAGGCGTTGATCGAGCCGACCGTGACGATGGCGCCCGGCGATTTCTGGGCGCGGAAGGCGCGGATCGCGGCCTCGGCGCAGAGCAGCGGCGCGCGGGTGTTGATCGCGAACATATGGTCGAAGAAGGCGGCGGTGGTCTCGCCGAGGATGCCGCGCGGATAGATGCCGGCATTGTTGACCAGCCCGTCGATGCGGCCGAAGGCGGCGATCGTGGCGTCGACGATGGCCTGCGCGGTTTCGGGTTCGGCCAGATCGCCCGTCGTGCCGCTCGCGGCGTCGCCGAGCTGCGCCACGGCAGCATCGACCTCCGCCTTGTCGCGACCGTGGATGAGGACCTTCGCGCCCTCCGCGACGAGGCGTTCCGCCATCGCATAGCCGATACCGGTCGAGGAGCCGGTGACGAGGATGGCCTTGCCTGCAAGTCCGCGCATGATGAAACGTCCGTAGCCAGTTGCGGGAGGGAAAATGACAGTGAAGCGTATCGTGGCGAATATGCTAACGGCCGAACCGGGCCTCGCGAAGCCCTTCTACGGCAGCATTTTCGACATGCACCCCGTCATGGATCACGGCTGGATCCAGACCTATGCGGCGGAGGGAGACCCCGCCGGGCCGCAGCTCGGCTTCGCCAGCGAAGGCGGCTCGGGCACGCCAGTACCCGATCTTTCGATCGAGGTCGACGATATCGAGGCGGTCTTGCGCAGGGTTCGGGCCGCGGGCCTCCCGATCGAATACGGGCCGATTGAGGAACCCTGGGGCGTGCGGCGCTTTTTCCTGCGCGATCCCTTCGGACGGCTGGTCAACGTGCTCGCGCATGGCCGTTGAGGAGCGTCTGTGGAGAAGCGTGCGGGAGGCTGGCCCGGCGGCTCAGAGGAGCCTATTTTACCGGCCATGTCCCTTCATCTGCTCAAGCTCTGCGTCGGCGCCGAATCGATCAGCGACCTTGAGGACTGGATCGCCGAACGCCAGGCGCAGCGGCGTGCCCGCGGCGAGCCGCTTGAGCAGTTGCACACCACGCGCATGGTCCCCAAGAAGATCGAGGAGATCCTCGACGGCGGCTCGCTCTACTGGGTGATCAAGGGACAGATCTCGGCGCGGCAGCGTCTCACCGACATCCGCCCCTTCACCGATGGCGAGGGCATCGGCCGCTGCCATCTGGTCATGGAGCCGGTGGTGGTGCCGGTCGAGCCGCGCCCGTTCCGGCCCTTCCAGGGCTGGCGCTATCTGCAGGCGAAGGACGCGCCGCGCGACCTCTCCGAGCATGGCGGCGATCTCGGCGAGATGCCGGAGGAATTGCGGCGGGAGCTGGCGGGGCTCGGGCTGCTGTAGAGTGAGGGCGGGTCGTGCCGCGCCTCAGCCCGGCTCGGTCGTTCCATTGATCGTTCCGGTTTCAGCCGGCGCGGCAATGTCCTCGGTGTAGCGGACGAGCAGCTCCGTGCTGCGCGTCAGGAAGTCGGTCACGGCGCGCAGCGTCTCATTGTCGTAGCTCGACCAGAGCGCGTGCATGGCGACCCGGCGCGGCTCAAAGGCTGCTTCGATCGGCGCCGTCGCGGCCCGCACGACGCCGATCAGCATGCGCCTCCGATCGGCTTCGTCCCGGCGGCGGGTGACGTAACCGCGCGCCGCCAGCCGGTCGACCAGCGCCGTTACCGAGCCCGAGGTCAGGCCGGTGGCCGTGGCGAGCTCGCCGGCCGTGACGGTCTCACGTAGGAAGATGAGGTCGAGAACCTCCAGATCGGTCGGATGCAGCCCGAACCGCCTCGCCATGGCGGCGCTGCTGAGCACGCTCTGCGCGCCCATCCGCCTCACCGCGAGGCCAAGCTGGCGCAGGAGTGCGTCATTGTCGCGATCGGACATGGCGATCAGAGGCCAGCGCTCTGGGTGGCTGCCCGGAATGCGGCGAGCAACGCAGCCAGCGTCGCGAGATCGAGCAGCATTCTGAAGCGGCTGCGCCTGGTCCAGCGCCGGGCCGCTTCGGGCGCGACGCTGTCAGCCTCGGCTCGCTCGAAGGCGAGGGCCTTCGGGATGAAGTCGAATGCCGACCAGATGCGCATCGCCGCATGGGTCGCGACGGCGACCAGCAGCCACTGCCGAACGCCGGATGCCGTCCAGGCCGCGACCAGCGCCGCAACGAGCAGAAACTCGAAGACGATATGCTGCGGGATCCAGAAGCGCTTGCGGGATACTCCGCCATGCTTCGGCTGGACCAGGGACGGCCGGTTCGGCCAGGCCGGATCGATCACGATGAACTCGTATAGCCCGCCGCCGATCCCCGTGGCGGCGGCGAGGATCGCCATTCCGATGATCAGCGCCACTGCCGTTGCCCCGTCCTGCGCCCGCTTACCAAGGGCGTTCGGAGCGGGCTTACTTCAATTTATCTTGACCATCAAGATAAATTGGCAGACGCGCTTTGGCACTGTCGCAGGCATGCGGCTTCCGCCCGAAGCGGGACGGGCCGCAGTTCATCAGGAAACGGTGCAGACGCGGCAAAGGCGGACGAGCCGGCCGGCGCAGATCGCTGCGAGCGCTTACACCGCGATATTGTCGATCAGCCGCGTGCCGCCAATGCGGGCGGCCAGGATCAGACGGATGGGGCCGTCCGTGCGCGCGGTGACCGGCGCGAGCGTCTCGGCATGGCGGGCTTCCAGATAGTCGAGCTCGAAGCCGGCTGTGATGATGGCGTTCTGCGCCTCCGTCACCGCCTGGAAGAGCGGGTCGTCGTTGCGGATGCGTGCGGCGAGTTCCTGCATGACGCGATGAAGCGTGGGGGCCAGCGCGCGATGCTCGGCCGAGAGGTAGCGGTTGCGCGAGGACATGGCGAGGCCGTCCGCCTCGCGGATCGTCGCCAGCGGCACGATCTGGATGCCGAGATCGAGATCTCCAGCCATGCGGGTGACGACCTTGAGCTGCTGGTAGTCCTTCTCGCCGAAGACGGCGCAGTCGGCGCGCGACTGGGTGAAGAGCTTGCAGCAGACGGTCGCCACGCCTTCGAAATGCGTCGGCCGGAAGCGATCCTCCAGCCCGACCGCGGCGGGGCCGAGCAGCAGCACGCGGGTCGCGAAGCCGGCCGGATACATCTCCTCGACCGAGGGGAAGAACACCGCATCGGCCCCGGCGGCGACGAGCTTGGCGCAATCGTCGTCGAAAGTGCGCGGATATTTCTTGAAGTCCTCGTGCGGGGCGAACTGCGTCGGGTTGACGAAGATCGAGACGATGACCCGCCGGGCGTGACGCTGGCCTTCGCTCACCAGAGCGATATGGCCTTCATGCAGCGCGCCCATCGTAGGTACCAGCGCGACCTTTTCGCCTGCCGCATGCCAGCCGGCGACGGCTTCCCGCATCGCGGCGACCGTCTCGAAAACCGTGATCCCAGCCACTCTCGCGTCCTCCGTTTGGCGGACGGGTAGCAAATGCGGCCGCTGTGGCCAATATCAGGATGGGAAGTGATTCAGAAAGGTCCCCGTCGCGTCATGAGCGAGAAGAATGACCGTGCCGTTGGCAAGGCCGCCGGGACGGCGGCGGCCAGCCGGTCGCAGCCGGGCGAGATCGACCGTTTTCTCGGCGCGGCGCAGCGTCTGGCGCCGCTCGCGGCGGGAACGGCGGGCCGCCTCGTCTTCGCGCTCGACGCGACGATGAGCCGGCAGCCGAGCTGGGATCTCGCCTGCTCGTTGCAGGGCCGGATGTTCGAGGTGGCGGCCGAGAGCGGCGGCCTCGCTGTCCAGCTCGTCTATTTCCGCGGGCTCGGCGAGTGCCGGGCGTCCGGCTGGGTCGGCGAGCCCGAGCGGCTGAAGGGATTGATGGGCCGCATCGCCTGCGAGGGTGGGCAGACGCAGATCGCGCGCGTGCTGAGGCATGTGCGCGACGAGGCGCGCAGCGTGCCGATCCGGGCCTTCGTCTTCGTCGGCGATGCGATGGAGGAGGATGCCGATGCGCTCGCGGCGCTGGCCGGCGAGCTCGGCCTGCGCGGTATCCGCGGCTTTGTGTTCCAGGAGGGTTCCGAGCCGGCGGCGAGCCGTGCCTTCGCCGGCATCGCAAGGTTGACCGGCGGCGCCCATGCGCGCTTCGACGTCAATGCACCGGCCTCGCTGCTGGAGCTCCTGCGCGGCGCGGCGGCCTATGCCGCGGGCGGGCGCGAGGCGATGCTGCGTCTCGCCGGCGCGAGCCCGGCGGTCAAAGGATTGATCGCGGCGATGGAAGGAGGGCGCGGGTGAGCCTGCTCTACGGCGTCGCCGTTCTCATTCTCGTCTGGTGGCTGGTGAAATTGTTCGCCGGCGCCAATCCGAAGATCGTCGCCAAGCTTGCCAAGACCGTGGGCGGGGTCGCTGCGCTGGGTGTCGCCGCCCTGCTGATGGTGCGCGGACGGCTGGACATGGCCGTCTTTCTCGGCGGCATCGGCGCCTGGCTGCTCGGCTGGAGCGCCACCGGGCCGGGCGGCATCCGCTTTCCCTGGGCCGATCGCGCCGGGCCGGCGCCGGGCGCGACCTCGCAGGTGCAGTCGGTCCTGCTTGCGATGGAACTCGATCACGACAGCGGCGCGATGCGGGGCCGGGTCAAGAGCGGAGCTTATGCCGGGCTCGATCTCGACAGCCTGGGCCAGGCGGATCTCGGCGCTCTGATGCGCGATTGCCTGGCGCGAGATCCTGACGGGGCTCGCCTGCTAGAGGCATATCTCGACCGCCGGTCGCCCGGCTGGCGTGAAGACGCTGATCGTGACGGTGACGCGGGGCAGCGCGGCGCGCCGGGCACGGGCACGATGTCGCAGCAGGAGGCCTACGAGATCCTGGGGCTTCAGCAGGGGGCGGGCGAGGAGGCGGTCCGTGAGGCCCACCGATCCCTGATGAAGCGGATTCATCCGGATGCCGGGGGTACGAGCGGCCTTGCCGCTCGCGTCAACCAGGCCAAGGACATCCTTCTGAAGCGGGGATAGCGACGGGCTTCCGGAGTAGGTCTGCGACATGGCGTGAACTCCTTTCCCGGTCCGGTCAGCTACGGGTGGCGAAGCAGGAGAAGCCGCCACGCTTCAGCCTGTTGCAGGCGTTCTGCGCGTCCTTCGAGTCGTCGAAGCCGGCGAAGCGGGCGCGGAAGAGGGTGGAGCCGCCCTTCTCGACCTTCTCGGTGAAGCCGGAGGCGCTGGCGAGCGAGCCGGCCGCCTTGGCGCGGGCCCGGGCCAGGATCTCTTCGGCCTTGCCCTTGTCGTCGGTGGCGCCGAGCTGGATCACCCATTTGCCGGAGGCGACGACCGCGGCCTGATGCGACATGGCCGGGGCAGGCTCGGGAGCCTGTGCCTTGGCGGGAACGGCGTCCGACTTGCGGGCGATGGTGGCGGCCGGGGCCTCGACCTTGTTCTCCGCAACCTTCACGGGCTCGGTGGCCGGCTCGGCCAGTCGCGCGATCGAGGAGGTGGTGTCGACATTCGCCGGCGGGCGCAGGACCTTGGCATCGGCCGGCTGGGCGCCGATGGACCAGCGCATCGCCGAAGGCGTGGTGGTCGCGGTGACCGGACGCATGCCGGAGATCTGCAGCGGCTGGCCGGCGGCAATCGGACGCGGCGGCGCGATCGGCGTCTGGGTCGGCATCGGCGCATAGGAGCGGGCGGCCACCGGCAGCGGCTGAGGCTGCGGCGCGGCGACGTTCTCCGGACGCGGCACCGGGATCGGCGCAGGCTCGGCGAGGGCGGCGACGCGCGGGCGCTCTTCCGGCCGGACGCGCTCCTCGGGACGCGGGCGTTCTTCCTGGCGCGGGCGTTCCTCGCGCTCAGGCGCCTCGGCGACCATCACCGAGGAGCGCCCGCTGGTCGAGGCGCGCGGCAGATTGGCGAGGACGAGGTCGGTCATGATCTTGTCGCGGGAGGCGCCGGAGCGCCCGCCGAGCACGACGGAGACGATCTGGTGACCGTCCGCCTTGGCCGAGGTCATCAGGTTGAAGCCGGAGGCGCGGGTGTAGCCGGTCTTGATGCCATCGACGCCCTCGACCTTGCCGAGCAGGCGGTTATGGCCGCGGATGGTGCGGCTGCCATACTGGAAGGCGCGGGTCTGGAAGAGCGCGAAATAGCGCGGGAAGCGCTCCTGGATGGCGCGGGCCAGGATGGTGAGGTCGCGCGCGGTCGTCAGGTTCGGCGGAGAATGCGGCAGGCCGTGCGGATTGTAGAAGCGGCTCGAGCTCATGCCGAGCGAGCGCGCCTTGCGCGTCATCATCTCGGCGAAGGCATCCTCGGAGCCGGCGATATTCTCGGCGACGACGACGGAGGAATCATTGGCCGAAAGCGTGATCATGCTGCGGATCGCGTCTCCGACCGAGAGGGTGGAGCCGGCGCGCAGGCCGAGCTTGGTCGGCGGCTGCGAGGCCGCATAGGACGAGACCTTGAGCTCGGAATCCATGTCGAAGCGGCCGCGTTCCATCTGCTCGAACAACAGATAGAGCGTCATGACCTTGGTGAGCGAGGCGGGGATGCGGGCCGCGTCTTCATTGACGGCGTGCAGCGTGCGCCCGCTCTTCACGTCGACGACCATCGCGGCATAGGGCGGGGTGTAGCCACCGCCGCCCGCAGCATGATGGCGACGCTTGCGCGCCTCGGCGGGGGAAGCGGCCATCGTAGCCGCAATGGCGACAACTCCGATCAGCCCGGCGACGACCCGCAGACGCGGACGCCGCAACCCAACGCAACCAAACACCATGAAACGCCCCGAACTCGATACTCAAAAGTCCGACCTCCGCGCGCTGGTTGACGTGGCGCGAAGGACACAGAGGGAGAGGTTAGGCGGACGCGGTTACGGAGCCGTTAAAACTTGAATGGTTGCGATCGGAACGATATGCGTTTGGTGCATTGCAGCGTTCGCTTGACATTCATGTTGCGCTGCACAATATAGCGGCAGTCCCCGGTGGTGATCTCTTCATCCGACCTTGGGGCGACACGTCAGGGCGAGACAACGCCCGTCACCAGAGGCCGCACCCAAGGTGCCAGGAGACCAGCCATGATCCAGCAATTCGAGACCATCCAGAAGGCTTCCAAAGAGAACGTCGATGCCGCTCTGAAGGCTTTCGGCGCCACCTCCAAGGGCGTTCAGACGATCGCCGTCGAGGCGACCGACTATGCCAAGAAGTCCTTCGAGGCCAGCACCGCGACGCTCGAGAAGCTCGCCGGCGTGAAGACCTTCGACAAGGCTCTCGAGATCCAGGCCGACTACGTCAAGACCTCGTTCGAGGGCGCTGTCGCCCAGCTCACCAAGATGGGCGAGCTCTACACCGCTCTCGCCAAGGACGCCTACAAGCCGTTCGAAGGTATCGTCTCGAAGGCTGTCCCGGCCGCCGCCGGCAAGTGATTTGCGGCAAGTGATCCTGTGGCGCGGTTGATCCGCGTTGCCGGTGCTGCCTAGAGTTCAGTTGCGTTTGAGAGCCCCGGCCCGCAAGGCCGGGGTTTTTCGTTGCGCCGGCTGCCGCTTATCCGGTGCGGGCCGGAAGCCGTCTGGCCTGAAGGCCGGTCTTGGATGGCTCGAAACCCGCTGCCTCGAAAAGCGCCAGCGTGGAAGGCTTCTTCGAGCCGGTCATGAGCATCGGCTTGTCGCAGCCGCCTGCCCAGGCGGATCGAGCGCGGCCTTCAGGATCTCAGGTCAGTAGAAGGTGGAGCGTGGCGGAGATCGCCGCCAGATGGCCCGGCTGGCAAGCGCGCCTGCCTATCAAAAAAAAGAGCGACGGTTGCCCGTCGCTCTCGGAATTACCACCAGCCGGGAGGCGGGGGCGGAGCATAATAGCGCGGAGGCGGCGGGCCCCAGCCCGGGCGGGGACCGTAGCCATAACCGCGCGGTGGGCCATAGCCACGCGGCGGGCCGTAGCCGCGACCGTAGCGCTGCTGGCGCATCGTCTCTTCCATGATCATGTGCCGCCGCTCGGCTGCCGCCGACCAGGAATATTCGGCCGGCGCCTTGTCGAGGCGCGCGGCCAGTTCCCTTGGCAGGGCCTCGGTGGCCATGGCCGGCGCGGCGAGCGCGCTCCCGACCGCAATCGTCGCAAAAATCAACAGCTTGCGCATGGCAAACTCCTTTCAATACCCATCAAAACACACAGAAGTTCAACGGAACATGAACCGGTCCGAGCGCTGCCGTTCATCCGGCCCTGCTCACGCAGGCAGCACCGTCACGGGGGTGCCGAGCGATACGCGCGCGTAGAGATGCGCGATATCCTGATTGATCATGCGGATGCAGCCCGACGAGACATTGGTGCCGACCGTGTAGGGCTCGAATGTGCCGTGAATACGGTAGCCGAGGTCCCGTCCTTCGCCGAAGAGGTACATCGTTCGGGCGCCGAGTGGGCTTTTCGAGCCGCCGCGCACGCCAAGGCCGCGCGGCGTCTGCTCGAGCTGGGACCTGATCTCGGGATCGCGCGCGATCATCTCCGGCGGCGGGACCCAGTCGGCCCAGTCCCGCTTCATGTTGATCCGGGCGGCGCCCGACCAGCCGAAGCCTTCGCGCCCCACGCCGACACCGTATTGCGTCGCGACGCGCGGTGACTCGACGAAATAGAGATGGTAGCCGGCGGGATCGACGACGATCGAGCCGGGCTTGTCGTCGCGCGGAAACGCCACGGTCTGCCGGAGGAAGCGGGGATCGATGCGCTGATAGTCGATGGCCGAAATCGGAAAGCGCTCGCCGGGATAATCGGCATAGACCTCGGCATAGTTGGGCCGTGCCAAGGTGCGCGTGACGAGGCCCTGCGGGCTCTGGGCGATCGCGCCTGAGCCGATCTCCGGCAGCGCGACGATGCTTCTCGACCCGCAGCCGGCCAAGCCTGCCGCCGCGACGGACAGAGCAGGAAACGTAAACGAGCGGCGCGTCAGCATGGGGTATCTCTCAGGCAGGTCTGAGGAGATACATCGGCTTGGATGGTTACTGTTGGGTGAACCTTGCCGCGGGCGTTCGTTCTTTAGCCGGCGCCCGAGTCTGACGCATGACCGTTTCCTCCTTTGAACCGATTGAAAACGCGGCCGGTTGGGCGCATCTCTAGGGACGCGCGCCGCCATCGCGGCGTCCGGAGATCTCGGTTCCCGCCATGCTCGACAAATCCGCGCCGCCCCGCACGCTGAAGCTCAACGCCGCCGACAATGTCGTCGTCGCCGTCGATCCGGTCGATCTAGGCGTGACCGCGGCCGGCGTGGAGGCGCTGAAGCGCATTCCGCGCGGGCACAAGATGGCGATCGTGCCGATCGCCAAGGATCAACCGATCCGCAAATTCGGCCAGATCATCGGCTTCGCGACGGATGACATCGTGCCGGGCGATTGGGTGCACGAGCACAATACCGGTTTCCACGCCTTCGAGCGCGACTATGCCTATGCGGCCGAGGCCAAGCCCGAATTCGTGCTGCCGGTCGAGCAGCAGGCGACCTTCGAGGGCTTCCGCCGCGCCAACGGCAAGGCCGGCACGCGCAACTACGTGGGCATCCTGACCTCGGTGAACTGCTCGGCCTCGGCCGCGCGCTTCATGGCCGAGGAGGTGAAGCGCTCCGGCCTGCTCGCCGATTATCCCAATGTCGACGGCGTGATCGCGCTGACCCACGGCACCGGCTGCGGCATCGACTATAATGGCGAGAGCTTCGAGGTGCTGAAGCGCACCACCTGGGGCTATGCCTGCAACCCCAACATGGCGGCGGTGCTGGTCGTCGGCCTCGGCTGCGAGGGCTTCCAGATCAGCAGGATGAAGGAAGCCTACGGTGTTACCGAAAGCGACGTCTTCCGCACGCTGACGATCCAGGAGACGGGCGGGACCAAGAAGGCCGTCGCCGCCGGCATCGATGCGCTGAAGGTGATGTTGCCGATCGCCAACCGGGCGGTGCGCGAGACGGTCTCGGCTTCCGAACTGATGCTGGCTTTGCAATGCGGCGGCTCTGACGGCTATTCGGGCATCACCGCCAATCCGGCGCTGGGTGCGGCCGTCGACATCCTGGTCGAGCATGGCGGCACGGCGATCCTCTCCGAGACGCCCGAGATCTACGGCGCCGAGCATCTCCTGACGCGCCGCGCCGCGACGCGCGAGGTCGGCGAGAAGCTTGTCGGCATCATCAAGTGGTGGGAGGACTATACCGAACGCGCCCGGATGAGCATGAACAACAACCCTTCGCCGGGGAACAAGGCGGGGGGCTTGACCACCATTCTGGAGAAGTCGCTCGGTGCGGCGGCCAAGGGCGGCACCAAGACGCTCTCGGCGGTGTATCACTATGCCGAGCCGGTGAGGGCGAAGGGCTTCGTCTATATGGACACGCCCGGCTACGACCCCGTCGCGGCGACGGGGCAGGTGGCCGGCGGCGCCAACATCCTCGCCTTCACCACGGGGCGCGGCTCGGCCTATGGCTGCAAGCCGACGCCTTCGGTGAAGCTCGCCACCAATACGCCGATCTACGAGAAGATGATCGACGACATGGACATCAATTGCGGCGATGTGCTCGACGGCGTCAGCCTCGAGCAGAAGGGCCGCGAGATCTTCGAGAAGCTGCTGAAGGTCGCGTCGGGCGAGAAGACCAAGTCTGAGCTGCTCGGCTATGGCGACGCGGAATACGTGCCGTGGCAGATCGGCGCGACGATGTAGTTTTTCGTCTCGCCGATTGAACCCGGCGAGAGGCCGAAGCGATCAAGGAACAGGCCGGCGCTGCTCGAGAGCGGCGCCGGCCTGTTCTCGCATCGGCCTGGATTCCCATGAAGAATCTTTTTCTCGTGACCGCCCCGCGCATCCTGCTTGGGCTGATTTTCCTCATCAGCGCCGTCGACGGTTTCTGGTGGCTCGCTACGGGCATGAACCTGATCCATCCGCCGACCAGCGCGCGGGGTGCCGCCTTCGAGGCGGCCTTGCAGGATTCCGGCTTCTTCTGGCCCTTCGTGAAGGCGATCAACCTGACCGGGGGCCTGAGCCTGATCTCCAACGTCGTGCCGGCCTTCGGGCTCGCGCTGATCGCGCCGGTGATGGCGGTAATCGTGCTCTTCCACGCCACGATCAACCCGCAGGGTCTGCCGGTGGCAGCGGTCCTCGTCGTCCTGGGGCTGCCGCTGGTCTGGGCCTACCGGGACCGTTATGCGGAGATGTTTCGGTAGGCCTTTAGGCCTTGGAACTATCGTGTCATTCCGGGCGGAGCGAAGCGGAGGCCCGGAATCCATCATGGAGCGCAGCGCCCTTCGATGGATCCCGGACCAGCGCCGCTACCGCGGCTTGTCCGGGATGACGGCGTTCAGATCAGGTTAGAACGAAAAGCCCCTGAGCCGCTCGCCCAGCAATCCGATCCGGTCGGCGGCGACATTGGCGATGGCGATGCGCAGATGGTTTTCCTGTCCGGGGCCGAAATAGGGGCCGGGCAGGGCGAGCACGCCGCGCTCCTGCGCCAGCCGGCGCACGATTTCGGCCGCCTTCGCGCCCGCGAAGGGGTGCGCGACATAGGCGAAATAGGCACCGGCCGAGAGCACGCGCCAGCCGTTCAGCGGCGCCATCGTCTCACGGAAGAGGCCGGCACGGGTGTTGATCTCGGCGCGGTTGCGCTCGCGCCAGTCGCGGATGCCGTCGATGCCCCAGGTCACGGCGGCCTGACCGGCCCGGACGGGGCTGATCTGCACGCAGTCGAGCACCTTGCCGATCTGGGCGAGGACTTGTTCGCCGGCCGTGATCGCGCCGAGGCGCCAGCCCGGAACGGCATAGGCCTTCGAGAAGCTGTAGAGGCCGATCACGGAATCCTGCCAGTCGCTTGCGCAGAAAACCTCATGCGGCCTGGCAAGCCCCTCGGGCAGGAAGTCGCGATAGGTTTCGTCGAGCACGAGCCAGAGGCCGCGCCTTGCGCAGAGCGCGGCGAAGGCGGCGATGGTCTGCGGCGGATAGACGGCGCCGGTCGGGTTGTTCGGCGTCACCAGCACAATGGCGCGGGTGCGTTCGTCGATCAGCGCCTCGGCAGTGGCGACATCCGGCACGAAGCCGGATTCGGGCGTGCAGGGCAGCGGGCGTGCCTCGACGCCGAGCATGGTCAGCGTCATCTCGTGATTGAAATACCAGGGCGTCGGCAGCAGCACGTTGTCGCCGGCCCGGGCCAGCGCCATCATCGTCACGACATAGGCCTGGTTGCAGCCCGACGTGATCGCGATCTCCGCCGGCGTGAAGGGCGCGCCATAGATGCCCGCGATCTCGGCGGCATAGGCCTCACGCAAAGCGGCATCGCCGGTGATGCCGCCATAGCGGGCGCTGCCGGGCTCCGCCGCCGCTTCCGCCAGCTTCCGCAGCAGCGCTTCCGGCGGGGCCGAGCCGGGCACGGCCTGCGACAGGTCGATCAGCGGGCCATGGCGGCCGTCATAGGACCTGGCCCAGCCCTGCGCCTCCGGAATCGGCGGAGTGCCGGTATCGATCAGGTCGGGATTCAGCGCGGCGGGGGAGAGTGTCGGCATGATCAGTCTGGTTTGCTGCGGCGCCGGCCTTGCGTCAATCGCCTTGGAAGCGTCGCAGCGGCGTTCCATATCTGGAGGTGTTCCATTTCCATAAAACCGGGCGAGCCGATGCAGGACGAGACAGAGGATGCGATCGCCGAGCTGCACGCGATGCTGGATCGCGCGAACCGGATCGTCAGCTTTACCGGCGCGGGCATCTCGACCGAATCGGGCGTGCCGGATTTCCGCTCGCCGGGCTCGCCCTGGATGGTCAACAAGCCGATCCCGTTCGAGGCCTTCGTGACGAGCCGCGAGGCGCGCAGGGAGGCCTGGCGGCGCAAATTCACGATGGACGACCATTACCGCGACGCGCAGCCCAATATCGGCCATCGCGCTTTGGCGCGACTCGTGGCGGATGGGCGCTCGCCCGCCATCGTGACGCAGAACATCGACGGGCTGCACCAGGCTTCCGGCGTGCCGGAGGAGCAGGTGATCGAACTTCACGGCAACGGCACCTATGCGACCTGCCTCGATTGCGGCTGGCGGCATGAGCTCGCCGCGATCCGGCCGGCCTTCGAGGCGACGGGCGAGCCGCCGTCCTGTTTGATGTGCACCGGGCCGGTGAAATCCGCGACGATCTCCTTCGGGCAGGCGATGCCGCAGGAGGCGATGATGCGGGCGCAAGGACTGGCGCTGGAATGCGACCTCTTCCTCGTCGTCGGCTCGTCGCTCGTGGTCTTTCCGGCGGCGACGTTGCCCGTCATCGCCAAACGGCAGGGGGCGAGGCTCGTCATCCTCAACCGCGAGCCGACGGAGCTCGACGCGATCGCCGATCTCGTGATCCGGGCCGAAAGCGGCAAGGCCCTGGCGCCGCTCCTGTCCTGAGCGACAGGCCTGCGCCGATCCGAGACAAGGCACCGACTCGCTCACGGCTCCAGCTTTCCCGATCGAAAAAGTGAACTTTCCGCTGGAGATTATGTGGACGAGATCTTCGGGGGTGTTCCCCGAATCCGCAGCAGTGCTATCGTAATGTCACGAATCAAGACGTTCTGCGTGGGGTGAGCGGCAAATGTCCGACGAATTCGGTGAGAGCGGGCGACCACCGATGGGTCCCATCCAGTCACTCAACCGTGTCGTGCGCCTCGATGGGCCAAGCCCTCACGCTTCGGAGGTCCCGGTCGAGACCAGCGGCTACGTCAAATGGTTCGACGTGTCGAAGGGCTACGGCTTCGTCGTTCCCGAGACCGGCGGGGCGGATGTGCTGCTCCATGTCACGACCCTGAAACGCGACGGATTCAATGCGATAGCGGAAGGTGCTCGCATCGTGCTCGAGGCGGTCGAGAAGCCGCGGGGGCGTCAGGCGGTCCGCGTTCTCTCGATCGATACGACAGTGGCGCGGCATCCCTCGGAGATGCCGCTCGCCCGCACCAACGTCACCGTGGCGCCGACGAGCGGCCTGGAGCCGATGGTGGTGAAGTGGTTCAACCGGCTGCGCGGCTTCGGCTTCGTCTCGAAGGGCGAAGGGGCGCCGGACGTGTTCGTGCATATGGAGACGCTGCGCCGCTACGGGCTCGTCGAGCTCGTTCCGGGACAGACCGTGCTGGTGCGCTACGGACCGGGGCCGAAGGGGCTCATGGCTGCGGAGATCCGGCTCGAGCCGGGCGGCGCCGCCGCATCGCACTGAGGGCCTTCGACAAACCCCATCGAAACCCCTCTGGGGTTGTTGGGAGCTCTAAATTGAGAATCCGGTAAGCACGCCGGCAAGGTTATCGTCCCTTGCCGGTTTTTTATCGCGCCGGCACCCGCCTGGGGCGAATTCCGGCTGCGGTTTTTACGCTTCGTCAATCGGCCGGGCTAAGATGGAGGTCTTGCCGGAGACCTAGCGCCATCGTCCTTCTCGTCAGCGATCGTGATCAGCAGCGTCAGTCGCTGCAACGCGCGCTCTCGGTCTGGGGAGCGTGCAGGGCCTTCGACCTCGCCGAGATCGACGAGATCCGCAAGGCCGCTGGTCGTTTGCTCATCGTGGATCTCGATCTCTCCCGGCCCGCGACGATCGTCTCGGCGAGCGCGGCGCTCGCGACTCACCGACAGTCCGGCGCCCCCTTCCTCTTCCTCCTGCGGGACATGTCGCCGCGCAGCCAGATGCAGGCGAACGCTCTCGGGGCCCAGGCGATCCTGCCGGCCGAAACGCCGCCGTCGGCGCTGCTCGACAAGGTCGGGGCCATGCTCGGCTTGCTGCGGGGCAGTGGGCCGGAAACGGTTCTGCAGCGGCGATTCGTCAGGGCTTCCGCCGCATTCGCCGGCCTGCTCGAAGCCGCCGGCTCCGACGGGCCGCTGCCCGTGCAGGCGATCAACGACAGTGTCGAGGCGATCAACCGGGCGGCCGATGACGGCAATCTCGATGCCTGGCTGGATATGGTCTGGCAGCATGACGACGCCACCTACCAGCACTGCCTTCTGGTCTCTGGACTGGTCGCCGCCTTCGCCCGCAAGCTCGGCTTCGGCGAGAGCGACCGGCAATTGATGACGACGGCCGCCGTGCTGCATGATGTCGGCAAGGCGCGAATCCCGCTCGATATCCTGCGCAAGCCAGGACGCCTGACGCCGACAGAGCGTGCCGTCATCTGCCAGCACCCGCAGATCGGGCACGACATGCTGGTCGCGCAGGGCGGTTTCGCGCCGGCGGTGCTCGCCGCCGTGCTGTCGCATCACGAGATGCTCGACGGCTCCGGCTACCCGCATGGCATCGGCGCCGACAGAATTCCCGATCCGGTCCGGATGATCACGATCTGCGACATCTATGCCGCGCTGATCGAACGTCGTTCCTACAAGGCGCCCATGTCGCCGGAGGAAGCCTTCGCCACGCTGATCGGCATGGGCGACAAGCTCGACCGGGACCTCTTGCGCGCCTTCGGCAATGTGGTCCTGAGCAGCTCCGTGGCGCGGCTCGGCAAGATGATGGCGCGGCCTGCGGCCAGCGCTGCGGCCGAGGACGCGGCCTGAACCGGCTCAGACCGCGAAGGACGTGCCGCAGCCGCAGGAGCTGGTCGCGTTCGGATTGGTGATCCGGAAGGACTGGCCGATCAGGTCGTCGACGAAGTCGATGGTGCAGCCTTCGAGCAGGTCGAGCGAGGTTTCGTCGATCACCACGGTCGCGCCATCGCGCTCGATGACGAGATCGTCGGGCGCCTTCTTCTCCTCGATATCGAAGACATATTGGAAGCCGGAGCAGCCGCCGCCGGCGACGCTGACGCGCAGCATCGCGCCCGGCGGCTCCTTTGCCATCACCGAGAGAATCCGTTTCGCGGCGTTTGCCGTCACCGCGATGCCGCGCGGGTTGACCGCAAGATCGGTCGACATGGGCAGATGTTCCTTGCACCCTGGTTGTCCGTAAAGGTAATGGCCCGGCAGCGCCTCTACAAGCACGGGGCGGCGACGAGGCTGCCATGCCGCATCCGCACATCCCGACATCGGTCTTCTCAGCGGGCGCTGAGCCCGGTGAGCGCTGGCGCGCTCCTTATGCGTGCCGCTCCAGCATGAGCCGCGGCCGGCTCGTCGGTGAGCCCGCCTCGGCGACGCGGGGCGAATTCCAGCGCGATCGCGACCGCATCATCCATTCGACCGCCTTCCGGCGGCTCAAGCACAAGACGCAGGTCTTCGTCTCGCATGAGGGCGACCATTACCGCACGCGGCTGACCCACACGATCGAGGTGGCGCAGATCGCCCGGGCGCTGGCGCGTGCGCTTGGTCTCGACGAGGATCTGGCCGAGGCGCTGGCGCTGGCCCATGACCTCGGCCACACGCCCTTCGGCCATACCGGCGAGGATGCGCTCGACGAATGCATGGCGGGGTTCGGCGGTTTCGACCACAACGCCCAGACGCTGAGGATCGTGACCCGGCTCGAGCAACGCTATGCCGATTTCGACGGGCTCAACCTGAGCTGGGAGACGCTGGAAGGGCTGGTCAAGCACAACGGCCCGCTGCTCGACGCCGAAGGGAAGCCGACGGCGCGCTACGCCAAAACCGGCATTCCGGCGGCGATCGTCGAATACCAGCATCGGCAGGATCTCTGGCTAGACAGCTATGCGTCGGCCGAAGCGCAGGCCGCCGCGCTCGCCGACGACATCGCCTACAACGCCCACGACATCGACGATGGCTTGCGGGCCGGGCTGTTCGGCCATGCCGCCCTGCGCTCGGTGCCGTTCCTGGCCGGGCTGCTCGACGAGATCGAGCGGCTGCATCCGGGGCTCGAAAAAGCGCGCCTGACCAATGAGCTCGTCAGGCGCGTCATCACCCGCTTCGTCGAGGATGTGATCGCAGAATCGCAGCGGCGGCTCGAGGCGCTCGCGCCCACTGAGGCCGATGCGATCAGGCGGGCAGGGCAGCCGGTCGTCGCCTTCTCGGCGGCGATCGAGGCGGCCGACCGGGACATCAAGGGCTTTCTCTATCCCAATATGTACCGTCATCCGCGCATCGCGCCGATCCGCGCCCAGGCCGCGCAGGTGGTGCGGGAGCTGTTTGCGCGCTTCAGCGCCGATCCCTTGGCGATGCCGCAGGAGTGGGCGGCGGGTTGCGACGGGCTCGACGAGCATCGCCGCATGCGCCGCATCGCCGACTACATCGCCGGCATGACCGACTGGTACGCGCTCGACGAGCATCGCCGCCTGTTTGACGTCACCCCCTCGCTGCGATAGGGCCGGGCGGCCGTACAAAAATGTTCGAGCTTGGTGAGCCCTCATCCTGAGGAGCGGCCGAAGGCCGCGTCTCGAAGGATGCTCCAGCGGTTTCCGGAGCCTCCTGGATCATCCTTCGAGACGCGCTTCGCAGAAACGCTTCTCAGGATGAGGGCTCGGAAGTTTCCTGCCGACAAGATGACCACGATGAACCTGTTCGAGACCTATTCCGCTCGCCTTCACGCCGCGCTCTGGGCGCTTGCTGAGCGAAGCGCGCTTCCCGCCGGGCTCAATCTCGGGCGTGTCGTGGTCGAGCCGACCAAGGACCCGGCGCATGGCGACCTCGCCACCAACGCCGCGATGGTGCTCGCCAAGGAGGCCGGCACCAATCCGCGCGCGCTGGCCGCGTTGCTGGTCGAGGAGTTGTCGCGCGATCCCGAGATCGCCAAGGCCGAGATCGCCGGGCCGGGCTTCATCAATCTGACGCTGCAGCCGGCGGTGTTCACTGCGATCCTGAAATCCGCGATCGAGACGGGGCTCGACTATGGCCGCGGCAGGGGCAAGCCTGCGCCGAAGATCAATGTCGAATACGTCTCGGCCAATCCGACCGGGCCGATGCATGTCGGCCATGGCCGCGGCGCGGTGTTCGGCGACGCGCTCGCCCGCCTGCTCGCCTTCGCCGGCCATGACGTGACGCGCGAATACTACATCAACGATGCCGGCGCGCAGGTCGACGTGCTCGCCCGCTCGGCCTTCCTGCGTTATCGCGAGGCGCTGGGCGAGGATATCGGGGCGATTCCCGAGGGGCTCTATCCGGGCGACTACCTCAAATCGGTCGGCGAGACGCTGGCGAAGCAGTACGGTCCGGCGCTGAAGGACAAATCCGAGAGCGAGTGGCTGCCGCTCGTCCGGCAGGCCGCCATCGACGGCATGATGGCGATGATCCGCGACGATCTCGCCGCGCTCGGCGTCGTCCACGACGTCTTCTTCTCGGAGCGCTCGCTGCAGGCCGTCGACGGCAACAAGGATGCCGTCGCTGAGACGATCGAGGATCTGCGCGCGCGCGACCTGGTCTATGAAGGCCGCCTGCCGCCGCCCAAGGGCCAGAAGGACGAGGACTGGGAGGATCGCGAGCAGACGCTGTTCCGCGCCACGCAGTTCGGCGACGATGTCGACCGGCCGCTGCTCAAGTCGGACGGCAGCTATACCTATTTCGCCAACGACATCGCCTATCACCGCTCGAAGTTCACGCGCGGCTTTGCCGAGATGATCGACGTCTGGGGCGCCGACCATGGCGGCTACGTCAAGCGGATGCAGGCCGCGGTGAAGGCCGTGACCAACGGGGAGGGCTCGCTCGACGTCAAGCTCTGCCAGCTCGTCAGGCTGCTGCGCAATGGCGAGCAGGTGCGCATGTCGAAGCGCTCCGGCGACTTCGTCACGCTGCGCGAGGTCATCGACGAGGTCGGCCGCGACGCGGTGCGCTTCATGATGATCTTCCGCAAGAACGACGCGACACTGGACTTCGATCTTGCGAAAGTGGTCGAGCAGTCGAAGGACAATCCCGTCTTCTATGTCCAGTATGCCCATGCGCGCTGCGCCTCGATCTTCCGGCAGGCCCGCGAGGCGTTCCCCGATCTCGACCTGTCCCCCGCTGCATTGTCGCAGGCGGATCTGTCGATTCTGGTGGATGAGGCCGAGGTCGGCATCGTGAAGATGATCGCCGCCTATCCGCGGATCATCGAAGGCGCGGCCACGGCCCACGAGCCGCATCGCGTGGCATTCTTCGTGCATGAACTGGCGAGCGCGTTCCATTCTCTCTGGAACAAGGGCAAAGACTCGCCGCAATTACGGTTCGTTAATCAAACTGATCGAAAGTCGACCTTGGCGAGATTGGCGTTCGTACATGCGGTGCGCAGCGTCCTTGCTTCCGGTCTGGCTGTCGCCGGAGTTGCGGCGCCGGAAGAGATGCGCTGACGGGGCACTATTCCGGCGGCGCGCACAAGGTCAGGTTGACCGCACAGAGTTCCCGGTTCTTCCATAGGGGGAAGCGGCTTGTGCTGGAATGGATCGTACCATGAGTGAGCCAGCTAGGAATCGTTTCGCGCTCGATCTCGAGGATCTCGAGCGCCAGCTTCGGGGGGCAGGGCAGGCGCAGCGCCCCGCGCACTCGCCCGATCCGCTGGCGGAGCTGACCCGTATCGTCAGTCAGGACGATCCGCTCAAGGACATCTTCACCGAGCGCAGGCAGCAGCCTGCTGCGCCGGCGACGCGCCAGGAGCCCAGCTTCGCTGTGGTGCCGCAGCAGCCCGTCTATGTGCCGCCGCGTGCGGCGCAGGCTCCTTTGCCCGTCGCCGAGCCGCCGGCCGAGATGCGCGGCGCCCTCGACGAGTTCGAGGCCCTGTTGCGCCGGACCGAGCCCGAGCGCAAGCCCGCGGCCGCGCCGGTTCAGCCCCGGCAACACTATCAATACGACGACGAGCCCGCGGAGCAGGATTACGCTCATCCCGAGCCGGCCGCCTATTCCCGGCCGGTGCCGGCCCAAGGGGCGCCAGCCGCGCGCGACCTTGACGAGGAGCAGGGCTTCTACCGGGCCCCGGTCTATCAGCAGGAACCCGCCTATGACGCCGAGGCTTCGGACCAGGGCTTCGATGCGCGGCAGCAGACCTACCATCCTCAATATGCCGAAGACGACCTGCCCGATCTCGAGCCCCGGCGCTCTCGCAAGGGCCTCTGGGCGGCGGCTGCGGTGATCGCCATTGGCGTCATCGGCGTCGGCGGAACCATGCTGCTGCGCGGCGGCTCGTCTTCGAAGAGCGGCGCGCCGCCGGTGATCGCGGCCGATAGCGGCCCGGTCAAGGTCGAGCCCGCCAATCCGGGCGGCCGGGAAATTCCGAACCAGAACAAGCAGATCTACGAGCGCTCCGCCGAAGACCCGCAGGGCAAGACCAAGCTCGTCGACAGCCAGGAGCAGCCGGTCGACATCCAGCAAGCGGCCCGCTCGATGCCCTCGCGGGTGGTTCTGCCCGGACCGGGCACCGCTTCGAGCGAAACCGTCACCGCTCCGGCGCCCAGCGGCGCCGAGCGCAGCATCGTGATGCCCGAGCCCGCCTTGACCCCGATGCCGCCGGTGCCGGGCCTCGGCGAGCCGCGCAAGGTCCGCACCGTCTCGATCCGTCCCGACGGCTCGCCGGCGCAGGCGGCCGCTGCCGACGCCAATGGCAACCGCCCGATCGCGACCGGCTCGGCGCCGAGCCGCTCGATCGCGGGCAGCCCGGCCAGTGCGAATCTGCCGATCGCGGCCGCCGTGCCGCCGCCGGCTGCGCCGAAGCCGCAGGAGCGCGCGACGACACCGCCGGCCGCGACCACGCCCGCCGCTCCGACCCGCCTCGCCAGCGCAGCGCCTGCCGCTCCGACGCCGGCTCCCGCCAACGCCGCGATCCGCGCCGGAACCGGCGATTTCGTGGTCCAGCTCGGGGCGCCGGGCAGTGAGCAGGAGGCGCGGGCGACCTTCGCGGCGCTGCAGCGCAAATATCCGCAGCAGCTCGGCGGTCAGTCGCCGATCGTCCGCAAGACGGAGCTCGCTGGCGGCAAGACGGTCTATCGCCTGCGCGTCGGGCCTTATTCCCGCGATGACGCCACCTCGATGTGCTCGGCGCTTCAGGCCGCGGGCGGTCAGTGCTTCATCGCCAAGAACTGAGACAGCCTCGTCTCGCCATGAAAGGGCAGCGCCTTCGGGCGCTGCCCTTTTGTTTGGCCGTCTCGCTGCGTCCATGCTCCGGCCGCCTGCGCTTTTCGTGCGAGCAGGCATGGCGCCGGGCATACTTGTCGCGCCCGAAGGCGCATGCGACTTAGCTGACAACAATCAACGATGCGTCGGAAGGCCGCGTGCCGCCGGCGCGACGCAAAGCACCAGCTGGAGGATACCCATGGATCGTCGCAACTTCGTCAAGGTCGCCGGTGTGGGCGCCGCCGGCAGCGCCGCCATCGCGGCGCCGGCGCTCGCGCAGTCTCAGCCCAAGATCAGCTGGCGGTTGACCTCAAGCTATCCCAAGAGCCTCGACACGCTCTATGGAATCTCGACCCATGTCGCCAAGCGCGTGGCGGAGGCGACCGACAACAATTTCCAGATCCAGGTCTTCGCGCCGGGCGAGATCGTGCCGGCGCTGCAGGCGCTCGACGCGGTGCAGAACGGCACGGTCGAATGCAGCCACACGCTGTCGAGCTTCTATATCGGCAAGGATCCGGCCTTCGCCTTCGAGACCTCGCTGCCCTTCGGCTTCAACACCCGCCAGCAGAACGCCTGGCTCTATCAGGGCGGCGGGCTCGAGCTCTGCCGCGCCTTCATGAAGACCTATAACTGCTACACGATCCCCTCGGGAAACACCGGCGCGCAGATGGGCGGCTGGTTCCGCAAGGAGATCAAGACGCTCGAGGATCTGAAGGGGCTGAAGTTCCGCATCGCCGGGCTCGGCGGGCGGATCATGGCGCGGCTCGGCGTGGTGCCGCAGACCATCGGCGGGGCCGACATCTATCCGGCGCTGGAGCGCGGCACGCTCGACGCGGTCGAGTTCTCCGGGCCGTTCGACGACGAGAAGCTCGGCTTCGTCCGGGTGGCGAAATATTACTACTATCCCGGTTTCTGGGAGGGCAACGCCAACGTCAGCTTCATCGCTAACCTCGATAAGTGGAACGCGCTGCCGGCGTCCTACAAGGCGATTCTCGAGGCGGCCTGCGCCGAGGCCAACGCGCTCTGCGTCGCCAAATACGATCACGGCAACCCGGATGCGCTGGTGCGGCTGGTCGGCACCGGGGCCGAGCTGCGCGCCTTCCCGCAGGAGGTGATGGCGGCCGCCTATAAGGAGGCCTTCGCCATGTATGCGGAGCTCGCCGCCAGCAACCCGCAGTTCAAGACCTTCTACGATTCCTTCCTGCCCTATTGGAAGAAGGAGCAGCTCTGGTTCCGCATCGCGGAGCTGCCCTTCGACGCCTTCAACGCGCAGAACTTCCAACAGATCAAGTGAGGCGGTCGGCACTCCGCCGTTCCCTCCCCGCCGCAAGCGGGGGAGGGGACGCGTGGTGCTTGACCGCGCCCGCGCCAGTTTCTAACCCGGTGCCATGACCTCGCGCGCCTTCATCGCCGGCTGCCTCGGCACAAGCCTCACGCCCGACGAGCGCGCCTTCTTCCGTGATGCCCGTCCCTGGGGCTTCATCCTGTTCCGGCGCAACACGCAGTCGCCCGAGCAGGTCGCGGCCTTGACGGCCGAGATGCGCGAGACCGTCGGCTGGAAGGCGCCGATCCTGATCGATCAGGAAGGCGGCCGCGTGCAGCGCATGGGGCCGCCGAACTGGCCGAAATACGCGTCGGCGCGGGCCTTCCTGACCATCAACGATGCGGTGCGCCAGCGCGAGATCGTGCGGCTTTCGGCGCGACTGATGGCGCATGACCTGAAAAGTGTCGGCATCGATGTCGACTGCCTTCCGGTGCTCGACGTGCCGGTCGCCGGCAGCCACGACGTCATCGGTGACCGCGCCTATGCCTATGAGCCGGATCAGGTGGCGCGCCTCGGCCGGGCGGCGGCGGAGGGGCTTCTCGCCGGCGGCGTGCTGCCGGTCGTCAAGCACATGCCCGGCCATGGCCGGGCGCGGGCGGATAGCCACCACGACCTGCCGGTGGTGGATGCGACGCTCGACGAGCTCAGGGCGCATGATTTCCGGCCGTTCCGCCATCTCGCCGACATGCCGCTGGCAATGACGGCGCATGTGGTCTTCACTGCGCTCGATCCGAAGCACCCGGCCACCGTGTCGCGGAAGATCGTGCGCGGGATCATGCGCGAGGAGATCGGCTTCGACGGGCTGATCATGACCGACGACATCTCGATGAAGGCACTCTCCGGCACGTTCGAGGCGAAGGCCCGGGCCGCCATCCGCGCCGGGGTCGACGTCGTGCTGCATTGCCACGGCATCATGGAGGAGATGGTCGCCATCGCCGGGGCGGTGCCGGAGATGACCGGCGCGCGCGCGCGTCGGGCTGCCGCTGCGCTCGGCCGCATCCGCCACGAGCCCGAGCCTCTCGATGTCACCGCCGCGCGCGTCGAGGTTGCCGGCGCCCTTGCGCTGGACGGCTGAAAAGCCGAATCTGTCCCACGGGGTTGATCACATCTTCCCGCATGCCATCCCGGATATTCGCTTCGCTGCGTCCGGGGTGACGGCGAGAGATGGGCAAGGCGGGTGAGGGCAGGCCAGCATGACGGCCGATTTGCCATTCGCGGAAGATCGCGCGCGGCGCGAGGACGAGCCTGCGCTTGTCGTCGATGTCGACGGCTATGAAGGGCCGCTCGACCTGCTGCTCGATCTCGCGCGCCGCCAGAAGGTCGACCTGCACCGCATCTCCATCCTGGCGCTGGCTGAGCAGTACCTCACCTTCGTCGAGGAGGCGCGGGCCTTGAGGCTGGAACTGGCGGCCGATTATCTCGTGATGGCGGCATGGCTCGCCTATCTCAAGTCGCGCCTGCTGCTGCCCGAGCCGCCGAGGGGCGAGGAGCCGAGCGCGGCCGATCTCGCCACCGCGCTCGCCTTGCGTCTGCGCCGGCTGGAAGCGATCCGCGCCGCGGCCAACAAGCTCGCCTCGCGCGACCGGCTCGGGCAGGATTTCTTCGCGCGCGGTGCCCCGGAGGAGATCGTCGCGGGGGCCCGGCCGGTCTGGGAGGCGGAGCTCTACGATCTGCTCGCCGCCTATGCGCATCAGCGGCAGAAGCGGGTGCAGGGGCATATCTCGGTCGGCCATCGCGTCGTCTGGTCGCTGGTCGAGGCGCGCGAGGCATTGCAGAAACTCGTCGGCGAAGCGGGGGACTGGACCGATATCGACCCCTATCTGACGCGCTACATGCAGGCGCATGGGCTGCCGGTGGGTGAGATGAGGGCGACTGTCAGGGCGTCAGCACTCTCAGCCATGCTGGAGATGGTGCGGGAAGGCATGCTCGACATCCGGCAGGACGACGCCTTCGCGCCCATCCATGTCCGCCGCCGCTCGGCGCGGCCACCGGCCTTGCCCTTCGTCGGACAGGACGCCTCATGACGGCGGCGATGGCCGAGACGCGCGACGAGGAGGATGGCGGCGGGGCGGAAGCCTTCGCGCAGGCGCTGCGCATCGTCGAGGCGTTGCTCTTTGCCTCCGCGGCGCCGCTGTCGGAGGAGGAACTCAGCCGCTCGGTGCCGGCGGGAATCGATATCGGGCAGGTCCTGGCCCGTCTCGTCGCGTTCTACGCGGCGCGCGGCGTCAATCTGCGGCAGGTCGCCGGCGGCTGGGCTTTCAGGACGGCGTCCGATCTCGGTTATCTGCTCGCCGCCGAGGCCGAGCCGCCGCGCAAGCTGTCGCGGGCGGCCCTCGAAGTGCTGGCGATCATCGCCTACCACCAGCCGGTGACGCGCGCCGAGATCGAGGAGATCCGCGGCGTCGCCACCGCCAAGGGCACGCTCGACATCCTGCTCGAGGCTGGCTGGGTGCGATTGCGCGGGCGGCGGCGCTCGCCGGGCCGGCCGGTGACCTATGGCACGACACGCGGCTTTCTCGATCATTTCGGGCTCGACCGCATCGACGACCTGCCGGGGCTCGACGAATTGAAGGGGGCGGGCTTCATCGAGGGCCGGCTGACGCGCGACCTCACCGTGCCGGTTCCCGATGACGATCCGTCCTTACGCGACGACGAGGATCCGCTCGGCGATCTGTTCAGCCCGCTTGACGACGGCGAGGGCGGCCCGCAACAGGAGTGAGGGCGAACACTCGGCTCTCCTCGCTGGTCATCACGGACAAGCCGCCTCTGGCGGCGCCGATCCGGGATCCATGCCTGAAGCTTACCTGGATCGGTTCAGACATGGATCCCGGGTCTAGGTCTAGGCATCGCTCTGCCCGGGATGACGGCCCATTTGCTGAGAGGACAAGGATTGGCGGGAAGCGAAACTGCGAGAAGCTGGCTCGGCTGGGGCCGGCGCGGGACGGCGGGAGCCGCGATCCCGATGACGCTCGGATTCGATGGCGTGACCCAGCGCTTCGGCACGGTGACGGCGTTGTCGGACGTGTCCCTCTCGGTTCGACCCGGGGAAATCGTCGCGCTGCTCGGCCAGTCTGGCTGCGGCAAGACGACGCTGCTGAGGCTCGCGGCCGGAGTAGAGCGCCCGAGCGCGGGGCGGGTGCTGCTGGAAGGGCGTGATGTTTCGTCGCCCACCGCCTTCGTCGAGCCGGAACATCGCGGCATCGGCTTCGTCTTTCAGGACTATGCGCTGTTTCCGCATCTGAGCGTGCGGGAGAACGTTCGCTTCGGGCTGCGCGACCGGTCGGGAAGCGCCGCCGACGCCACGGCGCTGCGGGCGCTGGCGCGCGTCGGGCTCGAGCATCTGGCCGGCTCCTATCCGCATATGCTCTCGGGCGGCGAGCAGCAGCGTGTCGCGCTGGCGCGCGCCATTGCGCCACGCCCCGGCGTCCTGCTGATGGACGAGCCCTTCTCCAACCTCGACCGGCGGCTGCGCGACGTGGTGCGCGACGAGACCGCCGCGCTGCTGGAGGAGACGGGCGCGACCTCGATCATCGTCACGCACGACCCCGAGGACGCGATGCGCATCGCCGACCGCATCGTGCTGATGCGCGCCGGGCGGATCGCCCAGATCGGCACCGCGGAGGAGCTCTACCGCCGGCCTGCCAGCCTCTTTGCCGCCCGATTTTTCTGCGATTTTACCGAGATCGAGGGCCGGGTCTCGGGCGGAACGGTCGAGACGCCGTTCGGGCGCTTCGCGGCGCAGGGCGTGGCGGAAGGCAGCGAGGCGATCGTCTGCATCCGGCCGCATCGGGTGCGGATCGTGCCGAAGGGGTACTATCTCAAGGGGCGGCTGGTCGCTCGGCGCTTTCTCGGCGAGATCGATCATGTGCTCGTGGCCGTCGACGGCTTCGACCGGCCGCTCACCGCGCGCATGGCACTGTCGGACGAGGTCGGCGTGGGCGACGAGGTCGGCGTCGACATTCCGTCGGACGAAGTCCTTGTGTTTCCCGCGGCGGATCAATAGGTTCCGCCGCCGAGCGAACGACCGGGCCAGAATTGGTCGGGGACAGGCCCCGGTCGGGGCAATTTCGGAGGAGTTTCGCCATGGGTGGCGTGAGCATTTGGCACTGGATCGTCGTCGGCGTCATCGTGATGCTTCTGTTCGGGCGCGGGAAGGTGTCCGAGCTGATGGGGGATGTCGCCAAGGGCATCAAATCGTTCAAGAAGGGCATGGCGGAGGATGACGAGCCGACGCCGACCGCCACCACTGTCGACCCCAAGGTGATCGACCAGACGCAGGCCAGCAACGCGGCGGCTCAGGCGCAGGCCAAGGCCGACCACAAGGCCTGACGCGGCGCGCGCCCCGAGGGCGTGGTGTTGGTGATGCGCGCGGCCCGACCGTTCGGCCCTGTGGCCGAACGGCGAGCGCGCCGATAGGAAGAGCCGTCGATGTTCGACATCGCCTGGAGCGAAATGGTGCTGATCGGGGCGGTCGCGCTCGTCGTGATCGGTCCAAAGGATCTGCCGAAAGTCCTGCGCACGGTCGGCCAGACGATCGGCAAGGTCCGGCGCATGGCGGCCGAATTCCAGGGCCAGTTCAACGAGGCCATGCGCGAGGCCGAGCTCGCCGACCTGAAGAAGCAGGTCGAGGATGTCGGCGGCAGCGTGTCGAGCTCGCTCAACACCCATACGGACTACAAGCCGATTGAGGAGCCGAAGGATTTTTCGGCTTCCGGAACGGCCGGCGATGTGGCCAAGCCCGATACGGCCGCGCTGAAGGAGGCGGAAGCCAAGCTCGCCGCGATGCCGGCTCCCGAGCTGCCGCCGGTGGAGATTGCCGCCGAGACGCCGGCCGCCAAGCCGAAGCGAGTTCGCAAGGCCAAACCGGAAGAAAAGCCCGAAGAGGTTGCGCCTGTCGCTGCCGCTCCGGCAGCGGAAGCCGTCGAGCCCGCCGCGAAGACGAATGGCGCTGAGCCCAAGCCGGCCCGCGCGCGGCGCGTCAAGCCGATCGCGGCCGTGGCGCCGGCAGAGCCGGACACGCCCTTGCCGGAAGCGACCGCGGCGGAGCCGGCCAAGCCTGCCCGCAAGCGTAAGACGAAGACGGCGAAGGGCGAGGAGACTTCCGCATGAGCGTCGCCAATCCTCGCGAGGGCGAAGACGAGATCGAGGCCTCGCGCGCGCCGCTTCTCGACCATCTGATCGAATTGCGCTCGCGGCTGATCAAGTCGCTGATCGCCTTCCTGATCATGTTCTTCATCTGCTTCGGCTTCTCGACGCAGATCTACAACATCCTGGTGAAGCCCTATGTCTGGGCGGCGGGGAGCGCAGCCAATGCGCAGCTCATCTATACGGGCCCGCTCGAATTGCTCTTCACCCATATCAAGGTGGCGGCCTTCGGCGCCGGTTTCTTCGCCTTCCCGGTGATCGCGACGCAGATCTACAAATTCGTCGCGCCCGGCCTCTACAAGAATGAGAAGGCCGCCTTCGCGCCCTATCTCGTGGCGACGCCGGTGTTCTTCACGCTCGGCGCGCTGCTGGTCTTCTTCTTCGCCATGCCGGTGCTGATGAAGTTCTCGCTCGGCATGCAGCAGGCGGCGACCGAGACGCAGGCCGGCATCGCGCTCCTGCCGAAGGTGAGCGAATATCTCTCGCTGATCATGACGCTGATCTTCGCCTTCGGCATCGCCTTCCAGCTTCCGGTGATCCTAACGCTGCTGGGGCAGGCGGGGATCATCGATTCGCAGTTCCTGAAGGACAAGCGCCGTTACGCCATCGTCTTCGTGTTCATCGTCGCGGCGGTTCTGACGCCGCCGGACGTGATCTCGCAGCTCATGCTCGCCGTGCCGATGCTGCTGCTCTACGAGCTTTCGATCTTCTCGGTGCGCCGCGTGGAGAAGAAGGGCGAGGCCGCGAAGGCAGCCGAGGACGCGGAGTAGGGTGCTGTCGTCATGCTCGCCCTTGTGGCAAGCATCCGCGTCTTGAACGCCGCTGCTTCCGAACGAAGACGTGGATGGTCGGGACAAGCCCGACCATGACGTGATCGGGGCGCCGAATGCCGATGTCGGTGGTTCCCTCGCGCGCGATCCCGGTCTAGAGCATCCAACGCTGCATTCCGCAGCGATGGCATGGCCGGACGACGATGTACGACATCAGATGGATTCGCGAGAACGCCGCGGCGTTCGACAAGGGGCTTGAACGCAGAGGCCTGGCGCCGCTGTCGTCCTCGCTGCTCGAACTCGACGATGTGCGCCGCTCGTCGATCGCCAAAGCGCAGGCCACGCAGGAGCGCCGCAATGCGCTCTCCAAGGAAATCGGCAAGGCGATGGGCGCGAAGGATGTCGCGCTCGCCGACAAGCTGAAGGCCGAGGTCGCGGCGCTGAAGGAAGAGCAGCCGACGCTGGAGGCGCAGGAGAAGGCCGCCAAGGACGCGCTCGACGAGAAGCTCGCCGCGATCCCGAACATCCCCTTCGACGACGTGCCCGATGGCGCGGACGAGCACGACAATGTCGTGCTGCATGTCCATGGCGTGAAACCGGAGGAGCGCGGGCTGCTCAAGGGCGTGAACGATCCCAAGCAGCATTTCGAGCTGGGCGAGGCGCTCGGCCAGATGGATTTCGAGAAGGCGGCCAAGCTCTCGGGCGCGCGCTTCGTCGTGCTGGAAAAGCAGATCGCGCGGCTGTCGCGGGCGATCGGGCAGTTCATGCTCGACACGCACACGGAGGAGCACGGCTATACCGAGGTGAATCCGCCGCTGCTGGTGCGCGACGATGTTATGTTTGGTACTGCTCAACTGCCAAAATTTGAAGAAGATCAGTTTCTTGCTACGCAGAATTTAACGGGGTCTTTGAACGAAATTTTCCAAAAGAGCGCAACAACAAGTTTGGACGATGTCCTTCGTGCCAAAATTGGAAATATATCGGATAGTGTAGAAATTCGTCTGAGTGGCTACGGTATTGACCGTGACGGTCAAGAGATTCGTACAATACAAGTTAAAATCCCAAGTGCAGGTGGATGGGTAAATCTTTTTGACAATCTCGTTTCAAATAGAGAATTGTTGGCGGTTCGAGATCAAATTGCCCGTCGCTGGCTCATCCCTACCGCCGAGGTGCCGCTGACCAACCTGGCAAGGGAATCAATCCTCTCAGAGGAGGAACTCCCGCTGCGCTATACCGCGCTCACGCCCTGCTTCCGCGCCGAAGCCGGTTCCGCCGGTCGCGACACGCGCGGCATGCTGCGCCAGCACCAGTTCGAGAAGGTCGAGCTCGTTTCGATCACCACGCCCGAAAAATCGCGCGAGGAGCATGAGCGCATGCTTGCCTGCGCCGAGGCCGTGCTGAAGAAGCTCGACCTGCATTATCGCGTGATGACCTTGTGCACCGGCGATATGGGCTTCGCCTCGCAGAAGACCTACGACATCGAGGTCTGGCTGCCCGGGCAGAAGACCTATCGCGAGATCTCGTCCTGCTCGGTCTGCGGCGATTTCCAGGCGCGGCGCATGAATGCGCGCTACAAGACCAAGGACGGCAAGGGCCCGTTCTTCGTGCACACCCTCAACGGCTCGGGCACGGCGGTCGGCCGCGCGCTGATCGCGGTGATGGAGAACTACCAGAATTCCGACGGCTCGATCACCGTGCCGGACCTGCTGGTGCCCTATATGCGCGGCGTGACGCGGATCGAGAAGGCAGCCTGAGATGCGAATCCTCGTCACCAACGATGACGGCATCCATGCCGAGGGGCTGGAAGTGCTGGAGCGTATCGCGCATCAGCTCTCCGACGATGTCTGGGTGGTGGCGCCGGAGAGCGACCAGTCCGGCGTCGCCCATTCGCTGTCGCTGTCGAATCCGCTGAGGCTGCGTCAGATCAGCGAGAAGCGCTTCGCCGTGGCGGGCACGCCGACCGACTGCGTCATCATGGCGGTGCGCTCGGTCATGACCGAGGTGCGGCCCGACCTCGTGCTCTCGGGCGTCAATCGCGGCTCGAACGTCGCCGAGGACGTCACCTATTCCGGCACTATCGCCGCGGCGATGGAGGGCACGCTGCTCGGCATCCCCTCGATCGCGATCAGCCAGGCCTATACGCCGGGCGACCGCAACAATATCCGCTGGGACTGCGCCGAGCATCATGCGCCGGGCATCATCCGCCGCTTGCTGGAGGAGGGGATTCCCGAGGGCGTGCTGTTCAACCTCAACTTCCCCAATGCGGGGCCGGGCGAGGTGCAGGGCGTCTCCGTCACGGTGCAGGGCCGGCGCGACCAGGAGCTGGTCAAGCTCGAGCCCCGCAAGGACGGGCGCGGCAATCCCTATTACTGGATCGCCTTCCAGCGCAGCCGCAAGGAGCCGGCCAACGGCACGGATCTGCGCGCCATGGCCGAGAACCGCATCTCGGTGACGCCGCTGGAACTCGACCTGACCCATGAGCCGACGCTGACGCGCTTCGCGCAGGTCTTCGCCTGAGGCGATTCGGGAAGGCTGAGGGGAGGGCAGAGATGGGGGAGGAGGTGCCGGCCAGCGAGGGCGAGCGCACCGTCGCCTTTCTCCTGTCGCTCAGGGCGCGGGGTGTGCGCGATCTTGCGCTGCTGCGGGCGATGGAGCGCGTGCCGCGCGACCGCTTCGCGCCGGCCCGCTTCGCCGATCTCGCGCGGCAGGACGTCTCGGTGCCGCTGCCCTGCGGCCAGACGATGACGGCGCCGCATACGGTCGCGAATCTGATCGGCGCGCTCGACCTGCAGGCAGGCGCGCGCGTGCTCGAGGTCGGAACCGGCTCGGGCTATGTCACGGCGCTTCTCGCCGCTCTCGGCGGCGAGGTCGTCTCGCTCGAGCGCTATCGCTCACTGGCGCTCGCTGCGCATGAGCGCGTCTCCGGCAGCGGTTTCGGCAAGGTGGTGGATCTGCGCCACGCCGATGGCTTCCAGCCCGATCGCACGCTGGGCCAGTTCGACCGCATCCTCGTCAATGGCGTGACGCATTCCGTTCCGGAGGCCCTGCTGATGCGGCTTTCGCCCGGCGGCCGGCTGGTCGGGGCGCTGCGCGTCGAAGGCGTGGCGCGGCGCGTGGTGGTGACCCGCCTCAGTGACTGCCAGTTCGATTACGCGACGGGGCCGATCCTGCGGCTGCCGCCGCTGATTCCGGGCCGCTCGCAGGCCCTTTGACGGCTTTCCCGCCGGACCGCGGCCACGCCGGCAAAAAATCGAAAAAGGTGAATCGGGACTCGCGAGAGAAACGCTTTCGTAACCTGAACGGGACTTTAATGGCCTTCATCGAGTTGCGTCGTTCGCGAGTACTCTGTCCATGCGTAGCCAAGCCGGAACGGTCAAATCCCGTCTCCTTTGCCGTCTTTCGACGGTCTGTCTGCTTGCCCTCGGTGTCAGCGCCTGCTCGTCGGATACGATGCGCTTCACCGAGACTCCCTTCGACAATCCGTTCAGGACGGCGCAGGCCGCGCCTGTGCGCGACCCGGTGACCACCGGTTCGATCGGCTCCAGCTCCGGCGCTTTGCAGCCGGTGCCGTCTTCTCCGGTCGTGCGCTCGCAGTCGCTGCCGCCGCCGCAGGCCTCCGCCGCAATGCGGCCGGCGCCGGTCGCTCCGGTCGCGGCCGCTCCGTCGGCGCAGCCTGTCGGGGGCAGCGCCGCTGGCTGGACCGCGCAGGGCGGCACGCCGATCGTGCTCGCCCAGGGCGAAACGCTGGACATGATCTCTTCCCGCTACGGCGTGCCGCGCGCGGCGCTGATCTCGGCGAACGGGCTGAGCAATGCCAATGTGGCGCCGGGCACCCGCCTGACGATCCCGATCTACAATGCCAGTGGAGCGGCTACGGCCGCGGCCGAGCCGGTTCGGCGTGCGGCTTCCCCCACGCCCGAGTCGCGCGGCTTCGTTCAGGGAGCGGCGCCGGTGCGCCAGGCTGCGACCGAGGTCCGCTCGCAGGCTCGTAGCGCCGCCGAGGTCAAGCCGGTCGCCGAAGCCAGGACTGCGGCTGCTTCCAAGGCGGAGGCCGATGCGCAGGCGATGAAGGAATCGCGTGCCCGCTTCGCTGCCGAGGCCAAGGCCAAGGCGGAGGCCCGCAAGGCCGCCGTCGCCGAGGCCAAGCCTGCGGCAGCCCCGGCGCAGCTCCGCCAGCCCAAGGTTGCGACGCCGGCGGTCGAGTCGACGAAGCCCGTCGCCGTCGCCAGCGCTCCGGCGACCGAGAAGCTTGCACCGGCCGCGAAGGCCGAGCCCGCTCCCGAGCCCAAGACGACCGCCAGCCTGCCGAAGCAGGAGGCGGCGACGTCGAGCGCCGACAAGGCCGATTTCCGTTGGCCGGCCCGGGGCCGCGTCATCTCGGGCTTCAGCGGCAAGGGTGGCAATGAGGGCATCAACATCGCGGTGCCGGACGGCACCCCGGTCAAGGCAGCCGAGGAGGGCACCGTCGCCTATGCCGGCAGCGAGCTGAAGGGCTATGGCAACCTGGTCCTGATCCGTCACCCCAACGGCTATGTCTCGGCCTATGCCCATAATGGCGAGCTCAAGGTGAAGCGCGGCGATACGGTCAAGCGGGGCCAGGTCGTCGCCAGCTCCGGCCAGACCGGCAACGTCTCGTCGCCGCAGCTGCACTTCGAGCTGCGCAAGGGTTCGACCCCGGTCGATCCGACGCCTTATCTGAACAACTGATCGAAGCTGCCCAAATCCGGCTTCAGCCTTCGATCGGTACCCGCGAGACCCCGCCGATCGAATACGGAACGGGGCGCCTCCAGAAGAGGCGCCCCGTTTTGTTTGCTTTTTCGGATACCGTCATGCTCGCTCCTGTGGTGAGCATCCAGATCCTGAGCAGTGCGCTGCGTCGATGAAGACGTGGATGGCCGGGACAGGCCCGACCATCACGTTCGAGCTTCACCCCTCCAGCTTCTTTCCGAGCCGGCCGGCAAGATCCTGGATGTATTGCCAGGCGGTGCGGCCGGAGCGGGAGCCGCGCGTCGTCGCCCATTCGAGCGCGTCGCGGCGCAACTCCTCCGGGGTGACGGTGAGCCCGAAATGGGCGACATAGCCGTCGATCATCGCGAGATATTCGTCCTGGCTGCATTTGTGGAAGCCGAGCCAGAGGCCGAAGCGGTCGGAGAGCGAGACCTTCTCCTCGATCGCCTCGCCGGGATTGATCGAGGTCGCGCGCTCATTGTCCATCATGTCGCGCGGCAGCAGGTGGCGGCGATTCGAGGTCGCGTAGAACACGACGTTCTCGGGCCGCCCCTCGACGCCGCCATCGAGCGCAGCCTTGAGCGATTTGTAGGAGGTGTCGTCGCCGTCGAAGGACAGATCGTCGCAGAAGACGATGGCGCGGTGCGGATCGCTGCGGAGCTGGCTCATCAAGGCGGGCAGGCTCTCGATGTCCTCGCGGTGGATCTCGATCAGCTTCAGCGGCCGTTCGCCCTTGGCGAGGTGCTGGTTGGTGTCGGCATGGACCGCCTTGACCAGCGAGGACTTGCCCATGCCGCGCGCGCCCCAGAGCAGGACGTTGTTGGCGGGCAGGCCGCGGGCGAAACGCTCGGTGTTCTCGGCCAGCGTGTCGCGGACGCGATCGACGCCGCGCAGCAGGGACAGGGCGACGCGGTTGACCTTCGGCACCGGCACGAGCTCCGAGCCCGCCGCGTGCCAGACGAAGGCGTCCGCCGCCGCAAGGTCGATCGGCTTGCGCGGGAGGGGGGCGATGCGCTCCAGCGCGGAAGCGATCCGCAGCAGGGTCGCGAGCGTCTCGGTGGCGGTCTGGTCGATGGTCTTCTCGGTGGTCTTGTCGGTCATCTGGCATGCGCCTTCATGGTTTGGCTGACAACCGTACCGTACCGTCCGGTACGGTTGCGTGCCTAGCTAAACCGCGTTGTGCGATCTTGCGCAAGGGCATTGCGCGAATGGCGGCAAGCCCATAGGTGAGGAGCGCGCTTGCGCGAGTGGGCGTGTCCGATTGATTTCACGGCATTGCTGGCTATAGTCCGCGCGATTTTCCGGCCGGGCGATGCTTTTGTCGTGTCTTTTCGCGGCGTGTCTTGCGGCTTGGCGGCTCGTTGCCGTCGCACCAGAGGAGTGTTTTTGTGATCACCCCCGCTTTTGCCCAGTCGCTTGGAGCCGGCGGCGGCTCCGACATGCTGATTCAGCTGGTGCCGTTCCTTCTGATCTTCGTCATCATGTGGTTCCTGATCATCCGGCCGCAGCAGCGCCGGGCCAAGGCGCATCAGGAGATGATCAAGAACGTGCGTCGCGGCGATACGATCGTCACCTCCGGCGGGCTCGTCGCGAAGGTGTCGAAGGTCGTCGACGACGGCGAGGTCGAGGCCGAGATCGCCGAAGGCGTGCGGGTGCGCATCGTGCGCGGCATGATCCAGGACGTCCGCTCGAAGAGCGAGCCGGTCAAGAACTGAGGCGACGTCGCCCAAGACGACGACTGGCCTCCTCGTGAGGCCAGCCCCCACAACAAGGCTGTTCACGCAGATGCTTCGTCTCCAGGCCCGCAAGGTCATTCTCGTCCTGCTCGTGCTGTTCTTCGGCTGCGGGCTCGCCGTGCCGAACCTGTTCTCGCCGGAGACGCGCAAGTCGATCGAGGAGAATGCCCCCTCCTGGATTCCGCGCTTCCTGCTGCCGACCCATGCGGTGGTGCTCGGCCTCGACCTGCAGGGCGGCTCGCACGTCCTGCTCGAGATCGACCGCGCCGATCTGATCCGCAGCCAGGTAACGCAGTTGCGCGACGATACGCGCCGCATCCTGCGCGAGGAGCGCATCAGCCTCCAGGGCGGCATCCAGACGACGACGCGCGGCGTGCAGATGCGCATCCCCGATGCGGCCGAGCGCGCGCGTGTGCTGCCCAAGCTGCAAGAGCTTTCGCAGCCGGTCGGCACGCTCGGCGCCTTCGGCCCGTCCGGCAACCAGTCGATCGCGATCACCGAGCAGCCCGACGGACTGATCCAGCTCACCGTGACGGAAGCCGGCTCGAACGAGCGCATCCGCCGCGCCGTCGAGCAGGCGATGGAAGTGCTGCGCCGGCGCGTCGACGCGCTCGGCACGACCGAGCCGAACATCCAGCGCCAGGGCCTCGACCGCATCCTCGTCCAGGTGCCCGGCCTGCAGGATTCGCAGCGGCTGAAGGAAATCCTCGGCGACACCGCCAAGCTGGAGTTCCGCCTGCTGGGCGATGCCAACAGCACCGATGTCGACATGCTGCCCTCGCAGGATTCCGGCGGCCAGCCCGTGCCGGTGCTGCGCCAGCCCGTCGTCGACGGCGCCGATCTCGTCGATGCGCAGCCCTCCTTCGATTCGCGCACCGGCCAGCCGATCGTGAATTTCCGCTTCAACATCCGCGGCGCGCAGCGCTTCGGCCAGATCACCACCGAAAATCTCGGCCGCCCGCTCGCCATCGTGCTCGACAACAAGGTGATCTCGTCGCCGGTCATTCAGTCGCCGATCACCGGCGGCTCGGGTCAGATCTCCGGCAACTTCACCGTCCAGCAGGTCAACAACCTGGCGATCCTGCTGCGCGCCGGCGCGCTGCCGGCCAAGATGACCATCGTCGAGGAGCGCACGGTCGGTCCGGGCCTCGGCGCCGACTCGATCCATGCCGGCAAGCTCGCGACGCTGATCGCCGGCGTTCTCGTCGTGCTCTACATGCTCGGGACCTACGGCATCTTCGGGCTGATCGCGAGCGTCGCACTCTTCGTCCATGTCTGCCTGATCTTCGGCCTGATGTCGCTGATCGGGGCGACGATGACGCTGCCCGGCATCGCCGGCATCGTGCTCACCATCGGCACGGCCGTCGATTCGAACGTGCTGATCTATGAACGCATGCGGGAGGAGGAGCATCAGGGCCGCAGCCTCGTCTCGGCGCTCGAGGCCGGCTTCCAGCGCGCCTTCGCGACGATCATCGACTCGAACGTCACCATGCTGATCGCGGCCGTGGCGCTGTTCTCGCTCGGCTCCGGCCCGGTGCGCGGCTTCGCCGTGGTGTTCATCCTCGGCATCCTCACCACCGTCATCACGGCGGTGACGCTGACTCGGATGCTGATCGCCGTCTGGTATCGCTGGGCCAAGCCCAAGCACCTCCCGTTCTGACGCAGCCCAAGCTCCAGGAGATTGGCCATGCGCCTGCTTCGTATCGTTCCCGACAATACCCGCTTCAAATTCGTCTGGTTCCGCCGGTTCAGCTATCCGATCTCGGCCGCCTATTCGATTCTGGTGCTGGCGCTCTTCCTGACGGTCGGCCTGAATTTCGGCATCGACTTCAAGGGCGGCACCTTGATCGAGATGCAGGCCAAGAGCGGCAAGATCGAGATCGCGCAAGTGCGTCAGACCGCCAATGCCCTCGGCTTCGGCGAGGCGGAGGTGCAGGAGTTCGGCGACGGCACCGAATTGTCGATGCGCTTTCCGCTCCAGGCGGGCGGCGAGGCGGCGCAGCAGGGCGTGGTGACGAAGGCGCGCGACGCTTTCGCCTCGACCTATGAGTTCCGCCGCGTCGAGACGGTCGGGCCGCGTGTCTCGGGCGAGCTGGTTCAGGCCGGCGCGCTCGGCGTCGTGCTCGCGATCATGGGCGTGCTGATCTATCTCTGGTTCCGCTTCGAGATGCCGCTCGCCATTGGCGCGATCCTCGGCACGCTGCACGACATCGTGCTGACGATGGGCTTCTTCCTGATCACGCAGCTCGAATTCAACCTGACCTCGATTGCGGCGATCCTGACCATCGTCGGCTATTCGCTGAACGAGACGGTCGTGGTGTTCGACCGCACGCGCGAATTGCTGCGCCGCTACAAGACGATGCCGATCCCGGAGCTGCTCGACCTTTCGGTCAACTCGACCCTGTCGCGCACCGCGATGACGGCGACGACGACCTTCCTGTCGCTGCTCGCGCTCGTCATCTTCGGCGGCTCGGCGATCGAGGGCTTCGCGCTCGTCATGCTGTTCGGCGTCGTGGTCTGCACCTATTCGGCGATGTTCGTCTCGACGCCGGTGCTGCTCTACATGGACGTTCGCGGCCAGGGCCAGCGCGAGGAAGCCCGCGAGAAGACGCTCGCCGGCGCCAAGCCCGAGGCCGGCTGAGACCGGCGGCCATGGCACGCTTCGAGGGCTTCGTGCCGGGGCGCTGGGCGCTCGATGCGATCGGAGCCGGTGGCTTCCGTTTCGCCGAGATGAGCCACAAGGGCTCGATCATCGCGACGCCGGCCGGGATACGGCTCTGGCCGGTGACGCAATTCTCCGAGGTCACGCTCGACAGCCTCCAGCCGATACTCGATGAGGCCGGGGCGATCGACTTCCTGATCATCGGCACCGGGCCGGACATCGCCTTCATTCCGCCGGCCTTGCGCGAGCCGCTGAAGCAGGCCGGCATCACCGTGGAAGGCATGGCGACCGGCGCCGCCGCGCGGACCTATAATGTCCTCGTCGCCGAGGATCGCCGCGTTGCTGCGGCGCTGATCGCGATCCCCTGAGATCGCGGCACGGGCCGCATCCGGCTGCGGCGTTTTGGCAGCCATGAATCGTGGGCGTAGCCCCCGCGGGGGCATTGGCCTAGACTGAGGACGAAAGCGAGGCCGGGCATGGCGGGCCGAGACGGTACGACACCGCAGGTTCAGACAGATCAGCGCGACGATAGGGTGCCTGCGCGCCTGCCGGAGGCCTATGCGCATTGCGCGGCGCTGATCCGGGAGCAGGATCAGGATCGCTATATCGCGACGCTCTACGCGCCTGAGGCGCGCCGCCACGGGCTCTTCGCGCTCTATGCCTTCAGCCAGGAGATCGCGCGGGTGAGGGCGCTCGTCAGCGAGCCGCTGCCGGGCGAGGTCAGGATGCAATGGTGGCGCGACCTGCTCGAAGGCCAGCCGAATGGCGAGGTGCAGGGCCACCCTGTCGCTGCGGCGCTGCTCGACACGGTGAAGCGCTATCGCCTGCCGATCGCGCCGCTGACCGGGCTGATCGATGCCCGCACCTTCGATCTCTATGACGACCCCATGCCGTCGCTGCGGGATCTGGATGGCTATGCGGGAGAGACTTCCAGCGCCCTGATCCGGCTCGCCTGCATCGTGCTGGCCGGCGGGCGTGACCCCGGCGGGGCGGTGGCTTGCGGCCATGCCGGCGTCGCCTATGCGCTGGCCGGGCTGATGCGCGCCTTCCCCTGGCATGCGGCGGAGGGGCAGGTCTATCTGCCGGCCGACATCCTGGCCCGCAACGGCGTGACGCGGGACGACATCGTGCGCGGGCGCGGCGGGCCCGGTGTGCTTTATACGCTCAAGGAATTGCGCGAGATCGCGCGCAACCATCTCAAGCAGCTCGCGAGCCTGAGCGACACGATTCCGCCGGCGGTGCAGGCAGCCTTCCTGCCGGTCGCGCTGGTCGAGCCCTATCTGCGCAAGATGGAAGGCAAGGGCTACGATCCCTATCGCACCATCATCGCCTTGCCGGCCTGGCGCCGGCAGTGGATCCTGTGGCGGGCGGCGCGGAAAAGCTGAAAGGCTCCGTCATGCTCGGGCTCGGACCGAGCATCTCCTCCAAAAGAGCCCCCGGCGCTGCACTTCGCTTCCAACCGGGGATGACGGTCAGCGCTTCACTCGGCCGCTTCCGCCTGCTCACTCCCGGCCCATTCCTCCATCACCTGCTTGGCGCGCGCCGTCAGCGCCTGCTTGCGGGCGAGGCTCTTGGCCGGGCCCTTGAGGCGCTTGCCGTCGGGGCCCGTCTTGGCGACGCCCTCGATCGGCGGGAACAGGCCGAAATTGATGTTCATCGGCTGGAAGGAACGCGGTCCCTCGTCGATGGTGGTGATGTGGCCGCCAGTGATGTGGTTGACCAGCGCGCCCAGCGCCGTCGTCGCGGGCGGCAGCGGCAGGTCGCGACCGAGCCGCTCGGCCGCCGCCATGCGTCCGGCGAGGAGGCCGATCGCGGCGCTCTCGACATAGCCCTCGCAACCGGTGATCTGGCCGGCGAAGCGCAGCCGCGGATCGGCTTTCAGCCGCAGCCGCTCGTCGAGCAGCTTCGGCGAGTTGAGATAGGTGTTGCGGTGGATGCCGCCGAGCCGCGCGAACTCGGCGTTCTGCAGGCCGGGGATCATCCGGAAGATCGCGGCCTGTTCGCCATATTTCAGCTTGGTCTGGAAGCCGGTCATGTTGAACAGCGTGCCGAGCGCGTTGTCCTGGCGAAGCTGCACCACCGCATAGGCCTTCACGGTCGGGTTATGCTTGTTGGTGAGGCCGACCGGCTTCATCGGGCCCCAGCGCAGGGTCTCGCGGCCGCGCTCGGCCATGACCTCGATCGGCAGGCAGCCGTCGAAATAGGGCGTGCCTTCCCACTCCTTGAACTCGGTCTTCTCGGCGGCGAGGAGCGCGTCGATGAAGGCCTCGTACTGGTCCTTGTCGAGCGGGCAGTTGATGTAGTCGGCACCGGTGCCGCCCGGACCGGCCTTGTCATAGCGCGACTGGAACCAGGCCTGATCCATGTCGATCGAGTCGAAATGGACGATCGGCGCGATCGCGTCGAAGAAGGCGAGCGAACTCTCGCCGGTCAGCGACAGGATGCCCTGCGCCAAAGCCGAGGAGGTGAGCGGGCCGGTGGCGATGACGACATTGTCCCATGTCGTAGGCGGGAGGCCGGCGATTTCGCCACGCTCGATGGTGACGAGCGGGTGAGCCTCCAGCGCGGCCGTGACGGCCTGCGAGAAGCCGTCGCGATCGACCGCGAGCGCGCCGCCGGCCGGGACCTGATGCGCGTCGCCCTTGGCCATGATCAGCGAGCCGAGCCGGCGCATCTCCCAATGGAGCTGGCCGACGGCATTGCTCGACGCATCGTCGGAGCGGAAGGAGTTGGAGCAGACCAACTCGGCCAGCCCCTCGGTCTTGTGTGCGTCGGTGCCGCGCACCGGACGCATTTCGTGGAGGATGACGGGAATGCCGGCCTGAGCGATCTGCCAGGCAGCTTCCGAGCCGGCGAGGCCGCCGCCGATGACGTGTACGGGTTGAACTGACGAGGTTGCCATGGCTCGGATGTGTCCGCAGCCGGCTTTCAGGTCAAGGGATGAATTCGGGCTGCATCATTGCGAGACGCGTAGCGGCGAAGCAATGACGGCGGGGTCAGACGGCCCCAAAATGCAAAATGCCCGCCGGGAGGCGGGCATTCGCTCTTCGACCGAAGCTCGAGGGGAGGGGAAACACGAGCCTCAGGAGAAACTACACGGAACGCACCACGCACGACGCGTGGCGGTTCGTATTCGGTCACTTCAGGCCGCGGCGTGCGAGCGGGCGATGAAGTTGATCTCCGAGCGCGAAAGGCCGAGATCGTCGAGCTCACGGTCGGTCAGACGGGAGAGCTCGCGAACGGTCTCGCGGTAGCGGAGGTAGGCGCGGATCTTGGCAGCGATCATGGTGACGAACATGGTGGTTTTCCTTGCGTGTATTCCGGAGCGGGGCGGTGCCCACAGCGACAATCTCGTTGTGCAGTGCATATAAGCCAGGCGGTCTGCCGCTTACAGAGGCTCTGCCTCAATTCCGTTATGCGCCTTACGCATGAACCATTAAGATGTCGGTTACTTTTGTGCCGTTGCCCTGCGCTGGAGACGTGCCTCGTTTCAAATGCAACCGATTTCCTGCCTATTATTTTGTCTTTCCTCCATTCGCGATCCAGGTCGAACGAACGGGTGCCTGCGTTTTGACCATGTTGCATGTGCTCACTGATGCATGGCGGGGACAGCTGAGGCTCTGCGCTGCAAAATGGAGCGATCGTCATTGTCCGGTCGCAATCGGAGGTGCCGGCCGGCAACGGAAGCCGGGCCGATTCCCGGAAGCGGCGGAGCGAGCCGCGAAGCCGATTCCGAGCCGCCCATCGGCTGCTTTTGCCGGGCAATTTGTGCCGCTTGGGCGAGGGGCGAATGGGCTCTCGCGATTATCTCACTGAAAAAGAAGGCATTTCCCCGCCTGGCGGTGCGGCCCGGGGCTTGCTGGGCATATGGATCACATCCGGAGGATGCCATGTCGGTCGCCATCTCCAGCCGGTCCCCCGCGCCGGTTTCCACATTCCCGCTCGGGACGCGTTCAACGAGCACCGCCGCGACGGAAGCGGATGGCAAGGGGGGCGACGCTTCGGCTTCCTCCTCGGTCAAGGCCGATTTCCTGAAATTCGCGCGGATGAGCCCGGAGGAGCGGGTCCAACAGGCGGTCCTGTCGAAGCTCGGCATGACCGAGGAACAGTTCAACAAGCTCGACGCCAAGGCCAAGGGCGATGTCCTCGCCAAGGTCCGCGACGAGATCCTGCGCCAGATGGACACGAAGGGCGGGCGCCGCACCGGCACTGTCGCCGATATCAAGGTCTGAACAATGCGGAACCCGGCGGCACGCGATCGCGCCACCGGGCCGTCTTATATAAGTGCGCCCAGAGTCACGCAGCCTTACCCGCGTCGAAGCGCAGCAGCCGCAGCGCATTCGCCGTGACGAGGACCGTCGCGCCGGTATCGGCCAGGATCGCGACCCAGAGCCCGGTATAGCCGAGCACGCTCGTCACCAGGAACACGGCCTTGAGGCCGAGCGCGATGGCGATGTTCGCGCGGATATTGCCCATCGCCGCGCGGGCCAGCCGGATCATCGCGGCGATGTCGCGCACCCGGCTCTTCAGCACGGCGCCGTCAGCGGTTTCCAGCGCCACGTCGGTTCCCGAGCCCATGGCGATGCCGACACTCGCCGCGGCCAGCGCCGGAGCGTCGTTGATGCCGTCGCCCACCATCATCACCGGCGTGCCGGCGGCGAGTTCCCGCAGCGCCGCGACCTTGCCGTCCGGCATCAGCTCGGCCTTGTGCTCCATGCCGAGCGCGCCGGCGATGGCGGCCGCGGTGCGGGCGTTGTCGCCGGTCAGCATGGTCGCGCGGACGCCCATCGCTTTGAGTTCGGCGATGGCGGGGGCGGCATCCTCCCGCGGTTCGTCGCGCAGCGCGATCAGCCCGGCCAGCGTGCCGTCGACGATGACGGCGGCAACGGTCTTGCCGGCCGATTCCAGCGACTCGACAGAGGCCTTGGCCCAATCGTCGAATGGGGCGCGGGCCGTGGCATGGCGCGGGGCGCCGACGAACACGGCGCGGCTCCCGACCTTGCCGGTGACGCCCTGGCCGGCCAGCGCCGCCGCTTCCGCAGCCGGTGCGAAGGCGACCGCGTCAGCGCGGGCGCGCTCCAGAACGGCCTCCGCCAGGGGGTGGGCGGAGCCGGCCTCGACGGCGGCCGCGAAGGCCAGAACCTCGCGTTCTTCCCGGTCGAGGGCGACGATGTCGGTGACGCGAGGCTTGCCCTGGGTCAGCGTGCCTGTCTTGTCGAAGGCGACGAGGCCGGTGCGGGCGGCCGTCTCGATGACGACGCCGCCCTTCATCAGCAGGCCCTGGCGGGCGCCGGCCGACAGCGCGGCGGCGATGGCGGCCGGAACCGAGATGACCAACGCGCAGGGGCAGCCGATCAGCAGCAGCGCCAGAGCGCGGTAGACCCAGACCGACCACTCGCCGGCGAAGAGGAGCGGCGGCACCAGCGCGACCAGCAGGGCGAGGCCGACGATCGCCGGCATGTACCAGCGCGAGAAGCGGTCGATGAAGCGTTCGGTCGGCGCGCGGGCCTCCTGCGCCTCCTCGACCAGGCGGATGATGCGGGCGATGGTGTTGTCCTGCGCTGCCTTGTCGACGCGCACGCGCAGCGCCGCCTCGCGGTTGACCGAGCCGGCATAGACCGGCTCGCCGACCCCCTTGGTCTTCGGCACGGACTCGCCCGTCACCGGGCTCTCGTCGATACCGGAGATGCCGTCGGTGATCTCGCCATCCGCCGGAATGCGGTCGCCGGGGCGCACCAGCACGATCTGGCCGATCGTCAGGCTGGCGGCATCGACCTGTCGGGTGGCGCCGTTCTCCTCGACGATGGCGGTCTTCGGTACGAGGTCGCCGAGCGCGCGGATCGAGGCGCGGGCGCGATCGGCCGCCACGCCTTCGAGCACCTCGCCGACGGCGAAGAGGAAGACGACCAGCGCCGCTTCCTCTGCGGCGCCGATGAAGAGCGCGCCGATGGCGGCAATCGTCATCAGCATCTCGATGGTGAAGGGAATGCCGGAGCGTGCCGCCGCTAGAGCACGGCGCGCCACCGGCGCCACGCCGATCGCGCAGGCGACGACGAAAGCCCAATAGGCGATGTCGTGCCGGACCGTGCCGACGATCCAGGCGGCGGCGAGCAGCGCACCCGTCACCAGCACCAGCCGGCCCTTGCCGGTCTGGTACCAGCTCACACCGTCCGGCGTGACCTCGTGGACATGGCCGGGCAGGCCGTGGCCCTCGTCGGCCTTCGCGGCGGCTCCGGCCGATTGCCCGTGCCGGCCATGGGCAGCATGGTCATGGCCGGCGTGATTGTGGCCAGCGTGGTCGTGTCCATGATTGTGACCCGAGCAGCCGGCGCCGTCATGGGCGTGCGCGCCGTGGTCATGCGATTCATGGTCGTGCGATTCCTGGGCATGACCATGGTGGTCATGGTCGTGACCGCCACAGCAGGGCGCCGCTTCGGCGGCCGGCTTCCGAGCGGGGGCGGCCGCGAGCGCGGAGGTTGTATAGCCGAGCCCGTTGACGCGCTTTTCCACGGCGCCGGCGCTGGTCTGCGCCTCGTCGAGCGCCAGCGTCAGCGTCTCCGACATGACGGAAAGCCTGACGTCGCTGACGCCGGGCATGCGTTCCACCGCGCCGCGGATCTTCGTCGCGCAGCTCGCGCAATCCATGCCGCCGACCTTCCAGGAGAGGGTCTTCGGTTCGGATTCGGTGCGGGTCGCCATGGCCTGTCTCCGTCTGCCTTCGCTACGGGACACAGCTTCTACAAGCTGTAGCCACTTCAGGTTCAAGAGAAAAATGATCGCCGCCGCGAACAGCGCGCCGATGCCGCGATCCCAGGCCGGCGCAACCTTGCATTGCCGCTGGTCTTGTTTCTGCATGCAGTATGCAGCTAGAAATCGATAGCTCCTCAAAGCTGGCGGACAGCCCGGCTGGGTCATTGCGGCAGGACGCGACCGGTGCGCTGGCGGCTGAGCCGTCCCGATGCAGTCGGCGCGTTCCGGCCACGCGTCCGGCAGGGCAGGGAGGAAAAACGGCATGGCACAAGCCGAGCCATCGATGGCCCTGAGAGGGCTGCGGGTGCTGGACCTGACGCGGGTGCGGGCCGGGCCGACCTGCGTGCGAATCTTCGCGGATTTCGGGGCTGACGTGATCAAGGTCGAAAGCCCGCCGGGTTTCGATCCGAACGAGAACATGAGCGGCCCGCGCCTCGGCTACGACATGCAGAATCTGCATCGCAACAAGCGTTCCCTGGCCATCAACCTGAAGACGGCCGAGGGCAAGGCGATCCTGATGCGGCTGGTCGAGGAAGCCGATCTCCTGGTCGAGAACTTCCGGCCGGACGTCAAGGAACGGCTCGGCCTCGATTTCGAGACCCTGCATGCCATCAATCCACGGCTGATCCTGGTCTCGATCTCCGGCTTCGGGCAATCCGGCCCGTACCGGACGCGGGCCGGCTTCGACCAGATCGCGCAGGGCATGGGCGGGATGATGTCGGTGACCGGCCTGCCGGGGCAGGGGCCGGTGCGCGCCGGCATCGCACTGGCCGATTCCTCGGCGGGGCTTTACGGGGCCGTCGGCGCGCTGGTGGCGCTGCAGGAGCGGGCCCTGTCCGGCAAGGGGCAATGGGTGCAGACCTCGCTGCTCGAGGCGCAGATTGCGATGATGGATTTCCAGGCCGCGCGCTATCTCGTCGAAGGTTCGGTGCCGCCGCAGGCCGGCAACGACCATCCCTATTCCACGCCGATGGGGGTCTATAAAACCCGGGACGGCGCCATCAATCTCGGCGTCGGCGGGGAGGAGCAATGGCGCTCCTTCTGCCGGGCTGTCGAGCGGCCGGAATGGGGCAGCGATCCCCGCTTCGACAGCATGGAAAAGCGCTTCGACCAGCGCCCGGAGCTGCGGCGGATGATCGAGGAGCGCCTCTCCGCGGCTGGCAGCTCGCACTGGCTCGCTGTAATGGAGGCGCATGGCGTGCCGGCCGGGCCGATCTATGCGGTCGACCAGATGTTCGACGACCCGCAAGTGCGCCATCTCGGCATCGCCAAGCCGCTGGAACACCCCCAGCTCGGGGATATCCGGGTCGTCGGCCAGCCGGTGACGCTCTCGCGCACCCCCTCCACGGTGGCGACGCCGACGCCGGCCGCCGGGGAGCATAATGACGAGGTCCTGGCCGAACTCGGCTATGACGAAGCCGGGCTCGCGCGGTTGCGGGCCGAGGGCGTGATCTGACGGAGGCCGGAGTGAGCGAAGACATTCTCTATGCGGTAGAGGGCGGGATCGGGACGATCACGCTCAACCGGCCGCAAGCGCGCAATGCCATGACCTTCGCCATGTATGAGCGGCTGGCCGAGATCTGCCGCGATCCGGCGGCCCATGGCGACCCGCGCGTCATCATCGTGACCGGCGCCGGCGACAAGGCTTTCGCCTCGGGCACCGATATCGCGCAGTTCCGTTCCTTTGCGAGCGCGGCGGATGCTCTGGCCTATGAGGAGCGGATCGAAGGCGTGATCGATGCCATCGAGCGCTGCGCCGTGCCGACGCTGGCGGCGATCTCCGGAGCCGTCACCGGTGGCGGGGCGGCCATCGCGCTCGCCTGCGATCTCAGGATCGCGACGGTGACGGCACGCTTCGGCTTCCCGATCGCGCGCACGCTCGGCAACAGCCTGTCGATGGCGAATTATGCCCGGCTCTTCGCCCTGCTCGGCCCGGCGCTGGTCAAGGACATCGTCTTCACGGCGCGGCTCGTCGAGGCGGAGGAGGGGCGCCGGGCCGGGCTCTACAGCGAATTGCTGCCGGATCATCCCGCGCTGATGTTGCGGGCGACCGAGCTCGCCACGACCATCGCCGGGCATGCGCCGCTGACCATGCGGGCGACCAAGGAGGCGATGCGGCGGCTGACGACCGCCACGGCGCAAGCTGTCGCCGGCGAGGACCTGGTCACGCTCTGCTACACGAGCGAGGATTTCCGGGAAGGCATGGAGGCCTTCCTCGCCAAGCGTCCCCCGGTCTGGCGGGGGCGCTGAGGCAGGCGGCGGAAGACGCTTCGTTCAGCCGTAGCGGGCTTCCAGCCGCCGGTCGAACCAGAGCGCGACGAGCGTGCAGATCACGCCCGAGAGCAGATAGAGCCCGACCCAGGCGAGGCCGAGCTTGCTGGAGAGCGTCAGCGCCACCAGCGGCGCAAAGCCGGCGCCGATCAGCCAGGCGAGGTCGGAGGTCAGCGCCGCGCCGGTGTAGCGATACTCCCGGCCGAAGCTCGAGGCGACGGCGCCTGCGGTTTGGCCGTAGGAGAGGCCGAGCAGGCCGAAGCCGATGATGACATAGACCGTCTGGCCGGCTTGGCTGTCTCCGAAGAGCAGGGGAGCGATGACGCTGCCCAGGCTGAACAGGCCAATCATCAGGCCGGAGAGAATCAGCGTCCGGCGCCGGCCGATCTGGTCGGCGATCAGGCCCGACGTCATGATCGCCCCGGCGCAGACCACGGCGCCCGCGCCCTGCACGATCAGGAACTCCGAGACCGAGCGGTTGGTGAAGAGGTTGATCCAGCTCACCGGAAAGATCGTGACGATGTGGAAGAGCGCGAAGCTCGCCAGTGGCACGAAGGCGCCGAGGACCAGCGTGCTGCCGCGCTTGCGGATGAGCTGCATGACCGGGCTGGGCATGAGTTCGCGCGTTTCCATGAGCTGCGCGAATTCCTGCGTCGCGACCATGCGCAAGCGAGCGAACAGCGCGACGACGTTGATCGTCAGGGCGACGAAGAAGGGATAGCGCCAGCCCCAGCCGAGGAAATCCTCGGTCGAGAGCGAGCCCTCGAAGAAGGCGAACAGCCCGGCGGCGAGAATGAAGCCGATGGGGGCGCCGAGCTGCGGCAGCATCGCATACCAGCCGCGCCGGTTCTGCGGGGCGTTGAGCGCAAGCAGCGAGGACAGGCCGTCCCAGGCGCCGCCGAGCGCGATGCCCTGCAGCAGGCGGAAGGTCGCCAGGATGATGCCGGACCAGATGCCGATGGTCTCGTAACCTGGCAGGAAGGCGATCGCGGCCGTCGAGCCGCCAAGCAGGAACAGCGCGGCGGTGAGCTTGGTGGCGCGGCCATAGACGCGATCGATCGACATGAACAGCACGGAGCCGATCGGTCGCGTCAGGAAGGCGAGGGCGAAGATGCCAAAGGAATAGAGCGTTCCGGTCAGCGGATCCGCGAAGGGAAAGACCAGCTGGGGGAATACCAGCACGCAGCCCAGCCCGAAGACGAAGAAGTCGAAATATTCCGATGTCCGGCCGATGATGACGCCGAGCGCGATCTCGCCCGGGGTGACGTGATCGCGACCATGTTCGTCGGTCGGATGGCTCGATGCCGGGCTTGCCACATGGGCGCTCATTCGGGGGCTTCCTCGTTCGCGCGGAAAAGGGATAACATTCCCCCGCTCCGGACGCCATGGATGCGGCGGATAAAAGCGGAGCGTCGATCATCTGCCAATGGGACATTCTGTCCTCTGTGCAGTGCAATAGAATGCGATAGAAGGACGGCGACTTTCCGGTCACGGAGGGCTTGGTCTCTTGATGAATCGTCGTTTTCTGGCGCTGTTGCCGCTTTTCGCCCTGCTTGGGGGCTGTCAGGCGGTGCTGTTGTCGCCCTCCGGTGATGTTGCATTGCAGCAACGTAACCTCATGCTGATCTCGACGGGGCTCATGCTGACCGTCATCCTGCCGGTGATGGCGCTGACGGTGTTCTTCGCCTGGCGCTACCGCGCTTCGGCGAAGGCCGAGTACGATCCGGACTGGAATCACTCGCTGCCGCTCGAAGTGGTGATCTGGGCGGTGCCGCTGCTGATCATCGTCATTCTCGGTGCGCTGACCTGGATGGGCACGCATCTGCTCGACCCCTATCGGCCGCTCAACCGCATCAGCGCGACGGCGCCGATCGCGACGCCGCAGGGCGGCGAGGCGCAGGTACGCAAGCAGCCGCTCGTCATCCAGGTCGTGGCGCTCGACTGGAAATGGCTGTTCCTCTACCCGCAGCAGGGCATCGCCTCGGTCAACGAGGTGGTGGCGCCGGTGAACCAGCCGATCGAATTCCGCATCACCGCCTCCTCGGTGATGAACTCGCTCTTCATCCCCGCGCTCGCCGGCCAGATCTATGCGATGCCGGGCATGCAGACCAAGCTCAACGCCGTCATCAACCATGCCGGCGATTTCGAGGGCTTCTCGGCGAACTATAGCGGGGAGGGCTTCTCCGGGATGCGCTTCCGCTTCCGTGGTGTCGAAGGCAACGGATTCGAGGACTGGGTGAAGGCTGCGCGCGACAAGGGCGACAAGCTCGGCCGCGAGGAATATCTCGTCTTCGAGCGGCCGAGCGAGCGTGAGCCGGCCCGCCAGTTCGGCAGCGTCGCGCCCGATCTCTACGACGCCATCCTCAACATGTGCGTCGACCGCGCCAAGATGTGCATGCGCGACATGATGGCGATGGATGCCAAGGGCGGCGGCGGCAAGGAGGGCATCTCCACCGTCATGGCGCTCGAATACGACAAGTCGGTGCGCCGGGGCGGCGCGCCCCTGCCGCCGCGCCCCTTCGTCACCGCGATCTGCACGCCGGCCGATGTCTACGGCAAGGGCGGCGTGACAGCCCAAGTCGCGAATTGAGCCGCCAATTGAACGGCCGCCTGGCCAAGCCTAGCGATCCGAGGAAGCCATGAATTCCTATCCCGACTGGTGGAAGCTCGTGTTCGGACGCTTCACGCTCGAGGCGATTCCGTATCATGAGCCCATCCTGCTCGCGACCTTCGCTGGCGTGGTGATCGGCGGCCTCGCGCTCATCGCGCTCATCACCCGGATGAAGGCCTGGGGCTATCTCTGGCACGAGTGGTTCACCAGCGTCGACCACAAGAAGATCGGCATCATGTATATGGTGCTCGGCATCGTCATGCTGCTGCGCGGCTTCGCCGACGCGCTGATGATGCGTGGGCAGCAGGCCATCGCCTTCGGCGCGAACGAGGGCTATCTGCCACCACATCACTACGACCAGATCTTCACGGCGCATGGCGTGATCATGATCTTCTTCGTGGCGATGCCGCTGGTCACGGGGCTGATGAACTATGTCGTGCCGCTGCAGATCGGCGCGCGCGACGTCGCCTTCCCCTTCCTCAATAATTTCTCGTTCTGGATGACCGTCGGCGGCGTCGTGCTGGTCATGGCCTCGCTCTTCGTCGGCGAGTTCGCCAAGGTCGGCTGGCTCGCCTATCCGCCGCTGTCGGGGGCCGCCTACTCGCCCGGGGTGGGCATGGACTACTACCTCTGGGCGCTCCAGATCGCGGGCGTGGGCACGACGCTGTCGGGCATCAACCTGATCGCGACGATCGTGAAGATGCGCGCGCCCGGCATGGACATGATGAAGATGCCAGTCTTCACCTGGACGGCGCTGTGCACCAACGTGCTGATCGTGGCGAGCTTCCCGATCCTGGCCAGCACGCTCGCGCTGCTGACGCTGGACCGCTATGTCGGCACCAACTTCTTCACGAACGATCTCGGCGGCAACCCGATGATGTACGTGAACCTGATCTGGATCTGGGGGCACCCGGAGGTCTATATCCTGATCCTGCCGGTCTTCGGCGTCTATTCGGAGGTGGCCTCGACCTTCTCCGGCAAGCGGCTCTTCGGCTATACCTCGATGGTCTATGCGACGGTGGTCATCACCATCCTGTCCTACCTCGTCTGGCTGCACCATTTCTTCACGATGGGCTCGGGCGCCAGCGTGAACTCCTTCTTCGGCATCACGACGATGATCATCTCGATCCCGACGGGCGCGAAGATCTTCAACTGGCTGTTCACGATGTATCGCGGCCGCATCCGCTTCGAATTGCCGATGATGTGGCTGCTCGCCTTCATGCTGACCTTCGTCATCGGCGGCATGACCGGCGTCATGCTGGCGGTGCCGCCAGCCGATTTCATCTTGCACAACAGCCTGTTCCTGATCGCGCATTTCCACAACGTGATCATCGGCGGCGTGGTCTTCGGCGCCTTCGCCGGCATCACCTACTGGTTCCCGAAGGCCTTCGGCTTCAAGCTCGACGAGTTCTGGGGCAGGCTCTCCTTCTGGTTCTGGGTGATCGGCTTCTACGTCGCCTTCATGCCGCTCTATGTGCTCGGCCTGATGGGCGTGACCCGTCGGGTGAACCATTTCGAGGATCCGTCGCTGCAGATCTGGTTCGTGATCGCGGCCTTCGGCGCCGTGCTGATCGCGCTCGGCATCCTCTGCTTCCTCATCCAGATCGGCGTCAGCATCCTGCGTCGCGAGCAGTTGCGCGACACGACCGGCGATCCCTGGGATGGGCGTACGCTGGAATGGTCGACCTCCTCGCCACCGCCGGCCTATAATTTCGCCTTCACGCCCGTCATCCACGACCATGACACCTGGGCCGACATGAAGAAGCGCGGCTACCGGCGACCGCTGACCGGCTTCAAGCCGATCCACATGCCGAAGAACACCGGCGCAGGCCTGATCATCTCCGCCTTCGCGACGATCTGCGGCTTCGCGCTGGTCTGGTACATCTGGTGGCTGGCGGCGCTGGCCTTCATCGCGGTGATCGCGACGGCGATCGCCCATACCTTCAACTATAACCGGGACTTTCACATCCCGGCCGAGACGGTCCTGCGCGAGGAGAATGCGCGCACCGAGCAACTCGGGCAGGCCTGAGGGATGACGATGACCACGGCGACAGCGCTGGACACCGACAAGGCCGACATCCCGGTCTTCCACGTCACGGAAGACGAGCACGAGCACTCCGGCGGCTCGACCATGCTCGGCTTCTGGATGTACCTGATGAGCGACTGCCTGGTTTTCGCAGTCCTCTTCGCGACCTTCGGCGTGCTCGGGCGCAACTATGCGGCGGGGCCTTCCGGCGCCGATCTGTTCGACCTCAAGCTGGTGGCGGTCAACACCACCATGCTGCTGCTCTCCTCGATCACCTACGGCTTCGCCATGCTGGCGATGGACAAGGGGCGGCAGGCCGCGGTGCAGGGCTGGCTGGCGGTGACCGGCCTGTTCGGCCTCGCCTTCATCGGCATCGAGCTCTACGAGTTCCACCACATGATCCTGGAGGGCGCGACGCCGATGCGCAGCGCCTTCCTCTCCTCCTTCTTCACGCTGGTGGGCACGCACGGGCTGCACGTCACCTTCGGCCTGATCTGGCTCACCGTGCTGATGGTGCAGGTCAAGCAGCGCGGCCTGATCGAGGCCAATCGCCGCCGTCTGATGTGCCTGAGCATGTTCTGGCACTTCCTCGACGTCGTCTGGATCGGCGTCTTCTCCTTCGTCTATCTGATGGGCGTGCTGAAATGAGCGGATCGCAGGACCACTCCGGAGCCCACGCCGAAGCGCATGGCGCCGGCCATGACGATCACGGCGCCTCGCATGCGACGCTGCGCGGCTATCTCACCGGCTTCGTCCTCGCGGCCATCCTGACCGCGATTCCGTTCTGGCTGGTGATGGGCGACGTGCTCGGCAACTCGACCGTGACGGCGCTGGTGGTCATGGCCTTCGCGGCGGTGCAGATCGTCGTCCACATGGTCTACTTCCTGCACATGAATTCGCGCTCGGAAGGCGGCTGGACGATGATGGCGCTGATCTTCACCATCGTCATCGTGGTGATCGCGCTCTCGGGCTCGCTGTGGGTGATGTACCACCTCAACAGCAACATGATGCCGATGGCGCCCGGCGACCACCCGATGTGAGGGCGTCGCCATGGCCGCCCCGGCACAGGCCGAGGCCGGCCGGCCATCGCCGGCACGCCGGGTTGCCCTTCTCGGCCTCACCGGCCTGCTCACGCTCGTCTTCGCCGGGCTCGGCCTCTGGCAGGTCGAACGGCGCAGCTGGAAGCTCGATCTGATCGCGCGCGTCGATGCGCGCATCCACGCACCGCCGGCCCCTGCGCCGGGGCCGGAGGATTGGGCGGGCATCGCCGGGGACGAGTACCGGAGGGTCGCGCTGGAAGGGCGCTATCTTCCCGGGCCGGAGACGCTGGTGAAGGCCGTGACCGAGAAAGGACCCGGCTTCTGGGTTCTGGCGCCGTTCCACACCGCGCGCGGCTTCACGGTTCTGGTCAATCGCGGCTTCGTGCCGGAAGACCGGCGCGAGCCAGGAGAGCGCAGCGATGCGGCGGCGCGCGGCGAGACGCATCTCGTCGGGCTGCTGCGATTGAGCGAGCCGGGCGGCGGGTTCCTGCGCAGCAACGACGCGGCCGGCGGGCGCTGGTATTCACGCGATGTCGCAGCGATTGCCGAGGCAGGCGGACTCGGCGAGGTCGCGCCTTATTTCGTCGATGCGGATGCTGCCTCCGAGCCCGGCCCTCTGCCACTGGGCGGGCTGACGGTGGTCAGCTTCCGCAACACGCATCTGATTTATGCGCTGACCTGGTTCTGCCTCGCGGGGATGGGCGCCTGGGCCGGGCTTTACGTCTTGCGCAGGCGTGCGGAAGAGGAGCCGTCTGCCTCATAGGTTCGAGGTGCTTCCAGGGTGGTTCGGAAACACGCCGTCATTCCGTGCTTGACCCGGAATCCATCGCAGAGCGCGGAGGCCTATGATGGATTCCGGATCGGCGCCGCTTCGCGGCTTGTCCAGAATGACGTGGAAATTTGGGCTGGCGCTTAGTGCCGGCTTGGCATCTGCCCAAGCTCGTGCAGCAGCGCAGCACCCGTCCGCAAGCCGCTGTAGAAGCAGTCCAAGGTCATGTTCTCGTTCGGGGCGTGATTGGCCTCGTCATGGTTCGCATAGGGCGTGACGTAAGCCGGGATGCCGAGGATCTTGGTGAAGACGTAGTTCGGCAGGCTGCCGAAGCCGGCCGGGATCAGCAGCGGTTCCTCGCCATGGGCGGCGACGAAGGCACGGCGCAGCGGCGCGGTATAGGCCGAGGCGATCTGCGTCTTCGAGGGCTGCATGCCCATCTCCTCGGCGATGAACTCAACCTCGGGCGCATGCTTCTCCACATGCGCCTTGACCTTGCGCAGGATGTCTTCGGGATCCTGTGCCTCGACGAGGCGGATATCGCACTTCACCAGCGCCTCGTTCGGCAGCACGGTCTTGGTACCCGGCCCGCCATAGCCGCCATGGAAGCCGTTGATCGTCAGCGTCGGCTGGAAGCAGAGGCGGTCGTAGAAGGGGCGGTCGAGCGGCGCGTCGAGCCGGGTGAGGCTCAAACCCTGCTTGAAACCTTCGATATCGAGCGGCAGGCGCTTGATCGCCTCGATATCCTCGGCAGTCGGCGGCTCGACGTCGTCATGCAGCCCCTCGATGGTGATCTCGCCATCGGCGTTCTTCATCGTGGACAGCAGATGGACGAGCGTCCAGATCGGGTTCGGAACGACGCCGCCGAAATTGCCGGAATGGACGTCGCGGCTGGCATGGCGGCAGCGCAGCTCGAAGGAGACGACGCCACGGGAGCCGAACTTGATGCTCGGCTTGCCGCTGGCATGGCGCGGGCCGTCGGCGGTGACGGAGAGGTCGGCCTTCAGCAGATGCCGGTTGGCGCGCGCGAAGCCGGCGATGTTCGGACTGCCGATCTCCTCCTCGCCCTCCAGCAGCAGGATGACGTTGCAGGGCAGTTCGCCATGGACCTTGAGATGCGATTCGATGGCGAGGATCTGGGCGAAGTGCTGGCCCTTGTTGTCGCCGACGCCGCGGGCATAGAGGCGCCCGTCTCGGATCGTCGGCTCGAAAGGCGGCGAAAGCCATTTGTCGAGCGGGTCGGCCGGCTGCACATCGTAATGGCCGTAAAGCAGCACGGTCGGCTTGCCCGGCGCCTTCTCCCAGCGCGCGACCACCATCGGATGGCCTTCGGTCGGCACGAGGCTGGTTTCGAGGCCGATCTTCGTCAGCATGCCCAGCAGCAGATTGCCGACCTCGGTGATGCCGATGTTCTCGGCGCTGATGCTGGGGTGGCGCAGATAGTCGATCAGGCGGTCGAGGAAGGCGGCCCGGTTCGCCTCGATATGATCGAAGACTGCGGCCAATGCGTCGGAGGTAGCCATGAGAATGCGCCTGGAACTCGGGGAAGCGCCGGCCGGAAGGCGAGGCGCGAGCAGCCGACGACAGCCGGCACACTCAGACTAGGATGGGCCGGCAGGGCGCTCAAGCTCGGTCGGGGCATGGCCGGGGTGCGGCGGCATGCAGCTTCGGCGCGTCGTCGTCAGACGCTCCCTGCGTCGACGATGAAGTTCTGGCCGGTGCACATGCGCGAGGCATTGGAGGCGAGGAACAGGATCATCGCGGCAATATCCTCGGGCTCGATCGCGCCCTTGATCGCCTGCTGCTCCTGGGCCTCGGCCCAGCGCTCGGGCGTCAGGCGCTCGGCGCGCTGGCGCGGCGTCATCACCCAGCCGGGCGTGACGCAGTTGACGCGGATGCGGTCCTTGCCGAGTTCGCGCGCCAATGAGCGGGTGAAGCCTATGACCGCCGATTTCGCGGTGGTGTAGGCGATGAGATCGGCCGAGCGCTTCATCCAGGAGGTCGAGCTCAGATTGACGATCGTGCCGCCGCCGAGCGCCGCCATCTCGGGCGCGAGCTTCTGGGCGAGGAACATCATCGGCCGCAGGTTCACGGCGAAACGGTCGTCCCAGTACTCCGGCGTCACGCTCGCGAAGGCGTGCCGCTCGTCATGGCCGGCATTGTTGACGAGGATCGTGGCCGGACCGAGCCTCGTCTTGAGGACATCGACAGCGGCCAGGGCAGCCTCGATGTCGCGCAGATCGGCGCAGGCGAAGGCCACATCGGCGCCTGTTGCTCGCAATTCGGTTTCGAGCGCCCGGCCGGCATCGATCGCGATGTCGATGAAGCCGACGCGGACTCCCTGGCGGGCCAGTGCGATGACGGTGGCTCGGCCGATCCCGTCGGCCCCGCCGGTGACGAGGGCGGTGCGGCCCTTGAGGTCCGGATAGGTGGCTTCGACCGTCATCCTGCGAAGCTCGTCGAGGGCAGGCCGGGGACCGGCGCGGGCGCAGCGAAGAGGCCGCCGGAGAAGGGCGCTTCCGCCAGCACGCGGGAGGGCAGGCGAATGCGGGCCGTGGTGATGAAGAGGGTCGAAAGATCGGCGCCACCGAAGGCGAGGCTGGTCGGGCGCGGCACCGGCAGGCGGATATCGCGGTCGCGGCGGCCATCCGGGGTGAAGCGGCGCACGCACCAGCCGTCCCAGAGCGCGCACCAGATGAAGCCTTCGCTGTCCACGGCGAGGCCGTCCGGACGGCCTTCAGCAGGGTCGATCTCGGCAAAGATGCGGCGCCTGGAGACGGCGCCCGAGGCCATGTCGAAGTCATAGGCGTAGATGCGGCCGGGCGCGCTGTCGGTGAAGTAGAACATGCGGCCGTCGGGGCTCCAGTCGAGGCCGTTGGCGACGCGGAAGCCGCCATCGGCCCGCTCCCAGCTCAGATCGCCGTTGATTCGATAAAGCGAGCCGGTCGGCTTGCTCGCATCGAGGCTCATCGATCCCGCCCAGAGCCGGCCCTGCCGGTCGCATTTGCCGTCGTTGAAGCGGTTGTCAGGCAGGTCGTTTTCCGGGTCGACGAGGGGCGACAAGGCGCCGCTGGCGAAATCGAAGCTTTCCAGCCCTTCCTGCGTCAGCGCCGCGAGCCCGCCCTGCCGCCTCTCGATAACGGCGGAGACGAGGCGCGGCAGCTTGACCTCCTGATTGGTCCGCGTCGCCGGGTCGAAGCGGTGGACCGCCGGGGCGAGGATATCGACCCAGTAGAGGCGCTGCTCGGCGGCCGACCAGAGCGGGCCTTCCGCCAGATGCGCGCCCCAGGGCAGCACGCATTCGGCGTCGCTCTCGCTTTGCCGGTGGGCGGGTGAGGGCGGCGCGATGCTGTTGGGCGGAACCGCACCGACATTGCCGGAGATCTGGCGCGCGGCGGCCATCAAGTCGCGGCCTGTCGTGTGGAGGCGATCGTTCGACAGCCGCGTCGAAGGGCCGAACACGCCGATGGCGGCCACCGCTCGCCCGGTATGGTCGAAGATCGGCGCCGCCGCGGAGGACACTCCTGGCAGATGCTCTTCCTGCGAAACGGAGTAGCCGCGCACCTGTGCGAGAGCGAGATCAGCGAGGAGCGCGTCCTCCGTGGTGATGGTCGCAGGAGTGTACGATTCGAGCGTGATCGCATCGAGCAACGCCCGGCGTTCATGGGGGGCCGCGAAGGCGAGCAGCGCCTTGCCGCCGGCCGTGCAATGCAGAGGCGCACGGCGTCCCGCCTCGATGCGGAAGCCGAAGGCGCCGCCGCGGCTGCGCTGGTCGATATAGAGCACCTCGCCGCCATCGATGGCGCAGAGCGCGACCGTCTCGCGGGTTTCCTCCGCCAGCCGCTCCAGCATGGGCGCGGCAGCGCCGCGCAGATCGAAGGATTCCCAGACGCGATGGGCGAGCTCGAACAGCCTGTGGCCGAGCCGGTAGGTGTTGTCGCTGTCCTCGTGCCGGATCAAACGGAAGAGCAGCAGCGTGTTGAGCAGGCGGGCGAGCGTGCCCTTGGCGAGCCCGGTCGCCGCCTGCAGATCCTTGAAGCGCGGCGGCGTCGGGTGCTCGCCGATGACCTCGAGCAGATAGAGGCCTTTGGCCAGCGCGGCGGCGCCGACCGGGACGTCGCGCTCTTTCGGGGGCAGGACGCGCTCTTCCTGCATCCTCAACCCACCTTCGTGCGGACCACGCGCGCTGCGGCGGCCTCCGCGATCATCCGCTCGATCGTCCATTGCGGCTCGAAACCCAATTCGGCCCGAATCCGGGCATTCGAGGTTTCGTAGAACACGCCGGAACCGGGCAGGTCGACCGTTTTCAGAGGCAGCCCCGTCGCCTGCGCCATCAGCGGCAAGGCGTCGGCGAAATCGACGGGCGCGGTGGCACCGAGATTGTAAGTGCGCCCCGCCGCCTTCTCGCTCTTCAGCGCGAGCAGGATGCCGTCGACCATGTCGCGGGAATCGGTGATGTGCATGCGGAAGGGCCGGCCGTTCTCGTTGCGGGAGAGCACCAGCGCGGGCGTGCCGTCATCAGCCGCCTTCAGCGCGGCGACCGCCGTCGCGTTGCCGAAGGCTTCCTGCTGACGGATCTTCGGCTGCAGGAAGAAGCGGGGGCCAGAAAAGAAGCTCGTCTCGTCGAGCAGCTCGGCCGCGTCCTGCGTGTGCGAGAAGCGCAGGATCGTCGCCGGAATGCCGGCGCTGCGCTCGGTGAGGCGGATGATCTCCTCGCCGAGCTGCTTGGAGAGACCATAGGCCGAGCGCGGCTTGAGCGGATGGTTCTCGTCGACCGGCAGGTAGTCCGGGACATTCTCCGGATAGACCTCGCCGGAGCTGGCGAAGACGATGCGGGCGGGCTTCACCCCGGCTGCTTCCCCCATGAGGATGCGCGTGCCGTCGACATTGGCGCGGAAGACCTTGTCGGCATCGGCTGTAAGCCAGGACATGAAGGCGCCGAGATGCAGGATCGCCTCGGCATCCTTCACCGCCTCGCGCGCCGCGGCCGGATCGTCGAAGGCGCCGACGATTTCGCGATAGCCGGTCTGGGAGCGCCCCGCGCTGCGCAGGTCGAAGCCGGTGACGGTCTGCCCTTCGGCGAGGAGGCGGTCGATGACGCGGGAACCGATGCGCCCGGCGCTGCCCGTGACGAGAATGGCCATGGCTACGCTGTCCTCAGTTCAGGGCGAGATGCGTCTGGGGATCGAAGAGATGCAGGCGCGCCGGATCGAAGGAGAGCGAGACCGGCTGTCCCTGTGTCACATGGTCGGCGTCCATCACGCGGGCGATGAACTGGTCCGCTCGGCGGTCGTCGCTGCCGGCATCCTTGAGAGAGGTGCGGTTCTCCTCGACCAGGTCGAGATAAAGGTATTTCTCGCTGCCGAGGCTTTCGACGAGCCGTGGCGTCGCCTCGAAGGTGACGGGGCCGGTTGCGCCTGCGCTGAGATATTCGGGCCTGAGGCCGACGAGCAGCTCGCGGGTGCCGGGCGCCTTCGCCAGAGGCAGTTCGATCTCGCGCCCGAGCAGCCGGGCCGTGCGCGCGCCCGTCAACTCAGCGCGGAAGAAGTTCATGCCCGGCGAGCCGATGAAGCCGGCGACGAAGAGATTGGCCGGTTTGCGGAACATCGTGTCGGGATCGGCGATCTGCTGGATTTCGCCGTCGCGCATGATGACGATGCGGTCGGCCATGGTCATCGCCTCGGTCTGGTCATGCGTGACGTAGATCGTCGTGGTCTTCAGGCGCTGGTGAAGGGCCGAGATTTCGGCGCGGGTGTGGACGCGCAGCTTCGCGTCGAGATTGGAGAGCGGCTCGTCCATCAGGAAGGCCTGCGGCTCGCGCACGATGGCCCGGCCGAGCGCGACGCGCTGGCGCTGCCCGCCGGAGAGCGCCTTCGGCTTGCGGTCGAGCAGATGAGCGACGCCGAGGATCTGCGCGGCCTCGTTGACCCGCCGCTCGATCTCGGCCGCCGGCATGCCGCGCATCTTCAGACCGAAGCCCATGTTCCGCGCGACCGTCAGATGCGGATAGAGCGCGTAGTTCTGGAAGACCATGGCGATGTCGCGGTCGCCCGGCGCGAGGTCGGTGACGTCGCGCCCGCCGATCCGGACGGTGCCCGAGGTCGCATCCTCCAGCCCCGCGAGGATCTTCAGCATGGTCGACTTGCCGCAGCCGGAGGGGCCGACGAAGACGACGAACTCGCCATCCGTGATCTCAAGCGAAAAGTCCTTCAGGACCTGCAGCGGGCCGTAGGATTTGGTGACGCGTTCGATGCTGATGCCGGCCATGCGTGAGCTCACTTCTCCGCGCCGGCGGTCAACCCGCCGACGAGGTAGCGTTCGAGGAAGAGGTAGATCAGGAGGACCGGCAGGGCGACGATCAGCGCCGCTGCCGAGATATCGGCCCAGTTCGAGACATACTCGCCCTTCATCGTGGTCAGGCCGAGATTGGCGGTCCAGTTGGTCTGGGCGTTGGTCAGGAAGGTGCGGGCATAGGCATAGTCCGACCAGGACAGGACGAAGCCGTAGAGCGCCGTTGCGGCCAGGCCCGGCGCCGAGACCGGCAGGATGACCCGGACCATCGCGCCGAGCGGAGAGCAGCCATCGACCATCGCCGCCTGTTCCAGCTCGCGCGGGATCGTGTCGAAATAGCCCTTCAGCATCCAGGTGGTGAAGGGCACGATCAACGTGGCGTGGGCGAGGATGATCGACCACAGGCTGCCGATCATTCCCGTCATCCGGAAAATGCCGAAGAGCGGGATGACGAGCAGCGTCGCCGGCAGCATCTTGGCAGTGAGGATGAAGAGGCCGAGCGACTGGCCGCCGCGCACCTTGAAGCGCGAGAGGCTGTAGCCGGCGAGCACCGAGACCAGCATCGACAAGGTCACCGCGCCCGCCGCCGCCAGCACGGAATTGCCGAGCCAGAGCAGGATCGGCCGCTGCTCGATGATCTCCTCGAAGACGCCCCAGCGCGGGGCTGTCGGCCAGAATGTCGGCGGCAGCGCCCTGAGCTCGGCCGGCGTCGCCAGCGCGGTGACGATCAGCCAATAGATCGGGAAGACCAGGAGCGCGCAGGTGACGATCACCGTCACATAGAGCAGGGCGGCTGCGGGGAGCTTGCGTTTCATCGGCGCCTCCTCAGATGTTCTCGGGCGCCCGGCCCATCAGCAGCCGGCTCGCGATGACGCAGATGATCAGCGTGACCACGCCGATCGCCGAGGCGTAGCCCATCTTGAAGAAGCCGAAGGCCTGCTCGTAGGTCATGATCGAGAGCGTCTGCGTCGCCTTCAGCGGCCCGCCGCCGGTCATGACGTAGATGATCGAGAAGTCGCGGAAGACCCAGAGCATGACGAGGATCAGGGTCACGCCGAGCACCGGCATCAGCGAGGGCAGGGTGATGTTGATCAGCCGCTGCCAGGCATTGGCGCCGTCGACGCGGGCCGCGTTGTAGAAATCCTCCGGGATCGACTGCAAACCGGCGAGCATCATGATCGAGACGAACGGGTAGCCCTTCCAGATCATGGTGACGCAGACCACGGCGAAGGCGGCCTCCGGCGAGGAGAACCAGTTGATCGTGGTGTCGACGAGCCCGAGCCGGATGAAGACCCAGTTCATCAGGCCGAAGGAGGAATCGAAGATCCAGGCGAAGACCACGACGGCCACGACTTCCGGCACCGCCCAGGGCAGGGCGACAAGCAGGCGCGCCAGCGACTGGCCCTTGAAGCGGTTGTTGACCAGCAGCGCCGTGCCGAGGCCCAGCAGGAAGCAGAAGAAGGAAACGATCACGACGAGCTTCAGCGTGGTCCAGCTCGCGTTCCAGAATTCCGGCGAGGTGAAGAGCCGCTCGTAGTTCATCGTCGTGAAGGGCCGCCGCGGCTGGTCGAGCCGGGGGATGCCGACATTCTGGAAGGAGAGATCAACCGAGACGAAGAGCGGATAGGCGATGATCAGCCCGATCAGCAGCACCGCCGGCAACAGCAGGAGGTAGCCGAGCCAATGGCGCCGGCTCGGGCGGGCGAGATCGAGAAAGGCTGATCGGGACATGGGTCGGCTTTCAGGTAGGGAGCATGTTCCGCGACAGACCCCCTCTCCCCTTGCGGGAGAGGGTTGAGGCGAGGGGTCTCTCGACGTTGCCGGCGTGAGTGCCTCGCACGAGCGCTAACGACGCAAGGCGGCGCGACCCCTCATCCGTCTCGGCTTTGCCGAGCCACCTTCTCCCGCAGGGGGAGAAGGGAACGGTCGTCACTGCTGCTGCAGCGTCTCCGCCTTCTTCTGCATGGTCGCGGCCACGATCTTGGGGTCGAGATCCTGGATGATCATGCGCTGGCTCTCCTCCATGACCATCTTGGCGAACTCATTGAACTGCAGCTCGAGCCCCTTGGGGATCCGGTCGACCTTGGCGTCGGCGGCGGCCTTGGTGGCCTTCACCAGCAGGTCGAAATGCGGCGTCTCCTTGCTGGCACCGGTCGTGTCGGCACGCGGGTCCGGCGGCGGCGAGGCCCCGAGCGTCGCATAGCTCGACTGGAACTTGTCGGAGGTCGCGATCGCGATGAAATCCCAGGCGAGCTTCTTGTTCTCCGGCGAAATCTCGGAGGCGATGCCGAGCACGTTCGAGGAGCCGCCGACCGGCGGGTTGAACGGTACCGTGGTCAGCTTGATCTGGTCCCGGGCCTTGCCCTTCTGGATGATCGGCCAGAGCCAGGGGCCGTCCATCTTCAGCGCGATCTTGCCATCGGCGAAGAGCTGGCGGACTTCGCCGGCGGCGAGGTCGCGCGGCGTCAGGTTCTCCTTGACGATGGTCTTCCAGCGGGTGAGGCCTTCGATCATCTGCGGCGTGTTGATCGTGACCTTGCCGTTCTCGTCGGTCCAGCGCGCGCCGGCGTCGAGCGTGTAGTTCATCATCTCGGACATGTACTGGCCGCCGCCGCCACGGGTCTCGTGGCCGGTGCCGAACTGGTCGACGATGCCGTCTCCGTTGATGTCCTTGGTGAGCTTGCGGGCAGCGGTGAGGAATTCCGCGTAGTTCTTCGGAACCTCGAGCCCCTCCTTCTTCAGGAGGTCTTCGTTATAGGCCATGAAGTACCCGAAATAGAGCATCATCACGCAGACATTCTGCTTGTTCCAGGTGCAGGTGTCCTGGCCGGCCCAGCCTTTCAGGTCGAGCTTGGCGTTCTTGATGTAGGGGTCGAGCGGCTCCAGCCAGCCATTGTCGGCGAATTTCTGGAACTCGAAAGAGGCGAGATGGACGATGTCCGGCGGCTGGCCGCCGGCAAAGAGCGTCGTCATCGTGTCGGCGAAGGCGCCGCGCTCGACCTTGGTCCACTCGATCTTGACGCCCGGATGGGTCGCCTCGAATTCCTTGATGACCGAGCCCCACCAGTCGCCGGTGCCGCGCTCGTCCTTCTGCCAGGAGACGAATTTCAGCACCTTGTTCTGGGCGAGCGCGGGCAGGGCCGTCATCGTGCCGAGCGTGACGAGCCCGGCGGCGGCGAGCCGCTTCCAGTCCAGCATCCTCATGACGTTTCTCCCTCTCGTTTTTCTGCCGTGTTGTCCGGCGGTTACGGTCAGTGCTTGCGAAGCAGATTCAACGCCTCCTCGGAGGGCGCGACGCCCAGCCCCGGCCCGGTCGGCAGGCTGTAGAAGCCTTCGCGGCAATCCATGTCGCCGGTCAGCAGGCGCCGGTTCGGCTCGAAGATCGAGTGCTGGTATTCGTGACAGCTCACCGCCGAGAGCGCCGCGCTGGCATGCAGGCTTGCCGCCATGAACAACCCCATGCCGATGGTCGCGTGCGGGATCACTGCGAGATTGTGCGCCTGGGCGTATTGCCCGATGCGCATGAACTCGGTGACGCCCTTGTGGCCCATCTCCGGCTGGACGATCGCGCAGGCCCGCCGCGCCACCCGTGGCACGAGATCGTAGACCGTGCGCCATTCCTCGCCGGCCGCGACCGGCGTCGAGACGCGGGCCGCGACATGGGCGAGGCCGTCGACATCCTCGGGCTTCACCGGCGCCTCGGCGAACCAGAGGCCATGCGGCTCCATCGCCCGGATGGCGGAGACGGCCTCCTCGGCGGTGTGGACCCAGTGCATGTCGCAGGCGATGCGGGCCTGGGGCCCGAGCCGTTCGCGCAAAGTCGCGATCTCCGCGACATTGCCGTCATCCGCGACGGGCGCCGCGAATTTGAAGCTGTCGAAGCCCTTCGCCTGCCATTCGGCGGCGAAATCGGCGCGCTCGGCCCGGGTGCGCTTGGGCAGGCCCGAGATATAGGCCGGCAGCCGCTCATGCCGCCTTCCGCCGAGCATGGCGACGAGCGGCCGGTCGGCGAGGCGGGCATTCAGGTCCCAGAGCGCGATGTCGATGGCGGCGAGCGCGTCGAGATAGAAGCCGCCGGTATAGCCGCGCACGCGCATCAGGTCGTAGAGGTCTTCGTGAATTACGACGACGTCCTGCGGCGAGCGGCCGATCACGTAAGGGCCGAGCAGATCGTCGATGATCGCGATGGCGGCGCCCGGCGCGACGATGCCGTAGGTCTCGCCCCAGCCGACAAGGCCGCCGCTCGTCTCCAGCCGGACCACGACGGTGCGGTCCATGGTCGGATAGACCGTGCGGTTGCCCTTGCGGACGATGTAGCCCTTCTCGTTGATGCTCTCGCCGGGGCGCGGATCGCCGAGATAGACGGTCTCGCGCGGGATGGTCAGCGTATAGACATCGACCTTGGCGACACGCTCAGCCATGGCGCTATTCCGCTGCCTGAAGCGAGGCCGCCGGAGCAAGCAGGTCCGCGATCCGTCCGAGCCAGGCGTCGATCTCGGCCCGGTCGACCGCGTCGAAGGCCGGGAGCGGCGCTCGGCAGATCTGGTTCGACAGGATGCCGCGGCGGGTCAACACGTATTTGGTGAAGGCCATGCGCAGATTGGCCTGGACCAGCAGCAGCGGCAGGGTGCGCATATAGAGGTCACGAGCCGTCTCGACCGCCCCGCCGCGGAAAGCCCGGTCGAGCGCCGCGTGGATATCGGTGAATTCGGCCGCCGGCATCGCGCCGCAGGCGCCGCGGACATATTCGTCGATGATGTAGCGGGCGCCGCCGCCGCCGATCACGCCCTTCAGATGGGCTGGCTTGCCTTTCAGGATCGCCGTGATCGCCGGCCCGGCGGGAATCGTCTCTTCCTTGAGATAGGTGATGGCCGGGTTGCCGCGGACGATCTCCAGCAGCACGTCGGGCTTGAGGTCGGAGCCGCGCGGGGCGGGCGCATTCTGCAGGACGATCTCGATCCCCGGCACCGCATTCGCGATCTCGCGGTAGAACGCCGCCACGGCTGCCCCATCGATGCCGACGGATTTCGGCGCCTGGATCATGACATGGCCGATGCCGAGCGCCTGTGCCTGCCTGGCATAGCCGATGGCTTCCGCCGCAGACGGCGCGCTCGCGCCTGCGACCACCGGCACGCGCCCCGCGACGGCGCGGACGACTTCGCGGAGCAAGATCTCCCGTTCTTCCGCCAAGAGATTGTCGACCTCGCTGGCGAAGCCCGGAAACACCACGCCCGCCGCGCCGGCCCCGAGGGCGAAGGCGGTCACGCGCCCCAGTGCCGCGGGGTCGATCGCGCCATTGGCGGCAAAGGGGGTCGGCAGGACGGGAAGAATGCCTGCGAGAGCTGCTGTCATCGGGTGGTCCAATATATGGATCAATTGTTTTCTTATTTGGATCATACGAAGCGAGGCCATGAAGCGTCAAGCGCGGAAATGCCACCGCGCAGCAAGCCGATGCGCCGGCCGGCTGTCCGGCAGCTGTCCCTGCGTGGAGCTATTGGCTGGAAGGAGCGCGCAGAACCACGTCGTCATCCCCGGGTTTGACCCGGGATCCATGCCAGAGCGCCTACGGTGGAAGGTTCAGGATGGATTTCGGCTCTCTGCATCGCAGCGGCCGGGATGAGCTGCGCTCCGACGAGAGGGAGCGCGCGAAGGAGCTGCGTGCAGCGCTTATGCGTTCGGACGGTCGACTGGCGGGGAGAGCGATTGTTTGGAGATAACGGAGCGTTGGTCGCGCAGCTCCCATCATTCGGGACGAGCCGCTTCAGCGGCGCCGATCCGGAATCCATCCTGGAATGCAGCGCTCGACGATGGATTCCGGGTCTCCGCTACGCTGCGCCCGGAATGACGGCACATTGACTGACCGGAATCAGTCGGTGATCTGGAGGCTTGAGGGCCCTGAACGTGGCGGCCGGACTCAGGCCGCAGCCGTTCGTCCGCCGAGATAGGCGGCACGGATTTCCTCGTTCGACCAGAGCTGGTCCGGCGTGCCCGAAAGCACGAGCTTGCCGGTTTCCAGCACATAGCCGCGATCCGCGACAGAGAGGCCCATCCGGGCGTTCTGCTCGACCAGCAGCACGGTCGTGCCCCGCCGCCTGATCTCGGCGATGATCGCGAAGACCGCCTGGACGATGACGGGGGCGAGGCCGAGCGACGGCTCGTCGAGCAGCAGGATGCGCGGCTTCGCCATCAGCCCGCGCGCGACCGCCACCATCTGCTGCTGACCGCCCGAGAGCGTCCAGCCCAGCGCATTGGAGAAGCGGCGGATGTCGGGGAAGAGGTCGAACATCTCGTCGGCCTCCCGCTTGATCTCGGCGGTTTTCATGCCGCGCCGGTTGGAAGCCCCGAGCATGATGTTCTCGCGCACGCTCAGGCCCGGAAACACGCGGCGGCCTTCAGGAACATGGGCGATGCCGCGGCGGACGATCTCCTCGGGCTTCAGCCCGACGATCGACTGGCCCTCGAAGAGGATGTCGCCCGAGGCCGGCTTCGCGAGGCCCGAGATGGCGCGCAAGGTGGTCGACTTGCCGGCTCCGTTTGACCCGAGCAGCGTCACGACCTCGCCGGCCTCGACGATGAGCGAGACGCCGTCGACGGCTTCGACTTCGCCGTAGCGGACGACAAGCGATTTGAGTTCAAGCAGCGACATCGGGACCCGTCCCCAGATAGGCGGCGATCACATCGGGGTGTTTCAGCACGTCGGCCGAATAGCCGTCGGCGATGCGGCGGCCGAAGTTCAGCACGGTGATGTGCTGCGCGACCTCGCTCACCAGCGTCATGTCGTGGTCGATGATCATGATGGTGAGGCCGCGCGCCGAGATGCGTTTGAGCAGGTTGCGCAGCTCCACCTTCTCCGAAGAGTTGAGGCCCGCGCCCGGCTCGTCGAGTAGGAGCAGGACGGGGTCGCCGGCCAGCGCCCGGGCGATCTCGACCGCGCGCTGATGGCCGTAGGAGAAGCTCGCCACCACCTCATTGGCGCGGTCTTCCAGGTCGACGAAGGCGAGAGCCGCCCGGGCCTGCGCCACCACGGCTGCAGGATCGTTCGCGACCGGGTTTCCGGGCCGTTCGGCACCGACCATGACGTTTTCCAGCGCCGTCATCGAGCGCCAGAGCCGGATGTTCTGGAAGGTGCGGCCGAGCCCGGCCTTGGTGCGGGCGTGCGGCGGCAGATTGGTGATGTCCTGCCCGTTGAGGGTGACGGTCCCGGCCGTGGCGCGGTAGAGGCCGGAGAGGACGTTCAGCGTCGTGGTCTTGCCTGAGCCGTTGGGGCCGATCAGCGCGTGGACCCCGCCGCGCCTGATCGTCAGATCGACCTCGTCGACCGCCTTCAGCCCGCCGAAATGCTTGGAAAGACCGCGCACCTCCAGGACGGTCTCGGAGCCTTCGCCGCCGCCCGACAGCGGGAGCGCCAGGCCGGAGCTGACTGGGAGGACGGCGCGCTTGAAGCGGTCGAGCCGGCCGCGCAGATAGCCCCAGATGCCATCCGGCATGAACAGCACGATCAGGATCACCGCCGCGCCGTAGATGGCGAGGTAAAGCCCGGGAATGCTCTTGAGGAAGCGCAGCCATTCCGGGATCAGGATCAGCAGCCCCGTGCCGATGACGGCGCCGATCGGCGAGGCGACGCCGCCGAGCAGCACCATGGTGAGGAACACCACCGATTCGGCGAAGGAGAACTGGTCCGGGCTGACATAGGAGAAGCCGCCGGCGAAGAGGCCGCCGCCGATGCCGCCGAGGACGGCGGACAACGCGAAGGCCGTGACCTTGGTCCGGTAGACGTCGATGCCGGCGACGCCCGCGGCGAGCTCGTTGTCGCGCACCGCCCGCATGGCGCGGCCCAGCCGCGTGTCGCGCAGGCGCCAGACCAGATAGCCGAGGATGCCCAGCACCGCGATGCACAGCGCGAGATAGGCCGAGCCGTCGCTGAAGAGAGGCGGGCGCGGGATGGCGCGGACACCGTCGGGCCCCTTGGTGACGGGGATCCAGTTGATCAGGACGAGGGTGACGATCTGCTGGAACGAGATCGTCACCATGGCGAGGTAATGGCCGCCGAGCCTGAGCGTCGAGGCGCCGAGCAGGGCACCGAAGCCGGCGGCGATGCCCGTGCCGATCAGGAGGCAAACCCAGAAGTTCAGGCCGTAATCGGTCTGGCCGAGGCCGACCGCATAGGCGCCGAGCCCGAAGAAGGCGGCCTGGGCCAGATTGATCTGGCCGCAGAGCCCGAGCACGATCGTCAGGCCGAGCACGGCGACCGCGTAGGTCGTCGCCTGCATCGAGATGTTGAGGATATAGCCGGTCTTGGGGACGACGATGGCGAGCGTCATCGCGACCAGGACGAGCAGGACATAGGCCGGGACGCCCCAGCGCAGGCGGGGGCGGATATCGCCGGCAGTCGCGGTGGTTTCGGTCGTGCTCATGCTTTTTCCGCCACGCGCTCGCCGAAGATGCCCTGCGGCCGGAAGATCAGGAAGGCGATCAGCACCAGGAAGGCGAAGCCGTCCTTGTAGGGCACCGAGATGTAGGCCGCCCCGAAGGTCTCGATGACGCCGAGCGCGAGCCCGCCGATGATCGCCCCGGTCACGTCGCCGAAGCCGCCGATGATGGTGGCGGCGAAGGCTTTCAGCGCGATGGTCGCGCCCATGCCGATCGAGACGAAGAGGACGGGCGCCACGAGAATGCCGGCGATGCCGCCGATTACCGCCGAATAGATGAAGGTGATCATGATCATCACCGCCACGGGGATGCCGAGCAGCGAGGCCATCTCCTTGTCCTGCGAGGTCGCCTGCAGCTTCTTGCCGAGCAGCGTATGCTCGAAGAACCAGTATTGCAGCGCCACCAGCAGCGCCGTCACGACGATGATGAGCAGATACTGGTTGTCGAGATAGACCGGGCCGAGCATGAAGCCGGGCGTGTCGAACCAGCCCGACAGCACCTCGGGCTCCGGCCCATGGATCGCCAGCGTCGTGTTGGCCATGAAGATCGAGGCGCCGATGGTCGAGATGATGACCGGCAGATAGGTGCGGTGGCGCAGCGGATAATAGACCGCACGATTGAAGACCGCGCCGAGCGCCGCCATGCCGAACAATGAGACGATGAAGGCGAGCCAGTAGGGCAGGCCGATCTTGACCGAGAAGACCACCATCAGGAAGGCCGCCACCATGGAGAACTCGCCTTGGGCGAAGTTCACGACGTTGGTGGCCCGGAAGATCAGGACGAAGCCCAGCGCGACCAGCGCATAGACCGAGCCGATGCCGATCCCGGTGAAAAGAAGCTGAAGAACGAGATCCATCTGTCTACCGCGCTGGCGTTGAAGCGATCGGTTCTCCGCGGTGAACGGTTTGGCCGTTCGCCGCGAAAGGCGTGACATGCGATGCGTCGGGCGTTGCCGCGCGGGGCTCGCGATCCGAGCCGCGCTTGGCGGCCGGCTTCCCGGCAGGAGCAGGGAAGCCGAGCAGCCTGAGGATCAGCCGAGATTCGGCGTGAAGTCGATCCGCTTGTCGAACTTGATCTCGCCCTTGTCGTTCTTGACGATGTTGTAGCCGTGCAGGCCGTCACCGTTCTTGTCGAAGTTGTATTCGCCCTCGGCGCCCTTGTGGCCGCGGATGGCAAGCATCGCCTCGCGAACCTTGTTGGGCTCGGTGGAGCCGGCCTTGTTCATCGCCATCGCCAGGCAGGTGACGGCGTCGAAGGTCCAGGACGACTGGTTGTCCGGCGCGACCTTCCGCACCTCGCGATAGGCCTTGCCGAAGGCCTTCGAGGCGTCGCTCGAATCCTCGGCATAGTCGGCCACGCCATAGGTGTTGTAGAGCGCCGGCCCCGCGAGCTTCAGCGCCGAGACGTTGACGATGGAAGGCGAGCCGACCCAGGGGATGTTGACGCCGAGCTGGCGCAATTGCCGGGCGAAGATGCCGAGGTCGGTCTCGAAGGTAAAATAGGTGCCGAGGATATCGGCGCCGGACTGCCGCACCGCCAGCACGACCGGCGTGAAGTCCTGGCTCTGGTTGGCATAGCCCTGGTCGAGAGCGAGCGTGGCGCCATTGTCGGGCAGGGCCTCGGTCAGCGCCTTGGCGCCGGCCGTGCCGAAGGCATCGGTCGAATGGACGATCGCCCATTTCTTCTTGCCGAGTTCCTTGCTGCCGTATTGCGCGATCACCTTGCCCGAATAGGAATCGTTCGGGCGGAAGCGGAAGAGCCAGGGATTGCCGAGCTTGGTCAGGTTCGGGTCGGTGCCGCCGAAGCCGACCGGCTTGCCGATCTTCAGCATGTCGGGCGCCATGGCGTGCATCTGCGTCGAGCGGATCGAGCCGAGGAAGGCGACGATGTCGGGTTGGCTGGCGAGCTTGGAGAAGGCGAGCACCGCACCGGGGTTGGTGGTCTGGTCGTCCTCGAAGATCAGCTCGAGTGGCTTGCCGAGCACGCCGCCGGCCTTGTTGACCTGCTCCAGCGCGATCTTGGCGCCGGTCTGGGCGAAGGAGCCGGATTCGGCGGCCGCGCCCGTCATCGGGACGACCATGCCGATCTTGACGGTGGCGCCCTGGGCGTAGGCACTGCGTATGACGGCCGGAGACACAATGGTGCCGGCAAGAGCGGTCGTGAACCCGCGACGGGTCAGGTGCATCGCTATCCTCCCAATTTAATGGATTAGATCGGATCTAGCCGCCCGATTGCCACCATGATGAATCATCTGCGCGCCGGTCTAAACCGCGTCTCTCCTCATTCTTTAGTCTATGCCGAACCTTGTTCCTTCCGCCCCCGCTGCCGTGATCAGTATGGGCGGATAGCGACCATAGCACCTTTGGAGTGACCGCGTTGAGCAAGCCCATTTTCGTCCTGAACGGCCCGAACCTGAATCTGCTCGGCCAGCGCGAGCCACATATCTACGGCACGACGATGCTGGCCGAGGTGAAACAGCTTTGCGAGGAGAAGGCGCGCACGCTGGGCTACGAGGTCGATTTTCGCCAGACCAATTTCGAGGGCGAACTGGTCGAGAGCGTGCATCAGGCCCGGCAGGAAGCCTGCGGCATCATCATCAACCCGGCCGGCTACAGTTTCACCTCGGTGGCACTGCTTGATTCGCTCAAGATGTTCGATGGCCCCAAGATCGAGCTGCACATCTCGAACATCCATGCGCGGGAAGCGATCTATCACAACTCGCTGGTCTCCCGCACCGCGACGGCGGTCATCGCCGGGCTGGGCGTCGCCGGCTACGCGCTCGCCATCCAGGCTATGGCGGGGCTCGTCGAGCGGAAGTAGGGGCCCGCAAGACGGCGGGATCGCTGTTGCTTCAGCGCCGCAGCATGCCCAGCACGGCCGCCACGGTCATGCTGCGGCGCCGGGCAAGGGCCTCCGGCGTGCACATGTCGTAGCCGAAGACCTGGCCGACCGTCGCCCGATGCGAGACATTGTAGATGCTGAGCGCGCTGATCGTGAGGGAGATGTCGAGCGGCTCGAGCCCGGGCTGGAACAGCCCTGCCGCAACACCACGCTCGTAGATGTTGCGGGTCACCTCGACGACGGAGCTGTTCAGGCCGGCGATGGTGCGCGAAGCCTTGAGATTCCGGGCATGATGCACGTTCTCGACCATCACCATGCGCACGAAATCGGGGTTTTCGACATGGTAGTCGAACGTGGCTTCCGCCAGCCGCGCCATCGCCTCGACCGGCGGCAGCGAGCCGAGATCGAGGCTGCGCTCGAAACTGCGGATGCCTTCATACATGGTTTCGAGGACGGCGCGGTAGAGCCCCTCCTTGTCGCCGAAGTAATAGTAGATCATCCGCTTGCTGGTCGCGGTCTTGGCCGCGATATCGTCGACCCTGGCGCCGCTCAGGCCGTTCTCGACGAATTCCGCGCGAGCGACCTCGAGAATGTTGCGGCGCACCCCTTCGGGATCCTGGGTCCAGGAGGCCTGGCGCCGCTTTTCGCGCGTGGTGATGACCGGGCTCGTCACGCTGCCGCTCTTGTCGAGCGAGCGTGACGGCGAGGGCCGGCCACGATGAAATGAACGGGGCGGTACATTGCGCTTGACCAATTGAACTAGCCGGTACATTTATCACTTCGCTGCGATGGTGCAAGCTGCGCGGTGTCCGGTGCCCGACAAGAGGCGCCGTCAGGGAAACGCCACGGATCGACCCAAAGAAGGTCGGCCGCCCAGGGAGAGAGAATGAACTACAAGCTCGACTTCACGCCCGTGATCGAGGGGCTGCCGGAGCTGTTGCTGGCGTGCCTCGGCACCTTCGGTCTCGCTCTGGGCGGCATGGCGCTGGCGATCGTGATCGGCGTCGGCGGCGTGATCCTGCGCGATTCCCGCTTCGCTCCCGTGCGTTGGCTGATCAAGGGCTTCGTCGAGCTGGTCCGGAACACGCCGTTCCTGGTGCAGATCTTCTTCATCTATTTCGCGCTGCCGCTGGCGGGCGTCCGGCTCGATCCGACGCCGACGGCGATCATCGCGCTCGGCCTCAATGGCGGCGCCTATGCCATCGAGATCATCCGCGGCGGCGTGCAGTCGATCGGCAAAGGCCAGATCGAGGCGGGGCTCGCGCTCGGCCTGCACAAGGCCCAGGTCTTCCGGCTGATCGTGCTGAAGCCGGCGCTGCGCGCGATCTTCCCGTCGCTGACCAGCCAGTTCGTGCTGCTGACCCTGTCGACCAGCATCTGCTCGGCGATCTCGGCTTACGAGCTCACCTCGGTGGCGCAGCGGATCGAGTCCGACAGCTTCCGCTCCTTCGAGGTCTACGGCACGATCACGCTGTTCTACCTCGTGATCTCCTGGGTGATGATGCGCTTCTTCGACGCGATCTCGACCCGTTACTTCAGCTATCCGGTGAAGTGAGGGCGCGATGGGATCGAACGAATTCCTCTTCCTGCTCACCGGTCTCAAATGGACCGTGCTGCTCTCGCTCGTCGGCTTCGTCGGCGGCGGCGTGTTCGGGCTCGCGGTCGCGCTGCTGCGCACCTCCGGCATCGCTCCGCTCGAACGGGGTTCGAGGAGCTACATCTCGCTCTTCCAGGGCACGCCGCTCCTGATGCAGCTCTTCGTGGTCTATTACGGGCTTGCCCTGGTCGGCTTGAAGCTCGATGCCTGGGTCGCGGTCGCGATCGGCTTCACGCTCCATGCCAGCGCCTATCTCGGCGAGATCTGGCGAGGCTCGATCGAGGCCGTGCCGAAGGGGCAGACCGAGGCCGCCAAGGCGCTCAGCCTGCATTACGTCTCGCGCATGAAGGACGTCATCCTGCCGCAGGCGATCCGCATCTCGCTGCCGGCGACGGTCGGTTTCCTGGTCCAGCTCATCAAGGGCACGTCGCTGGCCGCCATCGTCGGCTTCACCGAGCTGACCCGGGCCGGCAACATCATCTCCAACCAGACCTTCAAGCCGCTGCTGGTCTTCGGGATCGTCGGCATCCTGTATTTCCTGATCTGCTGGCCGCTCTCGCTCTACGGATCGCATCTGGAGCGCCGCATGGCCGTCGCATCGCGCTGAGGCCGACAACACGTTCACCGCAGAAGCCCAACCACCAACGACAGAGGGAGAGAAACATGACCAAGACCACACGCCGCAGCATTCTTGCCGCCGGTGCCGCTGCGCTCGCGCTGCCCGCGCTGCTCGGCAGCCCGGCCCAGGCCATCACCCCGGCCGAGATCAAGGCCCGCGGCAAGATCATCGTGGGCATCCAGGGCGACAACCCGCCCTGGGGCTTCGTCACCAGCGCCGGCAAGCAGGACGGCCTCGACGCCGACATCGCGACGCTCTTCGCCAAGGAACTCGGCGTGCAGGTCGAGTTCGTGCCGCTCGAGGTCAACAACCGCATCCCGGCGCTGACGACGGGCCGCGTCGACGTGCTCTTCGCCACCATGGCGATGCTGCCGGAGCGTGCCAAGGCGGTGCAGTTCTCGAAGCCTTACGTCGCCAATACCATCGTGCTGATCGGCCCCAAGAAGGACAAGATCACCACCAACGAGGATATGGCGAAGTACACCATCGGCGTCGCCAAGGGCGCGGCGCAGGACACGCAGGTCACCAAGAATGCCCCCTCCGGCACCACCATTCGCCGCTATGACGGCGATGCGCCCTCGATCCAGGCGCTGGTCTCCGGCCAGGTCCAGGCGCTCGGCGGCAACATCTTCTACATGCAGCGCATCGAGCAGGGCCGGCCGGGCGAGTTCGAGAACAAGCTCGAATTCCAGAACCTCTACAACGGCGCCTGCACCCGTCTCGGCGAGAAGGAGATCAACGCGGCGATCAATACCTTCATCGACAAGATCAAGGCCAATGGCGAGCTGCAGAAGGTCTACGACAAGTGGATGAAGGTGCCGGTGCACAAGTTCCCGGACAGCCTCGAAGGCATCACCTTCACCGCGAGCTGAACCAGCACTGATCGGGAACAGGGCCATGAACCAGCCTGCCGCGCAAAACACCGCCGCGACGGACGCCATGATCGCCATGGCGCATGTCGAGAAATGGTATGGCGACTTCAAGGCCCTGACCGACATCAACCTCGCGGTCCGCAAAGGCGAGCGCATCGTGCTTTGCGGGCCGTCGGGCTCGGGCAAGTCGACGCTGATCCGCTGCATCAACCATCTGGAGAGCTACCAGAAGGGCGAGATCAGGGTCGGCGGTACCAGGTTGGGCGACGATGCCAGGACGATCGACGCGGTGCGCCGCGAGGTCGGCATGGTCTTCCAGCACTTCAACCTGTTCCCGCATATGACCGCGCTGCAGAACTGCATGCTGGCGCCGATGCGATCGCTCGGCGTGAGCAAGGCCGAGGCCGAGGCCACCGCCCGCAAGCTGCTCGGCCGCGTCAAGATTCTCGAACAGGCGGAGAAATACCCGGCGCAGCTCTCGGGCGGCCAGCAGCAGCGCGTCGCGATCGCGCGCGCCTTGTGCATGAAGCCGAAGGTCATGCTGTTCGACGAGCCAACCTCGGCGCTCGACCCCGAAATGGTCAAGGAGGTGCTCGACACCATGATCAGCCTCGCCGAGGAGGGCATGACCATGATCTGCGTCACCCATGAGATGGGTTTTGCCCGGCAGGTGGCGAACCGGGTCATCTTCATGGCCTCGGGCGCGATCGTCGAGGAAGCGCCGCCGCAGGAATTCTTCAGCAATCCGCGCCATGAACGGACGCGCCAATTCCTCGGCGAAATCCTGCACAAGCACTGAACGTCTCAGAACCAGCAACGGACCGCGATCGATGTCCCGTCTCGTCTATGTCCTCAACGGACCGAACCTCAATCTGCTCGGCAAGCGCCAGCCGCATATCTACGGCCACGAGACGCTGGCCGATGTCGAGCGCGACTGCCGCAAGCTGGCGGAGGAGCTGAAGCTCGAACTGCGCTTCCACCAGTCCAATCGCGAATACGAGCTGATCGACTGGATCCATGAGGCGCGCGAGGACGGTGCCGGCATCGTCATCAACCCGGCCGCCTTCACCCATACTTCGGTCGCGCTGCTCGATGCGCTCAACACCTTCGAGGGACCGGTGATCGAATGCCATATCTCGCAGGTGCATAAGCGCGAGGCCTTCCGCCACCATTCCTATGTCTCGATGCGCTCCGACGGCGTGATCGCCGGCTTCGGCACCCAGGGCTACCAGCTGGGCTTGAGGCGCATCGCGAAGCTCATCGACGACGCAGCCAAGTGATGGCGGGCAGGCACGGATTCCAACGGAATTGAGCATGGCACCGGTCAAACTCGCAGTCATGGGCGCCGGCCTGATCGGCCGACGTCATGCCGAGCATGTCGCGCGGGAGCCGGGCGCGCTGCTCTCGGCCATCGTCGACCCCTCCGAGGTCGGGCGCGATCTGGCCGAGCGCCTCGGCACGCGCTGGCATCGCAGCCTTGCCGATCTGGTCGCGGTGGACAGGCCGGAGGGCGTGATCATCGCGACGCCGAACCGGCTCCATGTCGAGAACGGGCTGGAAGCGATCGAGGCCGGCATCCCCGCCATCGTCGAGAAGCCGCTGGCCGACGATCTTGCCGGCGCGGCCCGTCTCGTCGCAGCCGCGGAGCGGGCTGGCTTACCGCTGCTGACCGGTCATCACCGCCGCTACAATCCGATGATCGCCAAGGCGAAGGAGATCGTCGAGAGCGGCCGGCTCGGCCGGGTGCTCGCGATCCAGGGCCATTTCTGGCTGATGAAGCCGGACGACTATTTCGAGGTCGGCTGGCGCCGCGAAGAGGGGGCAGGGCCGATCCTGCTCAACCTCATTCACGACGTCGATCTCTTCCGCCATCTCTGCGGCGAGGTCGTCTCCGTGCAGGCGCTGAGCTCGAATGCGGTGAGGGGGCACGCGGTCGAGGAGACGGCCGCGATCCTGCTGCGCTTTGCCAATGGCGTGCTCGCGACCGTCACGGTCTCCGACACCATCGTCGCGCCCTGGAGCTGGGAGCTGACGACCGGCGAGAACCCGGCCTATCCGCAGCAGGACCAGTCCTGCTACCAGATCGGCGGGACGCATGGTTCACTCACCATCCCGCAGCTCGAAATCTGGTCGAACCGCGACAAGCGGAGCTGGTGGGAGCCGCTTGTGCGCGAGCGCATTCCCTTCGTTCCGGACGACCCGCTGGCGCGCCAGATCCGCCATTTCTGCGATGTCATCCGCAACGGCGTCGCACCGATCGCCTCGGGCCGCGAAGGCCTTGCCACGCTCACCGTGATCGACGCCGTCAAGCGGGCGGCCCGCTCGGGCGAAACCGTCGTCCTCACCGAGCCGGCGGCGAGCGCAGCATGATCACCGGAACCACACGGCTCATCGCCCATCTCGGCTACCCGACCGAGAGCTTCAAGGCGCCGATGATCTACAACCCCTATTTCGAGCGCGAGGGGATCGACGCCGTCGTCGTGCCGATGGGCTGTCGGGCCGAGGACTATCCGGACTTCCTGAAGCTGGTCTTCCGGCTTTCGAATGCCCATGGCGCGCTGGTGACGATGCCGCACAAGGTCACCACGACCGGGCTCGTCGACGTCCTGCTGCCGACGGCGGCGATCGCCGGCGCCTGCAACGCCGTGCGTCGCGAGGCCGATGGCCGCCTGACCGGCGAGATGTTCGACGGCGAGGGCTTCGTGCGCGGCGTGCTGCGCAAGGGGCGCGCCATCCCCGGCAAGCGGGCGCTGGTGCTGGGCGCCGGCGGCGTCGGCTCCGCCATTGCTGCGTCTCTCGCCAAGGCCGGCGTCAGCGAGCTCGGCCTCTACGACATCAACGCGGCCGCAGCCAAGGCGCTGGGCGCGCGGCTTGCGCGCTACTATCCCGCGCTCGGCGTGTCCCTGGCATCCAATGATCCTGCCGGCTTCGACATCGTCGTCAATGCCACGCCGCTCGGGATGAAGCCGGGCGATCCGCTGCCGCTCGACATCGCCCGGCTCGATGCCGCGACCTTCGTCGGCGAGGTGGTGATGGCCGAAGAGATCACGCCGTTCCTCGCGGCGGCGCGTGCGCGTGGCTGCGAGGTCCAGGTCGGCAAGGACATGCTGTTCGAGCAGATCCCCGCCTATCTGGAGTTCTTCGGCTTCCCCTCGACCACGGCCGAGGATTTGCGCAGCGTCGCCCGGCTCGGCTGAGTGCGTCCCTTCCATCTCCAATGTTGACTCTGACGGCGCCGTAGCGGCTGCGGCTGCCTGTCAGGCTGGAAGCCGGACGGTGCTGCCGCTTTCGGACGCCGTCTTGACCGCGAGCGTCGCCTCCAACGTGCGCAAGCCGTCGCGGCCGCTGATGACGGGTTCTTCCTGGCGCAGGGAGACGGCGGCGAAATGCCGGGCCTGGCGGCGATAGGAGCTCTCGACGCTGATGGCGAGCTTGTCCTCGCTCAATTCGCTGAGCCAGCCCGGCTCGCCCGCGCCGCGATAGCTGAAATGGCGGACATCCGGCAGGGTCAGCGAGCCTTCCGAGCCGGCGAAGACATGGGAGGAAACCTTCTGGCGTTTCAGCTTGTCCGCCGTGTCCGACATCTGGTCGAATTCACCGGAGGCTAGGTCCCAGCTGAAGGGCGAGGCCGCCGTGTCGGAGAGGCTGATCGTGCCGAGCGCGCCGTTGCGGAAGCGCAGCAATACGGCGGCGGTGTCCTCCACCGGGAAGCCACGTACCGTCGAAGAGCTCAGCGCCTGCAGGCTGTCGATTTCGCCGAAGACATAGCGGATCAGGTCGATCTCGTGGATCAGGTTGATCAGGATCGGGCCGCCGCTCGCGGTGTCGCGACGCCAGCCGAGGTTGAAATAGCTCTCCGGCTTGAGCTGCGTGTAGATCACGGTGGCGATGGCCGGCTTGCCGATGAGGCCGTCCGCTATGGCCTGGCGCACCGCCCGGACCGCCGGATTGTGCCGGCGGTGATGGCCGACCAACACCGGGACATTTTTCGCCTCGGCGGCATCGCAGAGCCGACGCGCCGCCTCGACGCTTTCGGCGATCGGCTTCTCGACGAGAACCGCGATGTCGCGGGCGATGCAGTCGAGCGCCATGGGGACGTGCTGGTCGTTGGGCGTGGCGATGACGACGCCGTCAAGGCGCTCGGCCTCGATCATCGCGCGATGGTCGTCATACGCTTTGACGTTGCGGCTGGCCGCATGGTCGCGTGCGGCCGGCGTGGGATCGGAGATGGCGACGACCTCGGCATTCTCCGTCTCCTGCAACACAGCAAGATGGGTCTTTCCGATCGTGCCGAGGCCGATGATCCCGATCCGCGCGCGCGCCATGATGTCCTCCGATGTGATCTGTGAACTTGAAGGTTGGGAAATGATTGCAGCCCACGGCGCCCTTGCATGTGCGGCCCGGGCGGGGAGCCTAAGCGGCCGCTAGACGATCCTGACCGTCCGCACCCGGACGATACCGAGCTTTGCCGTCCCCTCGGATATTGCGGCGATCTGCAGCGCGGCTCGGTCCGCGCCGGCGACGTCGCTGAAATAAAGATGGAAGAAGCTGTCGACCCGCTGACTCGCCCCTTCGGAGCCGGGGCGCGGGATTGTCGAGGCGACATCGTCCCGGATGGACTGGACAAAGCCCGGCAACCGCCGCAACGCGGTCTCGATAGGCTCCAGCCCGGCCCGGTCGCCGCCATGCGCCGCAAGGACGATGAGCTTGCCTTGCTCCTCGGCCATGCGGATGCTCGAAGCTCCGATCACGTAGCCGGTGGTGTTCCCGAGAAAGTGCGGCTCGTCGGCCCTGACGGCCCGCACCGTCTCGGCGGTGAAGGCCTTCTCCATGGCGTCGGCATCGTCGAACCCGAGCTCCACGATGCCGCTGATGCGGAAGGGCACAGGCTCGTACACCACCTCGACATGGTTCTGCACATAGCTGCGGATGGCGGGGAGGCGGGCGACCAGCGGCCCATGCCGCTCCTGCCAGTGATGCGAGAAGAAGGCCGGATCGTCGCCGGGCCTCTTTTCGAGAATGGACATGCGTTTGAACATGGCATGGTCCTCATGCCGGGAGAGGTCGAGGCCTCTCCCGCGTAGCCGCCTCAGGCCGCCACGGATTCATCGGCCTGGACCACGCCGAGCAGCCTGGCCTGCAAGGCATGATCCTTCTCGAGATCGCCGGCGTCGCCGGCGAAGGCGATGCGGCCGTTGACCAGCACGACCGCCCTGTCGACGATCGGCAGCACGGTCTCGGCATGATGCTCGACAATGACCATCGCGACCTTGCCGCGCAGCTTGACGAGCGCCGCCATCACCTCCTCGACGACCGAGGGGGCGAGCCCCTCGAAAGGCTCGTCGAGCAGGACGAGCTTGCTCGGCACGACGAGGGCGCGCGCAATCGCCACCATCTGGCGTTCGCCGCCGGAGAGGTTCTCGGCCTTGGCCTTCTGCCGGGCGCGCAGGCGCGGGAAGAGCTCGAAGCACTGCTCGATGCTCAAGCCCCCGGCGCGCTGGGCGATCTGCAGGTTCTCGACCACCGTGAGGTTGGGGAAGAGCCGGCGGCCCTCTGGCACCAGCGAGATGCCGAGCCGGTTGATCTCATAGGGCTTGCGCGCGCCGATATCCGTGCTCGCGAAGCTGAGTGAGCCTGCGTCCAGCGGCAACGTGCCGGTCAGCGCTCGCAGCAGCGTGGTCTTGCCGACGCCGTTGCGGCCGAGCAGGGCGATCGCCTCGCCTTCATGGACCGTGATGTCGACCCCGTTCAGCACGGTGCTGCCGCCGTAACCGACCGCCAGCGCCCTGGCCTCCAGCAACGGCTTGCCTGCGGCATGCGCCACGCGCTCGACCGCGGGCGGCGCCTTGGACTCGCCCTTGGCTGTGCCGAGATAGGCGGCGATCACCTCCGGATTGCGCGCGACCTCGGCGGGCTTTCCGTCGGCGATCATCCGGCCCTGGTGCAGGACGGAGATGCGGTCCGAAATCGCCAGAACCCGGTCGATATCGTGCTCAATCAGGAGCACGGCGTGCTTCTTCGACAGGTTGCGGATCAGCTCCGCGACGATCTGCCGGTCGGCCTCGGCCAGCCCGGCGAGCGGCTCGTCGAGCAGGAGCAGCTTGGAATCGATCGCGAGCGTGACGGCGATCTCGAGCAGGCGCTTGGCGCCGTGCGGCAGGTTCATGCACGGGTCCGCCGCCCGGTCCGCGAGCCCCACCGCATCGAGGATCGACCATGTCCGCTCGTTCAGCGGCGCGATGTCGTGGGCGTCCCTGAAGAAGCCGAGCGCGCCGTGCCGCTGCGCCTGCACCGCGACCCGGACGTTCTCGAAGACCGAGAGGTTCGGGAAGATCGAGAGGATCTGGAAGGAGCGGCTGATGCCGAGCCGGGCGCGGGCATACATCGGCAGCTTCGTGATGTCCTTGCCCTCGAACAGGATCGTGCCTCCGCTCGGCGGCAGGACGCCGGTCAGCATGTTGTAGAAGGTGGTCTTGCCGGCGCCGTTGGGGCCGATGATCGAGTGCAGCACGAAGGGGCGCACCTCGAGGTCGATCTCCTTGGCGGTCACCAGACTGCCGAAGCTCTTGCTCAGCTTGCGCGTTTCGAGCACCGGTTTGTCAGGGTCCATCGCCTGGGCCGTGCTCTCATAGGGCTCGATCACGGCGGGGCGCGGCGGGATGGTGTTGCGGGTCAGCGTCCAGCGCTGGTTGCGGCGCAGGCGCTGCACCAGTCCCTGAATGCCCTCGGGGGAGAAGAGCGCGAAGACGATGATGATCGGCGCGAAGATCAGCCACCAATTCTCGGTGATGGCGGAAAGCCGGTTCTCCAGGACGATGAAGGCGATCGCGCCCCAGAGCGGCCCGAGGAAATGATGCACGCCGCCGAGCACGGTCATCAGCAGCGAGTCGCCGGCGCGCTGCCAGCCGAGATTGTTGGCGTAGACGCCTTGCAGCATCAACGTCAGCAGGGAGCCGGCATAACCGACGAGGCCGGCCATCATGACGAAGGCGAGGAGCTTCACCAGATAGGTGTTGTAGCCGAGGCTGCTCGCCCTCTGCTCGTTGTCGCGGACGGCCTGCAGGACGCGGCCGAACGGCGCATGGACCAGCCGCCAGAGGAACCACATGGCGAGCAGCACCGTGGCGAGCGCGAAGAGATGGAACTGCATCTCGGTGTGGAAGCTGGTGCGAGGCACGCCCTGAAGGCCGTTCTCGCCGCCGGTCACGGCCGTCCATTTATAGGCGACCTCGAAGGCGATCTGCGAGCAGGCGAGCGTCAGCAGCGAAAAATAGAGGCCGCGCCGGCGCAGGATCAGCGCGCCGAGCACGGCTGCCAGCGCCATCGAAAGCAGCACGGAGAGGAGCAGGGCCGCGATGTCCTGCTTGACCGGCCCGAGAAGCAGCAGGGCGGCGAAGTAGCTGGCGCAGCCGAAGAAGACGGAGGCTCCGAAGGGCACCAGCCCGGTATAGCCGACGAGCAGGTTCACGCCGGCGCCATAGAGCGTGTAGATCGCGATCTGGGTGATCAGGTTGACTGGGGCGCCCTGGGCCATCCAAGCCAGGGTGAGCCCTGCGAAGACGATCGCTATCCAGAGGATCGGGCTGGTCAGGATGGAGCGGAGTCTCATTCGAACCTCTCCCAGCGCTCGCCGAACAGGCCGCGCGGACGGATGAGCAGGATGGCGGCCATCAGCACGTACATCGCGGCGCCTGACCAGACCGGGGCGAACTGGATGGTCATGGCCGTGGTGATGCCGACGAGAAGGCCGGCGATGATCGCGCCGGAATAGGAGCCGAGCCCGCCGATGGTGACGATGACGAAGGCGGGCATGATGGCGCCTGAGGCCATGCTGGGGATGACCGTCCAGAGCGGCCCGGCCAGCATGCCGGCCAGCCCCGCCAGCAAGCAGCCGATGCCGAAGACGCCGGAAAGCACGATCGGCAGGTTGATGCCGAGCAGGCCGACCATTTCGGCATCGCGCGAGCCGGCGCGGATGATCCGCCCGAAGGGCGTGAAGCGCAGGAAGGCCCAGAAGCTGATCAGCGCCAGCACCGTCACGATCAACACCGTCATGCGGTATTTCGTGATCAGGATCGGTCCGTATTCGACGAAGCCGGAGAGGATGGCCGGCGGGCTGAACGGAACCGGGGCGCCGCCGAAGATGAGCCGCAGGATCGCTTCGGCCAGCAGGGCGAGCGCGAAGGTCAGGATCAGGCCGAGCAGCGGCTCCTTGCCGTAGAGCTGCCGGATCAACGTCATCTCGACGACCATGCCGATGGCGCCCACGATGAGCGGCGAGAGCAGGGCGGCGGGCCAGCCGAAATCGCGGGCGAGCACCAAAGCGAGATAGGCGCCGATGGCGAAGAACGAGCCGTGGGCGAAGTTCACGATACCCAGCATGCCGAAGATGATCGACAGGCCGATCGCGATGAGAACGTAGAGAAAGCCCAGGATGAGGCCGTTCACCGCCTGGGAGATGATCATGTCGAGCATGGCATGGCCCCTCCCGCGCCGGCACGGATCGGGCTGCCGGGCGGGGAAGGCGCCACGTCAAAGACGTGGCGCGGAATGAGAGGGTCGCGAGAGCCGCGGTTTCGCCGGGTTGCCGCGGCTGGCCGACGGCGCCTTGGAGCAGGATGCGAAAAAGCGGGAACCGGTTTTTCGCATCCTGCTCTGACTCCTTGGTGAGAGACGGATTCAGGTTCCGGCTCTAGAGGCTATCCATCTTGCAGGCGCTGTCGGCCGCCGATCCGAAGGCCGCGTCGATCTCGGCGACTGTCTTGGGCGCGTTCTCGAGCACGTCGACATAGTCCCACTTGTCGGTGATCTTGTCCTTGACCTTGCAGATGATGGTGCGCCGCTTCATCTGATGGTCGAAGTCGCGATAGCTGACGTCGAGGTCGCCGTCCTTCACGTGCCAGGTTTCCAGGGCCTTGACGATCGCGGCCGGCTCGGTCGACTTCGCGAGCTCGATCGATTCCAGCAGGGAACGCATGCCGAACCAGCCCATCCAGGCCTTGTCCGGCGGCGGCTGGTTGAATTTCTTCATGTAGGCGTCGGTGAAGGCCTTGTCGTCCTCGGTGTTGGCCGGGTTCTTATAGTACCAGACCATGGTGTAGATGCCGGTCGCGGCGTCCGGGCCGACGCCCCAGATATCGGTGTTGCCGATCGAGATTTCGGCGAAGGGAATTTTGCCCTTCATGCCGAGCTCGTTCCACTGCTTCAGGAAGGTGGTCAGGTCGCTGGCGGAAAGGCCGCCGACGACGACGTCGGGTTTGGCGGCCCGGATCTTGAGGATGAAGGACGAGTAGTCGGGCGTGCCGACCGGCACCTCGTCGGCGCCGACGATGGTACCGCCGTTCTTGGCGTTGAAGTCGGTGAAGCTCGCCTTGATGTCCTGGCCGAAGGCGTAAGCCGCCGTCAGCGTGTACCAGCGCTTGCCGAGGCCCATGCAATAGGGGGCCAGGACCTTGGTGTGGACGTCGACGGGCGGTTGCAGCCGGAAGGTGTATTTGTTGCAGAGCTTGCCGGTGAGATCGAGCGCGGCGGCGTTGGCCGCGACATAGGGAATCTTGGCCTTCTTGGCGACCGCGGAGATGGCCAGCGCGAAGGAGCTCTGGGCGCCTCCGATGAGCGCGCAGACCTTGTGCTCGTCGATCAGCCGCTGAGCGTTGAGCTGGGCGCCTTGCGGGTTCGGCTCGTCGAGCCAGATGATCTCGAGAGGCCGGCCGAGGAGTTGGTTGTTGCGCTGCTCGGCTGCGAAAAGACCGCCCTGCGCGAGGAAGGTCGACTGGTCGACGATGGCGCCGGTCTTGGCCCAGATCATCCCGATCCGGATCGGCTCGGCCGCGGCGGCATTGCCGATATAGGGCATGCCGAGCTTGCTGCTCGCCAATTGCGTCGCGGCGAGGCCGCCGGCTCCGAGAAGGAGCGAACGGCGCGAGGTGCCGGCTCCCCTTCCGCCATTCCCGTTGCGTTGGGTCATCAGGTCTCCTCCGGGTGTCTTCTTGGGGCGCCGTCTTTCGGGTCGCTCGCGGTAGCGGTATCGTAAACTGGAATAAAAGTCCAGTTTGTGATACCGGTCTTCAAGTGGTGCTCCGGTCAATAAAAAATTCGATCTTTTACAAGATGTTAGGGCGTTCTTGCCGATGGGGTGGCGGTGAACGGCCCGGCCGGGCATTTGTGAAGAGAGCCCGGCCTCCTCTATCGTGACCCTTCAACGCTGTCGGAGACAATGATGCCCAGGACAAAAGAAAAAGGGGCGGGGCCAGATGGCATTCTCAAACGCACCCTGCGGATCCTGGAAATCCTTTCCAACCATCCGGGCGGCATGCCGTTCTACGAGGTCGCCGACGCCATCAAGATTCCGCGCAGCGCGACCCATCGCCTTCTGGCGAGCCTGGTCGAGGAGGGCTATGTCCGGCAGGAGCGCGATTTCGGTTCCTACGTTCTGACGGCGAAGGTCGCCTCTCTCGGATTGCGCTATTTGCAGGCGCACGGCATCACCGATCTGATGCAGCCGGTGCTCGACCGGCTGGCGCAGGACTGCGGCGAGCTCGTCCGGGTCACGATCCTGGACGAGGACCGGCTGATCTTCGTCGCCAAGGCGCAAGGCGCGCGCGGCGGGCTGCGCTACGATCCCGACGCCGGACAGGAAGCGAGGCTCTCCTGCTCTTCTTCGGGGCTGGCATGGCTTTCGACCAAATCCGACGAGGAGGCCATCGCGCTGATCGAGAAGCAAGGCTACGGCTCGCGCGAGGAGTACGGGCCGAACGCGCCGCAGACGGCACAGGCGGTCCGCCGGCGGCTGCGCGAGGCGCGATTGCTCGGCTACGCTGTCACCCAGCAGACATTCTCGCAATGGATGAACGCCATCGCCACGCCGATCCGTGCCTCGCTCGACGGCCGCGTCACCGGCACGATCAGCATCGCCGGGCCGTTCATCCGGCTGACCGAGGAGCGCATGCAGCAGCTCGCGCCTCTGCTGGTGGCGGCCGCCCAGGAGCTCGGCCAGCTCGGCCCGACGGTGCGCCTGCCGGTCGAGAAGCCGGGCGAGCCGCGCCCGAACATCTTCGTCTGAAGCGCCGGAGCCTGCGGCGTTTCCCTGAAATCCGCGGCTCGCGCTAGTTTGCGGTTTCAAGCCAGAAGTCGAGCATCAGCGCGGCCTCGGATTCGAACATCTCGATGCCGGTCGAGGTCTTGCAGCCGATCCGGCGGGCCGTCTCGATCAGCGGCGTGAGCGCCGGCTTGGTCACGACATCGCTGATGAAGGTCGCGGGGCTCAGCCGCGTCATGTCGAAGGGCAGGGCGTCGTCCGGTTTCATCCCGGCCGGCGAAGCGTTGGAGACGGTGTCATAGCCAGTGGGGTCGGGCGAGCCGATCGTGACCTTGCCGGGATGAGCCCCGTTCAGTTTTGCGATCAGCGTGTCGCGGCGTGAGGCGTCGGTGTCGTGGATGGCGAGTTCGCGCGCGCCGGCATCGAGCAGCGCAAGCCCGATGGCGCTGCCGGCCCCGCCTGCGCCGATCAGCAAGGCGCGCTTGCCGTCGAGCTCGGCGCCGTTCTTTCGCATCGCGCCGACATGGCCGGGGCCGTCGAACATGTCGCCATGCCAGGAACCGTCCGGGTTGCGCCGCATGACATTGGCGGAGCCGAGCACCTGCGTCGTCTTCGACATCGTACGGCAATGCGGGACCACCGCGAATTTATGCGGCACCGTGATGCAGATGCCGTCGCAATTGGGTAGGCGACCGGCCAGCGTGACGAAGCCGGGGACATCCTCGGGCAGGATGTCGATCGGCACCATGATGGCGTCCTTGCCGTTCTCCTCGAACAGCCGGGTCATGCCGTAGGGCGATTTCACCTGCGCAATCGGATGGCCGATGATGAAATAGACGCGGGTCGCGCCGCTGAAATTGTCGAGCATGTGAATTCCGATCCGGGGACAGAGGTGCGAAGCCGGTCAGGCGGCGAGGGCGTCCTGAACCGCGATGTAGGCGAAGGTCATCGCCGGCCCGAGCGTGATGCCCGGCGCCGGGTAGAGGCCGGCCATGATCGAGTTCTGGTCGTTGCCGATGGCGTAGAGGCCGGCGATCGGCCCATCCTTGCCGAGCACCCGTGCGTGGGCGTCCGTCACCAGGCCGGCGCTGGCGCCGATATCGCCCGGATAGAGCTTCACAGCGTAGAATGGCCCGTTCTCCAGCGCTCGCATGGTTGGGTTGGGGCCGTGCTTCGGGTCGCCGAGATTGCGCTGATAGGCGGTGGTCCCGCGGCCGAAATCCGGGTCGATCCCGGTCGCGGCATACCCATTGAAGGTCTCGATGGTCTTTTGCAGTTGCGGCGCATTGACACCAAGCTTGCTTGCCAGCTCGGCCAGCGTTTCGCCTTTCACCAGATAGCCGTCCTTGAGCAGGAAGGGCATGCCGCTGCCGCCGGGACGGACCATGCCGAGGCCGTAGGTCTTGATGGCCTGATGATCGGCGATCAGGAAGGCCGGAATGCTGGGCTCGTTGCGGTGCGCCTCGATCATCGCCTTGCCGGTGAGGTGATAGGAGGTGCTTTCGTTGAAGAAGCGCCTGCCGGCCTTGTTGACGATGATCGTGCCCGGCTTGGCCCGGTCGAAGACGAAATGCGGGAAGACGGCCTTGGTGCCGTCCGCCCGCTGACGGATCGAGACCGGCGCCCAGAACACGTTCTCGACATTGCGGTCGCCCATGCGCGCGCCAGCGTTCAGCGCGAGTTCGAGCGCCGCGCCCTTGTGCCCCGGCGCGCCCGGCGTGTGGATCTCGGCATCCGGCACCAGTTCCTTGCGCAAGGTGGGGTTCCGGTTGAAGCCACCGGAGGCGAGGATGACGCCGTGCACGGCATGGATGTCCTGGCGCCCGCCATTGCGAAGGAGGCTGACGCCGGCGATGCGTCCGTCCTCCTCGATCAGCCTGTCGACCTGGGCTTCAGTCCAGACCGTGCCGCCGCGCTGGAGGAAGGAGTGCAGCAGCCGGCCGATCAGGGCGTTGCCCATGGTCAGCCGGGCGCCGCGCCTGCGGCTGAGCCGGTCGCGCGCATAGCGGGCGACGAGTGCCAGCGAATAGCGGAATGAAGCCCAGGATTTCTTCAGGTTGAGCAGATGGGCGATGTCGTTGCGATCGACCATCAGCCCGTTGAGGATGGTGAATTCCGGGATCGGCGGGCGGATCAGATCGAACTTGTCGCCGAGCAATCGGCCGTCGAAGGGAACGGGCTCCAGCGCGCGGCCCTTCATCGTCGACCCCGGCAGGTCGGAGATGTAGTCCGGGTGCAGCGGGTAGGGCCGCAGCTTCACATCCGTCTCACGGTCGAGCAGTTCGACGGCGCGCGGGCCCGCCTCGAGAAAGGCGCGGATCATGTCGGGGGCGGCGTAGTTGCCGAGCGCGGCATGGAGATAGGTCTCGGCCTGTTCGACGCTGTCCTGCGTCCCGACCTCGGCGGTGTGAAACGTGTTCGGAATCCAGATGGTCCCGCCCGAGAAGGCGGTGGTGCCGCCGACATGTTCGGTGCTCTCCAGCAGCAGCACGCGCGCCCCGCGCAGCGTACCGAACAGGGCCGCCGTGAGGCCGGCGCCGCCGCCGCCGATCACGACCAGGTCGTAGACATTCGCATCCTTCGCCACTGCCGAGGCGATTCCTTCGGGTGATCCGGCCACGCTTCGCTTCCTCTCCCTGGCGGTGCCGGATCGGCCATCGGCGAGGCCTTCGCCACCGGCCGACCACGACGCCGCCGCTACCCGGCTCTTGTCGGTGCTCTCTGGTGAGCCGTATATTCAAAACTGAAATGAAATTCCAGAATGAACTTTCATTGATGACGCGATGCGGCTATGTCCTGTCGCTAACGAGCAGGAGGAACGCCGATGCGCTATGCCGTCACCAGGATCAGGCCCGAGGTCGGAGGGCTGCCGAAGGTTCTCGCCGGGATCGAGGCCGCCGTCACAGGCAATGGATTTGCGGGCAAGCTCCTCGGCTGCTTCACGGCCGAGATCGGCGCGCTGAACCAGGTCCTGTTTCTGCAGGGCTATGAGGATGACCGCGCTCTGGCGGAGGATCGCGCGCGGCAGGTCGTCGAGGGCAGTCTGTTCGGCGCGGCTGAGCATTTCCTGGAGGTCGAGACGACGACCTATGCGCCTTTCGACTTCGTCGCGCCGCTCGCGCCCGGAAAGCACGGCCCGGTCTACGAGATCCGCATCTACGGCGTGAAGGCGGGCGGCCTCAAGCCGACCATGGATTTGTGGCGCGCGGCCGTGCCCGAGCGCGCGAAGGTCTCGCCTCTGCTCGGCGCGATGTATGCGCTCGACGGGGCGCTGCCGCGCTTCCTCCATATCTGGCCCTTCGCCTCGCTCAATGACCGCATGGCCAAGCGGGCCGAGGCCGTCGAGCGCGGCATCTGGCCGCCGAAGGGCGGGCCGGCGCATCTGACCAGCCTGAGCTCGGCGATCTATCTGCCGACCGCCTTCTCGCCGCTGAGCTAGGAGGGGCGGCGCCATGCGTGTGCTCATGACCGGCGGCACGGGCTTCATCGCCGCCTGGATCATTCGCCGCCTTCTGGCCCGCGGCGTTGCCGTGCGCGTCCTCGATATCGCCTCGGACAGCGGCGCTGTGCGCAACATCCTCGGCGAGCTTGCCGGCCGGGTGGAATGGCGGCGCGGCGATGTCCGCGACGGGGCAGTCGTCCATGAGGCGGCGGAGGGGTGCGACCGCGCCATCGCGATGGCCGGCATCCTGACGCCGGCCTGCCGGGCCGATCCCGTCAAGGGCGCGGAGATCAACCTGATCGGCACGCTCCACGTCTTCGAGGCGGCGCTGCGCCTGCGCATGGCGCGGGTGGTCTATGCCAGCTCGGCCGGCGTCTTCGGCCCGGACAGCGGCAGCACCCCGTTCCCGATGACGCATTACGGCGCCTTCAAGCTCGCCTGCGAGGGCAGCGCACGTGCTTACTGGGCCGATCACGCCATGCCGAGCGTCGGCTTCCGCCCCTATATCGTCTACGGCCCGGGCCGTGGCGAGGCGGGCGCCAGCGCCGGGCCGACCCTGGCCTGCCGGGCCGCCGCGCAGGGCGTGCCCTATGAGATCGACTATGTCGGCCCGTCCGGGCTCGTTTATGTCGACGATGTCGCGGCGGCCTTCGAGGCGGCGCTGTTCAGCGATGCGCCGGGCGCCCACGCCTTCACCCTTGCCGGCAGGACCGTGACCATCGACGAGGTCATCGCCGAGATCACACGGCAGGTGCCGGGCGCAAAGCTCAGCGCGCGTGGCGCGCCGATGCCGATCGCACCCGAGCTCGCGAAGGACGACATCGCCTCGCTCCTCCCGGGGCTGCCCGAGACCAGCCTCTCGGACGGCATCGCCGCCACCATCGCCTATTACCGCCATCAGGACCGCAAGGCATGAACCGCCTGATCTCGCTCGCCCATCTCACTGTCATGGAGCTCGCGCCGCCGGACGTCTTCAGCGCGGCTGCGGAGGCCGGCTACAGCTATGCCAGCCTGCGTCTTGCGCCGGCAGCGCCCGGCAAGGAGGCTCAGTTCCCGATGATCGGCGATACGCCGATGTTCCGTGAGACGCAGCGGCGTATCGCCGATAGCGGCGTGGCGCTGTTCGATTTCGAGATCCTGCGCATCAACCGCGACACGCGCCTGACCGATTTCCTGCCGGTGATCGAGACCGGCGCGAAGCTCGGCGGCAAGTTCGTGCTCGTCGCCGGCGATGTCGAGGACGAGCCCTTCATGATCGACAAATTCGCCGAGATCTGCGCACTCGGCGCACCCTTCGGCATCGGGATGGGGCTGGAGCACATGCCCTGGACCGGCGTGAAGACGCTCGCCGCCGCCCGGCGCATCGTCGAGGCGACCAACCCGGCGAACGGGCACATCATCGTCGATGCGATTCATGTCGACCGCTCCGGCGAAACGGCCGCCGACGTGGCGGCGATGCCCAGGCACCTGCATTGCTATTTCCAGATCTGCGACCTGCCCGCCGAACGTCCGAAGGATCACGAGACGATGATCTACCAGGCGCGGCAGGCACGTTTGCCGCCGGGCGAGGGCGGGCTCGACCTCACGGGCATGCTGCGCGCCGTTCCTCAGGACCTGCCGATCAGCGTGGAGATTCCGATGGCCGAGCTCGCCAGGACCATGCCGGCGGCGCCACGCGCACGGATGCTGCGGGAGAAGACAGAGGCGATGCTGCGCGCGGTCCAGGCCACGGCCAGCGTCTGATACCTCACGCCTCCACCGGCGAAGGCCGATCCCTGATGGATATGAGCAACCGTCCTGAAGAGCATTGCGACCTGCTGGTGATCGGCTCGGGGGCGGGTGGTCTTTCGGCAGCCGTCGTCGCAGCCTGGCACGGGCTGAAGGTCGTGGTCGTCGAGAAGGAGCCGGTCTTCGGCGGCACCACCGCCTGGTCCGGCGGCTGGATGTGGGTGCCGCGCAATCCGCTCGCCTGCGAGGCCGGGATCGAGGAGGACGGGGAGGCGGTTCGCACCTATCTGCGGCACGAACTCGGCAACCATTACGACGAGGCCCGGATCGAGGCTTTCCTGGCGGCGGCACCCGAGATGGTGTCGTTCTTTCGCGCGAACACCGCCGTGCAGTTCATCGACGGCAACAAGATCCCCGACATGCATGGCAACGCGCCCGGCGCCGGGCTGGGCGGGCGCTCGGTCTGCGCGGCTCCGTTCGACGGGCGCGAGCTTGGACCGCTGGTCGCAAAGCTGCGGCCGCCGCTGCCCGAAATCTCGCTGCTGGGCATGGGGATCGCCTCGGGTGCCGATTTCGCCCATTTCCTCAACGCGACACGATCCTGGACGTCCTTCCGCCATGTCGCGCGCCGCATCGGTCGGCATGCTCTCGACCTCGCGCGGCACGGGCGCGGCATGCAGCTCGTCAACGGCAATGCGCTTGTCGCGCGGCTGCTCAAATCCGCCAGCGATCTCGGCGTCGATCTGCATGCGAAAGCGCCGGCCCGTCGCTTGCTGAGCCATGACGGGGCGGTCATCGGGGCCGTCGTCGACCGGGACGGGCAGGAGCATCGGATCATCGCGCGCGCCGGCGTCGTGCTGGCTTGCGGCGGCTTTCCGCATGATTATGAGCGCCTGAAGGAGCTGGTGCCGCGCAATCCGACCGGGCGGGCGCATTGGTCGGCGGCACCGCGCAGCAACACCGGCGACGGGCTGCGCCTGGGCGAGAGTGTCGGCGCCCTCGTCGATGGCGGGCTCGCGGCGCCCTGCGCCTGGGCGCCGGTCTCGCTGGTGCCGCGCAGGGACGGTTCCTTCGGGCATTTCCCGCATCTCGTCGAGCGCGCCAAGCCGGGGCTGATCGCGGTGACGGTCGATGGGAGCCGCTTCGTCAACGAGGCCGACAGCTATTACGACTACGTCGAGGCCCTGCTGAAGGCGATCCCGGCCGGGGCGGAGCCGGTTTCCTGGCTGATCTGCGACCACCGCTTCCAGCGCCGCTATGGGCTCGGCTTCGCCAAGCCGGCGCCACTGCCGCTCGCGCCTTATCTTGCCAGCGGCTATCTCAGGCGCGGTAAGACGCTGGCCGAGCTTGCGCGGATCTGCGGCATCGATCCGGACGGGCTCGTCGAGACGGTGGCGCGCTACAATGCGGCAGCCGCTCAGGGCAGGGATCCGCAATTCCACCGCGGTGAAACGCCCTATAACCGGATGGGCGGCGATCCGGCGGTCCGGCCCAATCCGTCGGTCGCGCCGATCGAGCATGGCCCCTTCTATGCCGTCAAAATCGTGCCGGGCAGCCTCGGCACCTTCGCCGGGCTGAAGACCGACGCACAAGCCAACGTTCTGGATACGCAGGGGCGTCCGATTGCCGGCCTTTTCGCGGTCGGAGCCGACATGGCGAGCGTGATGGGCGGAACCTATCCGGCGGGTGGCATCAATCTCGGCCCGGCCATGACCTTCGGCTACCTCGTCGGAAGGAACGCCGCGCATCACCTCCACTCCTCCGCAACAGGACATCCGCCATGACACGCGCGCTGAACCTGCACGACCTCTCCATCGCCAATCTGACGGTCGGCGGCGGCGATCCCGTGGCCCTGATCGAGGCTGCGGGTGAAAGCGGCTTCGGGGCTGCGGGGCTCGTGCTGCGCTCGGCGATGAACAAGCCGCTGGCCCGCGAGGTCATCGGCCGACCCGAGGTCATCCGCGCGATCAAGGCTGCGTCGAAGGCGACCGGTGTCCGGGTCTTCGATGTCGAGGCCTTCGTGCTGCGCCCCGGGATCGATGCGGCGAGCTTCGTGCCCGCGCTCGAAACCGGTGCGGAGCTGGGCGCGACCCATATCTCGGCGATCGGGACCGAGATCATCGGCCATGACAGCTTCCTGTCGGAAGCTGAGCGGATCGATCTGTTTTCCCGGCTTTGCGAGGAAGCCGCGCGTTGCGGCCTGCATGTCGGTGTCGAGTTCATGCGCTATCGCGACATCCCGAATCTGGCGGCCGCGCTCGCGCTGCTGGAGGCGGCGGGCAAGGCCAATGCCGGCGTGATCCTGGACGTGCTGCATTTCCACCGCACCGGCGGCACGCCGCAACAGCTCGCCGCCTGTCCCGCCGCACGCATTGCCTATGTCCAGCTTTGCGATGCCGGCCCGGTTGCGCCGCCGCTCGAAGCCTTGCCGGCCGAGGCACGGGGAGGGCGTCTCCATCTCGGCGAGGGTGTCATCGCCCTCGACGACATCCTCGACGTCCTGCCGGATGGCTTGCAGATGGTGGTGGAAACGCCCGTCGCGAGCGAGGCTGCCCTGACGCTCCGGGAGAAGGTCGCCAGCGCCGCCGAGCACACGCGGCGCTTTGCAGCCAGGCGCGCCGCGCGGTCGAGCGAGAAGCGGCAGGCCTGCTGATGGCGCCTCGGTCAGCCGCGGCCGATGCTCGCCAGCAAAGCGCGACAGGCGGCGCCGGCGCGGCGTGCCCTTTCGCCGTCGTCATGGCCATAGGCGACGCTGGGCGCTTCGAGGGCGATCGGCTTGTCCGCCGGCAACGCTTTCAGGAAGTCCGCCAAAGGCAGGCCGCCATCGCCCGGATAGAGCCTTGCGCCGCGCGCTTCGGCCCGTAGCCCCTCCAGGCCGGGAGAGGATTCGGGCGCATCGCAGAGATGGCCGTAGGCGATCAGTGCAGGATCGATCGCGGCGATGTCGGCCGGGGAACCGCCGGAGCGGGCGAGGTGCAAGGCGTCGATCAGCAGGCCGGCATGGGGCTGATCGGCCGCCTTCAGGATCTCCTGCGCAAAGGCGAGCGAATCCAGGGCGGTATAGGGAATGAACTCGAAGCCGACACCCATGCCGTATTCGCGGGCCATGCCGCAGAGCTCGGCGAGGCGGTCCGTCATGCGGTTCCGGTCGGTGTCGTTGCCGGCGACCAGCAGGTTGCGGGCGCCGAGTTCGGCTCCGGCCTCGAGCGCGGGACGAAGTTTCGGGACTTGCGTCTGCGGCCACAGCCAGACCGCCTCGATATCGAGGAGCGTGAGACCCGTCGCCTCCAGCGCCGCCTTGGTCCGCCGGCGCAGCCCGGCATCGGTGACGACCGGGAAGAAGGCGGCTTCGGGCGCGGGGTCGATCAGGCGCAGCCCCACCGCGTCGAACCCTCCCTGCTTGGCGAGCGAGATCAGCTCGAGCGGCCCGGCCTGCATGAAGGTGAGGTGCGCGAGCGACAGCATGGCATGGCTTCCGGAGAAAAGGCGGCAGCCGTTTCAAGCGCCGCTGGCCCGCTGATTGTTTTCATCTATAAATAAGTTCATATATTAGATCAATCGAAAGGCGGCACCATGGCCGCTGCGACGGAGGAAGCGATGCTGGAGATGCTGAGCGGCGAGACGCGGATTTTCGTGATCATCGGTCACCCCATCGCGCAGGTGAAGGCGCCGGCGGGCATGACGAAGGGTTTCGTCGAGCGTGGCCGCAACGCCATCGTCGTGCCGATCCATGTACTGCCGGAGAATGTCGACGCCTTTATCGAGGCGCTGGGGCCGATCCGGAATGTCGATGGCATCATCGCCACCGTGCCGCATAAATTCGCAGCGCGGCGTCATTGCAGCTCGGTCTCGGCGCGGGCGCGGCTGCTCGATTCGGCGAATGTTGTGCGGCGTAACGCCGACGGCTCCTGGGACGGCGACATGACCGACGGGCAGGGCTTCGTCAGCGCCATGATGCAGACGGGCTGCGAGCCGCTGGGGCAACGCGCGCTGCTCGTGGGTGCCGGCGGGGCTGGCAGCGCCATCGGCCTGCAACTGCTCGATTCCGGCGTCGCCGAGCTTGCCGTGCACGACATGGATGTGGCCAAGCGCGATGCGCTGATCGCGAAATTGTCCGGCATGCATCCCCGCAAGGTGGTGCCCGGTTCGGCCGATCCCACCGGTTTCGGCATCGTCGCCAACGCGACCCCGATGGGGATGAAGCAGGGCGATCCGCTTCCGGTCGAGGTCAGCAGGTTGAAGCCGGAGACATTCGTCGGCGATGTCATCACGGTGCCGGAAGTCTCGCCCTTGCTCGATGCGGCTCGGCGCATCGGTTGCCGCACGCAGACCGGCGTCGGCATGTTTCTGGCGCAGCGCGAGCTGATGCTCGACTTCCTCGAAGGCAAGCCGATCTGAGAAGGGCCCGATCTCAATCGGCCTGTTTCAGGCGATGCCGATCCGTTCGCGTATCATCGCAACGGCTGCGTCCAAGGCCTTGAGGCAGCGCTGCTTCAGGGCCTCGTCATAGCGCGCCACCGGCAGCGCGATATTGACCGCCGCGAGCGGAAAGCCGGAGCGATTCAGGATCGGTCGGGCCATGCCCGCGATGCCGGGCGTGAACTCTTCCACCACGAAGGCGATGCCGCTGCGCTGGATCTCCGCGATCTCCGCTTCGAGCGCGGCGACGCTGCCGATCGTGCGCGGCGTGATCGCCTCGAGGCGGATGCGGGAAAGGTAGTCCTGGCGCATCTCCGTCGGCAGATGGGCGAGGAGCGCCTTGCCGCCCGAGGTCGCATAGAGCGGCGCCGTATCGCCGACGCGCATGAGGTAGTGCAGCCGGTGGGTGCCGCTGGCCGTCGCCATGACCTCGGAGACGTCGCCCTTCAGCACGTTGAGCGCGCAGGTCTCGCTGGTCGCCCGCGCGGTTTCGGCGAGCACGGTTTCCGCGACGCTGGCGAGGTCCCGCGTCTCGGCGCTGCGCTGCCCCAAAGCCGCGATGGCCGGCCCGAGAAAATAGCCTTTGCTGGCCGGGTCGTAGTCGAGATAGCCGCGACTGACCAAGGTCTTGAGCAGTTGCGTCAGGCTGCTCTTGGGGATCGCGAGCTGCGCGGCGATCTGGGTATGGGTCTGGGCGGCGTTCCAGCGACGCAGATACTCGAGCAGGTCGAGCACGCGCATGGCTGATTTGACGGAGCCCGACTCGGCCGGCTGCATGAATTTATCCGGTTTCTTCAAATGCTTCGGTCAGCCCGTGGAAGCGCCGTGCGATAGTGGAGCTTCGTCCGGGTGGTTTCAACCTGTTTCCCGGTTCGGACCCGGCGAGCCGCGATGACTTCTTTACATAATGAACTCGTTCTCATATGAAAACTTCCAACGAATGTGCAATGGGAGGCATCGGATGAGCGAGGAATGGAGGGAGCGCCTGCTGATCCGCGATCTCGTGGAGAACTGGGCCGTCTGGCGCGATGCCGGCGATTGGGAGCGCTTCCGCAGCGTCTGGCACGATGACGGGCGGATGATGGCGACCTGGTTCCAGGGGACGGCGGACGAGTTCATCAAGGTCAGCCGCGAGGGCTTCGAGAAGGGCGTCAGCATCCTGCATTTCCTCGGCGGGACGGCGATCGACCTTGCCGGCGAGCGCGCCATCGCCCAGACCAAGATGACGATCAACCAGCGCGCCAGCGTGGACGGCGTCATTTGCGACGTGGTCTGCACCGGCCGGTTCTACGATTTCCTGGAAAAGCGCGACGGAAGCTGGGGGCTGGTGCTGCGCCAGCCGATCTACGAGAAGGATCGCCTCGATCCGGTCGATCCTTCGCAGGCTCCCAAACTGGACCGGGCGAGGCTCGAGAGTTTCCCCGTCGGTTATCGCCATCTCGCCTATCTGCAGTCGGGATTGGGCTTCAAGGTCAAGCCCGACATGCCGGGACTGACCGGGCCGGTCGTCGAGGATCTCTACCGGCGCGGCCGGGCCTGGCTCGCGGGCAAGCCGCTGGAATCGGCGCCGCGCGCGGCCTGAGGCGCAGCGCATCCGGCGAAGCGGGGCGAGCCCCGGCAGGCATCGCAGGCAGGAGGAAGCCATGCGCAATTTCGACGAGAACTCGATCACCCAGGCGGTGCTCGACCGCGTCGCGCAGGCGCCCGATCCGCGCACGCGCCAGATCGGGCTGGCGCTGGTGCGCCATCTCCATGCCCTGGTGAAGGAGGTCGAGCCGAGCATGGCGGAGTGGGAGGCGGCGATCGGCTTCCTGACCCGCAGCGGACAGATGTGCGACGACACGCGCCAGGAATTCATCCTGCTCTCGGATACGCTCGGCGTCTCGATGCTGGTCGATGCCATCAATCACCGCGACGCGGACGGCGTGACCGACACCACGGTGCTAGGCCCCTTCTATGTGCAGGACCCGGCCGTGTTTCCGCTGGGCTCGAACATCTCGGACGGGATCAAGGGTGAGCCGCTTTTCGTCTCGGGCACGGTGGCTTCCGCCGACGGGACGCCGTTGGCGGGCGCTGCGGTCGATGTCTGGCATTCCGATGCGGACGGCTATTACGACGTGCAGCAGATGGACGAGCTGGGCGGGCTGGCGATGCGGGCTCGCCTGCTGGCCGACGCGCAAGGGCGGTTCCATTTCTGGACGATCAGGCCCGCGGCCTATCCCATTCCCCATGACGGTCCGGTCGGCGAGATGCTGGCGGCACAGGCGCGTCATCCCTACCGTCCGGCCCATGTGCATTTCATGATCCATGCGGACGGGCATGACACGCTCGTCACCCATGTCTTCGTCGCCGGAGATCGCTATCTCGATTCCGACGTGGTGTTCGGCGTGAAGGATTCGCTGATCCGCGAATTCCCGTCCCATTCGCCGGGCACGGCTCCGGACGGTCGGATGATGGACAGGCCCTATGACAGCCTGCACTACGATTTCCGCCTGAAGAGGAAGCCGGCGTGAGAATCGGCGCGGACGGGGCTGACAAAGGCGGGGCGGGACGATGCTGAAAGGGCGCGGGCTGCTTTCGCTCTGGAACGGGGTCGATCCGGACCGGCGCGCGGAATACGATCTCTGGCATACGCGCGAGCATGTTCCCGAGCGGCTCGCGATCCCCGGCATGCTGCGCGCCCGCCGCTATCATCGCGGCGAGGGGCCGTTGCCGGAATTCCTGACGCTCTACGAGCTCGAAGACAACGCGGTGCTGGCGAGCGCGCCCTATCGGAAGCTGCTGGAGACCCCGACGCCGTGGTCGCGCAGCATGCGCCCGTCCTTCCGCGGTTTCTTCCGTGTGGGCCATCTTGCGGTACTGAGCCGCGGCGGCGGCGTCGGCAGCGCGCTGATGGCGACGACCTTCGCGGATGTCTCAGCCACTGAGGGCGCTTGGGACGTGGTCGCGGACCATGTCCTGCGCGAGACGGCGGCGAGCGCGGTCCATGTCCTGCAGAAGGACCCGGCGGTCGCGCCCGTGCCGTTCACGGTGCCGGCGGCCGGCGTTGCCGCTTATGCCGATGGCGGGGCGATCATGATCGAATGCTACGACCGGAACCGGCTCGCGGATATCGCCGGCGTGCTCGAGCCTGTGCTCGACGCGCAGGGGCTGGCGCCGGGGCGGGCGGGCTGGACCGCCTACGACCTTGCCTATCTGCTCGACAGGGAGGAACTGCCCGGCGTGGTCGCCTTGTCCCGACCGGAGGCCTGAGCCTCACCGGAGGGAATTCCCTTGGGATGGCGGGCGATCGCGTGCAGCAGCATGCGTTGCAGATGCTGCGCCGGGCGGGGCAGCGGTACGCCGTCGCGCGCGATGATGCCGACCGTGCGCCGGATCGATGGCGCGGTGATCGGCAGGATGCGCAGGTTCGGGCTCGGCGGGATCGCCAGGCGCGGCAGCACGGTGACGGCAATGCCGTTGGCGACGAAGCAGACCGCCATGTTGACGCGCTGGACCTCATAGGCCCAGTCGAGCCTCTCGCCGAAGGTGCCGAGGCTTTCGCTCAGCATGAAGCCGTGGCTCGTCGTCGTGGCGACGCGGGCCAGCGGATAGCCGACGAGATCGGCCCAGGTCAGCGCCTCGCGTTCCGCCAGCGGATGGCTGGCGGGCACCGCCGCGACGAAATCTTCCTCGAACAACGCGCGGGACTTCTGGGTCCAGAGCTGCGCGCCGAGGATGGTCAGGGCGAACTGGGCCTCGCCCGAGGAGACGCGCTCGCGCAAAGCCGCCGCCGGCTCGTCGAAGACCGTCACCGAGACCTGCGGGTAACGCTGGCGGAATTCGCGCAGGACGTCCGGCAGGAAATGCTCGCCGAGCGAGCCGAGGCAGCCGACCGAGACCTTCTCCTGCGACTGCCGGCCCTCGCGCTTGAGATTGTCGTAGAGATTGCTGAGCCGCAGCAGCGCGTCGCGCGCCTCCGGGAAGAACGCCTGTCCCGCTCGCGTCAAGGCGAGGCTGCGCGTCGTGCGCTGGAACAGCGTGACGCCGACATCCTCCTCGAGCTTGCGGATGCGGTGGCTGAGTGCCGTCTGCGACAGGCGCATCGCTTCGGCGGCGCGCCGGAAGCTGCCGAATTCGGCAATCTGGATGAAAGCCTCGAGCCCGGCGACGTCCATCATGTGGCTCCCGATTGAGCAATATTGCTCATGAATAGGCCTTCCAAATTCATTTGAACAGCGTTGTTCGGCTTGACTATCCTCCTTGCAAGAAACTGCCGCCGAGCCTCCCTCACGCCCCAAGCGGGTGCGGAAAGGCCCGGCCTCGAAGCCCGAGGAAACGCATCATGGGTTCGATGGAAGGCGAGGGAGGACGGCTGTTCTTCCGCTCCGAGACCTTCGATACGGAGAAGTTCGAGCGCCGCAGGCTCTCGAACAAGACGATCACAGAGCCGGCGCGCGAACTGCCTGTTCATACCGAATGCGACGTGCTGGTCGTCGGCGGCGGGCCTGCCGGCACGGCGGCTGCCGTTGCCGCCGCCCGGCGCGGTGCCGATGTGGTGCTGCTGGAGCGCTACAACCATCTTGGCGGCCTTTCGACCGGCGGCCTCGTCATCTGGATCGACCGGATGAGCGACTGGCAGGGCCGGCATGTCATTCGCGGTTTCGCCGAGGAATTGCTGTCACGCCTGACCCGCGACAAGATCGCCGGGCCGGAGCCGCAGGAATGGGGCTCGCATGACCCGGAGCGCGTCGCCTATTGGGGGCAGCGCAACGCGGCGTTCAACAACACCGTCACTCATGCGCCGACGCTGGATCCGGAATGGCTCAAGGCGGAATCGCTGGCCATGGTGCTGGAGGCCGGCGTGCATCCGATCTTCCACGCCTGGGGTGCGAGTCCGCTGATGGAAGGGCGGCGCGTCGCCGGCTGCACCTTCGAGAGCAAGGAGGGCCGGCGCGCGATCCTCGCCCGGGTGACGATCGACGCGACGGGCGATGGCGATCTCTATGCCGGCGCCGGCTCCGGCTTCGACACCGAGGTCGATATCCGCGACATCCATGGCTGCATGAACACCTCCTGGCTGTTTGCGGGCGTCGACATGAAGGCCTTCCTGCGCTTCCGGGCGTCGACGCCGGAGCAGTTCTCGCAATTCATGGCGCGCGGTCGCGAGGCGATGCGCTTCTTCGACAAGCCCTCGGTGTCGTGGCGGGACGACATCGCCGTCTTCATGGGGCCGCGTCTCGCCGGCTATTCGGCGCTGAAGGTCGAGGATCTTTCCGAGGTCGAGATCAGGAGCCACCAGCTGATGCTGGAGCATCTCGCCTTCTACCGCGCTCATGCCCCGGGCTTTTCGGACGCCTTCATCATGCTCTCGGCGCCGCAGCTCGGCGTCCGGCACGGGCGGCGCCTCAAGGGGCTGGGCAAGCTCACCCGCGAGAACTGGGATGGCAGCACGGCGCCGGACGAGATCGGCGTCTCGCCCTCGCTCGCACCGAAATTCGCGAACATCTCGGTTCCCTACGGTTCCATCGTGCCGCGCGAGATCGACGGTCTGCTGGCGCCTGGCCGGCATCTCTCCTGCGATGCCACCAGCCATTCTTTCATGCGCGAGATCCCGCAATGCTGGCTGACCGGCCATGCTGCGGGCGTCGCCGCCGCCATCGCCGCCGACCGGGGCGTGACGCCGGCGCAGGTGCCGATCGCGGAATTGCAGGCGGGCCTTACAGCTCAGGGAGCCTATCTCAGCGCGGTGCCGGAGCTTGTAAGCTAGCAGACGACAGCCTTCCGCCGCTCAGGATGGTTGACGAAAGCGGATGAGCGGGCCGAAGAAGCCCGCAGACGTGACACGAACGGGAAGGCGGCAGGCAGCCGTCCCCAAAGGGAGGAACGGATGTTCGAAGGTTTTGCTCGCTGGCGTAGCGCCTGCGTCGCCATGGTCTTTGGTTTCGCCGGCTCGCCGGCCTTGGCCCAGGCACCCGCGCCGAAGCCGCTCGACCCGCCCCAATCCGTACGTGTCGCCTATGTCCCGATCATGAAGTTCGCCACCGCCTATGTTGCGGAGTCGCGCGGGCTCTTCAAGAAATACGGGCTCAACGTCCAGCTCGACAGCGTCAAATCCGGCACCGAGGCGATCGCCTTCCTGGACAAGGGCTCCGTCGATGTCGGCGGCATCTCGATCGTCGCCTCGCTCTGGTCGGCCTGGAATCGCGGCCTCGATATCCGCGTGATCGCGCCGGGCGGGCTCGATCCGATGACCGACGGCCCGACCAAGCTGATCGTCCGCAAGGACCTGCTCGATTCCGGCGCGGTGAAGTCGGTCGCCGACCTCAAGGGCAAGCGCATCGCGGCGGCCGGCGGGCCGGGCAGCGGCGGCGAGTATTTCGTCAGCAAGGCGCTGGAGAGCGCCAAGCTGACCTTGCGCGACGCGCAGCTCCTGAACGTCGGCAATGCCGACATGCCGGCGGCGATGGAAGCGAAGTCCGTCGATGCGGTGCTGACCTCCTCGCCCTATTCCGACCAGATCCTCAAGGCCGGTACCGGCAAGCTCCTGATGCAGGACATCACGCCCGGCCTGATGACGGTCGCCTTCGTCGCCTCGGGCAAGTTCATCAAGGACCGGCCGGAGGTGGCCGAGCGCTTCGTGCTGGCGATGACGGAAGCCGCGCGGCTGATGCAGGGCGCCGACTTCCTCGCCCAGCCCAATATGGACGGCTATCTGAAATATACCGCCTCGACGCCCGAGGCGATCAAGAACGGCGGCTCGGTGATCTTCGATCCCAACATGGCGATCCCCACCGACGGCCTCGCCGATATCGAGCGCGTGCACCGTGAGAACGGTCGCACCGAATACGACAAGCCGCTCGACATGGCGAAGGTGATCGATGGCCGTTTCGTCGCCAAGGCCGTCGAGATTCTCGGCAAGGCCGCTCCGGCCAAGTGAGGCGGCCGGGCCGGCTCGTGCCGGCCCGTTTGAACCGCGGTTCTCGGACAGGATCGATGCAACAACAACGAGCCCGGAGGGTCGGCCGATGAATGCCGCCGCCATGCAGGCCATCGCCGCGCCGAAGATCGGCGCGCGCAATGTCAGCAAGCACTATCCCACGGCCGACGGCACCATGGTCGCGCTGGAGGATTTCTCCCTCGATGTCGCCGACGGCGAATTCGTCTGCATCGTCGGCCCCTCCGGCTGCGGCAAGTCGACCTTCCTGCGCATGGTGGCGGGGCTGGAATCGATTTCGCTGGGCTCGATCGACATCCGTCCCGGCCGTGAGAGGGCTAAGCCGCTCAACAGCGTCGTCTTCCAGGAATACGCGATCTTTCCCTGGAAGACCTTGATCGAGAATGTCGCCTTCGGCCTGCAGATGCGCGGTATCGGTCGCAAGGAACGGCTCGACACCGCGCGCTACTGGCTCGACCGGGTGGGCCTGGGCAAGTTCTCCGACTATTACCCGCACCAGATCTCGGGCGGCATGAAGCAGCGGGTCAGCATCATCCGGGCGCTTGCCAACGATCCCGAGGTGCTGCTGATGGACGAGCCGCTCGGCGCGCTCGACGCCCAGACTCGCGTCGTCATCCAGGAGGAGCTGCTGCGGATCTGGGAAGAGACCCGGAAGACCGTGCTCTACATCACCCATAGCCTCGACGAGGCCGTGCTGCTCGGCGACCGCGTCATCCTGATGAGTGCCCAGCCCGGCCGGCACCTCGCCACCTTCAAGATCGACCTGCCGCGCCCGCGCACCATCGCGATGCAGAACGCGCCGCGCTTTGCCGAATACCGGGCCGAGATCTGGGAGAAGCTCAGCGCCGAGGTGACGCGCGCCATGGAGGCACGGCCATGACGATCGCATCCACCGAAGGCATCACGGCGAGTGACGACCGGACGCCTGTGAAGGGGTCTCCGGCGGCCAACAACGATGCGCGCGCCATCCTTCTCCTGCTCGCCGCAGGCGTGGCGCTCAATGCCGCGCTCGCGATCGCCGGGCTGTGGAGCGATTTCGCCTGGCCGGCGATCGGGGCGAGCTTCGTCCTGCTGGTGCTGGCCTGTGAGCGCATCGGCCGATTGGTGCCGGTGAAGGGCAGGGGTGCCTATGAGCGCACGCTGGCGCTGGGCTTTCCGCTCCTCGTCCTCGTGCTCTGGGAGCTCGCTGCCGATAGCGGCTTCATCAACCCGACCTGGTTTCCGCCGCCGAGCCGGATCGGTTCGGCGCTCTGGGACCTGAGCACCCGCTACGATCGCTTCTCCGGCACGACCCTGCTCGGCCGGCCCTGGCTGATGCCGGAAGCCTTCAATAGCGAGGGCTGGGCCGGCGTCTGGAAGCTGGTGGCCGAGAGCCATGTCTTCGCGACGGTGGCGCGCGTCCTCGTCGGCTTCGTGCTCGGCGCCATTCCGGGCGTTTTGCTCGGTGTGGTCATGGGCCTGAACCAGACGGTCAGGCTGATGCTCGATACGACGCTATCGGCGATCTATGTGCTGCCCAAGATCGCGATCTTCCCGATCGTGATGCTGATGTTCGCCGACCCCTTCGGCGAGGCGCCGAAGATCCTGGTGGTGGCGCTGTCCGTCTTCATCCTGATGGCGATCAACACGATGGCGGCGGTGCGCGGCATCGACAAGGTCTACCTGATGGCGGGCAAGAACTATGGCGCCAAGGGCTGGTCGATGCTGCGCCACGTCATCCTGCCCGGCGCCATGCCGGTGATCTTCTCCGGCCTGCGCATCGCGCTGGGCACGGCGATGATCGTGATCATCTCGGTCGAGTTCGTGCGCGCCAAGCAGGGTGTCGGCTACATGACCTTCTATTACTGGGAGGTCCTCAACCCCGAGAAGATGTATGCCGGCCTCGTCGTCGTCATGATCCTCGGCGTGCTGCTGACCTACGCGCTGCAATGGCTGCAGCGCCGGCTCATGCCCTGGCAGCAGAAATAAGAGGTACGGCGATGAAGGTTGCTCTTGTCACCGGCGGTGCTGGCGCCGTCGGGGCCGCCGCCGCGCGGATGCTGGCCGAGGACGGTTTTCGCGTCGTGCTGGCGGATCGCGCCCTCGAACGGACGCAAGCGATCTGCGACGAGATCTGCCGCAATGGCGGCGAAGCCGTCGCCGAGCCTGTGGATCTGCTGGAGGAGGGGGCTTCGCAACGCCTGATCGACAGCGTGGCGGAGCGCTTCGGGCGGCTCGACTGCCTCGTCAACAATGCCGGCATGACCGGCGCTCCGCGCATCGGCAGCGTCGAGCTGTCGGTCTGGAACGCGGTGCTCGCGCTCAACCTGACCGTGCCGATGCTGCTCGCCCAGGCGGCGCAGCCCTTGATGAAGGGGAGCGGCGGCGGCAGCATCGTCAATGTCGCCTCGCGGGTCTATCTCGCCGGCACCGGCGTCGCCTATACCTCCAGCAAATCGGGGCTGATCGGTCTCACCCGCGTGCTCGCCGTGCAGCTCGGCCCCGACAATATCCGCGTCAACGCGGTGGCGCCGAGCTTCCTCAACACCCCCTTCAACGACAAGATCGTGAAGGAGAACACGGGGCTGGCCGCTTCCTTCCGCAAGATGTCGCCGCTTGGCCGGCTCGGGACTGCCGAGGATGTCGCCGGCGCGATCGCCTTTCTGGCCTCGCCGCGCGCGAATTTCATCACGGGCGACGTCATCCATGTCTGCGGCGGCACGCAGCTCGCGCCGCAGCCTGCCTCGGCGGGCGCCGACGACGCCAGTCATAACCAGACGGAGTCGGAGGAGCATTTGATCGCCAGTTAAAATAACCGCAGGGTTATGTTGACTGGCGATAATGCCATTTAACATGAGCATCCAAATCGCTCATGATGGCCTCGTATTCGGGGTAAGACGTCTTCCATGGCTTTCACTCGCATCGACGGCAAGCTCGTGCACTGGCGCGACAGCGGCTCGCGCGCGGCGCCGGCCGTTGTGCTGGTCAATTCGCTCGGCACGGATTTCCGCATCTGGGACGAGGTCGTCGCGGCGTTGTCTCGCGACTGGCGCGTCATCGTCTATGACAAGCGCGGCCATGGCCTCTCCGAGGTGCCGGCAGGCCCCTATGCGATTGCCGACTTCACCGATGACCTGATCGGGCTTGCCGATCATATCGGGCTTGAGCGCTTCGCTCTGGCCGGTCTCTCGATCGGCGGGCTGATCGGGCAGGATCTGGCGGTGCGGGCGCCGGAGCGCCTTTCGGCACTGGTGCTCGCCGATACCGCCCCGAAGGTCGGCACGGCCGAAAGCTGGAATGCGCGTATCGATGCCGTCCGCAAGGGCGGGCTTGCCGCCATCGCCGATCCCGTCATGGAGCGCTGGTTCACTCCTGCCTTCCATGCCGAGCGGCCGGATGATCTCGCCGGCTGGCGCAATGCGCTGCTCCGCCAGCCTGCCGATGGCTATATCGCGACCTGCCAGGCGCTGAGCCAGGCCGATCTGACCGCCGCCATAGGCGCTATCACGGTGCCGACGCTGGCCGTGGCCGGCGATGGCGACCTCTCGACGCCGCCCGATCTGGTTCGGGCGATGGCGCAGCGCATTCCGGGCGCGGGCTTCGCGCTGATCGAGGGCTGCGGACACATTCCCCCGGTGGAGCAGCCCGCCCGGCTGCTCGCGCTGGTGGCCGGACATCTGGAGAAGCACGGACGTGGCTGACGTATCGGATCGTTTCAAACAGGGCATGGCGACCCGCCGCAAAGTGCTCGGCGAGCGCTATGTCGACGCCGCCGTCGCCAATACCGATGCCTTCACCGAAGACTTCCAGACGCTGATCACGGAAAGCGCCTGGGGTACGGTCTGGTCGGGCGACAGGATCAGCAAGCGCGAGCGCTCGATGCTAACCATCGCTCTGCTCGCCGCGCTCGGCCACCATGACGAGGTCGCGATGCATGTCCGGGCCACGCGCAATACCGGCGCCAGCATGGACGACATCAAGGAAGCGCTGCTGCATGTGGCGATCTATGCCGGCGTGCCGGCGGCCAATCACGCTTTCAAGATCGCCAAGGCGGTCTATGCGGAGATGGAGAACGAGAAGGCGGGCTGAGCCCACCTGTCGCGAGCCGGCCGTTCGGTGAGCAGCAGCTTGGGCGTGGCAAAGCCTTGAATTGAGCAAGATCAAGAACAGTGGGCCGATCTCGTCGCAATCTGGCTTTCAGCTTGACGAGACAGGCTCCGACGGAGGGAGGCGCCGCAAATGCGCAACGAGAATTCGAGCCATCAGGGCGGTTCGTTCTACCAGCGTGATCGAAGCTGGCATCCGCCGGCCTTTACGCCCGATTACAAGACCTCCGTGCTGCGCTCGCCGAAGAACGCGCTGCTGTCGCTCGGCAATACGCTCTCCGAGATGACCGGGCCGGTCTTCGGCCACAACATGCTCGGGCCGCTCGATAACGACCTGATCCTCAACTACGTCCAGACCGGTGAGCCGATCGGCCCGCGCATCATCGTGCACGGCCAGGTGCTGGATGAGGATGCGAGGCCGGTGCGCGGCGCGCTGGTCGAGTTCTGGCAGGCCAATGCCGGCGGCCGCTACCGCCACAAGAAGGAAAGCTATCTCGCCGCCATCGACCCGAATTTCGGCGGCTGCGGGCGCACCATCACCGATGACGAGGGCCGCTATTGGTTCCGCACCATCAAGCCCGGCCCCTATCCCTGGCCGAACGGGGTCAATGACTGGCGCCCGGCGCACATCCATTTCTCGGTTTTCGGCCATGCCTTCGCGCAGCGGCTGATCACCCAGATGTATTTCGAGGGCGACCCGATGATCTGGCAGTGCCCGATCGTGATGGGCATCCCGAGCCGCGAGGCGGTGGAGCAACTCGTCGCAGGGCTCGACCGCGAGGCGACCTTGCCGATGGACACGATGGCCTACAAATTCGATATCGTGCTGCGTGGCCGGCGCTCGACCCTGTTCGAGAACCGGATGGAGGGGAACTGATGGTCCAGTCTCTGCGCCGTCTCAAGGAAAGCCCGTCGCAGACGGCGGGGCCCTACATCCATATCGGCGCGACGCCGAACTTCTCCGGCATCGAGGGCATCTTTCCGCATGATCTCGGCTCGCTGCCGCTGTCGCCGGAGGTGAAGGGTGAGCGCATTGTCGTCACCGGCCGCGTCTTCGACGGGACGGGGGCGCCGATCAAGGACGCGCTGATCGAGATCTGGCAGGCCGATGCGCAGGGGCTCTATCCCGGCTCCGGCGAGCGCCGGGGCGAGGCCGATCCGCATTTTCCCGGCTGGTTCCGCCAGCCGCTCGACGGCAACACCGGCGTCTATCGCTTCGAGACGATCAAGCCGGGCATCGTCCCCTATTTCGACGGTCGCCCGATGGCGCCGCACATCACCTTCTGGATCGTGGCGCGCGGCATCAATATCGGCCTGCATACGCGGCTCTATTTCGGCGATGAGGAACAGGCCAATGCGGCCGATCCACTTCTCGCCCGCATCGAGCACCGCCTGCGCGTGCCGACGCTGATCGCGACGCGCGGCGACGACGAGGACGGCATGCCGGTCTATACCTTCGACATCCGCCTGCAGGGCGAGAACGAGACGGTCTTCTTCGATATCTGAGGGCGGCTTCCGGCCGTCCTCCCGACCCGAACAGACAGCAAGCAGAGCAACGACGACATGAGCGAAGCCTTCATCTGTGCCTATGTCCGCACGCCCATCGGTCGTTTCGGCGGGTCGCTATCCTCGGTGCGGGCGGACGATCTCGGTGCGGTGCCGCTGAAGGCCCTGATCGAGCGTCACGCGGGCGTCGATTTCGGCGCGGTGGACGATGTGATCTTCGGCTGCGCCAACCAGGCGGGCGAGGACAACCGCAATGTCGCGCGCATGTCGCTGCTGCTTGCGGGCCTGCCCAAGGAGGTGCCGGGCACCACCATCAACCGGCTCTGCGGCTCGGGCATGGACGCCGTCATCACCGCCGCCCGCGCCATCAAGGCAGGCGAGGCCGAATTGATGATCGCGGGTGGCGTCGAGAGCATGTCGCGCGCCCCCTTCGTGCTGCCCAAGGCCGACAGCGCCTTCTCGCGCCATGCCGAGATCCATGACACCACTATCGGCTGGCGCTTCATCAACCCGTTGATGAAGGCGCAGTACGGCGTTGATTCCATGCCGGAAACCGGCGAGAACGTCGCGGCCGATTGCAACATCAGCCGCGCCGATCAGGATGCCTTCGCTGTCCGTTCGCAGCAGAAGGCCGTGGCCGCGCAGCAGAACGGCCGGCTCGCCAAGGAGATCGTCGCGGTTTCGATCCCGCAGCGGAAGGGCGACCCCATCCGCGTCGAGGTCGACGAGCATCCGCGCGGCGACACCACGCTGGAGAAGCTCGCCAAGCTGCCGACGCCCTTCCGCAAGGAAGGCGGCACCGTCACGGCCGGCAATGCCTCCGGCGTCAACGACGGCGCGGCGGCTCTCATCATCGCTTCCGAGAAGGCGGCGGCGAAGTATGGCCTGACCCCGCTGGCGCGGATCGTCGGCGGCGCTGCGGGCGGCGTCGCGCCGCGCGTGATGGGGCTGGGGCCGATTCCCGCGACCCGCAAGCTCTGCGCGCGCCTCGGCATCAAGCCGACCGATTTCGACGTGGTCGAGCTCAACGAGGCCTTCGCGAGCCAGGGCATCGCCGTATTGCGCGATCTCGGCATCGCGGAGGATGCTGAATTCGTGAACCCGAATGGCGGCGCGATCGCGCTCGGCCATCCGCTCGGCATGTCCGGCGCCCGCATCGCCGGAACGGCGGCGCTGGAGCTGTCGCTGACCGGCAAGCGCCGTGCGCTCGCGACCATGTGCATCGGCGTCGGGCAGGGCATCGCAATCGGGCTGGAACGAGTCTGAGACAACAGGATAGTCTGCCGTCAGTTCGGCAAGCGACAATGACGAGGGATGGATGACGAACAAGATCTATGACGGCCCGAAGGCTGCTCTCGACGGACTGCTGTTCGACGGCATGACGATCATGTCCGGCGGCTTCGGCCTGTCGGGCAACCCCGAGAGCCTGATCCCGGAGATCCGCGATTCCGGCGTGAAGAACATCACCGTGATCTCGAACAATGCCGGCGCTGACGGCTTCGGCCTGTGGATGCTGCTGCAGACCCGGCAGATCAAGAAAATGATCGCGTCCTATGTCGGCGAGAACAAGCTGTTCGAGCAGCAATATCTCGCTGGCGAGCTCGAGCTCGAGCTCAATCCGCAGGGCACGCTGGCCGAGCGCATCCGCGCCGGCGGCGCCGGCATCCCCGCCTTCTACACCAAGACCGGCGTCGGCACGGTCGTCGCCGAGGGCAAGCCGGTCGAGGAATTCGACGGGCAGCTCTATGTGCGCGAGACTTGGCTCAAGGCCGATCTCGCCATCGTCAAGGCCTGGAAGGCCGACACCGCCGGCAATCTCGTCTATCGAAAGACCGCGCGGAACTTCAATCCGAACATGGCGACCGCCGGCAAGGTGACGGTGGCCGAGGTCGAGGAGATCGTGCCGGTTGGCTCGCTCGATCCCGAGGCGATCCACACCCCCGGCATCTATGTCGACCGCGTCATCAAGAGCACGATCAACGAGAAGCGCATCGAGAAGCTGACCGAGCGCAAGAGGGAGGCAGCCTGATGGCCTGGACCCGCGAAGAAGTCGCCGCCCGCGCGGCCAAGGAGCTGAAAGACGGCTTCTACGTCAATCTCGGCATCGGCATCCCGACGCTGGTGGCGAACTACATTCCTGCAGGTGTGGACGTCACGCTCCAATCCGAGAACGGCCTGCTCGGCATCGGGCCCTTCCCCTATGAGGGTGAGGCCGATCCCGACCTGATCAATGCCGGCAAGCAGACCATCACCGTGCTGCCGAGCTCGAGCTTCTTCTCCTCGGCCGATTCCTTCGCGATGATCCGCGGCGGCCATATCGACCTGACCATCCTCGGCGCCATGGAAGTCGCCGCCAATGGCGACATCGCCAACTGGACGATCCCCGGCAAGATGGTGAAGGGCATGGGCGGTGCGATGGACCTCGTCGCGGGCGTGAAGAAGGTCATCGTCGTGATGGACCACGCCAACAAGGCGGGCGAATCCAAGGTGCTGGAGCGTTGCTCGCTGCCGCTGACCGGCGCCGGCGTCGTCGACATGATCATCACCGATCTCTGCGTGATGACCTGCGACAAGGCCAATGGCGGCGGCCTGACCCTCATCGAGCTTGCGCCAGGCGTCACCCTCGACGAGGTCAAGGCCAAGACCGGTGCGCCCTTTACGGTCGCGCCTGCACTGGCCAAGGCCGCGTGAGCCGCGCCGGAGGAGGCATTCTGTGATTCCGTCAATCGCCACGGTCTGTGTCTCGGGCACGCTTCAGGAAAAGCTCGAGGCCATCGCGGCGGCCGGCTTCACGGCGGTCGAGATCTTCGAGAACGACCTGATCGCCTTTCCGGGCTCGCCGACGGAAGTACGCCGCATCTGTGCCGATCTCGGCCTCGAGATCGTCACCTGCCAGCCCTTCCGCGATTTCGAGGGCATGCCGGAGGGGCGCCGCCAGCGTGTCTTCGACCGGGCCGAGCGCAAGTTCGATCTCCTGCAGGAGCTGGGCACGGACCTGCTTTTCGTCTGCTCCAACACCTCGCCGGAAGCGCTGGCCGGCATCGACCGGCTTGCCGCTGACTTCGCCGAGCTGGGCGAGCGGGCCGGGCGGCGCGGCCTCAAGGTCGGCTACGAGGCTTTGGCCTGGGGACGGCACGTCTTCGACTATCGCGATGCCTGGGAGATCGTGCGCCGCGCAAATCGGCCCGAGGTGGGGATCGTGCTCGATTCCTTCCATATCCTGTCCCGCAAGCTCGATCTGTCCGCCATCGGCACGATTCCGCGCGATAAGATTTCGATGGTGCAGATGGCCGATGCGCCGCTGCTGCAGATGGACCTCCTCTCCTGGAGCCGGCACTGGCGCTGCCTGCCGGGGCAGGGCGAGCTCGACCTCGCCGGCTTCATGCGCGCGCTGGTCTCCACCGGCTATGACGGCGTGCTCTCGCTGGAGATCTTCAACGACCGCTTCCGCGCGGGCTCGGCCCGCTCGGTGGCGCTCGACGGGCATCGCTCCCTGATCTGGCTGCTCGACGAGACGGCACGGCAGATCGGCAAGCCCGTGCCGGGTGTGGTGCCGATGCCGCCGCCCGGGCCGGTCCAGGCGGTGGAGTTCATCGAATTCGCTGCCTCGGAGGCGGAGCGGCCGGGCTTCGAGAAGCTCCTGCGCGCGCTCGGTTTCAGCCGCAAGGGTGCGCATCGCTCGAAGGATGTCGATCTCTGGCGCCAAGGCGATATCCGCATCGTGCTCAACAGCGAGGCGGACGGCTTCGCCCATAGCTACCAGATCACTCATGGCACCTCGGTCTGTGCGCTGGCGCTGCGTGTGCCGGATGCGCAGGCCGCGATCACCCGTGCGAAGGCGCTGCTCGACGTGCCGCATGCCGGCGCGATCGGACCGGGCGAGCTCGATATCCCCGCCGTGCGCGGGCTCGGTGGCAGCCTCGTCTATTTCCTCGATCGCACCTCGTCGCTCGGCCGCTGGGCCGAGGTCGATTTCGAGGCGACGGAGGAAAGTGACGCCGAGGCCGGGCTGACCGGCGTCGATCATGTCTCGCAGAGCATGCAGTACGAGGAGATGCTGACCTGGCTGCTGTTCTACTCCTCGCTGTTCGACACGAGGAAGGCACCGAGCCAGGCCGTGCTCGATCCCGGCGGCGTGGTCCAGAGCCAGGTGATCGAGAGCGGCCTCGACGGAGAGCCCGGTCATGGCCTTCGGCTCATCCTCAACGGCTCGCAGAGCCACCGAACACTGTCGGCACGTTTCATCACCGATTTCTTCGGCTCGGGCGTGCAGCACATCGCCTTCGCGACGAACGACATCGTGGCGACGGTGGAGCGGCTCATCGCCAATGGCGTCGCGATGCTCCCGATCCCCGAGAACTACTATGACGATCTGGAAGCCCGGTCCGATCTGTCGGCCGAGGAGATCGACCGGCTCAAGGCGCTGAACATCCTCCATGACAGCGATGCCGGCGGCAGCTTCCGGCAGGCCTATACGCAGACGCTGGATGGCGGGCTGTTCTTCGAGATCGTCCAGCGCGACGGTTATGCGGGCTATGGCGCGGTCAATGCCGGCATCCGCCTGACGGCGCAGGCGAGGCTCGCGCGGCCGATCACCATGCCGGCTCTCGGGCACGGTTGAGCGACGGAGGTGCCCCGCTCGAGAGGGCGGGGCAGGGAACCGTGAGCCCGTTCACGCCTGATTTCGTGCCGCGGCGCGATGCGGCCGGCGATCAATCGCCGATCAGATAGCAGGCTTCGGCCTCGGCCAGACGCTTCGCCTCGTCGAGATCGGCCGCCGATGAGGCGTGAATAGCGAAAAGCGCATCGCCGGCGTGGACCTGTTCGCCCACGCGCATTTTCAGGTCGACCCCGGCGGATTTGTCGAAGGGCGCTCCGGCACGGCGCGCGATGCCGGCCACCGCCCAGCCGTCGATCTCCTCGATCAACCCGGAGCGCCCGGCGCGCACCGTATGCACCAGCAGACCTGGCTCGATCGGCGGCGCGCGCCGGCCCTGGGCATCGATGATCGCCTCGAAGGCCCGTGCCGCGGCTCCGCTTTCCAGCAGCGCGACGGCCCGCTCCCTGCCTGCTTCCGGGGAGCCGATGTCGGGATCCCATGCGAGGATGCGGCTAGCGAAGAACAGGGCCTTCTCCAGCAGATCGGGCGGCGCCTGCGGGTCGCGGTTCAGGACCCATCTGACGTCCCGGACTTCCAGCGCCGGGCCGATGCCGCGTCCGATCGGCCTGCTCCCATCGGTCGGATAGGCCTCGACCACCAGGCCGAGCTCCTGCCCGACGAATTCGAACAGGCGAGCGAGCTCGGTGGCCTCCTCCAGCGAATGCAGTTTTGCGCGAGGGCCGTAAGGGAGATCGACGATCACATTCGTCGATCCCGCCGTGAACTTCTTCGACAGGATCGAGGCGACCGACCAGCGATTGGAATCGATGCCGAGCGGCCGCGTGATCGCGTTCATCACATCGTCGACGACGGAATGGTTGAGCCGTCCGTTCCAGGCGATGCAGGCCCGGGCCTGTTCGAGGCCGCGGCGCAAGCCGGCCGGATCGAGCTCGACATTCGCCACGACCTCCATGGCGTCCGCCGTGCCGGCAGCCGAGGTGATGGCACGCGAGGAGGTCTTGGGCATCAGGAACTTGCCGTGCGCGGCAATGATCGGGACGACGATGAGGGTGATGCGGCTGCCGGGAATACCGCCCATGGAATGCTTGTCGACGACGATCCGGTCAGGCCAGGCGATTCGCTGCGAGAAGCCGGTGCGGACGCGCGCGAGCGCGGCCACCTCGCGGTCGGTCAGCTTCTGCGTCGCGGCGACCAGGAAGGCGGCCACCTCGGCATCGGGATAGCGCGATTCGACGATATCCCGGATCAGCAGGCGATACTGCTCCTCGGAGAGCGCCTCGCCACGGAGCTTGCCGGTGAGGGCTTCGCGGCTTTCGGGTGAAGGCGTTCGCCGGATCGTCACCTCGCTGCCTTCGGGCATCGCGAATTCGGCGAAAGCTTCGGCCGAGAGGCCGATCTCGTCGGCTCCCAGCAGCCCGGACGGCTCGACCGCCTGCACCTCGGCGCGAACCGCCGCCATGCCGCTGGAGAGCTCTATCTTGCCCGGCCCGAGATAGTCGCGTCCATCGACCGTGCCACCGACGGGCAGATAGGCGCAGAAGCGCCTGCCGGTCAGGAAGGGCATGCGCCTCAGGGTCAGGTAATTGGCCGCGTTCTCGATCGCGGCCACGAAGCGTTCGACGCCGACCGACGGGGTGTCGTCGTTGAGAACCTCGACGCGCCGAACACCTGCCGGCGGCGGTTCGACGACGCGCGCGAGCCTTTCGCAGATAGCTCCGGAATCCTCGCGCCCACGCTCCGCGATGCGCCGGGCCAGGACGGCTGCAGGCGCGACCACCTCCACCAGGACCAACCTAGCGGCGCGTCGCGAGAGGGCGGCGACGACCGCCCTGGACCCGTTGGCGACGACATGCCTGCCGGCTGCCAGCTCTCCTTCAAGAGAGGCCGGAAGCCCGTAGCGCAGGCCATGGGCCTCCCAATCGATCAGGAACTCCCCGGCCGTCCTGCGGCCCTCGAATTCCGTATCGGATACCGCCTCGTGGTCCTCTCCGGGCGAACCCGCGGGCCGCGTGATCGCCCGCTTGGCGAAGACGTAGCGCCCCGTCGCTTCCAGCGCCTCGCGGGCGCCGAGCATCAGCGTGTCTTTCCCGGCACCGCTCGGGCCGATGACGAAGAACAGCGTGCCGGGACGCATCGCCGCCGCTCACGCCTCGTCGAGGCCGATATCCACCGCGACCGCAGCCTGCGTGATCTTGCTGGTCGAAATATAGTCCACGCCGGTCTCCGCGATGGCGCGGATCGTGTCGATCCTGATTCCGCCGGAGGCTTCGACCTTCGCGCGCCCACCGATGATGGCGACGGCCTCGACCATGTCCTTGATCGACATGTTGTCGAGCATGATGACGTCGACATCGGCGGCGACGGCCTGGTGCACCTGTCCGAGGTTGTCGCACTCGATCTCGAGTTTCGTCAGGACGGGCAGCTTCTTGCGGGCCCGCGCGACGGCGGCGGCGATGCTGCCGCAGACGGCAATGTGGTTGTCCTTGACCATGACGCCGTTGTCGAGGCCGAGCCGGTGGTTGAGACCGCCACCGCAGCTCACGGCATGCTTCTCCATCATGCGCAGGCCCGGCGTGGTCTTGCGGGTGTCGATGAGCCTGGCCTTCGTGCCTTCGATCGCCGCCACATAGCGCGCGGTCTCGTTGGCGATGCCGGACAGGCGCTGGGCGATGTTGAGGGCGGTGCGTTCGGCCGTGAGCACGCTGCGGGCCGCTCCCTCGACCTCGACCAGGACGGCGCCCTTCTCGACGCGGTCCCCGTCCCTGACGCGCAGTTTCACCTTCAGCGTCGGGTCGTAGCGCTGGAATACGCGCGCCGCCACCTCGACCCCCGCGACGATCATCGGCTCGCGGGCGTTCATGTAGAACGCGCCGACCTCGTCCGGCTCGATCATGACCTGGACGGTGAGATCGCAGGCCCCGATGTCCTCGATCAGCCAGTGATCGATCAAGCGGTCAGTGGCGAAAACGTCGTACATCTCGTCCCCTCGCGATTTCAGCGCATAATTTGTTTGTATACGAATGATAGGGTCGGTTTTTCGTCGCTGTCAATCGGACTTTGCCGCTTCCGTCGAAGCTGCGGTCCGGTGCCTCCGGTCGCCTTCGGGTGGGGGCGGCCCGCATCGGGGGGATGTCTTAGTGTCGGGCCTTGGCGCGTTCGGCGCCCAGGCCGTCCATGTTCACGCGGGGGGAGGGTTCTCTCTGGCGACCCGCTGCGCGGGCGCCTGTATCTGCACTGCCTCCGGCCGGGGTTCAATCCCGTATTCTATTTCTCGACGAAGGCCTTTTCGATGACGTAGTCGCCGGCCTCGCCGTGGTTGCCTTCCTCAAGGCCGCGCTCGGCGAAGATCGTCTTGAGGTCGGCCAGCATCTGCGGCGAGCCGCAGAGCATGAAGCGGTCGCCCTCGGGGTC
>NZ_JBNPXO010000012.1:0-171175 GCF_050433265.1 Allobosea sp. OAE752
ACATACCCCGCGTCAGTATGGTTGAAGTTGAGCCGCCCCGTCCCCGGGCCGAATGCCAACGTCGCGGCATCGAGCATGCCCGCGCCGCTGGCGGCCTGGCCCTCCCCACTGCCGAGGTTGAGCACGCCGGTTGCTCCAGCCGAGCTCGCCAGGGTGAGCTGGCCGCCAACGGTCATCCGCGCGCCGTCCGCCAGCGTGACGATACCGCTGCCGCTGGTCGCGCCCACCACCTGATTACCGGTGACGGAAAAAGTAGAGCCGACACCGGAAATCAGAAGATTGGCGGTGCCGCCATTCAATAACGAGCCGATCGTTGAAGTCGCGGCGTTCACCGTGCCGCCATTGAGGATTGATACAGATGCGTTGGCCTGGAGGTTGAAGGCCCCGCTCATCGTCCAGCTCGATCCCGACCCCGAGATCAGGACCGACTTTGTGCCGGCACCGCTAGCGAATGATCCGACGGTCGAGCTAAGGCTCCGGACGGTGCCTCCATTGGCGACGTTCAGAACCGCGGAGATCGCCGGATTGACCGTGCCGACGTTCAGTCCACCAGCAATATCGAGGAGCGATCCAGCGCCGTCGACGTTGATGGTTCCAGCTTGTGACCCCACACCGCCAAGAGTAGCCGCTCCCGCCGTCCTGACCACGCCGCCGTTCAGCACGTTGACAGTAGCGTTGCTTCCGCCGTTGATCCCTACGGTCAGCCCACCAGCCGTCTGCAGGAGCGAGCCAGTGCCGCTAACCGTAGCCATTGCCGACGAATTCAGCCCGCCCACCTGAATGCCGCTCGTGCCCGTGATCTGGCCGCCGTTCAGGAGCTGGAGGGTGCCGGTGCCGCTCACGTTCGTGGCGCCAGTGTAATTGCTCATGCCGGTGAGAGTTTCGGTACCTGCCGAGACAGTCAGACCGCCAGCGCCGGTGATCGAACCCGCGAACGTGTCATTGGCATTCGTCAAGGTCAGCGTCTTGACGCCGAGAGCGACGGTGCCGCCGCCGGCAAGACTGCGGATGCTTGCGCTAGCCGGCGTCACGGCAGAGATGTCGAGCGTGCCGTCTGCGACGACCCTGGCGGAGTTCGCAACCGATGCAGCACCCGACAGGGCGAGTGTACCCTGGGCGATGGTGGTTTCGCCCGTATAGCTCTGATTCCCGGTCAGCACCCATCGGCCGATCCCGGTCTTGAGCAGCGAGGATGCGCCGCCGCTTTCGCCCAATACGGCGTTGAGCGTGTTGGCCGCGGTGCTGCTCCCCGCCAGAGCGAAAGTGCGTGGTCCTGCACCGCCCAGCGCGACCGCCGCCGTGCTGGTGAAGTTCACCGCTCCGGAGCCAGAGGCATCGAGGCCGCCGCCGTTCGTGGTCAGCGTGAATTGCCGGTCCGTATTCGCGCCGGCCCCGGTATACTGCAACCTGCCCCCGTCCAGAACGAGATTGGCGGCGGCGTTGCTGGACGCGCCGATGCCGCTCGCCACGCCACCATTTGCGAGGAGCTGCGTGCTGAGAAGCCCACCTGAAATTCTCGTGACACCGAGATAGGTGTTCGCGCCGGAGAGGACCTGCGTGCCGGTTCCCAACTTGGTGAAGGATGAGATGACATTCCCGATCTGCCCTGAATAGACGCCCGATCCGTTCGAGGCTCCGACCGCGAGCTTCGGTGGGCCACCTGCGAGATATGTCATACCCGCGCTCGATGAACCATTGAGCCCATCAATGGTCTGATCGCCGGTGTTGACGAACCGAAGCACGCCATTTCCAAGGATGTTCAGGGTCGTGGTCTTGGGCAGCACATTGGCTGCATTGGTTTGCAACATGGACCCGGAGCTGATCGTAACATTACCGATGAAATCATTACTGCTGTTATCAAAGGTAATTCTAGAACCCGTGAGGGTGATGTTGCCCGAACCCGTGATCTTTCCAATGAACGACGTCCGATCAGCGTTCCCGCCGATGATGGTGAGGTCGCGGTTCAGGGTGATTGTGCCGGAATAGATCGTTCCGTTGCTGCCCGGGTTGAAGGAGGTCGAACCGATCGAGACGATGCCGCTGCCTGAGCCGCTGACGATGATGTTGTTCTGGATAGTCTGTCCGGTGGAAAAATTGGGGAAGTTCGCCAGCAGCGAGACGTTGGACGCCCCGGTATTGACGTCGCCCAGCGTTACGGTTCCGGTGCCCAGCGCGCTGTTCCCGCCAAACACCAAACTTCCCTGCGAAACGATGGTGCCGCCCGTGTAAGCATTGGAGGCATTGCCAAGGGTAAGCGTCCCTGCTCCCGATTTCACGAGGACGGACGGGCCGGTTAGCAACGAATTGATTGTCGTTGAAACCCCAGCATTCGTAGTGACCACTGGCGCGATCCCGCTCAGCGCTAACGTGCCGCCGGTTATCGTGTAGCCGTTGGTGCTGAAAGTGATGCCACTTGCAGCAACCGTGCCGCTCGCGGTCACGGTACCTGCTGTCCCACCGAAAAGCGCCACAGCACCACTCGCCCATGGCACAGTCGTCGAGCCATTGAACCAATTCGCAGTCGCGTTGTCCCAGGTTCCGGAACCACCGGCGCCGCCTGGGCCGAAACGCAAAGCTTGCGCGTCTGAAGATGTGGATATTGTGGCCGATAGAAGCAGCGCCGGAATGGCCTGGAAAAACCAGCCGCACTGCCCTTCGCGAAGCATATCCCAGTCTCCAATCCAGCCCTCTGTTGCTGGCGTAACACTACACTTCCAGGCGATCAATTGCCGCAATATGGTAGGCTTCACCGCACAGGTTAATTCTTGGGCTGGAGCACCGCGTAGCGGTCGATCTGCGCGCGCAGTTGCGCGGGAGCGGCATCTCCGCGGATGTTTCCAATCGCATTCCATCCTTTACGCCATCGAGCGCCTCGTTGCGTCCCGCTAGCGGCATCTCCCAGGAAGCGCGCCTCGCACGCAAGCCGCCGTTCTTCGAAGTTCGTGTCGGGCTTCCGGCCGTCAAGAACGGAGAAGTACGTCGGGGCGGCTGACTGGGATGTGTGTCGGCATGGTTGAATGGTCGTTAGTCGTCACGTCGAGTTGGCATCTTCTCGGCGGTGTCGCGAAATAGCGGTCATCCTCGAACCGGATCGGCGCGCCGTCCCCGGCTTGATCCCAGCACTGCTCGGTTTAGAGCGCCTCCAACGGCGACAACGGAGAATAATTTTCACCACCTCGGAACCCGACATTCTCGCACCAGTTCAATGCGTGCGGCCGTCGCGGCACCCCTTCGACCGTCGCGGTGCAATCCTTGCCAGGGTGACCACCAGAAGCGAGCCGGCGTCATTCCCTCTCAGCCGGCTCGCTTCTTTCGCCTTCGATCGGAGCGAGCCGCGGATCTACCGATAGCTCGCGATCGGGGCCTTGGCTTCTCACTTGAAGGAGGGCGACATGTGCTTTCGCGCCGGCGTCTTGGTCCTTGCGCTTTGCTGTTCGGCACAGGCGCAAATTTCGCCGACCGGACCACCACAGAATGCACCGCCGGCAGAGACCATACAGCCCGCGCCGGCTCAGTCTGAGGATGAGGCGAGGCAAAAGCTGGCAGACAGCGGCTATCCCGATGTACGCGAGCTCGCACGTACCTCGGACGGTGGATGGACCGCCAAAGCGCTCGTGAATGGCCGCACCTCGACGGTTGATCTGAATCCCAAGGGCGAGGTTAGGAGCCGGGATTAATTTGGCGCCACCAGGACGGCCAGATTGTACGCCGACTTGGTTCGCTTTCGCTCATCCGATGCGGACATGGCTGGCTTCTGCGGGAAAAGCAGGAGGTTGACGCGGTATCGCTGCGCTTCGGGAGTTACTCCCGAGATAGTTGAAGCCACAGGCGTCGTCATTCGCAAGAACTTCGCTTGTGTCAGCGGTTCTAAACACCTCCGGCACTGTGGGTGGCTGGCGGGTCGGTGGTGACTCGTCTGTTAGACTTTCGGTGGCAAGCTTCCGCGATCAAAAACCGGCACGGATTCGGTCGGTCCCTCGGGGCTGTTGCCCACGGGAATATCCTCTGCTGCCTTCCGCACGGCCTCCTCGGCCTCGCTCAGGCCGTCTGGGGTATCGTTCGCATCGCTGCCTTCGTCGTGCACATTGGTACGGTCGCTCGTTCGCCTGCCGGTTTGCATCGAATCAGAAGCGAGCGGGCTTTCCGCTGGCGTGACCAAGCGCCGCTCATCTTCGAGCAATGTTGGATTCTCACGTGGCTTTTGCATGGCATTCTCCTTCATTGGAGGAAGCCATTGGGTTCGGGTTTGTTCCTTGACTGTTATTGCAAGGGTGAGGTGACGCCGCGACCATCTTATCGAATAGGGTAAGCGCCCTCGGGCTAGAGCCACTACATGACCTATTCGGCCTGATCTGATCCATGTCGATCTCGATACCTCAGCCTGGACTGCAGGTTCAGACCCGGTTGGTCATGAGCGGGCTGCTATTGCCATGTCTGGTCATTGCCTCTTCTGCCGAAGCAGCGGCGACGAAAAATTCCTAGCGATCAGTCGACGTCAGCGACGTCGCTTCGATCTGATAGCGTTTCGGGTACCGATACCGGTGGACTTAGCGCGCTTACCAAATCCGGCGCGACCTCGACCGTCGCGCCGGCTGAAATGCCTCAAGCTGACGCCTTGACCCGACCGCGCTTCGGAGTCGCAGGCTCCGGCGCCGTCTTTCGACGCTCATTGCCGAGGCCCATTTTCTTCGCAAGCTGCGAGCGAGCCTCGGCATAGTTCGGCGCGACCATAGGATAGTCGGGCGGAAGGTTCCATTTCGCACGATACTGATCGGGCGACATGTCAAAGGCGGTGCGCAGGTGCCGTTTTAAAGATTTGAAACGCTTGCCGTCCTCCAAGCATATCAAGAAGTCGGGGGTGATCGACTTCTTGATCGACACTGCCGGAGTGGCTTTTTCCTCGAGCACCGGCGCGGGAGCTTGGCCAAGTCCGGTCAGCGCAGCGTGCGTGCTAGCGATCAACGCCGGAAGCTCAGCCGTTGGCACGCTATTGTGCGCGACAAATGCCGAAACGATATGCGCGACCAGGTCGCCGAGCGCTCCGTTGTTTTCTGACAATTTCAATCTCCTCGGCCTCTGACGAGAGCTTACGATTCAACCCTTTTATTACAGAGTTTTTATTTGGCAACAAATCTAGAAGAACTTTCATTAATTCTCAACGTTCAGACGCAGAAATTCGACAACCAATCGCTAAAACGCGCGGTCCAACCCGATCTGCATCCAAATCGAAGATCGCGCGAGCCAGACGGAAAAACTCCGGCGCTGCCGACGATTCATTTGCTGCAGAGGAACGGCTTCCGACGCTCCGCGTTTACCGGCGATACAATTCGGGGAAGATCCGTGCCGGAATATCCACCACCGCCGCCTCGCCAAGCTGCCAAAGGCGCGCTTCTGATTGTCGTGACCATGGCCGCGATCATCGTTACGATCTTCATCGGCTTTAACATCTACCACGCCAAGACGCTGCGCGAGGAAAAGGCCGGCCAAATCGATCAGCGAGACGCCCCCAAAAGTCCGACGGATTTGCAGGCCCCACGAAATCCGCAGCGGCCCTAAAACAGGTCGCGCCTTTACGGCCATCGATCGCGCCGCTGGATTGCCTGTTCAAGCGCCGACGAGACGGCCATTCAGCAAGACATTGAGCGGGATATGCGGCCGAGCGGGCCATCAAAAGATGTCCTCGATCTCTGCCGGCTTTGCCCTCGTCCTGGCACGCATCATGAACTCGAGGTCAAGCGCGGGAAGAATGTCGCAACGCGTTCTGAACTGCCTCCCGGGCGCGCCACTCTCTACAGCCGAGATGGTCGCTTGACGCAGCTTCGTTCGATCCCCGACGCTCGTTTGGTTCAAGCCGATCTTGCGGCGCTGTCGGCGGATGGCGTCTGCGATTTGCTTAGACGTTCAGGCTGCTCCACGGCGCGCCCTCCGTGCCAGACGGCTTCTCACGCTTGGGCTGGCGACCGATACCATGTCGCTCTCTCGAAGATCGTCGGCGATCCCCGGATGGCCCTTCGAATGCAATTGCGGTCGCTGTCCTGCTCGTCAGGCTTTGGAACATATGGCCCTGGCGGCGTGGTTACATTTGAGAGCCAGCGCTGCCTGTGAGCGGGTAGCGATTGGCGGTGCGCGAAGTTGGCCTCGGCGCTCAGATCGCAGTGATCGCCATTCCGATGACCGCCAAGGCCATCGCCGCTGTGGCGATCCACCCGAGCACTTTCAAAGCCCGCCCGATCACGAACTGCTTCATGATCTTCGGATCGGCCGCCAGAAGCATCAGGATCACCATGATTGGCACGGCGACCACGCCGTTGATGATGGCGCTCCAGACCAGCGCCTTGATCGGGTCGACTGACGTGAAGTTCAAGGCGACGCCGATGGCCGTGGCGACCGAGACAGCCAGATAGAAAGCCTTCGCCTCTCGCGGCTTCCGGGACAGGCCGACGGGCCATTTGGCGGCTTCTCCGATCGCATAGGCCGCCGAACCCGCGAGAACCGGCACCGCCAGGATGCCCGTTCCGAGAATGCCGATCGCGAAGATCACTTTCGCGAAGGAGCCAGCGATCGGCTCCAAGGCCTTGGCCGCATCGACCGAACTCTGGATGTCCGTCAGTCCAGCCGAGTTCAAGGTCGAGGCCGTTGTCATCACGATCGCCAGCGCAATCAGGTTGGAGATCGCCATGCCGACCGCCGTGTCGAGCTGAATCCGTTTGCGCGCAGGCTTTGCCTGTTCGGGATGTTCGACGAGCGGCTCCTCCCGAGGCTTTTCCTTGAGATCCTCCGCCTCCTGCGAAGCTTGCCAGAAAAACAGATACGGACTGATGGTGGTCCCGAAAATGGCGACGACGATCGACAGATAGTCCGCGTCGAACGAAAGCCTGGGCAGCACGATGCTCGTCGCGACGGCCAGCCAGTCGACCTTCACGACGAACAGCGCTGCGACATAGGCCAAGAGGACCAGCGACAGCCATTTCAGCACTGCGACGTAGCGCTTGTATTCTAGCAGGACCTGCAAGCCGATGCAGATTGCGCCGAAGATCAGGACATAGATATGGGCGGGGCCTCCGGCCAACAGCTTCAGGGCGTCGCCCATCGCGCCGAGGTCGGCCCCAATATTGATGATGTTGGCCACCAGCAGAGGGATGGTCACAGCATAGGCCACCCATCTCGGGTAGCAACGCGCAATATTCCCGGCGAGGCCGCGTCCCGTCGTCCGGCCGACTCGGGCGCTGATGATCTGGATCGCCACCATCAAGGGGTATGTCAGGACGAGGGACCAGCTTGCGGCATAGCCGAACTGAGCCCCTGCCTGCGAATAGGTGGCAATACCGCTGGGATCGTCGTCGGACGCGCCCGTGACCAGCCCGGGGCCAAGCAGCTTAAGCAGCCGCGGCTTGCTGGGTTCGACAACCGGATCGCGCGCGGATCCGGGCTCGGATCGAGAGGGGGTGTCGACTACCAAGTTCTGCGTTCCCAGCGGCAGCTCCCGCCAGGCGAAGGTTGGCTCCGCAGTTGGACGGAATATGCCCTGGCAACCTGATCAACGATATTGCCAAGCTGGCGGTTCCTCGGAGGGGGCCATGCCGCGGCACGGCGGATTCGCAGATTCGATCGCGACCTTTCCAACGCGCAGCGCGGCGATCCGTGCGGGTGAATTCCCGACCTGGCCAAGCCCGTTACAGCGAGCCGGAACAAGTGAGACGCAGCGAGGTTAGCGGTCCAGCGGGGGACCAAAGGGGAGAACCTCAATGCGCACTCTTATCGCAACATCGCTCGCTGCATGCCTCGTCTGCTCAACGGCAATTGCACAGACGTCAATCACCACCACCATCACGACGGACCAGCAGAACAAAGTGAAGACCTACGTGATGAAGGAAAAGCCGGCTTCGGTGAAAGTGACTGAAACTGTCGCCGTCGGCGCGGCTCTGCCGTCATCGGTGACGTTGCATACGCTCCCGGCAGATGTCGGCGTCCAGTATCGCTACGCCATCGTCAACGACAAGACGGTCCTGGTGGAGCCGACCTCGCGCAAGATCATCCAAGTGATCGAGTGAGCCTGCCAAAGCGCCCGATCTCCTTTGAGGAGATCGGGCGCTTTGAAATCCTATCTGGCGTAATGTCCGGAACTGGCTGCGGCTATCTCGTTTTGATCATCGTGACCCGCGCGTTGCTTTCGTCCCAGCGCTTCAGGACGTTGAGCGTGATATCGCTTTGGTGGCGGTGTACGCGAAGGTCGAACTGGGAATCGCCCAAGGTCAGCTCGTGAATAATCACATCGTCGAGGAAAGACGGTAGGACAGGGTCGACGAGCTTGACCTCGTTTGCCGCCGCGGGAAGCTCTAAGCCGAGGCAGGCGCACAGCATCGCGAAGGGAGCTGCCGCGGCCCAGGCTTGAGGCGAGCAGGCCACGGGATAGGCCGTCGGCCCGCGGCGCGACTTTCGCAAAAAGCCGCAGAACAGCTCCGGCAAGCGCTGCTGTTCCTGATGGCTCGCGACGTTGAAGATGGCTTCGAATAGGCGCGAGGCCTCCAATTTGAAGCCGTAGGCACCCAAGCCGATGGCGATCAAGGCATTGTCGTGCGGCCAGACCGAGCCATTGTGATAGGACATCGGATTGTAGCGCACTTCCCCAGTATTCAGTGTCCGGATGCCCCAGCCGCTGAAGCTGCCTTCGCTCATGAGAGTTCGAGCAATCCGCTCGGCGCGCTCCGGGTACGCGATGCCGCCGAACAGAGCGTGTCCCGCATTCGAAGAACGAACTCGGCAGGGACGCTTGTCGCCATCGAGCGCCAGCGCATAGGAGCCGATCTCCTCGCACCAAAAGGCCCGGTCGAAGCGCTCACGTAACACCAGTGCCTGCTGCGTCAGCTCGTCGGCGCGCAAGTCGAAGCCTTGGGCGCGGGCCATGACGGCCCCCGCCCGTTTGGCGGCATAGGCATAAGCCTGGACCTCGACGAGCGCGATCGGGCCCCGCGCCAACGATCCATCCGCATGGGAAATCGAATCATGGCTGTCCTTCCAGCCCTGGTTGGCGAGCCCGTTTTGGGTCTCGCGAAAGTATTCGATGAAACCGTCTCCGTCGCGATCTCCATATGTGTCGCACCAAAGGAGCGCAGCCTCGATGTTCTCCCAGAGCTGCTGGATCGTCGCGAGATCGCCGGTACGGTCGAAATACTGGCCCGCGAGCATGACGAAAAGTGGCGTGGCGTCGACGGAGCCGTAGTAGAATCCGAACGGCACTTCCCCCAGATTGGCCATCTCGCCGCTTCGCCGTTCATGAAGGATCTTGCCGGGCTGCGCATCCGCAACCGGGTCGCTGCTTACGGCCTGCGCCCGCGCCAGATGCAGCAAGACCCCACGTGCCACCGCCGGATCGGCCCACAAGAGCATCATCGCCGTAATGATCCCGTCCCGTCCGAACATGGTGGAGAACCAGGGAATCCCGGCATAGGGGTAGAGCCCGTCGGCTCCGCGGGTCACGAGTGTATAGAGATCCGAGGTCGACCGGCTCATCAGGTCGGTAAAAAGGGCGTTCGACGACTTGACCTTGGATACGTTAGCCGTCAGCGCACGAAGGCCCCGGCGGGCATTCTGGTAGGCCTTGGCGAATTCCAGCGGCGGCGCCCCGGGCGCGGTACCGATGGGCAGGATATCGCCCCTTGAAGCCTCAACCAAATCGCAAGCGACAGTCAGGAGAAGCGAGGTCCGCTCGCCTGGTTCGAGGCGGAAACGGAACGAGGCCAGGCCATTCCTCAATTCGTATGGGTTGGGCTTGAAGCGCAGGACCGTTCTTCTAACCCTGTCGTCGAGGCCGCGATACGCGAAGCGGACCCCCTCCGACGCGATCTGCGTCTCCGTCTCGCCGCGCCGGGCGCGCTTCATACCGCGAACTTCAAAAAGATCTCGAAAATCCGCGCCGAAGGACAAGGACAGCGTGAACTCATGCGGGACCCGGTCAAAGTTGCGCAACCCGACCCGTTCGTAACAGACCGCGTTCCAAAGGAACTTCGTCCGCTCGATCGCGATGGCGTCCCGGGGAATGGCGGTTGATCCGTCACTCCGGATAATCTCAGGATTGGCGAGATCGACCGTCAAGGCGGTGTTGTCGTCCTGGATTACCGAGCCGAGGAGCAAGGGGCGCTTGTCCTCGAAGAACAGTTCCAGCCGAGAGAGATGCCGGGTGTCGTTGCAGAACAAGCCCTCGGAGGTGTCCGGCGTGATCCCGATGTCGCCGTGGCTATCGAGGACGGCAAAAGTGTCGCCGGATTTCAAGGTCCGCAGCGGACGCTCGACGAGCGAGGGATGCGCATCAAGGGCGTGATCGGACGAAGGCTCAGATCGTCCGGCAATTTCCGGCTGTCTTGAGGCAGCGATCTGCTCATGCATTCCAAGTTACTCCTCGTCGGAGGCCCGGCGGTTCGTTCACCCGATTGGCTCATGGCTCTGCGTCTATTCTGCGGCCTTGGTGTAACCTTGTGGCGAGGACAGAAGACGGTCGAACGCCTCGAGATAATCGCGGGCCATCCGCTCGGCGGTGAAATGCTGCTCGAAATGGGCCCTCACCTTTGAACGATCCATGGCGGCGCTGCGCTCGCAGGCTGAAACGGCCTCGGCAATCGATTCGACGATGATCCCGGACACTCCGTCTCTAACGATCTCCGGCACGGAGCCGTTGCGCCAAGCGATCACGGGAGTTCCCGCCGACATCGCTTCGATCATGACGAGGCCGAACGGCTCCGGCCAGTCGATCGGAAACAGGAGAGCCCGGGCGCCGCCGAGAAAACCGGCCTTCTGCGCCTCGTCGATTTCTCCAATGAACTCGATCAACGGATGATCAAGCAGCGGCTCGATTTGAGACCTAAAATATTCCTCGTCGACCGCATCGACCTTCGCCGCGATCCGCAGACGCATGCCGGCACGCTTGGCGATCTCGATCGCGCGGTCAGGTCGCTTCTCGGGCGTGATCCGTCCGAGAAAGGCAAGGTAGTCCCCTCCCCGCGCCTCGAACGGACACAGGCCCGGCCCCAGGCCGTGGTGGACCGTCGCCAGCCAGTTCGCGGTGGATGGCATGGGTGTTCGCTGTCCGTCCGAAATCGAGATCAGCGGCATCCGCGGGAAGGCCTGATAGACCGGCAGGAAATCGGGCAAGTCCAGGCGACCATGCAGCGTCGTTACGCATTTATGGGTCAGGTCCGAGAACATCGCATGCTGGAGCAGATCGAGATGAAAATGAATGACATCGAATGACTCCTGCCGTTCCCGGACCTTCGCGAGCATGGCGAGGTGGCTGGCCGTATGATCTCGGATGCCTGCCAGCCGCAAGCCCTGCGGTGCGCAGGCGACCAGTTCGGCCGAGGTCTGGGAATCGCCGGAGGCGAACAAGGTGACCCGATGTCCTTGCCGCACGAGTTCCTCGGTAAGCCACGACGCTACCCGTTCCGTGCCGCCATACAATCGCGGAGGAACTGACTCCGCCAGCGGCGCAATTTGCGCGATCCGCATCCCCTTGCTCTCCGGCCCATCCGACCCGCGAACGCGGGCGAGTTTTCAACGCCGGTCCGAGCCGAAAGTTCGGGATCAGAACTCTTCGACGTGGGATTCCGCACGTATACTCGAGACAGTCTCCGGCATGGCCATCAGGATGAGGAGGAGAGCGATCACGCCCACCCCGGCGAGCACGGCAAAGGCGAGGCTGTAACCACCCCAAACGACCAGGCTGCCTGCGAATGCATAGCTCGACGCTCCTCCAATCCCTTGAATGGTACCGAGCATTCCGCGCGCCATGTTGTAGCGACCGCTGCCCAGGACGGCGCCGTACAGAACGAGCGGCAAGAGCACATCGAACAGCCCGGCTCCGATTCCGTCGAGGAGCTGAAAGGCGATCATCCAATAGGGGTCGTCGACCACGGCGAACAGGATGCCGCGCAGCGGCAGGGCCGCGAACGCTAGGATAAGCAACGGCTTGCCGCCGATCCGATTGGCACGCATCACGAGGAAGGCCATCGGGATCGTCGCGAGCTGGGCGACGATGATGGCGGCCGACGTCACGGCGGACTCGAAGCCCTTTGCTTCGAGCGCTAGCTTCTGGCTAGCGAGAGCCAGCATCGGCGCATTGGCGAAATGGAACAGCGCCGTACCGATCGCCAGCACGGTAAAGGGGCGTTCGGCGAACAATTGCCGCCATGGATACGGCCGGCTATTTTCCGGGATGACTTCATCGAGGCCGCGAGCGCGCTGATGATCGAGGGCGCCGGCCGGGATTGAAAGAACGGCGATCATCGAGAGGCCGGCGAACAGCGGAAGCATGTAGAAGACACCACGTTGCCCGAAATGCGTGCCGACCACCGCGGCCAAAGCGGCAATGAACAGGTTGCCAAACCGGTCGAACGCGGCGTTGCGGCCGAGCTGCGCGGCGAGGTCGCGGGCGCCATAAAGCCCGAGCGTGATCGCCGCGGTCGTAGGTACGAAGACGGCCCCCAGAAGCGCCATACTGACATCCGCGACGAACACGACCGCTATCGTCGGATAGGTCGCAATGGCGGTTCCCAGAAGCGCAAGGAGCCAGGCCCCACCAATCATGAGACCGCGCTTGGCGCGCGTGGCGTCGATCAAGGCGCCGATCGGCGCATGAAAAGTAATACCGATAAGACCGCTGGCGGTGAGCAAGGCTCCGATCTTCGCTTGGTCCCAGCCGACCTCCGTGAGCAGGAAGACATTGACGTAGGGCCCCAGCCCGCCGCGCAGATCCGCCAGCAGGAAGTTCAGCCAATCGAGGCTTGCCCGATGCGACATTCGCTCCTCGCTTCGCGAGTGCCCACGCTCAGCAAGGCCGCAGCGAAACGGTGTTCCGCTGGAGCCTTTTCCTAGCGCCACAGCCAGTAATCGTGGTCGACGAGTCACGGTTCCGTGCGGCGGCGATCCGGATCCGGCGCCCCAAATCGCCATCCGCGCATCGCAATCGCCTGGGACTAACAGTGACCCGGGATGTTCGTTCGCTCATAGGGCGAGAGCTCCTCTGGCCAGCAACGCCGGCCTCCATCCTTCGGTCGCAAATATCGCCCCGCTGAAGACTGGAACCCAAGTCGGCCAGTGCGGTTAAGGGGTTTTCACATCCAGCCAGGAGGCTCCAATGGCCGCTGAACCCAAGAAGCTCGACGACCTCTTTCTCGATACGCTCAAGGACATCTATTATGCCGAGAAGCAGATCCTGAAGGCTTTGCCGAAGATGGCGCGCGCAGCCACTTCGCCGGAGGTCAAAAAGGCTTTCGAGACCCATCGAGACGAAACCGAAACCCATGTCGAGCGGCTCGCCGAGGTGTTCGAGCTTCTCGGGAAGGCGCCTCGCGGCAAGACTTGCGACGCTATCCTCGGCATCATCGACGAGGGAAAGAGCATCATCGAAGAGTTCGAGGGCAGTCCCGCGATCGATGCGGGTCTGGTCGCCGCCGCTCAGGCCGTCGAGCACTACGAAATCGCCCGCTACGGCACTCTCAAGACCTGGGCTAATGAGTTGGGCCTGAAGCAGGCCGTAACCCTCCTCGACCAGACGCTGAGCGAGGAAACCAAGACCGATCAGCTTCTGTCTAAGATCGGCATCTCCTCGGCGAACAAGAAGGCAGCCTGATGCCCCTTTGGTGCATCGCAACCGAAGGGCGCCCGCTTCCGGAGCATGCGGACCTTAGCGATCCCGCAATCTCCGGGAGCTTGCGAACGAGATGACGGCGACATTCGAAATCCGCCGCTCCGGCAGCGATTGGATTCTGACGAGCGGCGCGGCGGTGACCCACCTTCGCAAACCGGCGAGAGGGGTGGTCGAAGACGCCGTTACCAAGTGGCAGAGTGCGGAAGGAAACCCCATGCGCATAACGACAGCGGAAGCCTATACCGCAGCGACCGCGCGGATTCAGAGTCTGTCCGACGCCAAGGAGGGCAGTCCGCAGGCAGAGGAACTGGCAGAACTCATTGCAGCGGTGAGGCAGTGGGACGCTCGCAAATCCTCCCTGGGTCAGGGGGATGCGTCAGCGCCTGGAAATACCCAAACTGCGCAACGGCCAGGTCAGCCCGGCGCCGCAGACGAAACTCGGGCAGGTCCAAACCCGAGGTCTCTTCACCCGACGGGAGCGCATCCCCCGTTCGAACGCGGCGATACCGAGAGTTTCGCGGCGGAAAAGCATGTAGCGGACCCAGCAGAATCATCCGGAGATGGTCAGCCCGCCGGTCGACGCAGCGCAATGATCCGTTCGATCCGCAAGACCTGATCGCTGGAGATTTTCTTGAAGGGATGAGCAATGGCGGCCCATGGGCTGGTGCATGGCGAGCTCGGCGTGAACTGCATTCACCTTTGCGTCGACATGCAGCGACTTTTCGGGCCGGGTTACCCTTGGGCCTTCCCTTGGCTCCAGAAGGTTCTGCCGGCGGTCGAGGAATTATGCGGATCTCACCCGGAACAGACTCTCTTTACCCGCTTCATCCCGGCCGAGCGCGAGGGTGACGGGCGCGGCACATGGCAGCGCTATTATCGGAGATGGCCGGAGGTCACCTTGGAAAGGGCCGGCGTTGAAGCCGTCCGCCTCCTGCCCTCTCTTGAGCGGTTCGTTCCGCCCGCCCATGTGCTGGACAAGAGGGTTTACTCACCCTGGAGCGAAGGCCGCCTCGATCACTTCATCGCCGAGCGTGAAATCGATACGGTCATCGTCACCGGCGGCGAGACTGATGTCTGTGTTCTCGCGACCGTGCTTGGAGCCGTCGATCGAGGCCTACGGGTCGTACTGGTCATCGACGCCTTGTGCAGCTCATCTAACGCAACGCACGACGCACTGATGGAACTGTACCTTTCCCGCTTCAGTCAGCAAATCGAGGCCGCTTCCACCAGCGAGGTCCTGGCACAGTGGCGGTAGCGGGTGGCACACCGGCACCCGCGAACTGAGGCTGCTGTATTTCGTCGGTGTGGATCCCGAAGCTCTGGGAGATCCGCCGCGCTCGAAGATCCGCTTTCGGCGTTGCGACCTTCCAGCGAAGCGATCTGGTTTGCCTTGCCGTGATGAGGGAGCGCATCTGCCGGCCTTCGCCTTCGCCTTCGGCGCCGGGATCGGCGACGTCGTGGATGGCTGGGCCTGGGCGCCTAACGTAGTCGCCTTCGCGACGAATGTAAGGACAATGGGTTTTTCTGAAGGGAATGGTCCTCGAGGAGGCTTCCAACGCCGCGGACTGCCATTCGAACGGTGGAAGAACGGGTTCTGTTCCCGAAGGAACTGCGACCGAACAACGCTCTGGAATAATCGTTGTTACCTGACGCGGAGGGTCAGCGAATGTTCGAAGGATTCAAGCTCGCGGCAATCGAGCTGACGAGAGGAGCGATCCGGTTTCGCGTTGGCGGAAGCGGCCCACCGCTTCTGCTTCTCCACGGTCATCCCCGCACGCATACGACTTGGCACAGAGTCGCCACGCTCCTGCGGGAACGCCATACGGTGATCTGCCCAGACCTCCCCGGGTTCGGCGGCTCATATAAGCCTGCCGACCGGTCCGACCATGTAAACTCATCCAAGAGGGCGAAGGCACAAGCTCTGGTCGAGCTGATGAACCAGCTTGGGCACGACTCCTTTGGTGTCGCGGGACACGACAGAGGTTCGTATGTCGCGTTTCGGATGGCGATGGACCATCCCACACGGGTTCGTAGACTGGCGGTTTTGGACGGTGTTCCGATCCTGGAGGCCCTGGAGCGCTGCCGTTTGGAGTTCGCCCGGCGCTGGTGGCACTGGTTTTTTTATGCCCAGCCGGAGAAACCGGAACGCGCGATCGGGACCGACCCCCTAGCCTGGTATGGCGGCTCGCCGGCAGAAATGGGCGAGGAAAATTTTGCAGACTTCCTCGAAGCCATTTCTGATCCGATCACGGTCCACACGATGATTGAGGATTATCGGGCAGGTTTGACTATCGACGCAGACCATGATCGCGACGACCGTGCCAACGCCCGCAAGCTCGATTGCCCGGTCCTGGCGCTCTGGTCGGAGAGAGATGACCTGGTGCATCTCTATGGCGATGTGGTCGCGGTATGGCGCAGATGGGCCAATGACGTTCGCGGAGCCTCCATTCCCAGCGGGCATCATATGGCGGAGGAGGCCCCCGTCGAACTGGCCCGGGCGCTCGATGGTTTTTTTTACGACGCTGGAACTCGAGATTCTATTTGAAGAAGCACCTGGCAATCTCCACGAAACCACGGAAGCCTCTGGACCGCATGAGGTATATGGACCCGCTTGAGCCTTCGATGGAATTCGCGCCACCAAGGTCCATTATTCACGACGGGGAATGAGCGTTCATCATCCCGCACCCTATCAACGAGTTCCTTGGCTGGCATGTCGCCCGCGAGCAGGGTCCGGTCGGTATCGAGTGGGTGATGTCCGAGGCAGCTCATGGCGGAGATAGCGTAGCATGCCTGACCTTAGGAGGATGGATCGATTCGATCCGCCACGGCATCCTTCTTTCCCCGTGGTAGAAGCGTCATCACCAAGATGAAAGCGGAAAGAACAAAACAGATGCTATTCGTGACAATGAGAGGCCACTCACCCAGACCAAGTCCATATACGGTCCAGAGAGCGAAGCCCGTGACGGTGAAACTGTAGGTCACCGGAGAGATCGCCTGCGTATCGCGTGTTCTGACGATCCGCCAGGCCTGAGGCACGAAACTGATCGTCGAGCACACCGCCGCGAATGTGCCAGCAACCGCGATCCACTTCATCACAGTCGCCTATCGAGACAGGCGACGAGCATTTGCCCGCACCTTGCGCTGATACCCACGAACAATGCCTTCGGTGCCGTATCTGATGCGGCCTTCAAAACGGCCTGCTGGCTTGCCGCGGCTTTGTCGTTGACCATCCGAGCAGCCTCTCGTTTCGCGGCTGGACCACCCCTTGCGAGTTCGATCCCGCGCAGCCACACGACCTGCTGCGCCTCGAATGCAAGCATCGACATCTGCGGCTTAAACATCCGCAGCCTGTTTTCCGATAGGCTTGCGTGACGTTCTGCCATTTCGGCGGGGCCGAGACGTCGCGCCGCGCGCCGCACTCTTTGTGCCAGGCTTCGGTGAGATATCCCTTGCGCGCAAAGCCCGGGCTTCCAGATTAAGCCGATACAAGCCATAGCCCACCGCCCCGGCAAGCATGACCGGCGTGGGCAACCTGGTCGCCAGCAGCGTCAAGGGAACAGCAAATCTCTCGGGGATTTCGCCTCGCTCGACGTTCCGAGCAATCCAGGCTCCAGCCAGACTGGAAAACGCGGCCCGGATCATTTCGTTTCCTCCGCCGCACCCGGCGTGATCGGAACCTGCTCGGCAACAGGGTCACTCGCCGGAAAAGTATCCTTGAGCGCCCTATCCAGCTTCTGATCGGGTGTCAGTTCTCGCTCTTCCCTACGTTGCGTCTTTTGTTCCCGGCGAAGGCTCTCGACTGCGGGGTTGTGCTCGTTCTCCACGGATGTCTCCTTGACTCTTTGACTGAGTGGAGACTGAACGCTGTGGTCCCGCGCTCGTTCCAGTAAGAGCTCGGCAACAAGCGCCGACATTCGCACGGGGAGACATTTCGCCGTTAGGGCCATATTGGCGCGATACCCTTCTGGCTCTTTCCAAAGCCAACCGTCCAAAACGCGTTTCCTCACGGTCGACAGACGGTGGGGCGTGATCCTGGTATCCGCGGCTTTCCCCGATTCGGGCTCGCGACGCGGGAACGTCCAATGGTGCGCCGGAGTTCAGGAAGCTTCTCTGGAGAGGCTACCATGACCCGGGTGACAGTAACCGCCTTGCATTTCGAGCCGCGGGGCTTCGTTCCCAACAATCCCAGGTTGCCAGCCTTGATCTATGAAAGGGCGTTCGATCCTGCGGCGACCATTGATCTCACCACGTTCATGGAGAAGATTTTCCAAGAAAACGGATGGCCGCCTCAGTGGCGAGATGGGATTTACGAGTTCGACCACTACCACGCCCAGGGCCATGAGGTTCTTGGCATAGCAGCCGGGTCGGCCGAGCTCGTGCTCGGGGGAGAGGGCGGCCGCGAGATCAGGGTGGAAGCTGGCGACGTCTTGCTGCTGCCCGCAGGGACTGGGCATCGGCGCCTCAGGCAGTCCGATGATTTCCTCGTTGTCGGTGCGTATCCGCCCGGCCAGGCTGGAGACATCGTTCGCGAGGAACCATCGCCTGCAATGAAACAGAGGATCGCCCTATTGAGCTTTCCGCCCAAGGATCCAGTTTTGGGTGATGAGGGACCGATGCTCCGCTTCTGGGCGAACGCCAGCGTTCCTTGAGGCTCGCAAATATCGGACTTGTGCCTGCGGCTGGCGCCTGCAAGGCGCGCGAAATCGATGCGCGGTGCCGTGGCCTTCTGGCCATGTGAATCATGGCGACATCAGCCAATTGGAACCTCGGTGCCAGATTGCCCGTTGCCGACCGTGGCATTCGGAAGGAGAGCTAGCGATGATGTTCGTGGAGCAAATCAAGGAAGGCCAGCGCGTGATCGGATCCGATGGAGAGCATATCGGGACCGTCGACGCTCTGAGTGGCCAGCTCATCAAGCTCAAGAAGAATGATCCAGAGTCGGGCGGAGCCCATCATTACCTTGACCTCGCGCTCGTCGTTGACCTCCAGGACGATACGATCAAGCTGATCATCCCAGCGGCTGAGGCTAAGGAGAGATGGTCGGAGGCGACCGAGTAAATGGACTGACGCCAGCGACCATCGTCGCTGGCCCCACCCAGGCGAGCTTCGCGGCTCAGTCCGAGCGCCTCTGGAGGCAGAGTGATCCTATCGGTGATCGCGCGCCCGCTACGGCGAAATCGAGGGCTCCCGGTTTGGTTGGAAACGATCGAGGTGACTACTGGCGATCAGCAGGCCAGGTTCGCCGTTGTCGGCTTCTCGCTTTGGCGGCGCGTTGGCCCTGCTCGAGGACTTTTGACGGTTGGCGGTATCGCGTTTGAGGAGAGCCGTCATTGAAGATCGCGACTTACAATGTGAACGGCATAAATGGCCGGTTGTCCGTTCTTCTCCGGTGGCTCAAGCAAGACTGCCCCGACGTTGTGTGTCTACAAGAGCTGAAATGTTCAGCTGATCGTTTTCCGGAGCTCGAATTGCAGCAAGCCGGCTACGCGGCGGTTTGGCACGGTCAAAAGAGTTGGAATGGTGTCGCTATCCTCGCACGGGGCCGACCGCCGGTCCTCACCCGCCGGGGATTGCCGGGAGATCCTGATGACAGCCACAGCCGATACATCGAGGCGGCGGTCAATGGGGTACTGATCGGATGTCTCTATCTCCCCAACGGGAATCCGGTCCCGGGACCCAAGTTCGAATACAAGCTTCGCTGGTTTGACCGGTTGCTGAGCTATGCAGACGAACTGCTCTCGCACGACGTGCCGGTCGCACTCCTCGGCGATTTTAATGTCATGCCGACGGAGCTCGACGTTTATGCACCCGAGCGATGGCGAGATGATGCTCTCTTTCGTCCAGAGGTTAGGAAGGCCTATGCCGACCTGATTCATCAGGGTTGGACGGACACCGTTAGACACCTTCATCCGAGAGAGCGAATTTATACATTCTGGAAGTACTGGCGAAACTCATTCGAACGCGACGCGGGACTTCGCCTCGACCATATTCTGCTCAGCCCCACCCTTGCACTCCGATTGAAATCCGCGGGAGTTCGACGCGCTCCGCGAGGCTGGGACCACACCAGCGACCACGCGCCGGTTATGATCGAGCTTCTGCCGCCCTAGCCTGACTATGGCCAGCGTTCCCAACGCTTAACCGGTTCTAGCTTTCAAGACGATGGCCGGGCGCTTGAAGCATGCTCGCTGGCGGGCGCGCGAAGCTACTCTTGTCGGTGAAGGGTCAACGCATGAAAGCCCGGCCCGCGGAGGGGCCGGGCTTTCATGCGGCGAGCACACGCTGGGCAGCGACGGGCTCAGCCGTCGGTGATCACCAGGTCTGACGATTGTACCAGGTGTCGACGTCAGTCTTCACCTTGTCCTTCTCGATGCCGTAGCGCTCCTGGATCTTGCCTTCGAGCTGGTCGCGCTTGCCGGCGATGACGATCGAATATCCGCAGGCGCGCGTCGAACTGATCATGCGCGACGCACCGACGGAGCTTTCCGCGGGAACGGCCGATATCGGCCTGATCTTCTCCCCACGCGTCACCGACGACATCACGCTGACGCCCCTGGCCGGCGGCGAGATCATCGCGCTGGTGCGAGAGGACGATGCTATGGCGAAGCGGCGCGTCGTCAGCCTGCATGATCTGAAAGCACGGCGCATGATCTGCTTCGATCGCGAGAAGTCGCCGCTCGGCTGGCTGATTGCGCAGTGCTCGAGAGTGAGAGGCTCGAATATGCCCCGTTCATGACCGTTCCCTACAGCATTTCAGCCGCGCATCTTCTGGCGGAGCCCGGGAACATGACGCTGATCGACAGCCTGCTGACGCAAGCGCAGCGTTTCGACGGGCTGGCTCAGCTCTCCTTGGAACCGCAGATCCCCACCACGATCTGTCTCATGACCATGCGCAGCCGGCCGCTGTCGCGATTGGCAGCACGCTTTGTCGAGATCCTCCGCAAGCAGTGATCGTGACCGCAGCGCATTGCCCGAGCCAAACGTCAACGAACAGAACTTCTGAGGCGATAACTCGATGCACTGTGACTCAGTCGTGCCGCCCTTCTGAAAACGGGCTCTGACCGACGATTTTTAGCTCAACAGATTGATACCTCCGTGGAATTTTTGAGAACCGAGCCGCGCTTCCCAGCTTCGGAGAGCAGTTCTCCTTTGCAGCTCGACCGATCCGGATCGGTGACAGGACTAGTGCGTCGACGCGCGCCTGCCGCATGGCATAGTTATCTGAATTGCGGATTGCGCTTCCAGACGCATGACCCATATTGGGCGAGCGGTTTGTTGACCCCTCCAGTCTCCCTCCCGCTGGAGCCCGGTCCCACCGTTCCCCTCGAAGCTTTCGGCGCAGCGCCACGGCTTCTCCTTGGCCGGCTCCCTTTGGGACGCCGGCCTTTTTTTTGAACGATGCATGGGACATCTAGAGAAAGTGCCCTCCGCGTTTCGCGCATCGCAGCAGCGTGAACTTTGGCGCGACCAATTCGTTAGTCGATCGTCCGTCAGTGGGTAGGAGGCGTGGAATGACTACGGCATCGATCTTGCGACGCTGGGCATCTAAAATCCGCACCGGGGATCGCGCAGGCTATGTCGACTACGTCCGCTCGACTGGCGGAGACGACTACAGCGGTACGCCGGGCAATCTGGGATTCCAAATGCTTCTACGAGATCTCCCTGATGGCACGACAGAGATCGAGACGCTCAGCTGGTGGGATTCGATCGACGCGATAGTGGCCTTCGCCGGCGCAGATCATAACCGCGCCCGCTATTATCCCGAGGACGATCGCTTTCTGCTGGTCAAGCCGGAGTTTGTAACGCACTTCGAGGTCGTCCTCGACGCCCGCCATGGATGGTAGGCTCGCATACCCCGGTATTTTCGCCGGCAGGCGCTGGCGTCATCAACGTGTCGCCGAACGGATGGATGCTCACCGGGCCTATCAAAGAGGCAAAGCGCGAGCGCGGCAATCTAAACGCCGCTCGCGCACTCGTCGGTTCTGCCAAGGTTGCACTTGGCGAGCGTGGACCGGTCTGGTGGGAGGACGGCTCCCCAGACTTCAATCGCTATCACGTGAGGAAACACGCCCTATGCGGGTGGGCTTTGCAATTGAAGACGCCGGAAAGGCATGCGTACCGTGAAACCATCGGAACCTGACAAACAGGAGGGCGACGTGCAGCAATCTGCCGTCGCCATGACCACGCGGATTGGACGGAAAGGCGCTTTCAATGTCGATCTACCGCTCGACGTGACAATGCTAAACGAGCGCCTCTACGAGATTGGGCTATGGCTCATTGATCGTCATATCCCGCATCAGGCTCGCATTCTTTGGGAGCCCGACCACAGGCGGATCCGCATAAGCTTTACCGATGCGGATGATGCCGGGGCTTTCCGCACGCGCTTCAGCGCTCCTCTCCATTGCCGGCAGCAAGATCTGCCATCTCTTCCACCGGACTGGTAAGCGGCCTCGCGATGGAGACGGTCTGATCAATCCGGAGTCCCCGGGTTGATACTGCTCCGCTGAGCAGGCAAGTATTGACCTTAGGCCAGATTTCGTTGCTAAATTCCACGCCTTTCAGTTCGTTCTGTGGCTCAGTTTGCATGAAGAGTTCCTGGATCTTTTCGCCCCATACCCGAGCCGTCTGGCTGAGAACGCTTGTCGTCATCATATTGGGCGCGGCGATGATCTCGCCAGCCCTATTTTTGCGCTGAAAGCGGAATGGCCGGCACACATCGCGGCTCAAGCGTCGGTTCTCGCGATATCTGCACGTTGGGATAGCCGGCCTGGTTCGCGAACATTCCGGGGCTCGCGACGCGATAGTCGTCGAGCATATCGCCGGCACATACCATTGAAGGCGTTGGCGCTCCATGCGGTTGGTAATCCGCCCACACGATCGGCGGGCGGTACATCAAGATGAGATGTGCCGCGATCGCATCGAGCAGAGCATCGTCGGAAAGGCTCGGATCGCTGAGGCCGAGTTTGCGAGAAGCGTCCCCTCCTGGCGCAGGATTTCCCGGACGGTTCGCCCGGCCCGGTCAAGAAACTATTCCAGCAGCTTCAGCAGCGCCTGCGTAGGCGGCGTCTCCGGGCACTCGACGACGTGCGGCTCGACGCTCGCATCGCGGATAAGGTCCGGCGCGTTACGGGAAATCCCGCAGGCCGGGTTGTAATCGGTGACGACGTCCATCACGCCACCTTCGGACGGCCGCCGCGCTCGCACCTTCGAGCCCGCCAGTTCCCGGCACCTGCTGTGCCAACGGCCTCCGGTCCAGGCTGGCCAGGCCGTGATGAAATGTGCGCCGGTTGTTCCCAATAAACCGTACGGTCCATGACGCCTTTTTTTGACAGCACCAGAAAATCTTTCATCCGGCCATCGACTATTAGTGATGTCAGCGGCCGAATAACCCGTGAAAGCGCCCGAGGAAGCTGCGCAGGCGCTCGTTTTCCGGATGATCGAACACATCTTCAGGCCGCCCTTCCTGCGCGACGCGGCCTTGGTCAAGAAAGACCACGTGATGTGAGACCTCGCGCACGAACAGCATTTCGTGACTGACCAGCAACATGGTCATGCCTGCCTCCGCCAGTGCCTGCATGACACCGAGTACTTCGGCGACGAGTTCGGGGTCCAGCGCCGAGGTCACTTCGTCGAAGAGCAGAAGGCGGGGCTGCATCGCGACCGCCCGCGCAATAGCGACGCGCTGCTGCTGCCCTCCCGAGAGCTGATAGGGATAGTGGTCCTTGCGCTCGCCTAGGCCGACGCGGCCGAGCCAGTGGCTGGCGATGTCCGTCGCCTCCGCTTTTGGCTTGCCCTGCACCTTGACGAGGCCCAGCATCACGTTCTCGGCCGCCGTCAGATGGGGGAACAGGTTGAACTGCTGGAAGACCATCCCCATTCGGGCTCTTTGGGCGGAGATCTTCGTTTCGCTCAGGCGCTTGCGTGTCTCTCCGGCCAGCTTGTAGCCGATCGGATCGCCATCGAGCAGGATTTCGCCGCCATCGTGCTCTTCCAGCAGGTTGATGCATCGCAGGAAGGTCGTCTTGCCGGACCCAGAAGCCCCTATCAGCGAGACGACCTGGCCCTGCCGCATGGTGAGATCAATGCCTTTCAGCACCTCGACCTTGCCGAAGTGCTTGCGGACATTGGTGGCTTGAAGAAGAGGCGGTTCGCTCATGGCGGCCTTCAATAGCGTAGATAGGAGAAGCGGCGCTCAAGCATCCCGCCCAGCTGAGCGAGCGCGAAATTGATGACGAGATAGAGCGCCAGCGTGAGTAGATAGAAATCGACGATCATATAGTTGCGCGCCATCTGTTGCTGGGCGGCGAGAAGCAGCTCGATCACGCCGATGATAGAGAGGAGCGTTGTGCCCTTGACGATCTCCAGTGCGGTGTTCACCCAAGGCGGCAGTATCCTGCGAAAGGCCTGGGGCAGGATGACGTACGCGAGTCGCTGGCGGAATGTGAGGCCGATCGCCTTGGCCGCCTCCATCTGCCCAGCCGGCACCGATTGCACGGCACCGCGGAAGTTCTCGGCAACATGGGCGGTGGCGAAAGCGCCGAGCGCAACGACTCCTGCCCAGAATGCCGGCACATTGATGCCGAACAGCGCCAGGCCGTAATAGGTGAATAGGATCAGCACCAGCAGCGGGATGCCGCGCATCACGTCGACGTAAAGACGTGCCAGGCCGCTGAGCCACCACCAGCCATAGGACAGCGCGACCCCTACGGCGATGCCGCAGACCGTGGCCATCACGATGCTCAACATCGAGCTGGCGAGCGTCACGCCAAGGCCGACCAGCAGCGCCTCGCGCGCCGCCCAAGCCTCGAACCAGAAGGTGCCGGGGGTGAAGGTCATGCCCGCCGGCTCCTCAGCGAATGGCTGCGTAACGGCGCTCGACCAGGCGCAGCAAGGTGGCGATGACATAGGCCGTGACAAGATAGAGCCCGCTCGCCGTCAACCAAACCTCCATGACGCGAAAGGTGTTGGCATTGATCTGGCGGGCGGTGAAGGTCAGCTCCGGCACGGCGATGGCGGCGGCGAGCGAGGTGTCCTTGAACAGCGAAATCAGATTATTGCTGACGGCCGGCAGCGTGATCCTGAACATCACCGGCAGGACGACGTAGAGCTGACGCTGCAGCGGCCTTAGCCCGATGGCCTTCGCCGCCTCGACATATTGCTTCGGGATCGAGGCCAGGCCGGAGCGGAAGACCTCGCACATATAAGCCCCGGCATAGAGCGACAGCGACAGAACGAAGCTCTGGCTCTTGTCAAGCACGGTGATGTCGAATTCGGGCAGGCCGAAATAGAGGAAGAAGATAAGCAGCAGCAACGGGGTGCAGCGGATAAACTCGACATAGGCCCAAACAGGGTAGGACAGCCACTTGCGGGGCGACAGCCGGGCATAGGCCGCCAACAACCCGATGATAGATCCGATCGCCAGCGAGACGACGGCCAGCCCAAGCCCTAGAAGCAGCGCGTCGGTAAACTTGTCCCAGTTCCGCGTAATCACGGACCAGTCGAAATGATAATCGATCATGCCTGCGATCCGGGGACGACGTGGCGAAGCCGGTCAGGCCTCGCCGCCGGGAGACAGTGGATCCGGATGGATCAGGCGAATTCCTGCGGAAATCCCACTTTGGGAAGCGACAGTTCGATGCCAAACCACTTCTTGTACGAGGCGGCGAAGGTGTCGAAGTCGACGCCCATCATCGCCTCCTTGTAAACGGTGTTGACCCAATTCAGCCAAATCGGATCGCCAGGTTTCACGGCCGATGCATAGGAATTCGGCATCCAGCCGAACCCTGAATCGACGAAGCGGTCGGGCGCCTGCTGCATCAGCCAGCGGATAGCGGACTGATCCTGCATCGAGGCGTCGATGCGGCGGGCATTCAGCGCTTGCATGGCCGCATCGGGGCTGTCGAAGGCATCGACCTTGGCCTCGGGCAAGGCCTTGTGGATCCACTCCTCCAGAAAGACGTTTTGCATGCCGCCGATGGTCACCGCCTTGCCAGCCGCCTTGAGCTCGGCATAGCTTTTGTACTTGCCGCCCTTGGCGAGCATCAGCAGGCCGTTGCCCTCGCGGTAATAAGGAATGGTGAACTCGACCTGCTGGGCTCGACCGGGGGTCACGGTCATCCATTGCACGACGATGTCAACCTTGTCGGTGACGAGGCTTGGAATGCGGGCATCCGAACCCTGGATGACGAATTCGACCTTATCCGGATCGTCGAAAAGGCTCTTGGCGAGTAGCCGGGCGAGGTCGATATCCATGCCGGCGAGCTTGCCGCTCGCGTCCTGGAAATGCCAGGGCGGGTTGGTGCTGCCGGTTCCGACGATCAGCTTGCCGCGCTCCTTGATGGTGTACAGCTTGCTCTTGGCGACTGTCTGCGCTGCCACAGGCGTCGGCGCGAGCGCCGCGACACTGCTCGCCGCGAGACCGCCCAGAGCTGCACCAGCGAGGCCGAGTCCGAACAGGCTGCGCCGTTCGACCGTAAGATCGCCGTCTACTGCCGGTGCCTGGTCATCATGAGCGCCCATTGCCCTCTCCTCTGCCGTATCGTCAGCGACCGGCTCGGTCGCTGACGATACGGCAGCAAAATTCAGGCCAGGCCTCGAAGGACGCCCAGCCCGAGAGAGAGGCTCGTCTCCTCGCCCTGCTCGATCGCTGCTTCGCAGAGACGAGCCACCGCCGCTGTGTCTTCTGGATCAAAGACGCGATGCAGCCTGACGGGCATCTCTTGAAAGGCGCGTCCATCCTTGAAACCATGTCCCGTGATCAGGCAGACGATGCGCGATCCCGGGGCAAGGTGCCCCCCGCCCAGAAGCTGCGGAAGGGCGGCGACCGAGCTTGCGCCCGTCGGCTCGGCATAGACCCCCTCCAGCCTCGCCAGCCGAAACATGGCCTCACGCAGCTGCGCATCGCTGACCGCCAGCACCAGTCCCCCGCTTTCCTTCACGAGGCGCAGCGTATAGCTGCCGTCGCGCTCATAGCCGATCAGCGGATCGCTGATACCGGAGGCGATGGTCTCGGGCGTGCTCCACGCCGTGACGTGCTCTGCACCCGCCGCGAAAGCGCGAGCAATTGGTGCGCATCCTTCCGCCTGCACGGCAACGAGGTGCGTCGCGGCACCCGCTTCCTTGAGGCCCTGCCAAACACCTTTGACGAGGGGGCCGCTGCCTGTCGGAATCAAGACATGGCTCGGCGGGACGCCGTCGAGCTGGGCAAAGAGTTCGCGTCCGACAGCAGTGAGCCCAGCGACGGCATAAGGATTGATGAAGGTCGTGGTCAGGTTGACGAAGCCATGCCGCTCCGCCAGCGCGCGGGCAAGGTCATAGGAGCGGCTGTAATTCCCTTCAACGAGGAGCAGAACCGCGCCATGCGCCGCAATCTGCGTCACCTTGTTTGGCGGCGTATGCGCCGGGACGACCACGATCGCCGGCATGCCGGCTCGGGCGGCGTAGACCGCCGTCGCCGCTCCGGCATTTCCCGATGACGCGCAGACGACGCCGCGCACGCCCGTGGCGATGGCACGGCCGAGCGCGGCTGCGATCAACCGATCCTTGAAGGAGCCGCTTGGGTTACGGGTCTCGTCCTTCAGCCAGAGTTCGCCCTTGAAACCCGGCAGTGCTCTTTCCAGTCGCTCGGCGCGAATGAGCGGCGTCTGCCCCTCGCCGAAGGAAAAAGCTGGAACGCCGTCATTCCCGACCTGCTCCAGAATGCCGCCGCAGGCCTGGCATTCATATGCCCATCGCGGTGCGAGCTCAGCCATGCAATCGACACAGCGGAGCTTCATGGCGGTTCCTCCTCCAGGATATAGTCCAGACAACCGAAGCGAGAATGAAGAGCCAAGCCGAAACTGTCATCGCAGATTCCGCAATGGCGACACCTCAAAAAGGCGATTGCAACAAGTGAGCTCGTGCCCGGAACAAACCGGCGCGTTGCGCCATCCAGAAGCGGAAGTTGAATCCGTGCCAGGAAGCGGACGTTGGGCGCTGGCAACGGCAATGTCGGTTGGCGCCTCGATACCATCATTGCCGCGCTGATTAGCATCGTGCCGACCCGTGACCCAGACGACGCCTGCTGGGCCGTTTGCGTAATGTGATGAGGCTCTGAGCGCTCTCTTCGATCGGCCGTCAAGCGCGGAAGATGCTCTCGACGGATGGTACACACTTCACGGCCCTCCCCAAACAGCGCTAAGTCAGGCTCCCTCGCGCCTGGGCGCGCGTAGCTGACGTGGCATGGCGTGAACCTCAAATTCCTCGAAACCTTCGTCTGGGTCGCACGGCTGCGGAACTTCTCGGTCGCCGCCGAGAAGCTCTGCACCACGCAAGCTGCGGTCTCCAACCGCATCGCGACGCTGGAGCGGGAGCTCGGCGTGCGTCTGTTCGAGCGCGACCTGCGCAATGTCGGGCTGACGCCGCATGGCCAGCGAGCCTTGCCGCAGGCGGAGGCGATCATGCGCATGGTCGCAGAACTCGAACGCTCGATCGCCGATGCTGGCCAGGTCCGCGGGACGGTGCTGATCGGCACGGTCGATTCCGTCGTCTATGCTTGGCTGCCGCGCCTGATCGAGCGGGTCAAGGAGACCTATCCGAACGTCGCGATCGACCTCAACGTCGACACCAGCCTGAATCTCTCTCGCCAGATCCAGGAAGGGCAGATCGATCTCGGCCTGATCATGGGGCCGGTGGTCGCGCCGCATATCCGCAACATCGAGCTGTGCGTCTTTGACTGTCTCTGGATCGGCTCGCCCAAACTGCCGCTGAAGCCCGGCCGGCTCGCCATCGGCGACCTCACCGCCTATCCGATCTTCGCCTATTCGAAGGGCTCGCAGCCACACCATTCGGTGCTGCGTGCGATCGAGCTTTCTGGGATCGACACCGAAACGGTGCGGGTGTTCAATTCGAACTCGCTTGCCACCATCACCCGGCTGGTCAGGGACGGCGTCGGCGTCGCGGTGCTGCCGCAGGCGGTGGTGCAGGAGTTCCTCGATACCGGCGAGCTGCATGTGCTCGATGTCGAGGCAAGGCTGCCGCCACTGCATTTCCATGCCGTCTTCAACGACAATCCGGGAAACACGCTGCCGGCCCTGATCGCCGATATGGCGGCGGAAATCGCGGCGTCCTGAGCCGACTGCCGACTCTATGACGATCTGCCTCGACAACAGGCACGCCCTGGTCACGGTGCTGTCATAAGTAATTCTTGTCGGGGCGAACAAGAATTTCGCGTTTGCGGGCCCATCGGGGGTTTGCTCTCCTGCCGCACCGACAGCGGGGAGAATGCCGATGAAGGTCTCACTCATCCAGATGAACTCGCAGGACGACAAGTCCGCGAACCTGAAGACGGCCCGGGCCATGGTCGAGAAGGTCGTCGCGGAAGACCAGCCCGATCTCATCGTCCTGCCCGAATACTACGCCTTTCTCGATGGCAACGTGGCGGCGATGCGCGCGAGCGCCGAGACCTTCCCGAACGGCGAGAGCTATCGCCTGATGTCAGGCCTAGCCGAGAAGCATGGCGTGACCATCCATGCGGGCAGCGTCGCTGAACGCGACGGCGACGACTATTTCAACGCGACGATCGTCTTCGGGCCCGACGGCAAGCAGATTGCGCATTACCGCAAGATCCATCTGTTCGACGTCGATGCGCCCGGCGGCGTCAGCTATCGCGAGTCCAACATGGTTTCGCGCGGGCGGGAGGTCGTGACCTACAGGGTTGGCGAGACGACCGTGGGCTGCGCCATCTGCTACGACATCCGCTTCCCCGAACTCTTCCGCAAGCTGCGCGACGCCGGCGCGGACGTCATCGTCCTGCCCGCGGCCTTCACACTGATGACGGGCAAGGACCACTGGGAATTGCTGGCACGGGCACGGGCCTGCGAAACGCAGACCTGGTTTCTCGCCACCGGCCAGACCGGCACGCACGCCCAGGGCAAGAACGCCTGCTACGGCCATTCGATGGTGATCAATCCCTGGGGCCTTGTCACCGCGCAGGCCTCTGACGGCGTCGGCACGACCACCGGCCGGCTCGATTTCGACTACACGGCGAAGGTCCGTGCGGCGGTGCCGGTCGCCAACCATCACGTCATCGCCTGAGCGGAAAGAGCCATCCATGTTCACCGTCAATCCCATGCCGGCGCAGATCTCCGGCGATCTTATCTCCCTGCTTCAGCAATGCGAGGTCGCGACCATCGGCCATGTGCTGCATTCGGGCTTCGTCGATCGCGAGATCAGGGCGGTGCTGCCGACCAAGCGCATCGCCGGCACGGCCGTCACGATCCGAATTCCCCACGCGGATTCGACGGCGCTGCACTATCTGACGAAGCTGGTGCGCCCCGGCGACATTGTGGTGATCGACCGCTGCGGCGACACCAAGCATGCCTGTTGGGGCGGCGTCGTTACCCATGCGATGAAGAACGCCGGCGTCGCCGCGGGCGTGATCGACGGCCCGGCCACGGACTTCTCCGAGATCGTCAAGACCGACATGCCGATGTGGTGCCGCGGCCCCTCGCCGATCACCACCAAGATCCTCGGCACGGAAGGGGCGATCAACGTGCCCGTCAGTGTCGGAGGCCAGACGATCGAACCCGGTGACGCGGTGCTCTGCGACGAAAGCGGCGTGGTGGTGCTGAAGACCGCAACCGCCGACGCTTACGCCCGCAAGGCGATCGAGATGCAGCAAAACGAACTCGTGCTCCTGGAGAGCCTGCGCAAGGGCGAGAAGCTGCCCGATATTTCCGGCGCGACCGCTCTGGTCGAGGGCAAGCTCGCCAAGTCCTGAGGCGTCTGAGACACGGAATCAATCGATCAGGCCTGACGACGGGTGGAGCACCGCCCGCGCAACAACAGAGGGGATCGGACATGCAGACATCGACGAAGCTCACCATGGCCATCGCGCTGGCAGCCGGCTTCTATGCGCAGGGCACGCTCGCGCAGCAACAGACCGTCACGGTCATGGCCTATTCTGGCCTGTTCCAGGAGCGTTACACCAAGGCCGTGATCGAGCCCTTCATGAAGGCCAATCCCGGCATCAAGGTCGACTATTTCCCGCTGCCGAACTCGGCCCAGATGCTCGGTAATTTGCGCGCCCAGAAAGCGGCGCCGCAGGCCGACGTTGTGATCATGGACGTCTCGGTCTCCAAGGCTGCGACCGACGAGAAGCTGCTGATCAAGATCGACGACAAGGTCTCGAAGAACGTCTCCGATCTCTATCCGAACGCCCGCATCGCCGATGTCGACGGCGTCGCCGTGACCTTCGACAATCTCGTCATGCTCTATAATTCGGACGTCGTGAAGGAGACGCCCAAGAGCTGGATGGACCTCGCCAAGCCCGATCTCAAGGGCAAGGTCGCGATCCCCGGCATGCCCGATATCCAGGGTCTGTCGCTCGTCCTGATCATGGACAAGGCGCGCGGCGGCACCGACTATCTCAAGAGCGTCGACCAAGGCATCGCAGCGCTCGGGGAGATCGCCCCCAACGTCCAGACCTGGGAGCCCAAGCCGGAAGTCTATCCCGTGATCATCTCCGGTCAGGCCGCCGCCGGCGCCGGCTGGAACGCCCGCGCGCAGGTCAATGCCGACGCATCCGGCGGCAAGCTCAAGGTGATCCTCCCGCAGGAAGGCAGCGTCTTCCAGATCAACACGATCAACTATGTCGCCGGCGGCCCCGGCAAGGATGCCGGCGCCAAGTTCATCGACTACGCGTTGTCGCCGGAGGCCCAGAAGTCCTTCACCGAAAGCATGTTCTACGCGCCGACCAACGCCAAGGCCCAGATCTCGGACGCCGCGATCGCGCGCACCGCGGTCAAGTCCATGGACAAGGTTATCCCGATCGACTGGATCGCTCTCGCCAAGGTTCGCGAGCCGATCATGGAGCAGTGGCGCCGCAAGGTGATCCCGCTGAGCCGCTGAGCCGAGAAGGATAGACCGTCATGACCGACACCAGCACGGCACCGGGCCAGGGCTTTCTCTCCATCCGGGGGCTGACCAAGCGCTATGCCGGCTTCACGGCGGTCGACAATCTGGACCTTGAGGTCCCCAAGGGCGAGCTCGTTGCCTTCCTCGGCCCCTCGGGTTGCGGCAAGACGACCTCACTCAGGATGATCGCCGGCCTCGTGCCGGCGACATCGGGACGCATCGTCGTCGGCGGGCAGGACCTCACCGAGGTTGCGACGCACCGCCGCGACATGGGCCTGGTCTTCCAGAGCTATGCGCTGTTTCCGCATATGAGCGTGGCGAAGAACGTCGCCTTCGGCCTTGAGATGCGCAAGGTGCCGAAGGACGAGATCGCGAAACGCGTGAAGGAAGCGATCGCCTTGGTGCATTTGACCGGCAAGGAAGAGCACCGGCCGGCCCAGCTCTCGGGCGGTCAGCAGCAGCGCGTGGCGCTCGCGCGTGCACTCGTCATCCGGCCATCGATCCTGCTCTTCGACGAGCCGCTCTCCAATCTCGACGCGAAGCTGCGCGACGAGATGCGAAACGAGATCCGCGACATCCAGCGGCGGCTCGGAATCACCGCGATCTTCGTGACGCATGACCAGAGCGAGGCGTTGACGATGTGCGACAAAGTCGTGGTCATGAACCAGGGCCGGCTCGAACAGCTCGGCACGCCGGTCGATCTCTACGAGCGCCCGAAGACTGCCTTCGTGGCGAGCTTCGTCGGCCGTACCAACCGCCTGAAGGCCGTAGCGACGGACGGCTTCGCCGATTTCGGCGGCCAACGCATCGCGGCGCCCGTCGACCTGTCGGGCCCAGTCGAGGTGATGGTCCGGCCGCATCGCATCGCCCTGGCACCGGCCGGCGGCGGAGGCGTCGCGGGCACCATCATGCGGGCGATCTTCGCGGGCGATATCCTGCAATACGACATCGACGTCGCCGGGCAGACCGTCTCGGTCGAACTCGCGACGCGCGGCGGCGAGGCCGTGCTCGCGCCGGGGACGCCAGTCGCCCTGTCGTGGCGGCCGCAGGATGTCTTCGTCTACGGGGCGGCGGCGTGAGCGCGGCGATCACCATGCCAGCCGCCGTGGCCAAGCCGCGCCGGAACGGGCTTGTGCTGGTCATCGCGCTGATCGCGCCGATCGCGCTGGTCAACGCCTTCGGTTTCCTCGCGCCGGTGCTCAATCTCGCACGCATGTCGTTCTACGAGGTCGAGCCTACCGGTACGATGCGCGAGGCCTTCTCGCTCGCGACCTGGGCCAAGGTCATCGCCGACACCTTCTACGCCGAGCTGATCGTCAACAGCATCACAGTCAGCCTCGGCATCACTCTGCTGACGCTGATCTGCTCCTATCCGATCGCGCTCTATCTGCACCGCTCCAGCGGCACCTGGAGGACGATCCTGCTCGTGCTGGTGATCTCGCCGCTGCTGACCTCGGCGGTGGTGAGGACCTATGGCTGGATCGCGATCCTCTCCGAGAACGGGCTGGTCAACAATCTGGTCAGTGGCCTCGGTCTCGAGCGCCTGCGATTGATGTTCAACAAGACCGGCGTGGTCATCGGTCTCACGGAAATCCTGATGCCCTATATGATCCTGGCGCTTCTCGCCGGCTTCGGGCGGCTTGACCCGCGTGTCGAGGAGGCCGCATCGACCCTAGGCGCGCCGCCCTTCACGATCTTCCGCCGGATCATCCTACCGCTGACGCTGCCCGGCATCGCGCTCGGCTGCCTGCTCTGCTTCGTACTCGCGGTCTCCTCCTTCATCACGCCGAAACTGCTCGGCGGCGGGCGCGTCTTTCTGCTGGCGACCGAGATCTACGACCAGGCGATCGTGACGCTGAACTGGCCGCTGGCCGCCTCGCTGTCGATCCTGGTGCTCGTCATCTTCGGGGCCGCGCTCGTGCTCTACACCCGCGCGCTCCGCGCGATCCTGTGAGGGAGGCTGGTCATGGATGAACGTCCCGTCTCCCCGGCACTGAAGCTGCTGGCGTTCCTGATGTTCGCCTTCCTGTTGGCGCCGCTGATCGTCGTTGTGCCGATCTCCTTCTCCGGCGACAGCTATATGATGTTCCCGCCTTCGAGCTGGAGCGTTAAGTGGTATCCGGCGATCTTCCTGGACGGGAAGATGACTGCCGCCTTCTGGACCAGCCTGCTTCTCGCCTGCGTGGTCACAGTGCTCTGTCTCGTCATCGCATTGCCTGCGGCCTTCGCGCTAGTGCGGTTGAGGCCGCGCGGGGCAGAGGCGCTCTCCAGCCTCTTCACCGCGCCGCTCTTGCTGCCGACGATCGTGCTCGGTCTCGCCATTCTGATCGTCTTCGCCCGCTACGGGCTGCTCGCGACCTTCCCCGGCCTCGTCGCAGCCCATCTCGTGGTGACGCTGCCCTATGCGCTGCGCGTGCTCGCCACGGCGCTGTCGACGCTGCCGATCGCTGTCGAGGAAGCCGCTTCGACGCTCGGCGCCTCGCCTTTCACGGTCTTCCGCCGGATCACCCTGCCGATGATGAAGTCGGGACTGATCGGCACGACGGCGCTGTGCTTCCTCGTCTCGTTTGACGAGGTCGTGCTCTCCTTGTTCATGACCGGCCCGCGCATCCAGACGCTGCCGGTCGCGATGTATCACCATGTCGAGCAGCAGGCGGACCCGCTGGTGGCGGCGCTCTCCGTGCTCCTCGTCGTGCTCACCCTTCTCGTCGTGCTCGTGGTCGACCGGACCTCGGGCCTGGCCAAGACCTTCGTCAAATGAGCCGGCCGAACACGCACTAGCTCGAACCGAACACCGCCTTTCGACCACCCGACCCGCTCGCCGGCCGCGAGCGGGAACACTGGAGCCTTGCCTGATGGATCAGGATATTCGCATCGCCGTCGATATCGGCGGCACCTTCACCGATATCGAGATTCTCGATGCGACCTCCGGCGCGATGCACCAGATCAAGACGCCGAGTACGCCGGCCGATCCCTCGATCGGCCTGCTGACCGGTATCAGGCAGGCCTCCGAGCGCTTCGGCTTTCCGATGGAGGCGGTGCAGTATCTGCTGCACGGCACGACCATCGCGACAAACGCCGTGCTCGAACGCAAGCTACCGCTCGGCGCTGTCGTCACGACGGCCGGCTTCGAGGACGTGATGCAGATTGGGCGCCATGGCCGCACCGATGTCTATGCGATCACGCTCGCTCAGCCCGAGCCGCTGGTGGCGCGGCGCTTCTGCTTTGGCGTGAGCGAGCGCGTCAATGCCGCGGGCGAGATCACCGTGCCGCTCGACGAGGCTGGCGTACGCCGCGTCGCCACCGAACTCGCCAAGGCCGGCGTAAAATCGGTCGCAGTCTGCTTGCTGCATGCCTATGCCAACCCCGCCCATGAGCGGCGCGTTGGCGCGATCCTCGCCGAGCTGCTGCCAGGCGTCGCGATCACGCTCGCCTCCGACATCTCCCCCGAGATCCGCGAATATGAGCGGATGTCGACGACCGCGCTGAACGCCATGCTGGTGCCGATCGTGCAACGCTATACCGACCGGCTCGCCGGCCGCATGAAGGAGGAGCTGCCGGAAGCGCAGGTCTATCTCGTGCAGTCGAATGGCGGCGTCTCCGGCCTCGCCAAGGCCGGCCGCGAACCGGCGCGACTGTTGTTGTCCGGCCCCAGCGGCGGCGCCGCCGCGGCCAAGCGGCTTTCGGCCGAGCTCGACGAGCCCAATCTCGTCGCGGTCGACATGGGGGGCACCTCCTTCGACGTCTCGGTCGTGCATGACGGCGCGATCTCGATGGTCAACGAGGGCGAGGTCGACGGTCTGCCCGTGCGCTTGCCGATGATCGAGATGCGGACGATCGGCGCCGGCGGCGGCTCGATCGCCTGGGTCGACGAGAGTGGGCGGCTTCGCATCGGTCCGCATTCGGCAGGCGCCGATCCAGGCCCCGCCTGCTACGGCAAAGGCGGAATGAAGCTCACTGTCACCGACGCCAATCTGCTGCTCGGCCGCCTCGACGGGGCGAGCTTCATGGGCGGTGCAATGCCGCTCGACCGGCAGGCCGCGCAGAAGGCTGCACAGGAGATCGCGAGCCGCCTCAACCTCTCGGTCGACCAGGTCGCGGCCGGCGTCATCGACGTCGCAAATTCGGCACTGGCGACAGCGACGCGTCTTTCGCTCTTCGAGAAGGGCATGGACCCCGAGGACTTCGCGCTGCTTTCCTTCGGCGGCGCCGGCGGCGTCCATGCCTGCGAGGTCGCGGAGGAACTGGGCATCCGTCGCGTGATCTTCCCGGCCCATGCCTCGACGCTCTCAGCCTGGGGCATCCTCTGGTCCGACATCGCCCATGATCTCAGCGCCACGCAGATCGGTCTCTTCGCCGATCTCGCACCCGGCCTGGGCGAGAAGGCCAAGCGCCTCGTCGCGGAAGCGCGGCAATTGCTGACCGAGGACGGCGTCATGGAAGCCGCGCAGAGCTTCGAATGGGCGGTGGACCTGCGCTATTCCGGCCAGGCCTTCGATCTGCGCGTCGCGCTCGACGATGCCGATTTCGCACCTGCGGGCGTCGCCAAGGCGACCGCAGGCTTCCATGCCCTGCATCGCCAGCGTTTCTCCTATGATGAGCCGGAGGTGCCGGTCGAGATCGTAGCGCTCCGGCTGAAGGCCGTCGGCCGCCTCGCCAAGCCGGTGCCCGCGCAAGGCATCGAGACGAAGGTCGACGACACCGCGCCCACCCGACGGGTCCATGGCCGCCATGGTGCAGTCGCGACGCCGGTGCGCGAGCGCGACGCAATTGGCCGCACCGCGCCGGTCGCTGGTCCCGCCATCGTCGAGGAGCCCTACACCTCGATCTATCTCCCCGCCGGCTGGACGATCCTGACCCATACGTCGGGCGCCCTGATCGCCGACCGCGCCGACAGCCATTGAGGTCCCAGATCATGACGAAACCCATGTCCAACCCTCAGCCGGGCATCGACCCGATCCGCCTCGAGGTCATCCGCAATGCGCTGGTCGCGGCATCCGAGGAGATGAGCATCACGATCTGGCGCACCAGCCGCTCGACCGTGGTGCGCGAGATTCTCGATTTCTCGACCGCCGTCTTCGACGCGGAAGGCAACAACATCGCCCAGTCGGCGCGCATCCCCGTCCATCTCAACTCGATGTCGGACTGCCTGCGCACGATCCTCGACCGCTTCATCCCGCTCGACCAATGGCAGGATGGCGACGTGATCGTCACCAACGATCCCTATTCCGGGGGCCAGCACCTGCCGGATATCCAGACCTTCCGGCCCGTCTTCGTCGATGGAAGGCGCGTCGGCATCGTCGGCACCCTCTGCCACCATGTCGATGTCGGCGGCGCCGCCGCCGGCAGCTACTACGCCGCCGCGACCGAGGTGTTCCAAGAGGGCATCCGAATCCCGCCGCTTCGGCTCGTCGAAAAGGGCGTGCTCAACACTGGCGTCTTCGAGATGCTGCTGCACAATGTCCGCCAGCCCGACGAGACGCGCGGCGACCTCAACGCGCAGATCGCGGCGCTCGGCATCGGCGAGCGCGCCGTCGCCCGCATGGCCCGCAAATACGGCGCGGATTCGCTGGCTGCCGCAATGGCGGCGATCCTCGACGGCTCCGAGGCGATGATGCGCGCCGGGCTGAAGGCGCTGCCCGATGGCGAGGCCTGCTTCGTCGAGCTGGTCGACGATGACGGCCAATCCGACGAGCCGATCCGACTCGCCGTGAAAATCGTCAAGACCGGTGACAGCATCGCGCTCGATTTCGCCGGCTCCAGCCCCCAGGTCAGCGGCCCGGTCAACAACACTCGCGCCATGACCTGCTCCGCCGTCTATTACGCTCTGCTCGCCGCGCTGGGCGGCGACATTCCCGCGAATTCCGGCTGCTACCGGCCCGTCACCGTGACATTGCCCGAGGGAAGCGTCGTCGATGCCGTGTTCCCGGCCCCCGTCGCGGGGCGCATGGTGATCAATCACCGCATCGCGATCGCCGTCTTTGGGGCGCTGGCCGAGATCGCGCCCCAGCGCATTCCAGCGGCCTACTACGCGATCTCCTATGTCTATGCGCTGCAGACGGTCGGCCGGAAGGGCAAAGGGCAGGTCTATTTCGACATCGAGGTCGGCGGCTGGGGTGGCCATGCCGGCGGCGACGGTGCAAGCGCGCTCTCCTGCGGGCTGCACAACAACACCAATGCGCCGATCGAGATGGTCGAGGCGAAGTACCCGGTCACCTTCACGAAATACGGGCTGATCCCGGATTCGGGCGGCGCCGGGCAATTCCGCGGCGGGCTCGGGCTCGTCAGGGAATGGCGGCTGGAATCCGATGCCGGCAAGCTCGGCGCCCATTTCGAGCGCTTCCGCTTCCCGCCGCATGGCGTCCATGGCGGCCAGCCTGGCTCGCTCAGCAGCATGACGATCACACGGCCCGATGGATCGCGGACCCCGTTGCGCTCGAAGATCTCCGGCATTCCGCTGAAGCGCGGCGACGTCGTCACGATCGAGACCTCGGGCGGCGGCGGATTCGGCGATCCGCTGAAGCGCGATCCGCAGCGCATCGCCAAGGACCTCGCCGACGGCATGATCAGCCCCGAAAAAGCCGTCTCGCTCTACGGCTACTCCGAACAGATGGGAGCCGTCGCATGAGCGATGATCAGCCAATGGACGCCGTCCATCTCAGCCTCTCCGACGTCGAAGCGCTGACCCGGCGGGTGTTGACCGCCTGCGGCGTCGATGCGCGCAATGAACCCGCGATCACCGCTTCGGTGGTCGCGGCCGAGGCGGAGGGCATCCACAGCCATGGCCTCGCCCGGCTGCCGACCTATTGCGAACATGCCAAGGTCGGCAAGATCGACGGCAAGGCTCGTCCAGTCCTGGATAGCCCCCGGCCCGGCCTGGTCCGCGTCGACGCGAAGGGGGGGTTCGCCCATCCGGCCATCGATTTCGGCCTGCCCGCCCTGTGCGAGGCGGCAAAGGCGCAGGGCATCGCCGCGCTCGCGGTGACCAATTCCTATAATTGCGGCGTCGTCGGCTACCATGTCGAGCGATTGGGACGCGAAGGATTGCTCGCTCTCGCCTTCGTCAATGCGCCGGCCTCGATTGCGCCGATGGGCGGGACGAAACCGGTCTTCGGCACGAACCCGATCGCGCTTGCGGTGCCGCGCGCCGGGGCGGACCCGCTGGTCCTCGACCAGTCGTCCAGCGTCGTCGCCAAGAGCGAGATCGTCGTACATCAGCAGCGCGGCGAGCCGATTCCGCCCGGCTGGGCGCTCGACCGTGACGGCAATCCCACGACCGATCCGCAGGCGGCGCTGGCGGGTGGCACGATGGTGCCGGCCGGCGGTTACAAGGGCGCGGGGCTCGCGCTCATCGTCGAAATATTCGCAGCCTGGCTGACCGGCGCCAATCTTTCGATCGACGCCTCCTCCTTCGCCGACAATCTCGGTGGTTCGCCGCGCACTGGCCAGTTCTTTGTCGCGATCGATACCGGCGCGATCGCTGGTCCCGGCTCAGGCGAGCGGCTCGAACGCCTGTTCCGCGCCATCACCGAACAGGAGGGCGCGCGCCTGCCGGGCGGGCGGCGCAGCCGAGCCCGGCTCCGCACCGCCTCCGAGGGGATCACTATCCCCAAGGCCTTGCACGAGAAGCTGCTGCGCTACGCGGCCTGATCGATGGACGCTGTCACAACCTCATTCCACACCGCGCGGGTCCGCCGGTCGATCCGGCGGGCTAGCATCTCGACAGGCCGACAGCCTCCCTCAACACGGAGGCTCGCTGACGTAGGCGTCGATCTCTTCCAGCGCGGCATCGCGCTCCCGCAGCACTACGGCGAGTTCGGCGATGATCATGCCGCATTCGGCCGCATCGGTGCAGTTCCGCAGTTCGCCCATGTGCTGCTCGAAAAGGCCCGACCCCGCCGAAGCGAAACCGGGCGATGTTTGATAGGGCTCGCTCAGGCCGAGGTATTCTGACGGAGGTGAAGCAAGACATTTTGCTTGAGGTCTTCTTGGTCGAGCGCCATCGGCGCAAATCCGGCGACGAGATAGGCAATCCTCCGCCGCTGCTCATCATGCTCCCGCTCGGGGATAGCCGGCTTCACCTCGCTCCACACAGCTTCCAACGCAGCACAAGCCCGGGCCAGATCAGCCGGATCCGTCAACGATGAAAAAGGCATGGCTCCTTTCCCCCGAAAAGTGGACCTGCGATGAAAAATCTAAGTCCGGCGTCGCCGCTGGCAAGAGGGCGCCAGACAATGATTCCGCCGGCTGAAGCTGAAGGGGCAGCCTTGATGGCTGCAACGGTCCCTTGCGGCCGTGCGACCCTAAAATTCTTTTGGAGAAAGGCGCCGAGCCACCCATGCCAGTGGGAGGGAAAAGCGGCGACTCGGCGCCACGCCTCATCAAGGCGCCCAGAAGACTGCCCAAAAATGGCGAATAAGAAGCGAATGTGGAATGAACTCTATCGTTCGCCAAGAAACCGGGCGGCTCTTTGATTTTCCGAAATTGTGGTTCGAATCCATGAGCGGGAACCACCCAAGGTGCGGAACATTCGGACGGCAGATTACCCGGAAATGCAGCGCCGTCGCCCGCCTGTCGAGTTCTGGGTCTGGCTGGCAATCGCCGGCGTCATTCTCATTTTCGTGGCTGCTTCGATAACCCTCCCGCCTCAGATCGTGCAGCCTCCCAATTGACGATCAGGTAACCTCTGGGGCCCTGGCATTGCCGAAGCGAGATCGAGCAGAACACGAACGAAGCCCCGCAGCGACCGCTTTGCCTACCGCATGGCTGAGCCTTCGCCGGATTTCATCTAATCCCACCTTTTGGACACGAGCCATGCAAGCACCGCTACGGCTATCATGCCGGCGGCAATCAAAAACGGGTTTCCATGTGGCCCATCTACCGCGGGGCCCTGCCGCCGCGTTAACCCTGGACTGCCGGGTTCGTGGCAACACCTCCCACGAAGTTAATGTGCCGATCCGAATAAGCGGTGGCGAGGGCAACGAGCTCTTCCCCACCGGAGAGCACGAGACTGAAGCTGTTGCTGAAGCTTCCCGGATCGACTGAACGGATATCTCCGATAAGAGTGCCCTGACACACCGAGCCGGACTCGTTCTGGGCGAAGCAATAACCAATAGAGAGCTCCGTGCCGTCGCGCAGGATTACCCTGCCATGGCCAGATTTCATGATGGTCGCGGTTTTGATTGCCGGCCGAACCGCACTCGGGCGGTGTTCTGGCGCGCAAAGGCAGCGCTGAGACATAGGGCGCTTCTATTAAGCCCATAGCAAGGCTTCTTGCGCGACGGAAGCATGGTACCTGGCTGAGGGGAGAGCCAAATGAAACGGCCCCGCTGGCTTCGGCCGGCGGGGCCGTTGATCGATAGAGCGGGCGTCAGGCGTCGACATGCTCTGATATTGCCTTCAGCTCGTCCTTGGTCCAGCTCGTGACCGCGTGCGCGATCCCGCATCTTCACCTAGCCTTCGAACGCGCCCGCCCCCCGTCGAGAAGCCTCCCCGCCAACGGCCAAGATCGGTCGGACGACCAGTTCCAGCAAACCAACTCGCCTTCGAACACCCTGCCGCCGTCCTACCCTCCGGTCGCGATCGCAATGACCGGTGTGGATGGAAGCTGACGTCGTTCACTGGCAAGCGCAGCGCGTTGTCCGAGGGCAGAAGGCGTCGCTCGCCGCGGCGGTAGAATGCAGCGCCTGCAAGCGCGCCTATCCAATCGAACAACGCTATCAATTCTTCAGGGCAACAAACTTCAGCCCTCGTTAAGGGTACGCTTCAGGATGACAAAGTGGTTGTTTTCGTCCGGCTCTCTGGATCCAGGCGAACGACCGGGAGCAACCCGTTCTTGGATATGAGAGCGAAGGAGGCTGAGCTGCCCGAAACAGAATATCGCGTCGTGAACAAAGACCGTTTCCGACCCATTGCACGCTCTCAGGCGGCAAGCATCCTGCTGATTGGACCACCTGCCCTTGATCCCAATCCATAGCAACACGTATGTCGGTGATCATGCGTATTCCGTCCAATCCCCTCGCGCTGATCGGGCCGGCAACACTCCTCGTCTTTGCAGCGAGCTTCGCCGTGGTCTGGGTGAGGGACCGGCGGCACCAGCACCTGCTGTTTCTCGGCGCAGCCTGCCTGCTCTTCTGTGCCGGGACCTTATCCCAGCTTCTCGCCGTACCGGATGGCGATGGCGTCAATGCGGTGACCTCGGCCCTGATCTACACCGTAAGCGTCTTGCTTCTCAGCGATGGACTTCTCAGGCGCTCGGGTGCGCGGCTGTCATGGGTTGCGTATCTGATCGTCCCGGCTCTGATCGTCAGTGGCATCGCCTATTTCTACTACATCGATCGCCGCCTCATTGTCCGGATCTATCTGTTGAACTTCAGTTATGGGCTGATCCTTCTTACGACGGCCTGGCGCCTGCGCCAGCTTCGGACCGGACGACTCTCAGAGCAGATCCTCTTCTGGGTGCTGATGGTCTTCTCGTTGCACTTCTTTCCTCGCACCGTGCTGACCGTTGGAGCAACCGCACCGGCTGCCGGCGCTTTCGGCTCGTCTCCTTTTTGGTTGGCCTTGCAGTTCTCGCTGGCAGTCTCGGGGGTCGCGCTGGCGCTCGCTGTGCTTGCCGTCACCGTCGGTGATACGATCGAGACGCTGCGCCATGAGCGATCGACCGATCACCTGACCGGCCTGTCGAACAGGCTGGGGTTCGAAGAGGCTGCCGATCGGGTGTTGCGCGACGCTCGTGCCTGGCCGGTCTGCCTTGTGGTTGCTGATATCGACCGTTTCAAGAGCATCAACGACATGTTCGGGCATCCCGCCGGCGATGCCGTCCTTAGAGCGTTCGCGAAGCTGCTCAAGGAGACATCCCGGAAAATCGACCTTTGCGGACGTCTCGGCGGCGAAGAGTTCGCCGTGCTGTTGCCCAACTGCGATATGGCCGGCAGCTACGCCTTCGCCGATCGGCTCCGATCCCTTGTGCGGCAAACCCGTTTTGCGGCTCTCCCGCAGGCAAGATATGTGACGGCGAGTTTCGGACTGGTCGGTGCCAACCGAGGCGAAAGCTTGAGCAGTCTCGTCGCCCGCGCCGACAAGGCGCTCTACCAAGCCAAGCGCTCGGGCAGAAACCGCGTCGCAATCAACTCTGAGAGCCTCGCTATGCCAGCGCCGGCAAGTACATCACCCTGAATGTGAGAGGCTGAGCAGCGCACAACCAGACGTTGGCTCAACGCTGGCAAGAGGACATTAGCTAATGCGCCGATAGGCTCGCGAGGGTGCCAGTTGGGGATCTTGCTTTCGTGGGCAACTCCGCATCGGAACTCCCGGATATAGAGGCTGCGCCGGATTGGGCCTGGCGGGCCCTAGTGGCTCCCAAGGTAGCCATTGGGGTTCGACTCGCCAAATTGCTGCACCACATCGTTAGGCCGCCTCCCACGAGGATGAGGATGCAAACCTCGCTAGCTTGCCCTGTGTAGCGCAAGCATTGCATTGGCAAAGTCGCCCGGCGCTTCCTGCGGGATATTGTGCCGACGCCGGTGAGCACATGATGGGTAAAGGAGCCGCCGAAATACCGGGAATGAAAATCCTGGTCGTGAGTGAGTGATGCCGGGCTTGTTTGTATAGCCTTGCCGTCCTCGGAGGCCTGGTGCCTATAGCAGGCCCATCTTCGCGCATTGGGCGTAATATTCGGGCGCGAGGTCGCGGAGCATGCCGTCGGGCTTGGCCCGGCTGCGCCTCGTCGGCGCCATGCGAGGCGACGCGGCAATTGCAGATTGCCAACCTTTATTGTGGACCAGACATCGGTCATGTGCCCTCTTGCTGTTCGCAGGATCATGAGGGAGGCCAGGATCTGAGCTTGCCTTCGGCGAGCATCTCCCGGGTGCGCTCGAGCGTGGACAGGAGGGCGGCCTTGTAGCCTTTGTCGCTGTCGAATTGGGCCTGTTCGACGTGTTCCTCGGGACCGTTCGGCGCCTTGCCGCGCAGTCCGAGGTAACAGTAGAATTTCAGCTGTAGCTCGCCTGCTTCATCCTCGAACAGCTCGTTGATGATCGCGCCTTCTCGCGGCCCGGTCGCCTGGAAGAAGGTCACCTTGCTCTGCGGTTCGAGGGTGATGATCTCGCGCAGGTCGGCACCGGCAATCGTGGCGTCGCGGACGAAATGCGTCGCGCGCTCCTCGGTGACGTCGCAGCGGGTGCACAAGCCGGACGGGAGGAACAGGCGCGCATCGCGCGCCTTCAGCTCCAGGCCCTTCCAGGCCTGCTCGCGGGTCAGCCTGGCTGCACCTTCCGGATTTACCGGGACGGTGGCTGTTGAAGAGATCATATCGATTGTCCTTGTTCGTATGGGGATGGAAGGGGTCAGCCGGCGATCTGCGCGACGTAGTCGCGGTAGGATCGCAGCGGCCGGCCCAGCAGGGTGGTGAGGCGGTCGACGTCACCGCTGTCGGGGAGCATGCCGTCGGTCAGGAAGCGCTCGGCCATCAGGCGCATGTCGAAGGCCATCCAGCTCGGCATGAACCGGCGCAAGCTCTGCTCGAAGGCGGCGGTATCGTAGCCGGGGAAGGCGATCGTGCGGCCGAGGACATCCGACCAGATGGCTGCGGCGCTTGCGCCGATCAGCGTATCGGGACCGACCAGGTTGATGCGGGTGAGCGGGAGCGGCGTGGCCGACTGCTCGCGGCGGATCAGTTCGATCGCGGCGATCTCGCCGACGTCGCGGGCGTCGACCATAGCGAGGCCCTTGTCGCCGATCGGCATCGGGTAGATGCCATAGCCGGTGACCACGTCCTTGATCGTGATCTCATTGTCCATAAAATAGGCCGGGCGCAGGATGGTGGCGTTCAGGCCCTGCTGCTCGATCATCCGCTCGACGCCGAATTTGCCCGCGAAATGAGGCACGTTCACGTAGACGTCGCTGTGGATCACTGAGAGGTAGACGATCCGCTCGATCCCCGCCTCACGGGCGACGTTGAGCGCGATCAGCGCCTGAGTGAATTCGTCGGCGACGACCCCGTTCAGCAGGAACAGCGTCGAGACGCCGGACATGGCGCCGCGCAGCGAGTCGACATCGAGCAAATCGCCGTGGACGACATTGACGCCGGCTGGGAAGCTGGCTTTGGCGGGATCGCGAACGAGAGCACGGACATCGGCGCCGCGGCTGCTGAGCTGTTCGACGACGTTGCGGCCGACATTGCCGGTCGCCCCGGTTACGAGAATGGTCATGGGTCGCTCCTGGGTTGAGCCGTTTGGCTGCCCTGAATTTAGCGATCCACATCCGTACCAATAGACGTTACATAGAAACACGTCGTCTCGCTGGTGGAACACTTGGACCTTCTTGCCCTCGCCGATTTCAACTTGGTCGCTCGCCACGGAGGGTTCGGAAAAGCCTCGCGCGCCGCAGGCCGCCCGAAGGCGACGCTGTCGCGCCGTGTTGCGGAATTGGAGGCCAGCCTCGACCTGAGACTGTTTGAGCGTGGGGCTCGCGTCCTGAAGCTGACCGAGGAAGGACGGGCGCTGTTCGAGCGGACGGGCCAACTGCTCACCGAACTCGGCGAGACGGCTGCGGCGATCGCATCCGGCGGCCAAAGTCCGAAGGGTAGATTACGGATCAGTGCGCCGTTGCTCTTCTCCCAGATAGCGATGGGGAAGCTCGCTGCCGGTTTTGCGTTGAAATACCCGGAGGTGCGGCTTGAAGTCACGACCGAGGATCGCTCCGTCGACATGGTCGAGGAGGCCTATGACCTCGTCATCCGGGTCAATCCCGAGCCCGATGAAAGCCTCGTCGGACGGGTCTTCCTCCGAGACCGGCTGGTGGTGGTAGCGAGCCCTAAACTGCGGAGGCCTATGGATGGATCGGCCGTTCCGGTCGTCGTGCGTGGCCCTGCCCGCCAAGGCGAAGTCTGGAACATCGAGACCCCAAAGGGTAAGTCGGAGGTCGCAGTCAATCCAGTCCTGAGCTTGTCATCGCTGATCATGGTGCGGGATGCCGTGCGAATGGGGGTGGGCGCTGGGCGTCTCCCGATATCGCTCGTCAGTCACGATCTCGCCGTCGGCAAGCTGATCCATTGGGGCGATGTGGGAGGACCGGAGATTACGCTGTGGACGCTCTATCCGACCCGCCGCCTGCTGAGCGCGCGCGTGTCGGCCTTCCTCGACCATCTCAGACAGGCATTCCCGAAGGGCACGCCTGATGAGCTGGCCGCTTATGTCGGAAGATTCGAGGTCTTGTAGGGGAGCCATCGCGTCTGGCTCAGTCGTGACGCCGGCTTCCCAGGTCAACAGAGCCCAGGAGTGCTGCTGCCGGCACGCGGGAGCATCTGCGCTGAATGACGGCTGAAAAACTGGCCGGCTCCATCGCGCCAAAAGCAGACTCTCGAGGCGGGTTCTCGCGATTATTGGGCAGGCGCGACTGCGCGATCACCAACTGGCACTTGGTCAACTCGGCGCGGGTCCGCTGGAAGATTTGATGTGCGACGCCCTGCTCGACGATTTGCGGGCTTGGATGCCCTTCACTGCCGAGACGCGCTGCGCACTTGGAAATGTGCGAATGAATGGCAAGCTGGGTGCTTTACGGCATCGTATGGAAGCAATGTCACTTTACCGCTGAAGGCTTCCCGCCCAAGCCAAAGATAGGTAGTCTTCGTTGTAAGTCCTCAGATCTGCGCCAGAAACCACCCCAAACCAGACCTTTCAGTTTGGGACAAATTTCCTCTGAAGGCAAAGCGAGCCCTAAAACTCTTCCCACCCCTGATTGGCACCATTGACTATTCTACGAGTGTTCGGCGGCGTGGCCATGCGCCGCGAAGATTGTTGCGAAAAGCGTCCCATCTCAGCGGCGGTATCGCGGAGCTGTGCGATGTCTTTGTCGATGCCGCTTGACCTCGATCCAGTCCCGGATACGCGGAACCCTTCAACCAGGCGCTTGAGCGCGTCCGTCGAGGTTTGAAGCTCGGCTGCGATCCCTGCACTCTGGTCGGCCATGGCCGAGTTGCGCTGGGTCATTTCGTCCATATGCGCGACGACCTTCGCCACCTCTTCGATACCATTGGCCTGCTCGCGGGAAGCGCTCTTAATCTCGTCCAGGGCTGCGGAAACGCTCGCCGACGAACCGACGATCTCGGACAGCGCCGAACCAGCCTGCTGCACGAGCTTGACGCCATTGGCCACTTGTTCGCCGGAGTTGGTGATCAGCGTCTTGATATCGTTTGCGGCCTCGCTCGATCTTTGAGCCAGTGTGCGGACCTCTGATGCGACGACGGCGAAGCCCTTGCCGGCATCGCCGGCGCGTGCCGCCTCCACCGCCGCATTCAAAGCCAGCAGATTGGTCTGGAACGCAATGTCGTCAATGACGCGAATGATGTTGCCAATGTCGACAGAGGCCTTCTCGATACCTCCCATGGCAACGACGGCATCACCCACAATCGAGCCTCCGCGATTGGCCACTTCATTGGCGGCCATTCCGAGTTCGGTAGCCTCGCAGGCGCGTTCGAAGCTCTGTTTCACGGATGCCGCCAGTTCCTCGGTCGTTGCCGCGGTTTCCTCCAATGAGGCCGCCTGCTCCTCGGTTCGCTGAGCCAGGTCCTTGCTGTCTGCCCCGATACGGTGCGTACCTACATTGATGCGTTCCGAGATGCCTGTGACGGTCTCGACAACGTTCGAAAAGGAATCCAGCAGTTCATTGATGCCGCTGCAAAGTTCGACGATCTCTCCGGACTTGCCATTGAGCGGAACGCGCGGGGTCAAATCCTTTGATTGGGTGGCGGTGATGACGGAGCGAGTGTCCGCGACGGCGGATTCAAGGGCGGCTGCATTCAGTTTCGAGGCAGTGATGTCAGTGGCATATTTCACGACCTTGTAAGGTCGGCCAAGGGCATCGAGGATCGGGTTGTAGCTCGCCTGAATCCAGACTTCTCGACCGTTCTTGCCGATCCGGAGATACTGACCTTCGTCGTATTCCCCTCTTCCCAGCTTTTCCCAGAACCGGGCATACCCTTCAGAATCTCGCGCCGAACGTTCCACGAAAATCGAGTGGTGCTGGCCCTTGATCTCCGGGAGGGTATAACCCAGCGCGCGCAAGAAGTTGTCATTAGCGTCGAGGATTTTGCCTGACAGGTCGAACTCGATGACCGCCTGCGACTTCCTGATCGCAGCGAGCTGACCCTCCGCATTCGAAACCGCCTCCCTGATGGCGGAGATATCGGTGGCGTATTTTATGACCTTGAAGGGATGCTTTCCGTTAGTTCCGCAGATCGGGGTATAGGTCGCCTGCAGCCAAACCCGTTCGCCATTCTTTGCCACCCGCGCAAACTGCGCCTGAAATGCCTGTCCGGACTTCAGATCTTGCCAGAAATTTCGATAGTGCTCCGACGAACGCTCCTCCGGCGGAACGAAGATCGAATGGTGCTGGCCGACGATTTCTTGGCGAGCATATCCGACCGTCTGAAGGAAAAGATCGTTGGCCTCGAGGATCTTGCCGTCGAGGTCGAACTCGATGACGGCCTGCCAACGGCGGATTGATGCGGCTTCGGCAGCTGCTTGCTTGTTGATACGGTTGAAGAGCATGACACCCCACCTCTATGATTAATTTTTTCTCCCTCGTTCTGATTGATAATTAATTACCTAAGGTCAGCGGCCGGCGGGGGCACTACGCTCGCCTTGCGCCACTTCCTGACATTAACAATGCCAGGAAGTGGACATTGGACCCTCCGTCGCTTCGCCGATCCAGGGAACTCTGATCAATCGCTTCGTCGTGGTTCTAAGCTACGTGCCAGCAGACAGAAGCTCGATCTATCGCCAGAGTGGCGGCACTTGATCTCGCTCTCAGCTCCAGAATGCACTTTGCCACAGGCTCAGCTTCTCGCCGACGCCGTTCTGAAGAGCGTTCTCGTAAACGCGATAGCCGCACATCACGTCATAGATCGCCATGCCGCGGGCAAAGTACACGATCATATCCTCGTCGTCGCGGCGTCCGCTGGTTTCGCCGGCGATGACCTTGCCGAGATCGATGATTTCCTCCTCCCTAGCCAGGCCTCGGTCGACCATGACGCTCGGCGTCATCGTCTTGCGTTCCATGCTGATCGCCGAGTTCATGACATAGCCGTCGGCGCGCGCGAGCGTCTCGAAGGTCGCGTCCCATATCGAGAGATCGACCAGCAGGCTGCCCTTCTTCATCCAGTCCGGGGCGATATACGCATCGTCGATCGTCTGAACATTGGTCGCGGGAATGACCACGTCGGCATCTGCACATGCCGCACGGGCGGAATCGACGGCGCGGACATCGATGTTCAGCTTGCGCGAAAACTCCGCGGCGAAGGCCTCGGCGCGCTCGGTATTCAGATCATAGACGTAGGCGACCTCGAGCTCCGGCATCACCTCGGCGGTGCAGGCGATCGCAGCCTGGTTGATCGGGCCCACGCCGATCAGTCCGATGCTGCGCGAGCCCGGCCGGCGCAGATGCTTGACGCCGATGGCACCAAGCGCGCCTGTGCGCATGCAGCTGATCACCATCGCGTCCATCAAGGCGAGCGGATAGCCTGTCTCGGGATCGAGGATCGTCACCAGGCCCGAGGCGCGCGGCCCTTTGCCGTTGATCGGGTTGTCCGGGTTGCTTGGGATGTTCTTCAGCGCAACCTTCATTACGCCGTTGTCGTCGAGATATCCTGCATGGATGTTCGCGCGCTTCTTGCTGGGGTAGCCCACGAAGTTCTTGAGCTTCTCGGCCGGGACGCCCCAGAACAGGGTCGCGGTGGGTGCCTCGATCGCCTTGCCCTGATAGGCCAGCAGCGTAGTGCGCTCGGTATCGGCAACCGTCGCGGGAACGTCGGCGGCACCGCAGCGCACCGCTTCCTCCTGGCTGAGATAGATGAAGTTAGCTTCGCTCATGAGAAGGCTCCGTGGGGTCATCTGCTGTCGGCTGTCAGTCGCGTAGCCGCAGCTTGGGATCGGTCGCATCGCGCAGGCCGTCTCCGAGGAGGTTCAGCGCGAGCACGGTCAGGAAGACGAAGACGCTCGGGAAGACGGCCAGCCACCAGGCGTCGAGGATGTTCTCGAACCCTTCTCTGATCATGCCGCCCCAGGTCGCCGTTGGCGGCTTGACGCCGAGGCCGATGAAACTCAGCGACGCTTCGGTGCGGATCGCCGTCGCCATCCAGAGCGAACCCATCACCAGGATGTCGGAGATCAAGTTCGGAAGGATGTGAACGCGCATGATCCGTCCATGGCTACAGCCCACAGAGCGGGCCGCCTGGACGAAGTCCTGCTCCTTGAGCACCAGCGTCGGGGCCCGTGCCAGCCTCACGAAAGGGGCGATCTCGGTCACCGCTATTGCGATGATGAGGTTCTCCAGACTGGCGCCCAGGACGGCGGCGACGAGCATGCCGAGCAGCAGGCTCGGAAAAGACAACATGAGATCGACGACCGCCATGACGAATGCGTCGAAGCGCCCGCCGATATAGCCGGACAGCACTCCGAGAATGGTGCCGACGGTCATCGCGATCACGATCGAGAGCAGGCCGACGATCAGCGAGATCCGGGCCCCGTAGATGATCCGGGAAAGCACATCGCGGCCATAGGAGTCCGTGCCTAACCAAAATTCCGACGAAGGCGGCAGGAACTGGTTGACGATGTCCTGCGTGAGCGGGTCGTGCGGAGCAATGACCGGAGCCAGGACCGCGACGACTATGATCACTGCCAGGAGGGTTAGTCCAACCCAGGCGAAGGCGCCGCCACGTGACACGAAGCGGCCGGTCTCGGAGAAACGGAGAATGATCGCGCTCATCGTCAGGCTGTCCGGATGCGCGGATCGACCGCGGCATAGGCGAGATCGGTCAGAGTGTTTGCGAGCACGACGAAGGAGGCGAAGATGATCATGAGCCCCTGCAACATCGTATAATCACGGGTGTTGAGAGCGCCGAGGATCAGGCGGCCGAGACCGGGCCGGTTGAAGACGATCTCGGTCAGAACCGCATTCCCGATCAGCGTGCCGAAATACAGCCCTACGACCGTGATGATCGGCAGCAGCGAGTTCGACAGGACGTGCCGCAAGGCCAGGGTCGTTGGCGCCACGCCTTTGGCCCGAGCCGTGCGCACGTAATCCTCGCCCAATGTCGAGAGCATGGACGCCCGGGTGACTCGCGCCACATAGGCACTCATGATGACACCGAGATTGAGCGCCGGCAGGGCTACCGCCAGCAGACGGTCCCAGGGCCCGGCATTTTGGATAGTGCCGATGACGGGAAACCAGCGCAGCTGAATCGCGAAGGCTAGGAGCAGCAGGATGCCCGACACAAAGGCCGGCAATGACAGTCCCACGAGCGAGAACAACCGCCCGACATAGTCGGGCCAGGCGTTGCGGTTGATCGCGGCGTAGACGCCGAGCGGCAGCCCTATCGCTAGTCCGACGAGGATCGAAGCGACCGCAAGTTCGATCGTGTTCGGAAGAACCCGCAGCGCCTCATCGAGAACCGGCCGCTTGGTGACCAGCGACGTTCCCAGGTCGCCCTGAAGCAGGCCGGTCAGGAAGCCGAGATACTGCTGTGAAAGTGGCTCATTGAGGCCGAGCTGCTGCCGGAGCGCTTCCAGAGCACCGGCGCTGGCTTGATCACCGAGGATCACCGCTGCGGCATCGCCGGGGACGATCCGGATGATCACGAAGATCGTCGTGAACATCGCTAGAAGCGTCGGCAAGCCGAGCGATATGCGTTTCAATGCGTATTTCATGAGGATTTCCGGGCGCGGAGAGCGGCCTGTTCGTGGCAACTATCCACAGGCCATGCTAAAACGTCGATTGATAAATTCAGCCAAGGGTATTCCAAACCCTCATGCCCCGCTCGATCAACTTGCGCCAGGTGGAAGCCTTTCGCGCCGTCATGGAAAACGGCACGGTCAGTGCGGCCGCGGCCGCTCTGAACGTCACCCAGCCGGCCGTCAGCAAGCTGGTATCCAATCTCGAACTCGACACGGGGCTGCGGCTCTTCGATCGGCTGAAGGGGAAGCTGACTCCGACCGCTCAGGGCGCGCATCTCTATGAAGAGGTCGATCGGGTCTTTTCCGGGCTGCACCAGATCGAGCGCGCCATCGAGACGGTCCGCCGCGAGCAAAAAGGCCGGCTGCTGGTTGGCGTCCTGCCGGCGCTGTCGGGCCATTTCATCCAACACGTCACGATGCGTTTTTTGGAGAGCGAGGCGCATGTCTTCGTGTCGCTGATCGTGCGTGGTTCACCAGGCCTGGCGGATTGGCTGGTGACACGGCAGGTTGACGTCGGAATTCTAAATGCGCGGGTCGAGCACCCCGATCTCGAGACCGAGCCGTTCCTGAACCATCCTCTGGTCTGCATCATGCCGGTCGGGCATCCGCTGGCTCGCAAGGCGGTGATCCGCCCCGAAGATCTCCATGAACAACCCTTTGTCGGCTTCGACGAGGGGGTCGAGATCCGGCGGAGGGTCGATGAGGTGATGGCGAGCCACGGCTGCGAGCCGCGACTCGTTCTCAAGGCGACCACAGCTCCAACGCTGTGCGAATTCGTCGCGCATGGCCTGGGGCTATCGCTTGTCCATCCGCTGATGGCAGGCCCCGTCAAAGGGCGCGTCGCGATCCGGCGCTTCGAGCCGGCTATCGACAACCATTTCCTTCTCGCCAAAGCAACCAAGGCCCGCAATGCGGGCCTTGTCGATCTTTTCATTCAGCACGCCCGGGAATGCGGCGATCAACTGATGCGTGAGGCGCTCATCGCGTAACGCTCGTCTTCTCCGTGATCTGCGGCGCAATGTTGATCGCACCCTTCAGTTCGTAGCCGTAATCGACCTTCTTGCTCCGCGCCCAGACCTGCTGAAGCTCGAACAGCGGCACCGCACAGACATCCTTGTGGATCTTGTCCTGCGCGATTTTCCAGTCCGCCATCTGCTTGGCCGGATCAGCTTCCTTTCGGGCCTGCTCGATCTCGGCGTCCGCCACGTCGCAATGCGAGAAGTTGGTGATCGCGGTCGGTTTCCCCACCGTGGCGGCGGAATGGTAGAACTCAGTGAGATAGGTATCGGCGACCGGAAACCGCGCTGCGCCGTAAAACACCAGAGCGCTCGCATTCTGTCGGATCTGCTGCTGATAGGTCGGGTGATCGACGACTTTCATATCCAGCTTGATGCCAGCTTTGCCGAGCTGGTTCTGGATCACTTCCATGATCGGCAATTGCGAGGAAATGTTTGAGACGACGACGCTGAGCGTGATGCCGTTCGGATGCCCGGCCTCGGCGAGCAGGGCTTTCGCCTTGGCGATGTCGGGCTTGACGGTCCAGGAGCAGTCCTCGCCGCGATAGCCAGGCGGGACCACCGAGCAGCCTTTCTTGGCGACGTCAGGACCGACGAAGCGAACGATCTGATCAAGGTCGATTGCGAGCGCAATGGCCTGACGCACACGCAGATCATCCAAGGGCTTGATGCTCTTGTTGATGTGCAAGGTGCGGAACTCGCCCTGACCGAAGATGTCCACGATCGCCTCGGGGCGCGCCTTGACCTGGGTTACCCAGCGCTGATCCCGCCGGCCATAGATCAGGTCGAGCTGCCCGGATTGAAAAGCCAGGTCGCGGCTGCTGTCGGAAAGGACGAAGCGCCACAGGATGTCATCGATCTTGGGCGCGCCCCGGAAATAGCCCTTGTTGGCGACAAGTTTGACGTGCTGCTGCAACACATGTTCGGCTATGGCGTAGGGGCCGGTCCCGATGGGCTTGGCAGCGAATTCACGCCCCAGCTGTTCGACCGCCTTCTTGCTGACGATCATGCCGCCGTGAAAGTTGGAGAGCAGGCCGAGCAAGCCGGCGTCGGGATATTTCAGGTCGATCCTGACGGTCAGGTCATCGAGCTTCACCACGTCCGCGATGCCCGCGAAATTCGCGGCGAATGACGATGTGCTCGGGTCAGCCGCACGCTTCAGCGAAAAGACGACGTCGTCGGCAGTGAGCTCACCGAACTCGCCGTGAAACTTGACGCCTTTGCGCAAGTGAAAGGTCCATGACTTTCTGTCGGACGAGGTTTCCCATCGCGTCGCGAGATCGGGCTCGATCTTCGCAGGATCGGCACTGCCCGGCGGGAACCGAACCAAGCCGTCGAACACGTTCGCAATCAGCATCGAGTCGAAACCGTTGGCGCGATGAGGATCAATGTTGGTGATATCGGAGGTGCCAACGGCGACCTGGAGCGTCTCGGCCCTGAGCGGCGACAGCAAAGCTGTCGCGGCCGCGAGGCTTGCTAAGAATGCCCACGTGGTTGTCTTCATCTGCGCTCTCCCTGACGGGCTTATCAAGGCCGGCCCGGCGAGATGAGGTCAATTGACATATTTCGGCTCACCTATAACCAAACGGCATAGGCGGCGTTGTCATGAGTTCGTCGGCGCCCGGTCTCAGTTAGCCACCGGTTATCCCGAGCCTTAGTCACGGCCTTGGCCGGTCCAGCCGGTCCGTGACTTGCGTTTAGGTGCCTTCGCCCGCCGCGACCGGGGGGAAGAACGTGTCCTGCCATTTGGCTGGCGGCGCTTTCAGTAGGCCGGCCTTGGCCATGAAGGTTCCGAAGCTCATCACGCCCTTGGGCTGGACGCCCCATTCCTCCGAGACGCTCTTCAGCATCTTTTCGGTCTCGTCGAGGTCCAGCGATGACTTCTCAGATTCGAGGAACATCTCGGCCGCCTCGCGCGGGTTTGCCTTGATGTAGGTTCCGGCCTCATCGATGGCGGCGACAATCGCCTTGGCAGCCTGCGGATTTGCCTCGACGAAGAAGCGCTTGCTGGCAAGCAGGCCGCTCGTCACGCGCTCGCCGAGATAGTCCGAGAAGAAGAACAGTCGCCGGACATTCGCGCTCTTCTCGACGATGTCGCTATAGGGGTGAGGCGCCGCATAGCCGCTGATCGTCCCGCCGGTGATCAAGGCCGACGTCGCATCAGGATGCGGCAGCTGGATCATGTTGGTATCGAGACGGCGTGACTGGCCCTCGCCGAAGGCCTTGGCCGCCGCCATGCGGACCAGGAGGCCCTGCTGGCCCGTGGTCGAGGTCACCGCGATCTTGTCCGTCGGCTTGAAGTCGGCAAGCGTCTTGATCTCGGGCTTGTTGGTGTAGAGCCCGTTATCGCCCGCTACCAGGGCAGCCAGTCCTCGGATCTCGATGGAGCCTCGTGTCTTCTCGGCTGCGATCAGCATTCCGGGCAGGCCATAGGCGCCGATATCGATCGAGCTGCTGATCAGCGCGTCGTTGATCGCCGGAGCGCCACTGATTTTCTGGATCTTGACGGTGAGATTAGGCAGCCCCGCCGCCGCCCCCTGCTTTGCGAAGAGGCCGAGCTTCTCCGCGACCGTCACCGGCAAATAGGCATATCCGTACTGGATCGCCATCGTCACTGTCGCGGTTTCAGCCGCGCGGGGACGCACCATCGTCATGGCGGTTACCGTTGCGGCAGCTGAGCCGGCCAATAGGGCCCGGCGCGAAAAAAGAGCTTGCATGTTTCCTCCGAAAGTTATTTTTGAAACGTCGTTTCAAAAACGCTATTCCGCATCGCGGCGCCCTGTCAATCGGCGACGATCACCGGACACCGCCGAGCGGATCAGGGAGCCAAGGGATGGTCGGATTTCGTGTTCTCAAGCGGCGCCGCCAGGTGTCTGCAGACGTCGTCGAGCGCTTCCGCGCGTTGCCGGTCGCCAATGTCAGCGACGCGATGTCCCGCATGACGGCGGGTGGAGCGAGGCTGCGGCCGCTGCATGGCGGCGGCGTCCTCGCCGGCCCGGCGGTTACGGTGAAGTCGCGTCCGGGCGACAATCTGATGATCCACAAGGCGCTCGATGTCGCATCGCCGGGCGACGTTGTCGTGGTCGACGCCGGCGGGGACCTCACCAATGCGCTCATCGGCGAACTGATGATCTCCCACGCGCAGAAGCGTGGCCTCGCCGGCATCGTCATCTATGGCGCGATCCGCGACAGCGCCTGGATCCGCGAGCATAATTTCCCGGTCTTCGCCGCCGGCGTCAGCCATCGCGGGCCCTATAAGAACGGCCCCGGCGAGATCAATGTCCCGATTGCGATCGAAGGCATGGTGATCGCGCCCGGCGATCTCGTGATCGGCGACGATGACGGCCTGCTCTGCGTGCCTTATGACGAGGTCGAGGCGGTCTATGCCGCTGCCGACGCCAAGCACAAGGCCGAGACCAAGCAGATGACCGCGATCCATGAAGGGCGCAACGATCGCAGCTGGGTCGATGCCGCGCTCGCCAAGCTGGGCTGCGAGATCGAGGCCTGATCGGCCATGGCCGCGCCGACTCATGTCCCGGTGCGGCCGGACTGGCTGGCGCTGCGCGATGAGGCGGCGCTCGACTCGGGCATGCCGATCCTCGATGCGCACCATCATCTCTGGGATCGGCCGCAGGGCCAGCGCTATTTGTTCGACGAGTTGCTCGCCGATATGGCAAGCGGCCACGATATCCGGGCCACGGTCTTCGTCCAGAGCCGCTCGATGTACCGCCCGGACCTGCCGGAGGCGTTCAAGCCCGTCGGCGAGGTTGAGTTCGCCAATGGTGTCGCGGCCCAGGCAGCAAGTGGGCTCTATGGCCGGCATCAGGCCTGTGCCGGCATCGTCGCGCATGCCGATCTGCGGCTCGGTGAGCGGCTGGAGCCCGTGCTCGAAGCGTTGTCGCGCGCCGGCGGCAGCCGCTTGCGCGGCATCCGCAATCAGACGGCCTGGCATTCCGATCCAGCGATCGCCTCGAACCCGGTTCCGCCCGAGGAGGGCATCATGCGCGATCCGGCCTTTGCCGCTGGGGTAAGGCTACTCGCTCATCGCGGTCTCGTCCTCGATATCTGGGCCTACCACACACAGCTCGACGAGGTGGCGGCGCTCGCTGATGCCTGCCCCGAGACGAAGATCGTGCTCGATCATTGCGGAGGTCCTCTCGGTGCAGGCCCCTATCGCGGGCGTCGCAACGAGGTGTTCGCGCAATGGTCGGCCGCCATGGCTGCCCTCGCTCGACGGCCGAACCTGCGCGTCAAGCTCGGCGGTCTGGCGATGCGGGTCGGTGGCTCCGATTTCCACGAGGCGCTGTTGCCACCTTCATCCGAACAGCTGGCAGAAGCCTGGTCGCCCTATATCCTGCGCTGCATCGAGCTCTTCGGGCCGCAGCGCTGCATGTTCGAAAGCAATTTCCCGGTCGACAAGGGCATGGTCGGCTATGGCGTTCTCTGGAACGGCTTCAAGCGGATCGTCGCAAGCTTTTCCCCTCATGAGCGGGCCTGGTTGTTTCACCGCGCGGCGATGGAAACCTATCGTCTCGACCTCTCGCTCACGGAGACAGGCTGATGTTCTTTGCGCCGCCACCCGAGGTCGCCACCACCGTGTTCACGCGCTTGCCCGATCGCTTCCGCAAGCCTCGTGCGACGGCCTGGGCCGTGGCCAATCGCGGCGGGCTTGCGATCGACTCCTTCCTCGAAGGACCGAGCTTCGACCGGCGGGGCCGGCTGTATGTCACGGATATACCGTTTGGCCGCATATTCCGCATCTCGCCTGCGGGCGAGTGGGAACTCGTCGCCGAATATGATGGCTGGCCGAACGGGCTGAAGATCCACCGCGACGGCCGCATCTTCATCACCGACTACAAGCGCGGCATCATGTTGCTCGAGCCCGAAAGCGGGGCGGTGACGCCGTTTCTGGAGACGGCAGCCTCCGAGAGCTTCAAGGGCGTCAACGATCTCGTCTTCGCGGCGAACGGCGACCTCTATTTCACCGATCAGGGCCAGACCGGGCTGCACGACGCCACCGGCCGCGTCTATCGGCTGACACCAGAGGGCAGGCTGACGCGTCTGCTCGATACCATCCCCAGCCCCAACGGCATCGTCATCGATCCCGACATGACGCATCTGCTGATCGCCGTGACGCGGGCCCAGCAGATCTGGCGCCTGCCGCTCAACGACAGCGGCCTGACGACGAAAGTCGGCGTCTTCGCGCAATTGCATGGCGGGCTCGGCGGGCCGGACGGTTTGGCGCTCGATGCCGAAGGCGGGCTCATGATCGCCCATACCGGCTTCGGTTCCGTCTGGCGCCTGTCACGCACGGCCGAGCCGCTCCTGCGAATCCGCTCCTGCGCCGGGATATCGACCACCAATCTGGCGTTCGGCGGACCGGAAGGACGCGATCTCTTCATCACGGAATCGCAGACGGGCTCGATCCTGCGCGCCAAGCTCGATGTTGCAGGATCGGCGATGTTCTCGCATCAAGACTGAAGGCGGCCGCGACCTGGAAGCGGCGTCGCGGAGGCTTGGAACCATGCTCGACAAGAAGGCGAAGGCGCGACCGAAGCTGGAGGGCGTCGCATCGGCCGACAGGCTGCTGACGGTTCTCACCGCGTTCCGCCGTGGCGACGATGCGCTGGAACTCAGCGAGCTGGCGCAGCGCACGCAGCTGGTGAAGAGCACCATCATGCGCCTGTGCATCTCGCTGGAGCGTTTCGGGCTGATGGAGCGGCTCGACGACGGCCGCTATCGGCTCGGCACCGAGATCGCGCGGCTGGGCTCGGTCTATCTCCAATCCTTCGCGCTCGAAGCCCATGTCATGCCGGCGCTGGAAGCTCTGGTGGCCGCCTCCGGCGAGACGGCTTCCTTCTATATCCGCCGCGGCGACCAGCGCCTGTGCCTGTTCCGGGTCGATTCGCCCTCGCCTTTGCGGATGCATGTCCGGCCGGGCGATCTGCGGCCGATGGATGCCTCCTCGATCGCACAGGTTCTGCGTCGTTTCGATCCCACCAGCAGCGCCGAGGACAAGGCCGTCGAGACACCGATCTATTCCAGCGGCGTCACCGATCCGCATGTCGCCTCGATCGCCACACCGGTCTTCGGGGCCGGTGGTCGGCTGCTCGGCGCGCTTGCGTTGACGGGGCCGGCCTCACGCCTGACGAGCGAAAGCGCGGAGAAGATCGCCCCGGTCCTCAAGCAATCGGCCGGCGTGCTGACTCATGCCCTCGGCGGCGGACTCGATCTATAACGTTTTTTGAAACGCCGTTTCATTTTATCTTTGCTTCCCTGCTCGGCCGTGCTAGGTCGTTGCAGATGGGACGGTCTGCAAGGCCGCCCCGGCGAAGAGGCGCAGCAAGCGCCCGATGCCGCAGGGAAGAAGCGCCAGGTCCGCCGCTGAAGGGCTGCGCTGACCACACCTTCCCGCCATCGGGCTGCGAGGCTGGAGGGAAACATGGCTGCCACGATCATTGTCACGGGTGCGGCGCTGGCGAAGCCGGCGATGGATGCCGCGGAGCGGCGCGGCGCCCGCATCATCACGGTCGCGCCCTACACGCCGCCGGCCGAGATCGCCGCGCTGGCGGTCGCCGAGAAGGCGGACGCGATCATCGTCCGCGCCGCCCATGTCACCGAGGAGGTGATCAAGGCCGCGCCTTCGCTCAAGGTCATCGTCAAGCACGGCATCGGCGTCGACACGATCGACCTCGCCAGCGCGACGCGCCACCGCATCCCCGTCCTGATCACCCATGGCGCCAACGCGCAATCCGTCGCCGAGCACGCCTTCGGGCTGATGTTCGCCGTGGCGCGCCAGAGTGCCTGGCTCGACGCCCGCATGCGCGGCGGCCACTGGGACAAGGCGTCGAGCTTCGGCAGCGAGCTTTCGGGCAAGTCGCTCGGCGTCGTCGGGCTCGGCAGCATCGGCTCGGCGCTGATTGAACTGGTGCGCCCGCTGCGGATGACCATCCGCGGCTACGATCCCTTCTTCCGCGGCAAGCTCGACGGCGTCGAGATCGTCGAAGACCTCGATGCGCTGCTGCGCGAGAGCGACATCGTCAGCCTTCATGTTCCGCTGACGGCCGAGAACCGCAACCTGTTCGACGCCCGCCGCCTCGGGCTGATGAAGCGCGGCGCCATGCTGATCAACACTGCCCGGGGCGGCCTGATCGATCATGAGGCGCTCGCCGCGGCCCTGACGAGCGGTGCGCTCGTCGGAGCCGGCCTCGACTGCTTCCCGGTCGAGCCGCCGAAGGAGAACCCGCTGTCAGACCTGCAGAACGTGGTGATGACTCCGCATGTCGGCGCCAACACCCGGGAAGCGGCCGAGCGTGTCGGCGTGCGCGCGATCGAGCAGGCGCTCGATGTGATCGAGGGCAAGCCCTTCGATCCGCGCGCCAACGTCAATCCGGACTACGCGGCGGCTGCCGCCTGAAGAGCGCCCTCGAGAAGCCGCTCTCTACTTTGGGAGGATACTGATGAATCAGATCTCGCGTCGCAGTGTCTTGAAGGGCAGCCTCGCCACCTTCGCGGTCGGCGCGCTACCGATCCGGGCACGCGCAGCCACCACCGTGACGATCGCGATGCAGAACGGCATCGGCTATCTGCCGATCATCGTCGCCGACGCGCTCGGGCTCTTCGGCAAAGCAGTGGAGGCGGCCGGCGCGCCCGGCACGCAGGTCGTCGTGAAGAAGTTCAGCGGCGCCCCCGCCATCAATGACGGGCTGCTGTCGAACACCATCCAGCTCGGCGCGATGGGCACGCCCGGCATGCTGGTCGCCTGGGAGAAGACGCGCGGCTCCTACGACATCCGCGGCCTGACGCCGCTCTCGATGGGGCGCTACGCACTCTACACATCGAAGCCGGAGGTGAAGACCGTCGCCGACTTCCCCGACAGCTCCCGCATCGCCGTGACCGCGCTCAACACGCCGCAGGCGATCCTGCTGCGCATGGCTGCGGAGAAGCAGCTCGGCGAAGCCGGCATCCGCCGCTTCGACAAGATGATGGTCAGCCTGCCGCATCCGGATGCGGCGACCATGATGGCCTCGGGCTCGACGGCGATCGACGGCTATTTTGCCAACGACCCCTTCATCACGGTGCTGGAGGCCAATCCGAAGCTGCACGTCGTGACGACGTCGGAGGAAATCCTCGGACATCCCGCGACGAGCGGGCTGCTCGCCACCACAGGCAAGTTCATGACCGAGCAGCCGGCGGTGGCGAAAGGCATCGTCGCGGCGATCGCGCAGGCCGAGGACTTCATCAAGGCAAAGCCCGCGGAGGCCGGCGAGATCTATTTGAAGTCGGAGCCCTTCAATCTTTCGAAGGACGCGCTGACCGCGATGATCCGCGACAACAAATGGTCGACCGAGCCGCACGGCATCATGGCCTATGCGAGCTTCATGACGAAGATCGGCATGCTGAAGAAGGCCCCCGCACGCTGGCAGGACACCTTCTTCGCGCCGGTCGCGAACGGTGCCGGCGACTGAGCCGGCAGGCCAAAGCAACAAGCAAAAAACGACGAGGAGGAAGCAGGATGATCCACCCCTCACGCCGCGCCACGCTCGCGCTCGGCGCCGCCGCATTCAGCGGCCTTGCCTTGCCGGCCCGCGCGCAGACGAAAAAGACCGTGACCATCGCCATCCAGTTCGGCACCAGTCATCTGGCTACCACCGTCGCCGACAAGCTCTCGCTCTTCGCCAAGCATGCGAAGGAGAACGGCATCGGCGACACGACCTTCGCCGTCCAGCGGGTCAGCGGCTCGCCGGCGATCAATGACGGCATCTTCAGCGGCAATCTCGAGGTCGGCGCCTATGGCCCGACCGCGCTGCTCGCCGCCTGGCTGAAAACCCGCGGCTCCTTCGACATCAAGGGCATCGCCGCCTGCAACGAAGCCGTTCTGACGCTCTACACGAACGATCCTTCGGTGAAGTCCGTCTCCGACATCAAGCCCGAGATGCGCATCGCGGTCACCGCGACGACGGCGCCGCAGGCGATCCTGCTCAGGATGGCAGCGGAGAAGGCCTTCGGACCCGGCCAGGCCGGACGCTTCGACAAGCAGATGGTGATCATGCCGCATCCGGATGCGACGGCGGCGCTGATCTCGAAGGCCGCGATCCAGCTCTACTTCGCCGCCCCGCCCTTCATCTCGACGCTCGAATCGTCGGGCAAATGCTTCAAGGTCGTCGACGGCAACGACATCATCGGCCGCTCCTATTCGGGCGCGCTGCTCGGCGCGACAAGCAAGTTCGCGAGTGCGAACCCGGCCGCGGTCACCACCATCGTCGCGGGCCTGCGCGAGGCGATGGATCTGATCAAGTCGAACCCCGCCCAGGCGGCCAAGCTCTACATGGAGGTCGAGAAGACCGCACTCACCCCCGCCGAGGTCGAGGCCGCGATCAAGGCCCAGACCTTCACCGTCGAACCGCAGGGCATGATGGCCTTTTCCGGCTTCATGCAGCGCAACGGGGAGCTCAAGGAAGCGCCCGCCAAATGGCAGGACATCATGTTCCCGCCGGTCAGCCAAGGACAGGGAAGCTGATGCTCGCGACCGAAAAGATGCCGGGCGTTGCCGTCCGGGCCGGAGTGCAGACGCTGCTGCAGGTCGATGGCGTGACCCTGCAATACAAGACCCGCGACCGGCTGGTCACCGCGACCTATCGCGTCTCCTTCGACGTCAAGGAGCAGGATCGCTTCATCCTGCTGGGCCCCTCGGGCTGTGGCAAGTCGACCCTGCTGAAATGCGTCGCCGGCTTCCTGAGCCCGACCGAAGGCACGATGAAGCTCGACGGGCGCGTCATCGACCGCCCCGGCCCGGACCGCATGATGGTCTTCCAGGAATTCGACCAGCTCATGCCCTGGCTGACGGTGCTCGACAACGTCATGTTCGCGATGCGCCGCTCCGGCCGATTCCCGAAGAACGAGATCCGGGACCGCGCCCGCCGCGCGACCGTCAAGGTCGGGCTCGAACGCTTCCAGGACGTTTATCCGCACATGCTCTCCGGCGGCATGAAGCAGCGCGTCGCGATCGCGCGGGCGCTCGCCATGGAGCCGCGCATCCTGCTGATGGACGAGCCCTTCGCCGCGCTCGACGCGCTGACGCGCCGGCGCATGCAGGAGGAACTGCTCGAACTCTGGGACGATGTCCGCTTCACGCTGATGTTCGTCACGCATTCGATCGAGGAGGCGATCATCCTGGGCTCGCGCATCCTGGTGCTGACGCCGCATCCCGGCCAGGTCCGCGCCGAGCTCGATGCCACCGCCTACAGCCACGAGCACCAGGGCGACGCGGAGTTCATGGCCTTCAACCGCAAGATCAACGGCATGCTCTTCGGCACGCAGGAGACGGCCCATGACTGACGCCACCGTCACGCAGCTGCGCAACCGGCCGCGCCCGGATATCGAGCGCGAGCCGGAGGACATCAGCCGGATCGGCGAGATCAGCCGGCCCATCGGTCTGTGGGAAGGCATCTTCGCGATCACGGCGGTGCGCCGCGCTCTGGTCCTGGTCGGGCTCGGCATCGCCTGGGAGGTCTATGCCCGCTGGGTCGGCAACCCGCTGATGTTCCCCTCGCTCAGCGACACGCTCTCAGCCTGGTGGGCGGACATGTCGTCGGGCCGACTGCCGGGCGCCGCCGCAAGCTCGCTGCGCGTGCTGCTGATCGGCTACGGCACCGCGATCGCGCTGTCGGCGGTGATGACGACATTGGCCGTTTCGACCCGCGTCGGCACCGACCTGCTGGCGACGCTGACCGCGATGTTCAATCCGCTGCCGGCGATCGCGATCCTGCCCCTGGCTCTGCTCTGGTTCGGGCTCGGCACCTCCAGCATCGTCTTCGTCATCGTCCATTCGGTGTTGTGGGCGGTCTCGCTCAACACCTTCACCGGCTTCCTCTCGGTCAGCCAGACGCAGCGCATGGCCGGACGTAACTACGGGCTGGGCGGCCTGCGGCTCGTCATCTTCATCCTGATCCCGGCCGCGTTCCCCTCGATCCTCGCCGGCTTGAAGATCGGCTGGGCCTTCGCCTGGCGCACGCTGATCGCGGCGGAGCTCGTCTTCGGCGTGTCCGGCAATGCGGCAGGCCTCGGCTGGTACATTTTCGAGGCCCGCAACGCGCTGGAGACGGCGACCGTCTTCGCAGGCCTCCTGACCGTGATCCTGATCGGCCTTGCGGTCGAAGGCATCGTCTTCCGCTCGATCGAGGCGGCGACGATCCGCAAATGGGGGATGCAGAACCACTGACCACCCGAAGGAGAAGGCCGGGCGGCCGGCTGTCTCCCACGAACATAAACGGAGGAAACATCATGAAGCCTATGCGCATTCTCGCGGCAGCCGCGCTGACGGCCTTGCTGGCGGGGCCTGGCGTCGCCCAGGATTATCCGACCAAGCCGATCCGCATGGTCGTTCCCTTCCCGCCCGGCGGCGGCACGGACGTGGTCTCGCGCGTGGTCGCGCAAAAGCTCGGCGAAGCGACGGGCTGGACCATCGTCATCGATAACAAGCCCGGCTCCGGCGGCAGCGTCGGCCTCGGTCTCGCCGGCAAAGCGCCCGCCGACGGCTACACCATCGTGATGGCGCAGAACGCCAACCTTGTGATCAACCCGATCCTTGGCAAGGCGAATTACGACCCGATCAAGGATTTCGCGCCGATCGGGCTCAGCGCCTCGGCGCCGCAGGTTCTCGTCGTCGCCAAGGATTCCCTGATCAGGACCGTCGAGGATCTGCTCAAGGCGGCCAAGGACAAGGGCGGCAAGCTGACCTTTGCGTCCCCCGGCATCGGCACGAGCTCGCATCTGGCGGGCGAGCTGCTGCAGCAGATCGCGCAGGTGAAGTTTCGCCACATCCCCTATAAAGGCGCTTCGCAGGCATTGCCCGATCTGATGGGCGGTCGCGTCGACTTCTATGTCTCCTCGGTTCCCTCGGTCTCGGTGCAGATCAAGGAAGGCGTGCTGCGCCCGATCGCGCTGTTCGCGACCAAGCGCGACGCCGAATTCCCGGATGTGCCGACCTTCGAGGAAAAGGGCATCAAGAACTCGGATGCCGCGACCTGGTGGGGCCTCGCCGCGCCCGCGGGCACTCCGGCTGAGATCGTGACCAAGATCAACGCCGAGCTCAACAAGGTGCTGAAGGACTCAGACACGCAGGCGAAGCTGCGCGCGGCCGGTGCAGAGGCGACGGGTAGCAGCGCGGGCGAGTTCGCGGCGCTGATCAAATCCGACGTGCCGAAATGGACCGCCGTGATCAAGACGGCCGACATCAAGGTCGCCGACTGAGCTGCGGGCGGCTGCTCCAGGCGCCCGTCGTCCTGACGCGCCGTGCCGGCTTGGGACACGTCGATTCTGGGACCCAAGCCGGCCCATCTGCGCTTTCTCATTCAAGACACGCCATGAGGCCGCCGCTGTCGCTGGCGCGCCGGGAGGCTCCATGAAGCTCAAATCGATCTCGAACCAGGACGCGATTGCCGGCCTGATCTTCATTGCGCTCGGGGCCGTCGGGCTCGTCATCGCTCTCCGCTACAGCTTCGGCACCTCCGTCGAGATGGGGCCGGGATATTTCCCGCGCGCGCTCAGCATCATCCTCATCGCTTTCGGCGCGCTCATCTTCATCCGCGGCCTGCGCAGCGGCGTCACGGTCGAGGGGATCTGGGCGTGGCTGCCGCTCGCCTTCATCACCCTCTCGATCGTCCTGTTCGGAGCCGCGATCGAGCGGTTCGGTCTCGTGCCCGCAGTGATGCTGCTCGTCGCGGCCTCGGCTTATGCGGGCCATGAATTCAAGCTGCGCGAGGTCTCGGTGCTGGCCGTGATCATGGCGGTGTTCGCGACGGCCGTCTTCGTCTGGGGTCTGCGATTGCCTTACCCGCTCTTCGCCTGGAACCTCTGAGATGGAATTCCTCGATCACCTCATGCTGGGTTTCGGCGTCGCGATGTCGCTGCAGAACCTGGCCTATTGCTTCCTCGGCGTGCTGCTGGGAACGCTGATCGGGGTGCTGCCGGGCGTCGGTCCGCTCGTCACCATCTCGATGCTGCTGCCGATCACCTTCGGGCTCTCGCCGGTGGCGTCCGTCATCATGCTCGCCGGCATCTATTACGGCGCGCAGTACGGTGGCTCGACCACGGCGATCCTGGTCAACCTGCCGGGCGAAACTTCCTCGGCCGTCACCTGCCTCGACGGCTACCAGATGGCACGCCAGGGCCGCGCCGGAGCCGCGCTCGCCATCGCCGCTTTGTCCTCTTTCGTTGCCGGCTGCATCGGCACGATCCTGATCGTCGCGCTCGGCGTGCCGCTGGCGGGCTGGGCATTGCGCTTTGGCGCGGAGGACTATTTCGCGCTGATGCTGCTCGGCCTCGTCGCGGCATCGGTCCTGACCCATGGCGACCTTCTCAAGGCGCTCGCCATGGTCATCCTCGGCCTGCTGATCGGGCTCGTCGGTACGGATGTCAATTCCGGTATCGAGCGCTACACCTTCGGCCTGCCCGAGCTAGCCGACGGCATCGGCTTCACCGTGCTTGCGGTCGGCATCTTCGCAGTGGCAGAGGTCGTCTCGAACCTGGAGCAGAAGGAAACCCGCGAGGTCTTCACCAAGACCATCGGCGGACTGCTACCGAGCTGGAGCGACCTCAAGACCGCCGCATTGCCGACGCTGCGTGGCACCGCGATCGGCTCCTTCTTCGGTATCCTGCCTGGCACCGGGCCGTCGATCTCCTCCTTCTCCTCCTACATGGTCGAGAAGAAGCTTGCCCGAGACCCCTCGCGCTTCGGCAAGGGTGCGATCGAAGGCGTCGCCTCGCCGGAGGCGGCCAACAACGCCGCCGCGCAGACCGCCTTCATCCCGATGCTGACCTTAGGCATCCCCGGTACTGCAACGATGGCGCTCATCCTCGGCGCGCTGGTGATGAACGGCATCCAGCCCGGGCCTTCGGTGATGACCCGCAATCCGGAGCTGTTCTGGGGCGTCGTCGCCAGCATGTTCATCGGCAATGCGATGCTGGTCGCCCTGAACCTGCCGCTCGTCGGGATCTGGGTCCGCCTGCTGACGATCCCCTATCGCTGGCTCTTCCCCGCGATCATCCTGTTCTGCGCGCTCGGCAATTACAGCCTCAACAACAGTTCGATTGACGTCTATCTCTGCGCGGCGGTCGGCATCCTCGGCTACGTCTTCGCCAAGCTGAAATGCCCGCCGGCCCCTCTGATCCTCGGCTATGTGCTCGGACCGATGATGGAGGAGAACATCCGGCGCGCGCTGCTGCTCTCCGAGGGCGATCTCTCGATCTTCGTGAAGAGTCCGATCAGTGCGACGTTGCTTGTGATCTCGGCGCTTCTACTCGTCAGCATGATCCTGCCCGCAATTCGAGCGAAGAAGGAGCAGGCTTACGCGGAAGGTTAGGTTTGGCGCCCTTGCGCCAGAAGCTGCCGTTCGGCGCCTGCCAGGAAGCGGACATTACAAAGCAAGCTTGGCGACCGGTCGCAGTCGGCCTAATGCCGGCCTTCGGCACCTCAACTTTAAGGCTCCTGCGCCGGCCAAAGGCGCACGTTCATATAGCGTTTTATGCGATTGGGAGCGGAAGAGCGGCCTGCGCCGCCTCGCGCGCCGCAATAATTTCGTACCATCGCTGTAGGTGCGGCCGCGGCGCCCGTGCCACCGGCATGTTCAGCCATCGGTGCACGCTTGGGCCCAGCACGATCTCGGCCATGCCGAAACGATCGCCGCCGACATAGCTCCGACCCTTGGCGAGATGGGCCTCAAGAATGTCCAGGCAATGCTCGGTGCGGCTGATCGAGCTCGCGATCTCGACGGGATCGGCTGTCGCCGGCTCGCGCATCAGCCCCCAGAACGCCGGCACCATCACCCGTTGCAGTTCGCCGAGGGCCCAGTCCATCCAGCGATCACTTTCGCTGCGCCGCGCCGGATCCTCTTCCCAAATCGTATCCCCGCCGTATCGCGCTGCGATGTATCGGACAATGGCGTTCGATTCCCAGATATGGGCGTCGCCATCCTCAAGGACCGGCACCTGCCCGTTGGGATTCTTCGCCAGATAGGCCGGCTCGCGGTTGCCGCCGAACGGGCCACCGATGTCGATCCGCTCGAACGCCTGACCGGTTTCGCCTGCGGCCCACACCACCTTCTGGACATTGACCGAGCTCAAGCGCCCCAGAATCTTCAGCATCGTGTTCCCCCTCTTGATTCTCTATCGATTAGGGAGATTGGCGGCACCACCGGCGGCTGCGTTGCCGCCGGTGCGTATGTAGCTGCGGGCGACGACTAGGATCCGGCGAGCTTGTCCTGGGTCCGGGTCTCGAAGTCGCCGGCCTCGTGACGCTCGTGAAGCTGCTCGGACGGGTCTCCAACCGCGCGGTTGACCATGCGGCCTCGCTTCACGGCCGGCCGGGCGAAGAGCTGTTCGGCCCAGCGGACGACGTTCTTGTAGTCCTGCACCGAGAGGAATTCGGCCGCACCGTACTGCCAGCCCATGACGAGCCCGCCATACCAGGGCCAGATCGCCATGTCGGCGATCGTATAGAGGTCGCCAGCGATGAACTCGTTGTCGGCGAGGCGTCGGTCGAGCACGTCGAGCTGGCGCTTCACCTCCATGGCGTAACGGTTGATCGGATATTCGAGCTTGCTGGGCGCATAGGCGTAGAAGTGACCGAAGCCGCCGCCGAGGAACGGCGCCGAGCCCATCTGCCAGAACAGCCAGGAGAGGGTCTCGGCCCGCGCCGGCTGCTCCTGCGGGAGGAATGCGCCGAACTTCTCGGCGAGATGCACCAGGATCGCGCCGGATTCGAAGATGCGGATCGGGGTCGGCCCGCTGCGGTCCAGCAGCGCCGGGATCTTCGAGTTGGGATTGACCTCGACGAAGCCGGAGCCGAACTGATCGCCATCGCCGATCTTGATCAGCCAGGCATCGTACTCGGCTCCCGTGTGGCCGGCGGCCAGCAATTCCTCCAGCATCACGGTGACCTTGATGCCGTTCGGAGTTCCCAGCGAATAGAGCTGGAGCGGATGCTTGCCGACGGGCAGCTCCTTTTCATGGGTCGGGCCGGCGATGGGGCGGTTGATGTTGGCGAAGCGGCCACCGCTGGCCTTGTCCCAGGTCCAGACCTTCGGCGGAACGTAGTCTGTCGTGTCGCTCATGAATTGATCTCCAGGCTTCGGCTTCAGGCCGCGGGGGGATAATTCGAGGGGAAGAGCGCCCGCTTCGCCTCCTCGTCGCGGACCTGCTTGAAGGCATGATCCTGCCCGACCGCGCGAGCCCGCGCGACCGCAGGCCGCGCATCGACGCTCTCGAACAGACGCCTGAGATTGGGGAACGGCGCGAGCGGATCCTCGGCGCCCTTGCGCACGCGCGAGGCGCGGTCGAGCCAGCCCCAGGCCGACATGTCTGCGATCGTATAAGTCTCGCCGACGATATAGCTGCGTCCCGCGAGATGGTCATCGAGCACCTGATAATGGCGCTCCGCCTCACGGCGATAGCGGTTCACGGCGTAGTCCAGCCCTTCCGGCGCCGCGAACTGGAAATGCACCGCCTGTCCCGAAAACGGGCCGAGGCCGGAGGCGAGGAACAAGAGCCAGGAGAGCAATTCCGGCCGGTCTTCCGAAGCGCCGAGAAACTGCCCGGTCTTCTCAGCGAGATAAAGCAGGATTGCGGTGGAATCGAACACGCGCGCCTGGCGGCCGCCCGGCCCTTCCGTGTCGACGATGGCCGGCACCTTGCCGTTCGGATTGACGGCCCGGAAGGCGGCCAGGTGCTGTTCGCCCTTGCTGGTATCGACGGGGATCGTCTCATAGGCCAGGCCGGCCTCCTCCAGGAACAGCGCGACCTTCGCGGGGTTGGGCGTGGGATGGAAATAGAAGCGGATCATCGGTTTTCCCATCGTTCATCAGGCGGTGCGGGCTTTCGTGCGGCGAGCAGGACCCCGGACACGATGACGGCGATCGCCACACCCTCAGCCGGCGTCGGGTGCTCGCCGAGGATCGGAATGGCCAGCAGCGAGGCGATCGCGGGGATGAGCGCGATGATCGCGGTCGCGGCCGAGGACCCAAGCAGCGAGACAGCGCGGTTGAAGGTAAAGATCGCGACGCCGCTCATCAGCACGCCCTGATAGACGGCCTGCAGCGCGATTTCGCCCGCGCCGGCGTGATCGAGTCGGCTCAGGCCGCCGAACGAATAGATCGGCAGGAAGAGCACAGCCGACCAGAAGCAGATCAGCGCGGCAGACTCGATCGGAGCAAGGCCGCTCCGGCGGAAGAGAAGCGTATAGATCGCCCACATCGCGGCGGCCGCCGCAAGCGCACCGATGCCGGCTGCGCTCGGCGGCCCGCTCGCCACCGCGCCCGCCAGCAGGAGCAGTGACAGTCCGGCCAGGATGGCGCCGTATCCGCTCCAGCGCCACCGGCCCTGCGCTTCGCCCAGGAAGGTCCAGGCGAAAACGCCCGCGAAGAGCGGCATCAGGGTCGGGGCGATCGAGGCGGCCTGCGCTGCGGAGGTGAAGCTCAGGCCGAGCGCAACCAGCAGCACGAACGGCACGCCCCACAGCACGGCGAAGACGAAGCCCATGCCCCAGGCCGCCGGAGCCAGGCGTGTCCTGTTTCGGACAAGGACCGGCGCCAGCAGCAGCGCCCCGATCCCGAAGCGCAGCGCCGTAATATCCCAGATATGCAGCTCCCGCGTCACGCTGAAGCGCGTGATGACGAACCAGCCGGAAAAGATCGACACCGTAAGTGCCGCCCACGCGATGCCGGCGGCGCGACCGCGCGGGCGCGCAAGGGCCTTACCCCAGGTCGGCTTCGCCAGAACTGTCCGCAAGTCGGACATGGATCAGGACCGGGCCGTCCGCAGGAGCGAGGCGAGCAGGACCCGCCCGGCCTTACCGATGTCATGGAGGGCAACGGGGCCTTCAGGCGCAGTTCGCGTGAAGTCGGCCCTGAAAGGCGCCAGTTCGTTTTCCAAATCCATGGCCGTAAGCCTCTCCGACGCCGGCATCATCTTCAGAGCTGCGCAGTTTAAGTTTTAGTTCGTTCGTTCTAAAATACAAGGTGGGATCGCCTGTGGCACTGTGCGATCGGACCGATCGGCAAGGAGCGTCATGGGCAGACCCAGGGAATTCGATGAAGAGGCTGTGCTCGATGCAACGGTCCAGTGCTTCTGGAAGCGCGGCTATGAGGCGACCTCGATCCGCGACCTGATCGACGGCACGGGCCTGACTGGCGCCAGCCTCTACAACGCCTTCGGCGACAAGCATTCCATCTATCGCCGCGCGCTCGATCACTATGTCGAAGGCAGCATCGGCGACAGGATCCGGCGCTGCGAGGCCATGGAACCGCGCGCGGCGATCGAGGCCTTCTTCCGCGAGATCCTGTCCCGATCGCTCAAGGACGAGGAATGCAAGGGTTGCATGCTGGTGAATGCCGCGCTCGACGTGGCACCAGAGGATCCGGGCTTCAGGGCTGCGGTCGCGGACGTGCTCCAGCGGATCGAAGGCTTCTTCCTGTCCTGCATCGTCAAAGGCCAGGCAAGCGGCTCGATCACGCCCTCTCGCCCGGCAGAGAATCTCGCCCGGCACCTCCTTGGCGTGCTGATGGGTGTCCGTGTGCTGGCACGGGTGCGGCCCGAAAGGGCGCTGCTTGAGGGTGTCGTCGACACCGCCCTGGTGTTACTTGACCGGGTCGCCATCGAGCCGGGCAATCCAGGGCGTAAACCTTGAGAGCGAGCGGGCTAAAGATTTCCTATTCCTGTCGACAAGGTCCCGCTTTCAGCCACTTGGCGGCCCCGTCGTCGGCCTCTGCTCTCATCGGCCCTGCGAAGTTCTTCCCGTGCTGCCCCCCTGGGAATGGACGCGATCGCGGCGAGCGGGGCGAGGTCACCCTCCCCGATCGAGCCGATCATCGGCACGACCGGCTGCACATCACGTCCAATCAGGCTGGCCAGGCCGCGAGCTGCGACGGATCGGGCAGCAGGGCGAGGATTTCCTCGGTGGTCTTGCGATATTCCCCGACCGGGCTTTCGGCTTCGAGAACCGGCATGATCGGCTCAAACGGGTCGCGATGGACGCGGGCGACGCGCTGGATCTGCTTCACGCGCCCGGTTGCGTGCTTGAAGAAGGCGTCGCAGGTGCCATGCCAATCGGGAGCGATGGGCGCAGTTCCGCACTTTGTCGCCGATGGAGAGGCCGCGCTCGGCCAATCACCGATCTCTGGACCGTGGCGCGCTGCACGCTGGATGACGAGGTGCAGTGAACCGTACTTTCAGATCCGTGCAACTTTCATTCGACGGAGACTGCGTTCGATAGAGTGAGCCGCATCGATTGTGTCAATCGAACGTCCAATCATCACTCAAATGCAGACGCCCTTCAGAAGTTTACGTAGCCCAGGTTCCTCGACCAGATCCGCTGCATCTTGCCATTTGAACCAACTGCGTAAGCGCTCACCCTTTTCCGGCCAATCGGGGTGCTCTGCAGCAACATTCAAAACATAGAGACGAACCTTACAAAGGCTGAAATACCCATCCATACGCTTCCAATAAAGATAGCGTCCTATAGGCTTTTTGCGAATGCGGCCGACAACGCCGCCCTCTTCAAACGCTTCTTTAGCGGCTGCCTCTGATCCCTTGAGCTTCTTGACGGGCCAACCTTTTGGAAGCGTCCATCGCTTGGTTGACCTGGTCGTGACCAGCAAAATCTCCGCCGTACCATCGTGCCGGCGCCGCACCGGCACGGCAGCCACCTGTGGGAGAGGCTTGGAGTTAGGTGGTGCTTTGGCCATCGCAGTGCCGGGATCTATAGGCAGTCATTCTGCTTCGGTCGGATGAAATTCTCCTGCCGAAACAGGCTGTTGGGCGGCGTTGAGACCCATGGTGAAGCTTTGGGGAAGAGGCGCCCCATCCATCCAACAGTGGCGGACGATGGCGATACGGCCTGCATCGATCAGGCTGTTCTCGTCACCGGCTCTGTGGCTATGAGGTCGTCCGCGGCGGATGCGCCAGACAATGCGATTGCCGTCTTCCGTTTGGATATCGGCAGCTGCGGCGATCTTGTCGCGACCGATGGAGGCCAGTCCAGCCTCGGCCGGCAACGCCTTCGGCAGGTTGACACTGAGAAAGACGCCTTCGCGCACCCAGTCTTCGCGCTTGATCCAGAGCCGCTCGATCAGTTTCGCCAACGCATCGACGTCCTGCTCCTCGGACGTGCCGCCCTTGGTGCGTGAAAAACCGATTGCCGGAATATCCCAGAAGCTCGCCTCGCGCGCGATCGACAGCGTGCCGGAATAGGCGGCGTCCTCTGCGGCGTTGCGCCCGTCATTGACACCGGACAGCACGAGGTCCGGCTGGCCGCCGTTCCGGAACAGCACCGTCATCGCCGCGACGACGCAATCGGCCGGCGTTCCGTCGAGCGCATAGTGTTGTTCCTCGCGCCGCGTGAGCGTCAGATCGCGGTCGAAGGAGAGATGGTGGCTCGCCGCTGTCCACTTCCGTTCCGGCGCAACCACCCAGATGTCGGAAGCCACGCGAGCCGCCGCACGGCGGAGAAATGCGATACCAGGAGCATCGATACCGTCATCATTGGCGATTAGGATTCGCATGGTCAGACCTCGATGACGTCGCCAGGCTTGAGATCGGCGACGAGGTTTGGAATGTCGGCTGCGAGCGCGCGGGCTGTCGGCTCATCGCAGGAATGAGCGAGCACGAGCCGGGCGCCGCTCGCCGCCGCGATACAGGCGTTCTCGGGCAAGGTCGGATGGGTCGGGAAGCGCAACCAATCGGCCTTCCCCGCTGCGCGCATGGCATCTGCGGGGCTGCCTTTCGGGATGTGACCGGTCAGCAGGACCGGGTGACCGTCGCGGCGCGCCTGGGCGAGAGCGGCTCTCGAAGGCCCCGCGAGCCCCATACCGTCGTCGCAGAGTAGCGCAGCCACCGGCAATGGTTGACCCTCCTGCCATGAAACAGCGTCGGCGAGCCGGGCCGATAACAGATCAAACGCGCCCGGCTTCAGCCAGTCGGAGGCCGCAATCTGTTCGGCCAACGCCGCTTTCATCGACGGATGAATGGCGATCGGCCCCTGGATCAGCCCGAGCAACTCGATGGAACGGCCGGATAGTGGCGTCGGCAGCACTGCGCCTTGCGGATGCCCCGCGAGCCAGCGGGAGATGGTGGCGCCACGCTCTGCCGCGGGGACGCGATCCTCGCCATAGGAGGCGTCGATCAGCAAGAGGTCGCAAGGCGGCAGAGGATCCATGGCGAAGACCGGGCTCGCCGGCACAACGTCGCCGCAGTAGCCGACGCTGCGGCCTTCGGCGCTCAGATGGCACCAGACACCGCCGACGACATGCCCGCTGCGGCCGGTCCGGATCGCAATCGGGCCGAGCCTGAAATCCTCGCCAGCGGTGATGATCTCGGGCGTGCTCTCCGCGGCCACCGCGCACTCCTGCGGCGTCGCATAAGCCGCGAGCGTCGCGTCGGTTTCGGCGGCGCTTTCTGCGGTCATGAGGATGCGGCCGGCAAAGCCGTGGGCGAGGCACCAGCCCAGCGCCGCGACATGGTCCTCATGGGCGTGGGTCACGATGATCGCATCGAGCCGCTTCAGCTCGTCAGGCGTGATCACGGGGTAGTAGCCGGGGCCCCGCGGCGCGCTGGTGTCGACGCCGACATCGAGCAGAAGCCGGGTCCCGCCATGTTCGATACCGATACAGGTCCGACCCTTCTCGCCGACCCCGCCATGGATCTTGATTTTCATGCGGCCGGTCTCATGCGGCTTTGTCCATGATCCCGGCTTCGGGGATGACCCAGCCATCATGGATCGAGATGCGGATCACATCGCCGGCCTGGGCCGGCGCGGGCTCGGCGGCATCGAGATGCAGCACAAGGTCGTTGCTGGCGGCGGGGCGTGCCTCGAGCCGGAAGAAGCCGCCCTGATAGGAGAGCCGTTCCACCATGGCCGAAAGCCCCTCCCGTCCGGAGGGAGCGATGCCGATGTCGCGTGCCCGCAGGCAGAGCTTCGCCTGGTCGGTAACGGCCTGATCCGGCCGGCAGCGCACCACCGCCTCGACACCGAGCACGCTGACCTTGCAGCGGCCAGCCCGGGGCGTCGACAGCACGGTCGCCGGCAGCACCATGCCGTCGCCGATGAAGCCGGCGACGGTGATGTTGGCAGGCTCGCGATAGAGCATCGAGGGCGTGGCGAGCTGGAGCAGCCGGCCGCGATCCATCACGGCGATGCGATCGGCCAGCGCCATCGCCTCGGCCTGATCATGGGTGATGTAGACCATGGTGGTGCCGGTGCGCTCATGGAAACGAGAGAACTCCTCCTCCATCGAGGCACGCAGATGCACGTCGAGATTGGCGAGCGGCTCGTCGAGCAGAACGAGCGAGGGTTCGGTGACGAGGCAGCGGGCGAGCGCGACGCGCTGGCGCTGACCGCCGGAGAGCATGCCCGGTCGACGCTCGGCGAAACCGTTCAGGCCGACGAGATCGAGCGCCGCCGCGACGCGGCGGGCCCGCTCGGGATCACGCACGCCGGCGACGGTCAGGCCATAGGCGACGTTCTCCGCCACCGTCATATGCGGCCAGAGCGCATAGGACTGGAAGACGATGCCGAGCTTGCGATGCTCGGGCGGAACATGCTGCTCGGACGAGGAGACGAGCCGGTCGCCGATGCGGATCGCGCCGCGGTCGAGCTTGTCGAAGCCGGCGATCTGGCGCAGCAGCGTGGTCTTGCCGCAGCCGGACGCACCGAGCACGGCCAGAAACTCGCCGTCCTCGACATCGATCGAGACGTCGTCCAGGGCGATATAGGAGCCGAAGCGCTTCTGCGCCCGGTCGATGGTCAGTCGCGCCACGGCAGGACTCCCTGGGGCAGTTTTTGGGCGAAGAGAGTGGTCGAAGCCATCAGGGCCACCGTGACGAGAACGGTGATCGTCGCCAGCGCCGAGGCATAGGTGGAGTCGCCGCCCTGCTCGAAGGAGAAGACGACGACGCCGAGCGTCTCGGCCCCGGAAGACCAGAGCAACGCCGAGACCGTCAGCTCGTTGAAGGCCGTGAGGAAGATCAAGAGCGCGCCCGCCACCGCCGCCGGCGCAACCAGCGGGAAGATGATGGTGACGAGGCGGCGCGGCAGGCCGGCGCCGGCAATCTGCGCGGCCTCCTCCAGCGTGCGGTCGATCTGAAGATAACCGCTGACGATCGGCCGCAGGCCGAGCACGAGGAAGCGGGCGAGATAGGCGAAGACGATGATCCAGACCGTGTTGTAGAGCGAGACGCCCAGCACCGGCAGCGGCTTGAGGAAGAGCAGGATCGCGGCGATCGCGAGCACCACGCCAGGCATGGCATAGGGCAGCTCGGCGGCGAGGTTGAGCAACCTGAGCGCCCGCGACTTCTTCCAGACGATGAAGTAGCCGAGCGGGACGCAGATCAGCACGATCAGGATCGCTGCTCCCGCCGACATCAGGAAGCTGTTGACGAAGGCGCGCTTCGAGGCGGCGTGCTCGAAGAGGACATAGGCATAATTGCCGAATGTCGCCGTCGCCGCATTGAGCGGCACGCCGAAGGCTGGGATCAGCGACGTGCTGAGCAGGCCGAGCAGCGGCAGAGCCAGGACGAGGATCGCGAAGGTCCAGAGCAGCGTCTCGATCGGCGCGCGCCAGCGCCCGAGCTCGAAGGGCCGCGCGGCGCTCGAAGTCGTGGTGATGCGGAAGTCGCGACGGCGCATCATGAAATCCTGCAGCAGGATGCCGGCCATGGCGATGACGCCGATCAGCAGCGACAGGATCGCGACTTCCGAGAGCACGCCCGGCCCGAGGCCCGCGAGGCGCTGGTAGATCAGCGTCGGCAGGACGAGGAAGTTGCCGGGGATGCCGAGAAAGGCCGGGATGCCGAAATTGCCAAGGCAGGAGACGAAGCAGAGCGCGATGCCGGCGACGAGCGGCGGGGTCATCAGCGGCAGCACGACGGTGCGCAGCACGGTGAGCGGGCTGGCGCCGGCGGCAAGGCCGGCCTCGATCAATTCCTTGGGCAAGGCGCGCAGGCCGGCACGCAGCGTCAGGAAGACCAGCGGCGCATATTGCAGGCCGAGCAGCAGGATGATGCCCTCGCGCGAATAGAGCGGATTGCGGCTGCCGAGCGGCGGGGCCATGCCGATCAGCTTCAGCAGCGTGCTCGACGGGCCGAAAAGCTGGAGCCAGGCTAGTGCCGTGACCTGTGGTGCGATCATCAGCGGCAGCACGAAGCAGAAGGTGAAGGCGTTGCGGGCGCGGATGTCGGTCAGCGTCGCCAGCAGCGCGACGGTACCGCCGATCAGCACCGCGAGCACGGTGCCGGATATCGCGGTGACCAGGCTGTTGGCGGTGGCCGTCCAGGTCGCCGGGCTGGCGAACACCTTGCCGAGCGCCGTCGCCGAGAGCTGGCCACCGGGGGCCAGCCCTTCGACGACCAGCCGCCCGATCGGCAGCAGCGAGAGCAGCGCGACGAGACCGACGAGGCCCCAGAGGAGCCCCGTCTCCTCGACGCGCGTGCGCAGCGTCGCGGTGTCGGCGAGGGACATGCGCACCCGTCCGGGCTCAGTTGCCGAACATGGTGGCGAAGCGGGCCTTGTCGGCTTCCGTCACCTTGACCACGGCTGCGATGTCGGAAGGCATGACGTTGATCTTGGTGCCCTCCGGCAGCCAGGACGGCGCGCCGACGCTGGGCTTGGCCGGGATATACCCCATGGCGAGCGCAAGCTTCTGGCCGTCATCGGAGAGGATGAAGTCGACGAAGGCCTTCGCGGCGGCCTCGTTCTTGGTCGTCTTCACGATCGCGACCGGCTCGGTCACCGCCGGGGCGCCTTCCTTCGGGAAGACGAAGTCGATCGGCGAGCCCTGCTTCTTGGCGTTGTAGGCCATGAAGTCGACGAGCACACCATAGGCCTTCTCGCCGGTGGCGACCGAGCGCAGCACGGCCCCATTGCCTCGCACGGCGACCGCTTCATTGGCCTTCAGCCCCTCGAAAAGCTTCCAGCCGAGATCGGCACGCGCCGTCATGGTCGAGAGCATGATCGCTGCGGCGCCCGAATAGAGCGGGCTCGGCATCGAGATCTGGCCCTTGTAGCCGGGCTTGTCGAGATCGGTCCAGGAGCTCGGCTTCTCCTTCGCGGCAGTGTTGTAGGCGATGCCGGTGGTGATCAGCTTCGAGCCGAAATAGGTCTTGTCGGCGTCAAAGGAGCCGGGCTGCAGGCCGTCGGTCTTGGCGGCGGGATAGGCGAGAAGCTGCTTCTGCGCCTTCAGGATCTCCATGCTCGCGGCATCGGCGATCAGCAGCACGTCGGCGCCGGGCTGGCCGGCCGATATCTCGGCGGCGAGCTTGCCCATCACCTCGGTCGTGCCGGAGCGGAAGATGTCGACGTCGACGCTGGGATAAGCCTTCTTGAAGGCGGCGATGGTCTGGGCCGCATCCTTCTCCGGCTGCGAGGTGTAGAGCACGAGCTTGCCCGAGGGGGCCTGCGCGAAGGCCGGGCCGGCGGCGAGCAGCGCGCCGAAGGCTGCGGCCATCACGAATTTGCGTCTCGTCTGGGTCATCATTTCGTCTCCTCCGTTATTCGCCGTCGACCTTTGCGCCCGTTGCGGTGGCCGATCTTGCATTCTGATGGTCTATAGCTGGCAATTCACGGCCTTGCGCGGCCGCGACCGCCCTTCAATCACAAAAGCACCTCGGGGCTTTCCAGCGCCTCGCGCAGATCGGCCATGAAGCGGGCGGCGGCGACGCCGTCCACGATCCGGTGGTCCGAGGACAACGTGAAATTCGCCATCGGCCTGAGCACGATCTGGCCGTCTCGGCCAACAGGCTTGTCGACGGTTCGGCCGACCGCGAGGATCGCACCCTGCGGCGGATTGATGATCGCGGTGAAGCTGTCGACGCCGTACATGCCGAGATTGGAGATGGTGAAGGTGCCGCCGCCGAGCTCGGCCGTTGTCAGCGTGCGCCTGGCTATGCCGTCGCGCAATCTGGCGAATTCGCGCGTCATCGCCGGCATATCCATGTTGCCGGCATCGCGCAGCACCGGCACGACGAGATCGCCGTCGCGCTCCATGGCGATGCCGATATCGATGCGCTCGTGGAAGCGCGTCGCCTCGCCCTCGGCGGATGCATTGATGACCGGGTGGTCGCGCAGGATGCGGGCAGCGATGCGGGCGATCAGCACGGTGATGCTGGGCTTAGGCGCGCCGATGCGCTCGTGACGGGCAGCGAGGCGGCGCAGCAGATCGCGGGATGCGCTCATCTCGATCTCGGAGGTGAGATAGAAATGCGGCGCCGTGCGCATGCTCTCGGAGAGCCGGTTCGCGACGATGCGGCGGATCGCCGAGAAGGGCTGCAGCCGGCCCTCGGAATTGCTCGCGGCCGGGACCGGCGCGGGACGTGTCTCCTGCGCGGGGGCGCAACGTGGGCGTTGCTCCAGATGGCGCTTCACATCGGCTTCCCCGATGCGTCCGCGTGGTCCAGTGCCGGCCACTGCCTTGAGATCGAGGCCATTCTGGCGCGCGATACGGCGGGCGAGCGGCGTGGCGCGCAGGCCCGGCGCCACAGATTGAGCCGCAGAGGCGCCTGACGCCGGGGACGCGTCCTCAGGGTTGGAGGTGGCAGCCGCCACGGAAGCCGCAGCGACTGCCGGCTCGGACGGCGTGGTGGCGGCCTCGCCGTCGAGGTAGATCCAGGCGACGGGCGTACCGACCGTGATCGGCACGCCCGTCTCGAGCTTGATGCCGCGGATCGCGCCGCTGGCCGGCGCCTCGACCTCCATCACGGCCTTGTTGGTGCCGATTTGGAAGATCGTGTCGCCCTGGCGGACAAGATCGCCTTCCTTGACATGCCAGGCCTCGATCGTGCCCGTCTCCATGTCCATGTCGACCTTGGGAAGGATGACCTCGACCGGCATCAGGCTTCCCCGCGACGCACGAGATTGGTGGCGGCGGCAACGATGTCGTCCTCCTGCGGGACGGCGGCCTTCTCCAGCACCGGATTGTAGGGAATCGGCGCATCCGCACCGCCGAGCCGGATAATCGGCGCGTCGAGGAAGTCGAAGACCTCGCTCTCGGCGATCATCGCCGAGATCTCGGCGCCGATGCCCATGGTCTTGACGCCCTCGTAGACGACCAGCAAGCGGTGCGTCTTGCGCGCGCTCTCGGCGATCGTGGTGAAGTCGATCGGGCGGATCGAGCGCAGATCGATGACCTCGGCCGAGATGCCGTCCGCTGCAAGGCGCTCGGCTGCAGCCTCTGCCTTGCGGGCCATGATCGAGGAGCCGACGATGGTGACGTCCGTGCCCTCGCGGCGGATCGCCGCCTGGCCGATCGGCACGCGATAGGCCTCGGCCGGGACATGGCCCTTGGTCTTGTAGAGCAGCTTGTGCTCGAAGATCAGGACCGGGTTGGGGTCGTCGATCGCGGCAAGCAGCATGCCCTTGGCGTCATGCGGGGTGCTCGGTTGCAGGACCTTGAGGCCCGGGACATGCGCGAACCAGGCCTCCAGGCTCTGGCTGTGCTGCGCGGCCGCGCCGGTGCCCGAGCCGCCGGGCAGGCGCACCACCATCGGCACGCTCGCCTTGCCGCCGAACATGAAGCGGATCTTGGCCGCCTGGTTGACGAGTTGCTCCATGGCAAGCGTGACGAAATCCGAGAACTGGATCTCCAGCACCGGGCGCATGCCGGTGATTGCGGCGCCGACTGCGGCCCCGGCAATGCCGAGTTCGCTGATCGGGGTGTCGATCACGCGGTCCGTGCCGAAGCGGTGGACGAGATCGCCGGAGACGCCGAAGGCGCCGCCATAGACGCCGACATCCTCGCCGAAGAGGAAGACGCGCTCGTCGGACTCCATCGCCTGGCCGAGCGCCTCGCGCACGGCCTCGGCATAGGAGAGCTCACGGATCTCGCTCACGGCTTCGAGGGTGTCAGAGGGCATAGACGTCACGGGTCAGGTCTTTCGGATCGGGGTCCGGGCAGGCGCGGGCGAATTCGACGGCGGCGTCGATGTCGCGCTGGGCATCCTCTTCCAGCTTCATCAGCGCCGCAGCATCGAACCGGTCATGCGCCTTGAGCTCGTCCTCCAGGCGCCGGATCGGGTCCTGCGCCCGCCATTCCTCGATCTCCTCCTTGGAGCGGTAGAGATTGCGGTCGCTCTTGGAGTGGCCGCGCCAGCGATAGGTCTTGCACTCGATCAGCGAAGGGCCTTCGCCGGAGCGGGCCCGCGCAATCGCTTCGCGCGCCACGGCCGCGACGCCGGCAAGGTCGTTTCCGTCGAGGCAATGGCCGGGCATGGCGTAGGCGGCGGCACGGTCTGCGACATTCGTCACCGCCATGGCGCGCGAGATGTCCATCGACATGCCGTATTTGTTGTTCTCGCAGACGAAAACGACCGGCAGCTTCCAGATTGAAGCCATGTTGAGCGCCTCGTGGAAGGCGCCCTCGTTCGAGGCGCCGTCGCCGAAGAAGACCATGCAGACCCGGTCGTTCTTCTGGGCCTTGATGCTCATGCCGACGCCGACTGCGATCGGCAGGCCGCCGCCGACGATGCCGTTAGCGCCGAGATTGCCGCCCTCGACATCGGCGATATGCATGGAGCCGCCGCGGCCCTTGCAATAACCGGTCTCCTTGCCGAAGAACTCGGCGAACATCAGCTTCGGCTCGGCGCCGCGCGCAATGCAGTGGCCATGGCCGCGATGGGTCGAGAGGATGTAGTCGTGGGCTTCGAGTGGCAACGTCGTGCCGACGGCGCTGGCTTCCTGCCCGATCGAGAGGTGCATCGTGCCGTGGATCAGGCCGCGCATATAGCTCGCCTCTGCGGCTTCCTCGAACTTGCGGATCAGATGCATGCGCGTCAGCGCCTGCGCCACCGTCTCGTCGTCGAGCGCGGCGAGTTCGGGCCGCTGGTTGGGCCTCGGCGCGGCGCTTGCCATGTCGTCTGTCTTGCGTGCGCTCATGTCTGGGCTCCGGAGGTCAGCGCGGCAATCATCGCGTCCTGAGCGCGGCGCACCTCGACGATCTTCAAGCGCTCGTCGGGGGCGGCGTCGGCGAGCGTGATCAATTCGCCCTTGGCGACGGCGCGCGTCATCGTCGCGCCCTGAGCGAGGCCGATCGGCAGCGCCTTGCGGGCCTGCGCGTCGGCGCGGGAAAGGGCGAAGCCGCGATAGCCGTATTCGCCGATGGCATCGAGCGTCTCGCCGGCCGCGAGATCGCGCTTGGCGACGCAGCCGACTTCCGAGGTCGGCACCGGCAGCGGGCGCATATGGCTCTGGTTGAAGATGACGGCGGCAGCGGCCGAAAGCGGCACTTCCAGGCTCGTCAGGTGATAGGGCCGGAAGAAGGAGTAGTAGGGGCCGGGGCCGAGATGCAGGTCGCTCATCCGCTCACGGACGCGGGGATGGCGCATCTCGGCGATGGCGAAGACGCCCGGCGCCACGCCCTTGGCCACGGAGAAATCGACCACGCCCTTCCGCGAGAGCAGACCGCCCTCTTCCTTCGGGCAGAAATAGTTCTGGAGTTCGTCCTTCGGCGCGGCCGGACCGTGCATGCCGGGGATATCCGGCACGAAGCCGCAGGCATTGGCGATGGCGACCATCTCGACCATCGTCTTCGAGCCGTCGACGAATTCGACAAGCATGCGCGGGTTCATGTTCCGGCGGGTGGCTTCCTCGACATAATCGGCCGGCACCGCGTCGATGCGGAACGGGTTGTTCTTGCCCTTCCCGGCGGCGACCACCGGATAACCCATGGCGCGGATGAAATTGATCAGCTCCATCGCGGCGGCGGGCTCGTCGCCGGCACCCAGGGTGTAGACCACGCCAGCCTTCGCCGCCTCGGCTGCGAGATACGAGCCGATGGTGATGTCGGCCTCGACATTCATCATCACGATGTGCTTGCGCGCGGCAATGGCGGTCAGCGCGACCCGCGAGCCGGCTTCCGGGTTGCCGGTGGCGTCGATGATGACGTCGACGTCGGGCGAGCGGCAGATCAGGTCGAGCGAGGTCGTGGCGGCAATTCGACCCTTGCGGCGAGCGCCATCGAGCCCGGCCTCGTCGGTGACATTATCGACCTCGCCCTTGCGCCCGGCGAGTGCGGCGGCCTCCGCGACGCGATCCGGCGCGATATCGGCGACGGCGGCGATTTCGATACCGGTCATCTGGGAGATTTGAACGACGATATCGGTGCCCATCTGGCCGGCGCCAATCAAGCCGACGCGGACTGGCTTGCCGGCTTTGCCACGCAGTTCGAGCGCCTCGGCCAATGACAAGCCGGCAGCGGGTGCCGCCAAAGGCGGTTGCGTCAGGATCGCGGCCATTCTCGTGGCATCTCCCTAGGACATATGTTCTTTTGTAGGAACAGAAGATCAGATCTTTCGTTCTGTCAAGCGCACATATGTTCAAGTCGGTTGCCTTTCCCGCCCCGATCCTGCGATGATGCAAATAAGGCTGTGCAGCTAGGCGACGGAACGTTGGAAGACATCATCAACTTCGGACATTCTCACCGCGAGGAACCGATCGCAGACGCCAAGGTCCGCGCGGCATGGCTCTATTACGTCGAGGGGCTGACGCAGGAGCAGATTGGCGAGGCGCTGGGTCTCAGCCGGATCAAGGTGGTGCGCATGCTGGCCGCGGCTCGCACCGAGGGTTTGGTAAAGATCCGAATCGACGCGCGCTCGGCGCGGCAGGCGGGGCTGGAGCGCGGCCTCGTTACCTGTTTGGGCCTCGATGAAGCGGTGGTGGTGCCAGCGGCCCGCGATCCCGCCAACATCGCGGCCATGGTGGGATATGCGGCCGGGCTATGGCTCTCCGGCAAACTGACAAACGGGACCGCCCTTGCGGTCGGCTGGGGCCAGACGCTGCACCAAGCCTTGCGCGGCATCCAGCCGCGCCATCTTGAGAGGATGTCAGTGGTGTCGCTGCTCGGCGGCCTGACCCATTCGCGCAGCATCAATCCATCGGCGGTGGCGCGACGGGTCGCCGACATGTTCGGTGCCGATTGCTTCCAGCTCACCGCGCCGGTCTTCGTCTCGGATGCGGCGCTGCGAGAGGCGCTATGGCGTGAGCCGACCCTACGCGAGCTGCTGGAGCGCGCGCGTGCCGCCGATATCGCCCTAGTCAGCGTCGGCGACCTTGTTGCCGACTCGACACTGTTCCGGGAAAGGCTGCTGCCCCAGTCCGATCTGGCTTCGCTTGAGAAGGCCGGCGCCGTTGGCGACCTCGTTTGCCATTTCATTGACGCCGAAGGCGAGCAGGTCGATCATCCCGTCAATCAACGGGTGATGGCCGTGAGCCCTGCCGACCTCAAAGGGATCGGATTGGTGGCCATCGCCGCCGGAGGAGCCCACAAGGCAAAGGCTATCCGAGCTGCCTTGCGGGCGAGCGATGCCAAGGTCCTGATCACGGATGAAAGCGCTGCCGAGGCGCTCTTGGGCACCACGGATTTCGCACGTCAGCGAACGACGAATACCGACATAGGGGAGGCAGGTTATGGCCAATAACTTCGAGCTCTTTGCTCGCAACTCGCTTCAGTTCCGTCCCTCGGACATCAGGCTGATGCTGGAGCGGGTGCATTCGCACGTCGTGAAGCCCCGGATGTCGGCTGAGGAACTGCTGGACGTCGTCAAAGGGCTGGGCTTCGAGACGGTGGAGGCCTTTGGAGAGCGCATAGGATTGGAGGCCCGGACGGCGGAAAGCTGGGCTCGCTATGGATTGTCCCGGGACGCCGCGCAGTTGTTGCTCGCCCTTCTGAATTATCGCCAGCGCTTGGTCGATGCGATGGATGATTTCGAGAAAACCACACAGATTCCCCTGGATGGCTTCTTCGAAGCCCAAAAACTGCCCTGACCGCTGAAAGACCGGGATCGGGTTATCTTCTCGACCCGCCACCGGGGAAAGACCGCACGAAAAATGGCCAATGGCGAGAGCGCGACCGCGATCCTGATTCATCTGGCCGGCGGCGTTGCGCTGCTGATCTGGGCGGTCAGATTGGCCCGAACGGGCGCGATGCGCGCCTTCGGCTCGCAGCTCAGGCATGCGTTGCAGAGTTTCACGCGCAATCGCTGATCGTAGATAGAGCCTTGTGTACATGATCGGTGGTGATGGCATCGAGCGGGAGATTGTTCAGCACCCAGCATGGGTCTTCAGGGTGCTCGACCACTGGGCCTTGTGCTTGTCATTTCGGAAGCCCTTGCAGATTTCGGGCAATAGCTCGTCGGCAAAGGCCGAAAACGTCGGCATCGCACTGGCTTCGCTCTGGCGTGCGAGCGGCTCGACGATCGGGTTTTTGCCTTGCGCCGGCATCGCTCTGACCTCGCTCGCGAGCGTACGCGCTTGCGCCAGAGGCACGCGAGACAGGCCACCTAACCCCATCTCTTTGAGCTTGCCATCGCGCCGGAAGAGAAACAGCCATCGCTTGGCACCACTACCATCGACCTGCAGATAAAGACCGTTTCCGTCTCCATGTCGGCCCGGCTCGACCAAAGTCTCAACCTTGCGCGCTGACAGCTTGTTGATCGCGCGAGCCATCTCGCCTGCCTTTTCACCCCAACTCTTACCCCAACATGCATCGTGGATTGATGTGAGCTAAGGCGGCTTGGAGCGATTTGTTTATGTAGCAAGCTGTTACAATAACGAGGGTTTTCGGCTCATAACGACCTCGGACTCCGCAACCGCGGAAGGTGCCGCAGCGATCACGAGCGCCACGCCCTCCGTCGACGTCCTCGTCAACAATCTCGGCATCTATGAGAGCAAGGCCTTCGGCGACATCACGGACGCCGACTGGAGCCACCTTTTCGACGTCAATGTCATGAGCGGGGTTCGCCTGTCGCGCGCCTACCTGCCCGGCATGCTGGAGCGGAACTGGGGCCGGATCATCTTCATCTCCAGCGAATCCGGCCTCGCCATTCCGCAGAACATGATCCATTACGCAACCACCAAGACGGCGCAGCTTTCGGTCTCACGCGGTTTGGCGCAGCTGACGCGCGGCGCCAATGTCACCGTCAATGCGGTGCTGCCGGGGCCTACCCGTTCGGACGGCATCGAAGCCTTCCTCCGCAGCCAGGCCAGCGATCCGTCCGCCCCCATCAAGCAGATCGAGGCCAGCCGCGACCTCGGCCGGCTTCTCACCGATTTCCACGCCAAGGGAAAGATAACTGCGCTTGTCTGTCATGGCCCGATCGCCCTGATGTCGACCCTGAATGAGCCCACGCAATTCGCCGCGCAGCTCGAAGCGGGGGAGAAGCCCAATCCCGGCGCCTGGATCTACGAGGGCTACAATTTCACAGTGATCGGCAACCAGGAGGAGCAGCAGGCCAAGTCGCTCTTGCAGGGCGGCGAGATGAAGTTCTACCCGCAAACCGCTCTCGAACAGGCAGACGGTCGCTTCAGCGGCAACGCAACGCCGTGGACGCCGCATGTCGTGACGGACCGCGACGTGATCACGGGCGAGAACCCGGCTTCCGCTTCGCAGGTAGGACTGGAGGTTCTCAAGCGGCTTAAATGAGTGCGCCCATATCAACCAACGGCGGTGACGAAGACGTAACCGCCGTTGTTTCTTGGCCTGTCAATGGGCAGTTGCCTTACTTGCAGCGCGCGCCCTCTGCGCCATCAAGCTGACCTTGGCATTCTGCCCCGAAGCAGACGAAGTGCTCGATGCCGGTGGTCAGTAGACGCGGTCTTGACCCTTCGACTGCCCACCTCAACGGGCCGCGAGAGCCCGTTGGCTGTGGGGATAGGATTAAAACTCCTCCCATCCCGAATCGCTGGCCCGGCCGCCGCCATTGGCGACCTTGCGCGGGGCGGGCATGGCCTTGGACTGCACGAAGGCGGCCTCGGCGAGCTGGCGCAGACGCGCCGGTTCGCCGGCGGGAGCTGGCCCCATCGGCGCCTTGACCGCGCGCGCTGCCGTCGCGGCCGGCTGGGCATAAGCGGCCTGGCCAGCAGGCTCGCGCCGGATCTTGAAGGCCGCGACCAGCGCGTTGAGCTGCTCGATCCGGCCGGACAGCGAGTTGGCCGAGGCCGCGCTCTGCTCGGACAAGGCCGCGTTCTGCTGCGTCATCTCGTCGAGATGCGCCACCGCCTGGCTCATCTCGTCGATGCCGTTGGCCTGTTCGCCCGACGCCGCCGAGATGTCGGCGATCGTCGCCGCGACCTTCTGCGAGGCCGCGAGGATGCGGGCGAGCTGGTCGCCCGCCTGCCGCACCAGCTTCACGCCGTCGCCGACCTCAACATTGGACGAGGAGATCAGCCCGGAGATGTCCTTGGCTGCGGCGCTCGAGCGCTGCGCCAGCGTGCGGACTTCCGAGGCGACGACCGCAAAGCCCTTGCCGGCATCGCCCGCGCGGGCCGCCTCGACCGCGGCGTTGAGCGCCAGCAGATTGGTCTGGAAGGCGATGTCGTCGATGACGCGGATGATGTCGGAGATCTTCTGCGAGGCGCTCTCGATCCGAGCCATGGCCTCGACCGCCTGGCCGGCGATGGCGCCGCCCGACTGGGCCGCCTGCATGGCCTCGTCGGCGATGCGGGCGGCATCCTTCGAGGCCTGGGCCGAGGCCTTCACGGAAGCGGCGAGCTCCTCGGTCGTCGCGGCGGTCTCTTCCAGCGAGGAAGCCTGCTCCTCGGTGCGCTTGGAGAGATCGTCGGCGCCCATGTTGATCTCGCGGGCGGCGAGCCCGACATCGGCCGAGGTCGTCTGGATCGTCGCGACCGTGTCGGAGAGGCGATCGACCGTCTCGTTGATCGCGCCCTTCAAATCGGCGAAGCGGCCGCGATAGGCCGTCTCGACCCGGCTCGTCAGGTCCCCGCCCGCGATCCCCTGCAAGATCTCCGCGAACTCCGTCGTCGCACCGTCGACCACGCTGTTGATCTCGTTGATGCCGGCGACCAGCCTCTGCATCTGCTCGTCGGCATCGTCGATCTGGAGCCGGGCGGAGAAATCGCCGGCCGCCGCCGCCGCGACGACCTCTCCGACATCCGAGACAATGAGAGCCATCGACTCCGCAGCGTGAAGCCGTTTTGCTGAAGACTCGCGTTCCTGCTCTTCAAGCGCGCGTACGCGCAAGCCGTTTTCTTTGAATACCGTGAGAGCGACAGCCATTGCACCGATCTCATCGCGGCGCGACCCATGCGGCACATCGATTGACAGATCACCTGCGGCCATAGCGCGCATCGTGTCGGTCATGTCGGCTATGGGTCCTGTGACACGCGATCGCACGACAACAAAGCCAAAGCCCGAGAGCAGTAGTGCTCCAATGAACAGCGCTGAGTAGGTGGCCAAAACGTACGAAGCGCGGCTAGCTGCGGCCGCAGCGCTCTCATTCAGCGCCTTGAGCGCTGCGCTGGCGACGTCACTAACGGAATCAAGCGCTGGAATAACGGTTTCCCGCCACTTCTCGGTGCTCATCGCGACCGTTTGCCCAGAGGTGAGTTTCTGGGTCATCTCGTCCTTGAGAGCCTTAAAGGATCCGGAGAAGTAGCTGGTGTCGGCTTGAGCAATGGCGCTGCGGATCTCGGGTGCGGTCTGTGGCGTGTTGGCGACGGCTTTGACGGAAGACCAGCCGAAGGCACCCTGCGCCTCAGCCAATACCAACGCTTTGGCCTCCTTCTCATCGAAGGGACGACTTTGCGCCAGGATCGAGCTGAACATCTGACCAGAGGTGCCGATCGCGGCCCGCACTGACCAGGCGAGGTTGCGCGTGATGATCAGCTCCGACAGGCGCGGATTCAGAGCGCGGATCTCGATCTCTGCCGCTGAAGCCGCCTCTTCCAAGCTCTGCAGATAGGCATCACCAACCGACAGGACTTTCGCGACAAGTGTCTTGTCGCGCGAAGCGGGAACCAGCTTTGCATCGCGGTCGACAGCGTCCCGCAGCGCATTGTAATCGGTGAAGCGCGCCGACAGTGTATTGGCTGCTGACTTCAACGCCGGGAATGGTGTCGTCGCCAGCGTCTCGCGCGCCGCCGCCATGGCAGCGTCGACTTCCTTGCGGCGAGTTTGATAAGTCGCGATCGAGCTCTGGTTCTTGTCGAGCGACTGGATTACGGCCGTCTGCAAAGAGGCGCGCTCATAACGCGCGCTGACAAGCGCATTAAAGAGGTCCTGATCGAGCTTTGCCAGCTCAGCTGCTTTCACAGCAGCACTGTGCTGCCAATACGACGTCCACATCTGCTGCCCGCAAAGGGCGGCAACAATCAAGCCCATCAGGCCGATCAGGCAAGCAAGCGTCGTCCGGATGGACAAATTGGCAAACAGTTTAGTCACCTGAGCCCCATTAGTTGTAAAGCGCCTCCTGACTGGGCGCTTTACAACTAAAATGCGCGATAAGCCTTTATACTCCGTTTAATCAGCCCAATCGGACAACCTGTCGAGGGTCCCAAAAGCGCCCCAAGCATGCGTAATCGGGCGGACCCACGAGGGGTCGAGCTCCCATTAGGATCTAGGTAGATCCAAGAGGGAGATACGCGATGTTCTACGCTGCGCTGGATGTATCGCTGCGCTCGGTGGCGATCTGCATTATCGACCATGAGGGGAAGATTTGCCTGGAGCGCTCGGTGCGCTCGTGGTCGTGGCGATTCAATCGCTCAATTTCCAAACCGCGGCGGATGCCACGGTCGAGGTTCAACGCACACGGGCACGATTGCTGCTGGACGGCGCCTTGCAGGTCGAGCTCGAGCGCATGTTGATGGGTATCGCGCCGGAGCAGGTCCATCGTCGACAAGTGCCTAGCCCTGACGGGACGGGCTCGACGATCACGTTCAGCGTCTCTTTCGAGGACGGCAAGATCGATGTGAATGCCGGGCCGACACCGTTGCTGCGGGATGCGTTGCGGGCGGGCGGGGCCGATGCGGACTCCATTTCGGAGATGCTGGCGACGGTCACATCCGTGCGGCAACGCCAGGGCGCATTCGCGGATGCGCGCCAAATCCTGCCATTGTCGCTGAGGCTCGCACCGGGCAGCGACAAGATCGTACGCTTCCTGACGACGTCCTCCCGCACGCAGAGCTTCAATCCACGCCTGGCCGAGCCCGAGCTCCTCGGAGATCTGCAGGCCCTGCCCGATGCTGTCAGAGCAAGGGTCATTGCATTGGGGCGCAACGAGCCGACGGCCGGACCTCCTCCGGCTCCGGGCCCCTGGCAAGGCTGGCTCGGCTCGGCTCGGGATACGATAAAGCTGGCCGCCACATTGCAGGGCACAGGGGGGCTCTCGATGGCGCGGTCCGTCGTCTTTCGCATCGACAGAAACAGGCAGAGATTAAATTTACTTCGGTCGCTTTAGATTTAAACGAATATAATTCAATAAAAAAGTCTTTAGAATTTCAGAACTCATCGTTAAGGCACATTATTATGAACTAAATCTTCTAAATAAATTGTAATTAACTTTAGATCTAATGTACTCAATGCCTATTGATTCATTTCTGTATCTGTATCTTATAACTATAGAGACAAAAATAGAAAAACCAATTATGATAATTCCTGCCATCATCATGAGATCGACTAATTCTATCAAGTAATCAATAATTCTTTTTTTATCATAAAATCTCAATATGCTGAAAAGCATCACAATTGTAATTATCAAAAAAATCATCCTATACATATCAGAAATCATAACCGATGTGTTGTAAAATAAAATCTTCAGATATTTCATGATAATAATCCAATTTCTCCGACAAATGTCACAATATCGAAAGCAGGTCATATCGCCGGAGGCCAGACTCAAGCATTCGGCTCATGATCCGGATCAATAAATTGTATCACCTTCCGTCAGCGTTTGGATCCGAAGAATTACCCGAAGGTGCGCTTGCGGATTCAGTTCCCATACTTGTTCCCGCCGCTGCTTCATTGTTTGCAGGCGCGGTCGAACTCGAAGAGTTGGCATTGGTCGTTCCAAAGGCGGAAGCTGGCGTCTCTTGATTTGATTTCGGCCCCTTAGCGGCTCCCAGCGTATCTCCATCCTTTTTGGTAGCCGATTCGACTACGGCCTCTGTGGACTTTCCAAACACCTGATTGAGGAATTCGCCCAGCATAGCTTGCCCAAAATGACCCGTTCCTTTCGCAAGGCCGGATGCAGGCGCCATTGTGTTGCCAACCATGGTTGCTAATGCGCTTGGCAAATCAACCTTTTCATTGCGTGTTGCTTTAACCGCGCCATATCCTGCGAGCGCAGGTCCGACCGTTGTTAGTGCAGTCATGCCCCAGCTTGCGGCCAGTCCCATTCCCGCCAAACCTGATCCAACACCGACAGCAGCTCCGAATCCGCCCGTGGCGGCGCCAGCCACACCAGCCATCGCGTGACTCTTAGTGGTAGACTTAGGGTCAGCTTTTTCCATTCCCCACCCGAAGAGACCACCGGCGATAGTGCCGCTGACGACAGCGCCTAACATGCCAAATGCAAAGGCATTATGCCCACTTGGGTCGCTTTTATTAATGGGATCGTTTTCGGAGTAGGAGTAGCGGTTGGTGCCGACGCCCTCCTTCCAGGGGTCGAGCCAGTCGGGCGAGATGAAGCGGGCCAGCACCGGGTCGTAGTAGCGGGCGTTGAGATAGATCAGCCCGGTCTCGGCATCGGCGGTCTCGCCGATATAGCCCTTGGTCTCGTTGTCGTTGGCCGCCGGCCCCGTCGCCGCGCCGATCTGCTCACCGAAGGCCTGGTAATGCTGGCGCTTGGCGAGGTTGCCCGACGCGTCCGAGGTCACCCGCACCGAGGCGAGATGGTCGCGATGCAGCCAGGACGCCACCGTGCCGACGCGGCGCGCATCGGCATGGACATGCTTGCGCCATTCGGCCGCGACCGGCGCGCCCGTCATCGTGCCGTCCTGCGCCAGCGGAACTTCGAGATCCGCGCCGAGATAGAGCGTCGTCTTCAGCGCGGCGCCGGCCCCGCTCGCCTTCTTCAGGCGCCGTCCGTCCGGCCCGTAGACGAACTGCGTCTCGACCCCGTTCAGCGTGATCGAGACCGGACGGTTCTCCCCGTCATAGATGAAAGTCCGCGACGACGCGGGCGCGCTGATCGAAGTCGCATTGCCGTTGGCATCGTAGCCGAGCGTGTAGGAACCCGCCGAGGTCGCCGCATGCGGCCTGACCGCTCCCGCCCCTTGCGCCGGATAGCTGTAGCTGCCGATCCCGGTCTGCGAGGTGATGCTGTGGGCGGCATTGTAGGTGAATACCTTGTTCAAGGCAGAGCTGCTCGCGTTACCGGCGTTGGTCAGCCGGTCGAGCTCATCGTACCAATAGCTCCAGCTTTCACTCGGTTGTCCAGCCGTGGTCGAGCTCAGGATCCGGCCGACCGCGTCATGCGTGTAGGCGACGTTGAGCAGCGCGACGCCGCCGGCGCCGGTATGGGCTGTCTGCTTCAGCCAGCCCTTGACCCCACCATAGCTGTTGGTTGTCACTGCGCCGTTGGCGTAGCTCGCCATGAGCACCTGGCCCCTGGCGTTGTAGCTCATCCCCGTGATCAGCGTGGGAATCGACTTCAGCCGGCCGGCTGCGTCATAGCCGAAGGCCGTGCCGGAGCCGGCCACCCGCCCGACCGTGTCGTTGTCGGGATAGCGCTTGCCGATGACCTGACCGATCACGTCGCGCTCGGTCAGCGTGACATGGGCGCGGCCATCGACCGTTTGGGTGCGCTTCACCTCCAGCCCGTTCTTGTCGAAGTCATAGGCGAAGCTCGCCGCCGCATTGGCCTCGGTCGTCAGCTTGCCGATATTGTAGAAGCCGGCCCGTGTCTCATCATAGGTATAGCTCGTCGTCTCGGCCTGGGCCGTCCCGTCGCGCGACACCTTGGTCTTGACCCGGTTGAGCGCATCATAGGTGAAGCGCGTCGTCTGGTTCTTGGCGTCGAGCTGGGTCAGGACATTGCCCATATTGTCATGGGTGAAGGTCCAGGTGCCGTGGTCGGGATCCGCGACCGAGGTCCGCCGCGAGAGCGTGTCGTAGGTGTAGCTCCAGGCATTGCCGGCCGGGTCGGTCATGCCGGTCACCCGGTTGAGCGCGTCCCAGCTCGTGCTCTCGTTATGAGCGATGCCGTTAAGGTAGCGTGTCTTGAGCACCGTGCGGTCATAGGCGTCCCGATGCTCCACGCCAGGACGGCCGAGTTCGTCGACCGTCGTCACCTTGCTGAACGACGTCTCGGACGCGCCATAGCTCTGCGTCAGTTGCGCCGTGGGACCGGCGACGCCGCTTTCGACCGAAATGAAGGTGCGGACGATCTCGCGATCGAGTCGATCGTAACCATGCAGCGTGTAATAGAGAGGCTCTACCTGCCAATTGCTGTAAAATGGCTGGTAGTAAACGACGCGCGGCGACCCTCGGCGGTCATATTCGATGTTGGTACTTATTATGGCCTTCGAAGAATCCGGTCCGTTCGAGTAGGAATAATACATCCGCTCGAACCCATCCAGATAACTCTCGCTGAACGCAATGTTGATACCGTCTTTCGTCGGGCCGGTAATGTTGATCCTTTGCGCCCCCGGCTGGCCGAAATCGAAATAGTTGAGCGTCTTCCAGCGCCCGCTTGGCTCGATCGTCGTTTGCGGCCGGCAGAGCATGTCATAGGTCATGGTCGTGACCTGGGCGTTGATGTCGGTCACAAAAACTCAAGAGACTGACGAGAACCGCGCGGGATTTACGCTTGAAAAACAACGGAATGCGCAGGCTGGTAGGCATATTAGTCTCTAGTCGAGAGGCAAATCAGCTCAAAATGAGAGGAGTCAGAGTAATATGTCAACGATCAGCTTAAAAGCCACAGGAGCGCCGTATTTAATACCGAAAAGCGACATAGTGTCCAGTCATTAATCGCCTCGCTCCCGACGCGGAGCGCTTCGCTGGAGGCGTTACACCAGGTCCGTCTGAGCGGCTCTCAAGGCGCGATACATCTCATAACGTCTTCAGCCGAAAGGCACCCGCAGCGGCGGTATCTCAGCCGCCCAGCTCCAGCCAAACCTAAACCGAGCGCACTTTGAGATGGCCAAATCTCCTCAGATTTGTCCCGCCCAATTGAGTCGAGTTCGATTTATAAAGTAATTTCAATCACATAAGTATTCGCGGTTTTATCCTGAATGGCGCGCCAAATTCCGCCGATTGCCCGCCGCAACACGCTGTAGCCGCCAAGCGTACGCCTTGCATCTGGAAGAGGCCTGCGAACACGCGGAAGAACGTGGAAACGGCGGCGTTCGGTGGCGGAAAAGTTCGAATCGCTTCCGGTCAAACGGTCGTTTTTTGACCCGCCGCAGGCATCGGTATTGGCATGAATACCCTCTATGCGCCTTCTCATTCCAGCCGCAAGCGGGACGGCACAGCATTGGGTTTGGTCGCCGAACGGCCAAGCCGCGGGCGGCTGGCGCTAATCAATGCCGGAATTTGATGACGGTGGATTGGCACCGCCGAAGCCATCACTACGCCGGACGCTGATCGCTGGGAGCGGATCGTGGCTGCAGTTTCCGAAACAGCACCAATGGGCAAACCACTGCCGCGGATCGGTGTCGGCGCTGCAAACGGCCACCATGGAGAACTGCTGCAAGGGGTCTTTGAAGATCGGAACGGGCAACTTCATCGCGGCCTAGTCACCCTCCCTCTCGCCAAGTTGGTATCGAAGGCGACATTCACCTGTGCGGCTACCCGCGACCTCACCGTGCGTCCGGTCGACAAGGCGAAAGCAGGCTTGGCTGCACGTAAGACGCTGCAGCATCTGGACGTCGCGGAAGGAGGCTTGCTCAATATCGAGAGCAATATTCCAATCGGCCATGGTTACGGCTCCTCGACCGCGGACGTTGTCGCCGCCATTCGCGCTGTGGCAGCAGCCCACACCGTCCAGCTGCAGTCCTCTCGTGTCAGTCAATTGGCGGTCTCCGCGGAACGAGCCAGCGACGCGATCGCCTTCAATGGGCACGCCGTCCTCTTCGCGCAGCGAGAGGGTACCGTCCTGGAGGATTTCGGCGGCGCACTACCACCTCTGTTGCTGGTCGGCTTCAAGTCGACTGGAGCACGACCTATCGATACGCTGCATCTGCCCCCAGCACGTTACGATAAGATCGAGATTCAACAGTTCCACGTCCTGCGCGCACTGATCGCCTATGCGGTCCGCTACCAGGATCCGAACTGCCTTGGGCGTGCGGCGACCGCCAGCGCGCGGCTCAGCCAGCGCCACCTGCCCAAACAGCATCTCGAACGCGTCATCGAAATCGCGGAAGGCGCTGGCGCGTGCGGCGTCCAGGTGGCGCATAGCGGCTCACTGCTCGGCATCCTCTTCGACCACGCCGGCAAGAACTTGCGACAGCGCGCGGAAAGCGTCGCGGCATCGGTACAAAGATGCGGCTTCTGCGACATCGAGTTTCACCAGATCAACGACGACGGCGCGAAATGGTAGCTCTGAACGACGATTATTTCCGCGCGCTCGAAACTCCTCGGATGGCCGCGCTGGCTCCCAATCTGATCGCGGCCGCCTTCCCGCTGATGAAGCTGATGCCGGCGCGCTATATCCTCGACCGCGCAGCTGCCGATGGCGCACTCGAACCCGGGAGGCACATCGTCGAGACGACATCCGGCACATTCGGCATGGCGCTCGCGCTGCTTGCCGCGGCGCGGGGGTACCGGCTCTCACTGGTCTCCGCCTCGAGCCTAGTAGACGCAAAGTACAGGGCACGCCTCGATCGGTTGGGCGCGCAGATGATTATCACAGAGGACCAGGCCGGCAACGGTGATCAACTGGAGCGTCTGCAGCGGCTCGAGCAGCTTCGCCGCCAGGAGCCCAACTGCTTCTGGCCGCGGCAATATGACAATCCAGGAAACGCGCTCGCCTATGCACGGCTGGCCGAACAGCTTGTGCGAATGGTCGGCGAGATCGATTGTCTTGTTGGCTGTGTCGGCAGCGGCGGTTCGCTGTGCGGGACGGGAATGTTTCTGCGCGAGGTCTTTCCGCATCTCATTGTCATCGCGGTCGACACTCACCGAAGCATCCTCTTTGGACAACCTGCCGGCAAGCGGCTGTTGCGCGGTCTCGGCAACAGCATCTTGCCAGGCAATCTCCGGCATGACCTGATCGATGAAGTCCACTGGGTCGGGGCATATCCGGCATTCAGCGAGTCTCGCCGCCTGTTGCGTGAGCATGGCATCTTTCAGGGCCCCACCAGCGGAGCTGCGGCCCTCGTTGGCAGGTGGGTTGCGAGCATCCGCCCCGGAGCCCGGGTCGCGGTCATCATGGCGGATGAGGGGCACCGATACGCGGAGACGGTCTTTGATGACGCGTGGCTCGGCTCGTTACCGGGCTGGCCTTGCTCGCCACCTTCCGAGCCCCGTGAGCTGACGATCATCGAGCCGGGGACCGAGGCAGACTGGACGCGGTTCGAGTGGGCAAGACGCAGCCTCGACCAGCTCGTTCATGATGTATCCGGGAATGAAGGGCGCCCGCACTAATCGGGAGCCGTCTACCTTTGCCAAGCCAACAGCGCAGCGGCATTGTGGCCAAGCCAATCCCAGGCTTCGCCCGTCGATCGAAAGATCGTATCATCTCCAGCTTGGCCCACCGATCGATCCAGATCCTTCAACCCGCTGGCGGTGGCAACCGCTACCACATGATCGTCAGGGGTTATGACACCTTCTTCACGCAATCGCGCAATCGCAAGAAGCGGTGTGACCGAGGCCAGTTCGGCGAAAATCCCCTCATCCTGGGCGAGGCGCTCCTGCATTTGAACAAGCCCGTCATTGTTCAGCGGTACGGCGCGGCCGGAGGACTCGCGCAGGGCTTTCAGGGCCTGATAGGCGCTGCGTGGCGCTCCGATCGAAACAGCAAGGCTTTCGAATGCTGGGCTGCGTTCTTCGAGCCTGTCGCTCCCCGTGGCGAGCGCTTGCGCCAGCGATCCATGCACTTCGGCCGCCACCATCCTGGGCAGTCCCAAGATCGCGCCTTGCGCAAACAGTTCCTGAAATCCCGTCCAGACACCAAACAGCGCGTCACCATAGCAGACGGGCAAAACACACCAGTCGGGCGCGATGCCGCCCGACTGCTCGACGATTTCATAAGCGATGGTCTTGTAGCCCTCGATACCCAGGGCGTGGCTGCCAATGACGGGCACGCGATAGGGCGATGTGATGAACCAGCCATAGCGTGTCGCGGCTTCGGCAAGCAGGGTCCAGCGATCCATCTTGTTGGCGAGCGGCAGCACGGTCGCGCCGTATTTCCTGATCTGCGCCAGCATGGCGTTGGCTGCTCCACCGAACGTCGCGACAACACAGTCCAGCCCAGCGCGGGCGGCGTAGGCTGCCAGCGAGGCTCCAGCATTACCGGATGAGGCCGTCGCCACCACCGTTGAACCTTGAGCGCGCGCCACCGACACCGCAACCGTCGAGAACCTGTCCTTATGCGACCAGGTCGGGTTTCGGCCCTCGTCCTTGATGAAGAGGTTCGGGACTCCCATCGCACGACCGATCCGGGCGGCCTCGATCAAAGGCGTTTGCCCCTCTCCGAGCGACACGGCGTCGTCGAGCGAGCATGGCAGCGCATGGGCATAGCGCCACATTGATCGCGGCGCGTTTGGTGCGATCGACAGCGGATCGACGGGCGAAGCGTAGACGGGTTTGAGATTGACCGGCGCAGCCTCACGGCAAGCCGGACAGCCCCTGGAATCGATCTCGGTGCTGCCCGAATAGGAGGCGCCGCAGCGGATGCAGCTGAGCCCGATGATGTTCGCACAGCCAGGCACTGCGTGATCGTTCGGAGGCCTGTTCTCCAGCTCGGATCGATGCCTGGATGCCGGGTCCGAGCCGCATGTTGGGAGCGCGCTAACAGGTTGGCTGGCCATCGCAATTCCGCTGTAAAGGATCGTTCGGTCGCCAACCGGTTCAAACAGGCGCCTACTTCTCTGTCAACGCGGAATGTTCACTAGAGTGTGTCGCACCATAGTGTGCGTCGCCGCACCTTTCGCGGGATGAAACTTCGCGCCGTGTTTGGTCTGAACGTGCAGCGCCTCCGAAGGGAAAGAAAGCTCTCGCAGGAGCAGTTGTCTTTCGTCTCGGGGCGCACGCGGGCCTATATCAGCAGCGTCGAAGCCGGACGGCGTAACGCTACTCTGGACACGTTGGAAATCCTGGCGAAAGCGTTGGACGTCGAACCTCAGGATCTGATCACCGCAAAAGCGCCGGAGCGACGCGCTGGACGTTCAGCCAAGCGGTCGACGCCACCTGCAACGGACTGATTTTCAGTCTCCGGCTCGCTGTATGACGGCCAAAGATCGTGAGCCGGCTTGACTCCTACATTGGACAATCGACGTTCACGGCATTGAGGCCAATCGCAAAACACGCTTAGGTTGAAGCAGACATTGCAAGACCTGCCGAGGTCTATCGATGAACAACGCGACCGTTTTGGAGCTTTTCGCGGCGATAACCGAGATCGACGCCGCCCATTCATCTGAACGCGCCGTCGAAATATTTCAGGGGCTTCTCCGGCGCTACGGCCTACACAGTTTCTTGATCGCCAGGTTGCCGGTCCCTCACGACAGGCAGTGGCATCGTGCGATCCTGCATGATGGATGGAGGAGTGAGTGGTTCGCTCGTTACAAGTCCGCCGGCCACTTCCTTCACGACCCTTGCGCCGCTCACTGCCGCCTCGCGGCGCAGCCATTCCTCTGGCATCAATTGCCCAGGGGCAGTTTGACGCCGCGAGGCCGTCTCGTCATGGATGAGGCCGCTGAATTCGGTATGAAGGATGGAATTTGTGTTCCGATCCATGTCCCGCTTGCCGGCCCAGCCGTGGTGACGGCAGGCAGTGACCGCGTCGAGGTACCGCCCAGCGCAATGCCTCTGATCGAAGCACTTTGCGTCCACATGTTTCGCAAAGTGGGCTTGAAGAGCAAATCGGATAACGAGGGAGGTTCGCCCTTGACGCCGCGGGAGCGCGAACTGTTGCAGTGGAGCGCGCAAGGCAAAACGACGGATGACATATCCAGTATTCTTGGGATATCGACCAACACCGTCGAGAGTCACCAACGCAACATTCGCGAAAAGCTCGACGCGATTAACGTCGCCCACGCCATCGTAAAGGCGTTGCGCAGGTACGAAATTCAGATCTAGCAATACCGGAATTCTGGCATAAATTTTCCAGCGCCGCCGACCTAACCCGTTCCTGTATCGTCGGGAGGGATAATGGCTGCAATTCACGTTGTCACCTGGAACAACAGACGGCAATACAGACGTGAGCTGGAGCGATATTTTCGCATCCGCTACGATATTTATGTCAAACGGCGGCAATGGCATGCGTTGGCGCGACCCATCAATATAGAGATGGATGCATTCGACACCGAGCATGCCGTCTATTTGCTGGCGCTCGACAGCGTCGGCAAGATCGTCGGCGGGTCGCGGCTTGTCCCGACGCTGCAGCCCCACCTGCTCGCCAACGTGTTTCCTGGGCTCGCGCCCGCCGGACCGCCGCGAGCGCCAGACATCTTCGAATGGACGCGTTTTTTCGTCAGCCCGGCGCTGCGCAGCCGCGGCAGATCGTCTCCGGTTGCCGGCATCGTCCTATGCGGCGTGCTCGAGGTTGCGCACAAACTCGGCATCCGGCAGATCAGCGTCGTATGTGAATCATTCTGGCCGAAGCGTCTGCGGGCCTTCGGGTGGAGCATTGTAGAACTGGGCGATATTCTGCAGCACCAAGACGGCGACATCATCGCGCTGCTGATCGACGTCACACCGGAAGCGATCGCAAGCACCCGCCGAGCCTATGGCATTCGGGAGCCGATACTCGCGGAAGCCTCGATGACGGGCTGAACCGTCGCGCGCAGCTGGGCATGTCGTCCCCGAGAGCCGGCAGAGTTACGGAGCCCAGAATCGGTTTCCGGAGCCAGAGCTTTCCCGGACATCGGCCACGATGTCATCTGTACGATCCGGCAGCCAGATACGCCTTCGGCCTCGATTGGCAGCACGTCAAGTCCATCCCCGGATTCCGTCAGGCTGAGCTGGAACAATACGCGCAAGACTGATCACCGGTTTGACGGACCGGAGGAGATCAAAATGGCGGTCTCGTTGCGTGAGCTCGGTCTTGACGATGAGGCTGCCGTCGCCGGCATCGCCATCGATCCTGACAAGGAACCCTATTCCGGCGGGCCGATCGGCGACGTCTTCGATCAGCTGCGAGCCTCGCCGCCACGCCAGATTCCCTTTGCGCTTTGCGACGGCGGCAGAGTCGTGGGCTTCATCGTCGCTCGGGAAGAAGCCGCTCTGCCCGCCTGGGCGGAGAAAGGTTGCATGACGCTGAACAATCTGCGGATCGACACGCGCCTCCTGGGTCGTGGCTATGGCAAGGCGGCCATCCGCCTTGCTGCGCAATGGATCGCACGGGAACGGCCAGCCGTCACACATGTCATGTCGAGCGTGAACGTCGCCAACCTCGCCGCCTTCAACTTGAACCTGGCCTGTGGCTTGACTCCCACCGGACGGGTCGTCGAAGGGCGCATCGGTCACCAGCGGATCATGATGGCTCCGGTCGAGCGCCTTTGCGGCGATCAGCCCGGGTCAATGTCGATGAGGAGCTTGTAAAGGCAATCGCCGGCCTCGGTCAGCATCGGAGCACGCCGACAGGCAACCATCCCGCTCTCGGTGAAGGAGACGGGCTCCGGGTCCTGCCACGGCCGATCGATGGCATGGATGACGCCGGCAAGCTGGCCGGCGTCGACGTCAGCGCCCAGTTCGGCTGCCGGTTCAAATAGCCCCTTGCGCATGGCGTAGACAAAGGCCCCCCTGCCCCGAACTCGCATGAAACGCGTTGGCGAGCCAGGATCGGCGGTCGTGCCGGACAACAGGCCATGGCGTTGCAGAACGCGTCGCAGTCCTTGCTCCGCGATCGCCAGGCCTTCCCGCGACAGCGCGGCGGCGCCGCCAAGTTCGGCGGTGAGCACCGGCACCCCCATCCTCTGCCCGGCGGCCGAGAATGTGGTCCTGCCGCCGCCGCCGGAGCCGTCACTGATGGAGGTGATCGGAGCGCCGAACGAAACCGCGAGGTCGGCAAGCTCCCGTTGCTCCTTCTCGCTTCCACCGCTTCTGATCAGGGCGCATGGCACGTAGTCGCACGAGCGTCCGCCCGCGTGAAGGTCGATCGCAAGGTCCGCCATGGGGAGGAGCACGGTGGCCACGTAATGCGCGATCATGGCCGTTGGGCCGCCAACGGAATCGCCTGGAAAGGAGCGGTTGAGGTTGCCCGCGTCCAGCGGCGAGACGCGCCGGCCGGCCTCGACGGCAGGGGTGTTGAGCGCGGGCAGGATGATGATCCGGCCCCTCACATCGGCCGGATCGATTTGACGCGCCAGCGCGGCGAGCGCGATCTGCCCTTCATATTCGTCGCCATGACTGCCAGCCAGGAGCAGGGCCGTGGGACCCGCTCCGTTCCGGATGCACACGATGGGAATCGGCACCACGCCATATCCCGACAAATCCGTCGAATGAGGCACGCGCAGCCAGTCGCATTGCTTCCCATCCGCCTCGAAGTCGAGCGGCGTCCAGACCTGCGTGTAACCCGTCATCGACGTTCTCTCAGTGCTTCAGGATCGTTTTCAGGAAAAGTCGTGAGCGGGGGTGGCCCGACATGCCGAAGAAGTCGCGCGCGGATGCGCGATCGATGATGCATCCTTGATCCATGAAGACGACCTGATCGGCGACTTCGCGGGCGAAACCCATCTCGTGGGTGACGCAGATCATGGTCATGCCGTCACCAGCCAGCGCGACCATGACGTCGAGCACCTCCTTGATCATCTCCGGATCGAGCGCCGAGGTCGGCTCATCAAAAAGCATGATGCGCGGGTTGAGGCAGAGTGCGCGGGCAATCGCCACGCGCTGCTGCTGCCCACCAGAGAGCTGCCCGGGATAGGACATGGCCTTCTCCGGTATCCTGACCTTTTCCAAATGAGCCATGGCGATGTCTTCGGCCTCGCCGCGGCTGCGGCCCGCGACGCGCCGCAGCGCCAGGGTGCAGTTGGACAGCACCGTCAGATGTGGAAACAGATTGAAGCTCTGGAATACCATGCCGGTCAGGCGGCGCGCGGCGGCCGTCTCCCTGGCATTGACGCCAACCGTCGTTCCCGCCAGACGCAGCGTGCCTTTCTGATAGCTCCCCAACCCGTTGATGCAGCGGATGAGGGTCGATTTGCCCGAACCCGACGGTCCGCACACCACGACGCGCGCGCCGCTTGCGACCCTTAGGTCAACATCGTTCAGCACGTGCAGCGCGCCGAACCATTTATTGAGGCCCTGGATATCGACGATAGCATCCAATTCCTCGCTCATGTTCCGATCCGGCTTCGGTGAGTCATCGCGCGCCGACTGCAAGCAGGCGCCGTTCGAGGCGCTTGACGCCATGGGAAATCACCAATGCGAGCACCAGGAAGATGAGACCCGCCACGACCAGCGGCTCGGTGTAGCGATAGGTTTCCGAGGCAATATCGAAGGCGCGTCCGAGCATTTCGGGAACCGCCAGCACTGCCAGATAGGGCGTCGCCTTGAGGATCGAGACGAAATAATTGCCGAGCGGGGCCACGATATTGCGCAACATCTGTGGCGCGATCACGTAGATGACCGCATCGCGCCGGCTGAGGGACAGCGCCCGGGCCGCCTCCGACTGGCCTTTCGGAATGGCGTCGATCCCCGCCTTGAAGACCTCGGCCAGATAGCCGCTGTAATAGAGGCTGAGGCCCATGACGCCAACTGTCATCGAGCCGAGGCGAATGCCGTAGAATGGCAGGACGAAGTAGAGAAAATAGAGCCAGGCCAACACGGGTGTCGACCGGATGAAGTCGATCACGAAACCGGTCGTGAGGCCGGCGACGCCACCGCCGCGTCGCACCATCTCGAAGAGAAAGCCGATTGAGGCGGCACCGATGCAGCTTAAGAGCGCCACGCATAGGGTTATCCCGACCGCGCCAAAAATGGTCGGCACGCTGGACAAGGCGAAGGCCAGATCAAATTCCACCGGAGCGGCTCCCGGGTGCGGCGACACGCGCCTCCAGCCAGCGTCCGGCCAGGGCGATCGGGTAGCAAACGACAAAGAAGGCAAGGAGCAGCGCGGTGTAGATCGCGACGGGATTGTATTCGACCTGCGCGATTTCCTTGGCGCGGAACGTCATGTCGGTCAGTGTCACGAGCGAGACCAGCGCTGTCGCCTTCACCAATTGGATGAGCGTGTTGACGAAGGTCGGGCTCATCGCGATCAGCGCCTGTGGCAGCTCGATCAAGAGGAGGATCGCCGGGCGCGACAAACCGAGAGCCGCGCCAGCCTCCTTCTGCCCGGCCGGAATCGCCTGCAGACCGGCCCGCACCGCCTGACTGGCGTAGCCGCCGGCGTTCAGACCGAGAACCATGGCGCTCACCGTGAGGGCCGACAAGGTGATCCCGACGACAGGCAGCGCGTAATAGAAGACGAACAGCAGGATGATGACGGCGGAGCTGCGCCAGAATTCGATAACGCCGGTCACCAGCAGACGGGTGATGCCCTGCGTGAGATATTGGGCGACGCCGAACACGAGCGCAAAAGGAACGGCAAAGACAAGGCCATAGGCGGTAACCGCCGCCGTTGTGCCGAGCCCTTGCAGAATGCCCAGCCAGATGTCGAACAGGCTCATCGGCATCCCTATTGCTTCCGGTTGCAGAGGTCGGCGGTGGCGATGCCCGGCGGAACGGCTTCCTGCTCGCCGAAGCCGTATTTCTTCATGATCGAGGCGAAGGCCTGGGTGCCTTTCAGCTTGGCCAGTTGCTCGTCGTAGATGGCGCGCAGATCGACATCCTGTTTTCGGAAGGCGATCGCCGCGAAATTGGTATGTGCCTTACCTACGTCAAATGGCGCGACGCGTTCGAGGCCGTCCGCGCCCTTCCCGGCCAGAAGACCGATGACCGTCGGCGATGCCATGAGTGCCGTGTCGATCCGGCCGGCGCGTAGCGCGGAGAGGTTGGATTCGATGTCCGGAAACAGCAGCATCCGGCTGTTGGGCACGCCGGCCGCCCCGGCGTTGGTGGTGACGACGCTGCCGCGACCGGCTCCCATCACGATGTCTTCGCGAGCGGCGATATCGGCATAGCCATGGATCTTCTTTGGATTGCCAGCCAGGACGATGGCTGCGTCCGGGGCCTGGAGGTCCGGCGCACCGAAGGCGACCTGCTTGCAGCGGTCAGGGGTGATCGAAAGTCCCGATGCGACAGCATCGAAACGGCCCGCCAGGAGGCCCGGAATGAGCGCTCCGAACTCGGTCACCTGGAACTCGAGGTTCTTCACGCCGAGATCGGCGAAGGCAGCTTTGAGAATGTCGGGGTGCCATCCGGTGGGTTCGCCTGTCTTCTCGTCGCGAAAGCCCCAAGGCGAGCGGTTATGGATACCGACGACGATCCTGCCCTCGCGCAGGATCCGTTCCTTGGTCGTTTCGGCAAACGCGCTGCTTGCGTTCGAGATCATCAGCAGGGAAGCCGCCATCGCGAACAGCCCGATCCCTTTCACAGCCCGTGCTACCATTTCAGCTCTCCCGTTGGATGACTTGACGTTGCGCCCGGCAAGAGTCGGTTCCGCCGACGTCTTCGCGGTCGCTCTTCGGAGCCGGGCATGAATCGACGATCGCGCGGCCCATCAAACGCTGGAGATCCTCCAGAGCGGACCGGACGTGCGACACTGGAAAATCCGCCAGGTCCGTATTGTCCTCCGCTTCGATCGCGATGACGGAGAGCTTCGCGGCAATTCCAGCCAGTGAGCTAGCGGGCGTTCGGACGAGGCGTTCCAGCAGCTCTCGTTCGTGCGCAGCAGCCAGTGTCTCGGCGGCCTTTGCTTTGGAGTAGGCCCGGCTCAGGCCGTCGCGGCCCCCTGCCCTGCTCGCTGGTTTTCCGTCGACGCATTCCGAAGAAGGCCCTCGCTCCAACAGCGCGGTCTCGAGCTGCTGCTGCTTCAAACACTGCTCGGCCGTTACGGCGTGAGCCTCGGTCCATGCCAATGACAACGCCAAGGCCGGGTCCGCCAATGTCGCTGTGCCTGTCGACTCGAAATGCGTAGGACGGGGCATGGACGTCATCCATTCTCCCGCCCAAGGGTGACGGAAGACAAAGTCGTGGTATTGTCGGAATCAGCCGGAAAGCGGCTTCCGAACAACGTCGTGAGGTAGTGTCATGCGAAGTCGCTCGCGCAACCGCCGCCAGCATCAGCCGACACGAGCATAAAGCCGTTGTTTTTGACCACTGTCAACCAAAAAGAACGACATTCAGAATGATTTTGATTTCCCTCGCGCAATGTCGGGCGGCGAGAGCCATGCTTGGATGGAGCCAAGGAGATTTGGCAGATGCGGCCAAAGTATCTCGAACAACCGTCGTCGATTTTGAACGCGGCCTCCGAACGCCTCACCGAAATAACCTCGACGCAATTACGCGAGCCTTCGAGAAGGCAGGGATAGAGTTTATCCCTGAGAACGGTGGCGGAGCTGGGCTGCGTTTAGCCAAGCGATCCGATCAGACTTGAGTCGGTCCAGAACTTTCGACCGGAGGATGTCAGGCGAAAGTGGATCGCGCCATTGGTACCTGTTTCGGCAATGCCGCGGAGACTTGGTGAGCTGTAGCCGTCTTTGAAGACGCGCGCGAGAAACGGGGCCGTGAAGCTGGGCTTGTCGAGCTTCAGACTCGGATGGCGGCGTTCCAGCAGTTCTAAGATTCCGCCCCGCACTGCCGCCCGCATGCTGCGTTTAATGCAGTCGGAAGACGCCTGTCGCGCTGGCACAGAGCCTGTCGGCGGCAAACAATCCCACTTCGCCGAAGCTGAGGCTCGGCGACTGCCTAAGGATTCTGGGCCGGGCCACGATCAGGTCACCGATCTCGATGCGGTCGAGAAAGGTCATGTCGAGCTTGATCGTGACCTGTGGCCGATTGCCGGTGAGTGCACGCGACGCCGTTCCCAGCGCACGATCGGCCAATGCGCAGATCACACCGCCCTGGACGATGCCGGATCGGTTGCGGTGCTTCTCGGCGGTGGCGAGCGCAAGTTCAAGCTCATCGCCCCGCCCTCGCTGCCAGAATGGACCGATCAGGCCGCGTTACCAGACGCTCCGAGTGGGCGGCTAGCTCGCCAGCACTATCGCTCTCAAATATTGGCTATCAGCCGAAGACGGCGGATTGATTGATTTCAAAGGATTCCCGGCCGGGTTGCCGGCATGGTTCGCCCACCGGTATTCAGCCACCTTTTTCGGCCTTTTGACGAACTTCACAACCTTACCCATGCCGGCTCGCCAAGAGCGCCTATTTCGCTTCGCGCGAGTAGAGCTCGGCGTGCTTGATATCTGTATGGCCGACGGTGTCCATGATCCCTCGGGGGAGACCCGCTCCCCCCGCGCAACCGCTACCGCTCGAGATCACTGAGAAATAGTTTTCGGAAGTTCTCGTCATCGAGTTCCCTCCGGATGACCGCACAGGCATCGTCCCTTACGTCAGCCGGGATGGCCTCGGTCGATCCCGTGGAAGCGGCGAACCTTAGGCTGAGACGCTCGATGGCCAAGATGTGGATCCTTTGCAGCTCGGCTCTCCCGCATTCGACGGCTTGCCAATCTGGGGGTGGAATGCCCAGCTCCTCGGCCAGCTGACTCCGAGACATGCCCATCGCCTTGCGCAGGACCATGATCTCGCCAAGCGTCATGATTGCCTCCCAATTGATCCGTGCGCCGGCAACTCAACGTTGGTTAGGCATCTGCGTTCCAGAGGTTTAACGCGAGGCACGGAAACGGGCGAGGCCTATCCGCCAGAGACGGAGTGATAGACGCCGCCGGAAACGCGGGAGCGCCGGTCCTCCTCTTCGGGTATCAGAAGACACGTGTATACACGCCCCCGGGGCTCTCTCGTTGAAACAGTTCGACGAGCTGGTCGGGTAAACATCGCTGCGTGCGACGATGGCCCTGCTCGGAAGGATGGGCGCCCGGATCGTCGATGCTGACATTCCATTAGCCTTTTCTGCTGTAGCGTCCCGGGACCTGATCGCTTTGTCCCCCCGGAGCATCAGGAACCTGGGACGCGTTTCGTTCACGCAGCCCGAAGCCCCGCCCTCACCGGCGGGGTTTTCCATTTCGAGGACGCCGATGCTCAGCCTCGGCCTGACCGAGTTCGAGAGAAAGGCCAAGAGCATTGGCGGCGTCTCCACCAAATGCCGTTCGGCTGGCGCTCTGAACGACGCGCTTTTCAAGGCCCGGGACCGCATCAGCAACAACAGCCCGCCTCACTCGGTCACGGTGCGGAACTCCAGCTTCGTCCGCGCAGCCCTGCAGGTCGAGAAGGCAACCAAGGCAAATCTGAGCGGCGCCGTCGCTGGTCGCCTCGGCAGGGCCAGCCTCAAGCTCCGCCCAAGGGAGGCCCGAAGATGGCACGAAGCAGGCTGGCCATCTCCAGCACACAAGCGAAGGAACAGCGCACCGCCAAGGGCGTGCCTAAGCGCCTACGCCCCAACCAAATGCCAACACGTTCCTCAAAGGTGAATGCCATCTTCCAGCGCGTAGGCTGACAGCCCAAAGGCAGCAGGGTCACGAGGGGAAGCGCAGGGACAGCAGTACGGACAAGCGCCGCGTGCAGCTCTTGTAGACGCTCAAGCTCCGCGGCAAGCCCATTTCTCACGTGACGATCGAAGACGACGTGACGGGAGCTCCGATCAAGATCGGTGTGTACGATCCTGAGCGAGAAGCTACCGCGCAGAAGTTTCGCGCGATCGCCATGGAGCTGGGGACGCCCGCCGACGAGCACCACAAAGCCTACATGAGCGGCCTGAATGTCACCTACCGGACTAGATCAGATGATTATAGGGCTATGCAGTACCTGCGAGATTGGTGCGATCGGAAAAACGTGCCTTTCACGCTTGAGGGTTTGCGGAAGCCGCACGCAAAGGCTTTCTGCAAGGAGATGGGTCCGATCGACGAGGACAACAGCCGCGGCATTCAGATGGAGGTCGACACCAACCTCGATCCGGTGACCCGCAAAAAATATCTGACCAGGTTGTCTGCCTATTGGTCGGACATGGCGCAGAACGAGAAGGTAAGGGTCAACATCTGGGAAGACTGCAAAATCAGCGTGCCCAAGAAGCCGGCTCACATCAAAGAGCGTCACTTCACGAACGACGAGGTTCGCAGGCTCCTGATGGGCCCTGCCAAACAGGCGATGAACGACCTCATGAAACTCGGCGCCCTCTCGGGCGCGCGTATCGATGCTATCGTCTCGCTGAAGGTGGGAGATACAGCCGACGGTGCATTCACCTTCAAGGCCATGAAGTCGGAGCCTGGCCCCCGCGACGTCCCGATTCACCCAGATCTGGAGGAAATCGTGGCGCGCCGTTCCCTTGGGAAATTGCCCACCGACGACTTTTTCCCTGAATGGCCGCCCGTCAAGAAGAAGGACAGCATGCGGGAGCGGTCATTCAAGGCCAGCAACCAGTTCACGGACTACAGGAGGCAATGCAAGGTCGACGACGTCCACGCGCGGGTCAAAATCGCTCCCGACGGTAGGCGCCACTACGATGATGAGCCGATTTTACCGGGGGAAGATACCTCGGGAATGCTCAAGCTGCGTCGGTCCCGCGTTAACTTTCACAGCTTCCGGCGGTGGTTTATCACGCGACTGGAGCAAGCAGGCGTCTCGCCGGATCTCGTCTCAGCGATGGTTGGGCATGGTCGGGCTGGTACAACCATGAGGATCTACTCCGGCGGCCCCTAGTTCGAACAGGCCCGACAGGCGCTCGCCTTGTTGAAACTGCCTGAATTGACTGACGGCCCCACTCCAGAACCGCGGGCCCTCCGCCGCGCCCGATAGGAGCCAGCCGCTTTGCCCGCCGATTGCGGCAAGGAGACAACTTGGCTGCCCCTTGCGGCCGCCGATCACCTGATCACGTGCGCGGCACATCAATGCCAACGGCCCCGGGGTCACCGGGGCCGTCTTTCGCAATTGGGCGAGCGATCAGATGACCGCTGGCGGCACGCGCCCGGTCGCCGTGGCGTCGCGGACATACGGATCGGCGTTCTCGTCAAAGCGCGACCAGCCGCCAGCGCGGTAGTCGGCCTCGCGGGTCGAGCGGTCGATCGGCGTGGCGCCGTCGAGGATCGCCTGGACGGTGGCTTCGTGCTCCGGCTCGGTCCGTACGGAGACCACCGAGCCGCCGCGGCGAACCGTCTCGGCATAGTAGTTGGCCTCATCCTCGTCGTGGCCTTCCTTCACGAAGGAGCCGACCAGTCCGCCGGCGGCGGCACCGGCGACGGCGCCTGCCGCCGTGGACGCCAGCCAACCGGCCGCGACGACGGGACCAACGCCCGGAATCGCGAGAAGTCCGAGGCCGGTCAGCAGGCCAGCGGCGCCGCCGACGCCCGCGCCGATGCCGGCGCCCTCTGCGGCATTGGTCTCACCGGTGTCGCCATCTCGTCCGACGATGCTGATGTCGCTGCTTGAAACGCCGGCGGCCTCCAGCTGCTCGACGACCGAGCGGGCGGTGGCGTGATTGTCGTAGGATCGGGTCAGGGTGCGGGTCATGTCGTTCTCCAGAGTTCGGGGTGCGAGCGGCACGGATCAGTTGCGGGTGATATTGCCGCGATAGTCGACGGACACATTGACCTGCGCACCGGAATGAGTGGCCGTTCCTTTCCAGACGCCGTTGCCGTCCTTCTTGAGGGCGCCGACGTTGGAATAGCCGTTCGACTCCAGGCGGCTCTTGGCCTGGCCCTCGGTGAAGCTGTTGGCACCCGGCAGCGGGGCGTTCTTGTCGGCATCGGCCTTGGGCGCCGGCATGGGCGATGTCGTCGACGTCTGGGCCAGGGCGGCGAAGGACGTCGCGGAGGCGATCAACGTTGCGATGAGCAGCTTCTTCATGATGGTCTCCATTAGGCAGGTGGCGGCGTTCGCCGAGATGCGAAAACAAACGGCAAGTTGCCCGCCAAAGTTCCAACGCCAAGCGCTCGAAGAGGGAGGAACACGGAGCCTCGGCGCCCGTTTGGCCTCCACCACCCACCCAATGCTGGAGGAAGACCATGGCCACGACGCCGAAGCCGCTCGACGACCTGTTCCACGACATGCTCAAGGACGTCTATTACGCCGAGAAGCAGATCCTGAAGACGCTGCCCAAGATGGCGAAAGCAGCTCAGTCCGCAGAGCTCAAGAAGGCCTTCGAAACCCATCGCGAGGAAACCGAGGGCCATGTCGAGCGCCTCGCGGAGGTCTTCGAACTTATCGGTAAGGCCCCGCGCGGCAAGACCTGCGACGCAATCCTCGGGATCATCGAGGAAGGCAAGGCGGTCATCGAGGATTACCGCGACAGTCCGGCGATAGACGCAGGCCTGGTGGCGTCCGCGCAGGCTGTCGAGCACTACGAGATGGCCCGGTACGGCACGCTCAAGGCGTGGGCGCAGCAGCTCGGCCACAAGGACGCAGTGAAGCTCCTGGACGCAACCCTCGCCGAGGAGACTAAGACCGACAAGGCGCTGACGCAGCTCGGCGGTCCGGCCAACAGCGCTGCCGTGGCGAAGGCCGCCTAATGCTGCGAAGCCTCGGCGTTGCTATCGCCGAGGCTTCAAAAGAAAAAGGGCGGGCGCCTTTCGGCGACCGCCCACTTGCGAAGTCGCAGCCGCTTAGGCCTTATCGACGACGTTCTTAACGGCTTCCTTGCCCTTGCCGAGCGCCTGCTGGGCCTCGCCCTTGCGCTCCTGCGCCACGCCTTCGGCATGCAGCCCGGGCTTGTCCATCGCTTTGCCGGCGGCCTGCTTGACGTTACCGGCGGCCTCGTTGGCCATGCCCTTGATCTTGTCGGTCGTGCTACCCATCGGAGCATCTCCTATAACCTTACCGCCCATGCGGCGTCGTGGGTTCCAACGCCACCTCGGTTGGGATGTTCCGGATCACCCCGCGGCGGCGGCGACCTCCTCGGTTACGATCTCGAAGCACTGGAGCACGTGAGGCCCGAAGGTGTGGATCATGGGGATGTCGGCAGCGTCCCGCCCTCGTGCCACCAGTATGCGACCAATCCGCGGCGTGTTGTGGCGCGCGTCGAAAACGTACCACTTGCCGCCGAGATACGCCTCGAACCAGGCGTTGTAGTCCATCGGCGCGGGGTCCGGGGGAACGCCGATATCGCCGAGGAAGCCGTTGCAGTAGCGAGCGGGAATATTCATGGCCCGGCATAGCGCGATGGCGAGGTGTGTGAAGTCACGGCAGACGCCGACGCGCTCATACATCGCCTGCGCGGCGGTACGAGTGTTCCTGGCGAACTGGTAGTCGAACCTAATCTGCGCATTGACGTAATTGCAGATCTGCTGGACGCGGTTCCAGCCAGGAGCGAAATTGCCGAACAGGCTCCATGCCGCGGCCGACAACTCGTCGACCTCGCAGTACCGACTGGACAGGAGGTATTCGATGACCTCGGACGGGAGGTCGTCCGGTGGGACCTCTGGCGCGTCCTTGTCCCACTGGTCGGGGACGCCGGCATCACGGACGATCATGTCGTTTGTGAAGAGTGCGCCGCCCGTGGGCACCATGAGCCGCCGGCACCTGTTCCCGAACCCGTCGGTGTATTCGCGGACCGGCACGTCCGTGCCGTCGGCAAGCGACGTGACTTGAGGCGTCTGGCCTCCGACCACATCTCCGTCGCGGCTGGGGTGCGGGTCGAGCAGCGTCATGCACGAGAGGGGCTGCGTCGTGGTGATCTCGATGCGGTAGCCGACGCGGATATCCATGCTGCGATCCCGATGGTGACGGTCAGTAAATCGCAACACCTCGGGATGGCCGCTGTTCCTCCCGCCTTTGGCGAGATTTCAGGCATCTGTGCCGGCTCCGATTATCGCGGAACCGCACCTGCTGCTTTGCGGCCAAGAACGGCTCTTTGCAGAGCCACGCCGTCTTTTCGGCACAGTGGCTTCCAATGTCGGCAGGCCGATAACGATCGGGCGCCGCCTTCTTAAAGTACCGGCCCTTTCGGCTATCCGATTGCTGAATATCCGAGTCCGATCAACTCGGGTTCTCCGTTCGCCTCGGTGCATTTTTGCAGAAAAACATAACAGAGTGCTATCAGTTAGTGCATGCCGCGATTCAACATCGATTCGTCAGACGGCGCCGTTCCCATCATCGACAATGAGGGCTCCGAGTATCCGGACGCGCAAGCTGCTCGTAAAGCCGCGCTCAGCCTGTTGCCCGACATGGCGCGTGACGAGATGCCCGACGGGGACGAGCGCACGTTTTCGGTATCCGTGAGAAATACTTCGGGACGTGCGATCTACAGCGCTAGGCTCGCGCTCAAAGGCTGGTGGCACATCGATTAGCGGAACGACTGGACAGCGCGTCGATCGCGATAAACGCAGGGGTCGCGAAGCCGAGATGCGGCGTGTGGCGGAACGAATCCACAATGCCGACGTATTGGAATTCATGCCGCTGCACTGGTTCTCACCCCCGGTCTATGTCGCGACCTCCAACCCCGGGGAGCGCTACGCTGTCAGCAATGTCGAGCGTGCAGCGGAGTACCTCCTGAGTTGGCGTCATTCCGGAGCGGGCGAGAGTTGGCGCGAAGCGGTCGCCGTCTGCATGGCAGCCCTCAAGGGAGGCGCGTCTGTAGCCGATGCCAGATCGACATTCGAGGCGGCCGCCCGGGAATGCGGGCGGCTGGTCTAAACGATGGACTCCCGCGCACCCGGCACGGCGGCACACCGCGCGGAGAGGCTTATCGCCAAGTTTGAGAGCTGAGGGCGGAGGCCGTCACAGAAGGCTTCTTACCGATGGTGTACTTGCTGGACGAAGCCTTCAGCGGCAACGGCGCCAGGCCGAACACAACCGAGGTCGGGCTGCGGAATCCGAACCGCAGGGGAATTCTTGATGCTGGGCTTTCGGTGAGGGCGTACCTTGCAACGTCTGTCTGGTCGCGTGCTCGCGGCAACATCGGAACCAAAAGAAGGGTCGGCAATTCATCGCTCAGAACAAGGAGGGAGCGCAATGTCCAAGCCCGAGGACGACACAGTCGGCCAACCCCGGCGAGCGACGGACAGCAGGCCTCGGCCCGGCTCGGGCACGCCTGCGGCAGAGCGATCCAAACCGGATAAACAGATTCCTCCCGCGACGGAGGACGGCGATCGAAAGCCCTCCGCATCCTGGAGCCCGATCGACCCGGGCCGCCCGGTCGCGAGGAAGTAGCGCCGATGGCGGTGGTCGGAGCGGCGGCTGTAATTGCGGCGCGGTGCGCTACCGGGCGGCCGGGAACCCGATGAGGACTGGAGTCTGTCACTGCCAGACGTGCCGGCGCGAGACGGGGTCGGCTTTCATGGCTTTCGCGGTGTGGCCAAGCGATGCGGTTCGGGTGACGGGCCGGACCAGTCAGTGGACAAGTTCGACCGACCACCGGACGTTCTGCCCAAGTTGCGGATCGACGCTCTTCGCGTCCAGCGATGGCAGCAACGAGATCGAGATCCGCATCGGTTCCCTCGACGACGCTCCGAGCACGCTTACCCCCCAGTACGAGTTGTGGGTGCCGCGACGGGAGCACTGGCTGTCGGCCTTGCAGGGCACGGACCAATTTGAGGGCAACCGCGACAGCGCGAACGTTTAGAAGGCCGGAGAGACGCTTTTGTCTCCGAATTGGCGCAAGGCGAATGCCAGCGCGGCAGCGACCGCCAATTGATTGAGCGCGGAGGAAGCCAGTCGTCCGAACTCGCAGTGGATTGTCTGCTTCCCTGTCGCGGTCGCGCAACCTACAATTACGCGACCGATTGGGTTGCCGTCCTCGTCTGGAGCGTCGCGGGTAACACCGGTAACCGACAGAGAGACCGTGCCAGGACTCCGTGCGAGCGCACCCTCGGCCATCGAGGCCGCCACGCGGCGGTGAACCGCGGTGCAGCTCTAAGCAAATCCCTCGGTACACCCAGCATCTGCGACTTGGCTTCCTTGGTGTAGGTCAGGAAACCGCCATCGAATGCAGTCGCAGCGCCGAAACAGCAAGAAAGCGTCTGGCCGAGCAAGCCGGCGGTGCACGATTCCGCCACCACAACGCGCTCCTTTCTCGCAAGGCAGTGCGAGATGAGGCGCTCCGCCAGTATCCCGGCGCTTTCAAGCCTGTCTAAGCGTAGTTCGCTAACGCCCTCCTCGTCGGAGGTATGGTTTGGCCTGGGGGGATACGGGGGGTCTGGCGATGGCATTGCGGCTACGGCGTGTTCGCTGGCTTCTGACAGTAAGCTGAGAACCGATCGAGTGTGCACCGCGATCGGGCCTTTTGTACTGCCAGTCCGGCCGCGACCCTATCCTCGAAGCTCCTGAGGCGGGCAGACACATTGCGCAGCTCGCGAGCCTCGTTTGATCCTTCGGCGGCTCCGAACAGCTCCTCGAAGCGCTTCAAGGCCAGCGCGAGTTCCTCGAAGGTCCGAATTGGATCCGTCGTCATGTGAGATGGCCGTTCGCTCGTGCTAAGTAGACCTGATGTTTCCGCTCGGGCGATTGGCGGGCGCAGCCGACTCCTGGTGATCGGACGCCCCCGCGGCGTGCTTTTCCGCTGCCGCGCCCTCCCGATCGTTGACGTCGTATGGCGGATGGGGACCGCTGGAGTGGGCTGAGCGGGGATTGGGGCCTTGCCTCTCTTCACGCTCATTGCCTGGCTGGCCCGGCCGCGCGGGCGTTTTGTAGTTTCCGAGAGCTGGCGTTGCCCCAGCGCCCTGCCCGCGCTCCTCCCAATTCTTCATCGCCGCGACCAAAGCAGCCAATTCGGCCGCCTCCGGCGACCCTTCTCTGGCATCGGCAAGCTGGTGGATTTTGGCCGCCGCCGCTTCGTAGGCCGCGATCGAATCGATATTCACAGGCTTCGCCTCCTCTGCGTTCCAGTCGGCCACGATGCGCTCCACCACGCCGCTGCCGGGCGAAACGATGCGGGTGCGCGAGCCGGGCTCGCAAATGAGCCAGTCGTTACCCATTCTGCGGATCGTGAGAGTCTCGCTCACGGACAGCCCGCCAGGGTCTTCCTGCGAAGTTCGGTTTCCACGGCTTCCGCCGTGGGCCCGACCTCTCGGACTGCCTCCTCAAGCTGCGATTTGGACACCCCAAGTCTGTCGGTCCAGTAGCGGACTTCGCGTTCCTCGCTCACATCGATGCGAGAGCGGTTCTGGTGTCCGAGATTAGTATCGTCGTCTGCCATTCGATCCTCCCTTGAGCGGATCAATGGATGGCGAGACTACTAGTTCCGGTGCGCCAGGGCTTCTGCCTGACCTTCCGCACAAGGTCGACGCATTCTTTGAGCAACAAGGTCGAATCCGGCGCTAACGCGGCGACGGCGCGGCGTTCCGCTGGCCCTAAGGCGTACCGGAGAGGGAGGCTCGCGACGCTCGTTCCTCAACGTAACGCAATCGGGAGGCTGCCGTATTCGGAAGACCCTGCGTGTCGAGCTGCTCCAGGCGAGCAATTGGGCAAGCGAGGTCTCGTTCAGCATGTCGCGCAGGTGGTGCGCCGTAACGTAAGCGTCAGGCATGGCTCGGTGCGCGGGCAACCCGACCTCGTGCACGAGCCCGGTCGGCCGTCTCAAGTAACGGAGCATCTGGTTCAGAAGCGCGGCAGATCAGGCCAGAGCCGCAAGGCGCACTTCCAGGTGCAGACCCACTGCGCGCCTCCAGTTAAACCCGGCCGGCAGAAGCGCTGTTCAAAGGCCGCTCGGTGCGCCGCCAGCGCGGCAAGGCCGCCCGCCGGGCGGAGCACGGAAGATGCAATCTCTTTCCAGAACGGTGCTCCAGCCACGTCCTCGTCGCGAATGTGGTGCACCGCCATCGTGTCTGGAGAGATCAGCCTGCCGGGGTTCACGAGGTGGGCGCCGCGCTCCTCGGCAAGCTCCCACCGGCCGTCCGCGCCGATAGCGACATCCTGCCAGCCGACCTCGCAGACATCGTGCGGCCCCCTCGCCGGCCGTCTCCAGGTCGATAACTCTGATGCGCTCCATGAGCCTGAGATCAGCACTGTAACTGGCCAACGCAAGTCAGCATCAGCTCAGGCTTCCGCGTTGTCTGGCTGGATCGCCTGGGCGCTAGGGCCGTGGAACACGCGACAGCCACTCAAGTTGTCTCGACAGTCGGGGGGCTTCCAAGGAGACGAACCCATGAAGAAGTAACCTTGTGATCGCGGCGGTTCTGATGGCTCCCGCTCTGGCCCATGCGCAGAACCCGGAAGGCGCGCGCGGCGGCGCGGCGGCGGGTGCAGCCACGGGGGCCGTGGGAGGCGCGATTGTCGGCGGCCCGGTCGGCGCGGTTGTGGGCGGTGTGGGCGGCGCGGTCGTTGGCGGGATCGCCGGCGATGTAACGCCGCGCTTCAAGACCTACGTGCGCGCCAACGAAGTGCCGTCCTACACCTACCGCGAAGACGTTCGGGTTGGAGCGGTACTGCCCGAGAGCGGCGTGACCTATCGCGAAGTGCCGTCCGAGTTCGGCACCAAGGGCTATCGCTGTACGGTCGTCAACGATCGCACAGTGATCGTCGAGCCACAGTCCCGAAGGATCATTCAGGTCATTGAATGACGGATCACTTCGCCAGGCTTAAACACTAGTAATCTATGACAAGGTCCGGCCACGTTACGCGAGGCCGGACTTTTCTGGGGCCGGCCCGGAAGAGAACCGCGTCGTCTCGCTGCGGGCATTATTGAATATCTGCGGCCGAGGTCTGCTACCGCTGGTGACGATCTCCACGGCTTCTCGCTAGCCGGATCGGCCCGAGCAATTTCCAGGACCCGGGATCTTCTACTGCGGCGGCGCGAACGCTTGCCTCCATGTCACGAAACCACGCCCAGCCTCTGCCATGACGGAACTCGATGCCCCTGCCCTCGCACAGCGGCTTATCGGGGTCGCATTGCTGGTCGACGGCGTGGGTGGAACGATCGTGGAGACCGAGGCCTACACGCGCGACGATCCGCTTCGCACAGCTTCCGAGGGCCCACTCTTACCAACGCGGCCATGTTCGGCGCGTCTCTTCACGCCTACGTCTACCGGTCCTATGGCCTGCATTGGTGCCTCAACGCCGTCGCGGTCGACGGAGGCGCGGTTCTCATTCGCGCGCTCGCTCCGGAGCGAGGAATCGATCGGATGGCGGATCGCCGCGGCAGCCCAAAAAACCTTTGTTCGGGTCCCGGGCGGCTTGCGCAAGCCCTCGGCGTCAATGCCAGCCACAATGGACTGAGCCTATCGGAGCCGCCATTTCTTCTGATCGATAGGAGCAGCCCGCCGATGCTGGTGTGCGGCCCGAGAATCGGAATTTCGAGAGCCCTGGACCGCCTCTGGCGCTTCGGCCTCGCCGGGTCCCCTCACCTAAGCCGGCCCTTTGCGTAGCCGCCCCGCCGGTCGGCGGCCAGCGTCGCGGACCAGATTACGGCCGGCAATTTCGCGGCAGCGCCTTCGCTGTGCGATCTTCTCTGGCGTTCCCAGCGCGAAGCTAGCTTTGCTGCAAGAACGCCCCTCCACTTGCGGTGAGACTGCCCACACAAAGCTGGCCACGACCGGCAGACCCATCTCATCCCGAGCGGACACGGCAGCCTTGTTGTCCGTTCAGGCCAGAGTGCGGACACTGGGCTCGCGGGCCCATTGGCGCGTGCGCGCGGGCTGCAGGAAATCAGCCGCTGAATTGCCGAGCGCGACCACGCCGTCGTCTGGCACTACACCGGCCTTGTCGAGAAGTGGCTTGGCCTCTGCACTGTAGCCGATCGCCTTGAGATGCCCGAAAGCGTCCTTGGCAAAGTCGATCGCCGCACCCTCTTTCAGCAGCGCGGCGCAACCGGCCTCCGAGACAATGATCGCGATCGCGTCGAAGAGCACAGAGGGCGCGCCAGCGAGCTGGCCATCGGCCTTGAGAGTCTTGCCATCCTTGAGCTTCACCCCGCCGATCTTCGGCGCGACGATCTTGACGGCTCCGCCATCGCCTTCGACGGCAGCCTTGACGGCTGTGATCCGGGCTCCGTCCGCCCCATCAGAGACAAGTATGCCGACAGTCCGGCCCTTCAGGGTCTCGGGGTACTTGCCGACGATGCGGAGTGCCGGCGATGGCTCCATGTCCATCGGGATCGCTGCGGGCTTCGAACCCTTCGGGAGAGGCATGGCGAGTCCGTCTGCAACGCGCTGCGCCAAGGCCTCGTCGACATTGACGAGGTTCGACATCACGCGGTTGCGGACATGCTCCAGCGTGACCTTTGACAGCTCGAAGACGAGTGCGCTCGCGAGGTGGGCCTGCTCGATCTCACTCTGCGAGCGGAAGAACAGCCGCGCATGGCTGTAGTGGTCAGCGAAACTCTCCGCGCGCAAACGCACCTTATGCTCCTCGACCGGGATCGCCGCCGTCCGGAAGCCGCCGACAGGGTCCTCGCGCGGGCCTCCGTCTTCGCCAGCCTCGGCAAGGCTGTTCGGTTCGTAGTTCGCGCGGCCGGTGAAGACTTGCGTCTGCATATGTCCGTCGCGCTGCAGGTTCTGGAAGGGGCAGCCCTTGGCTCTGTTGATCGGGATCTGGTGGAAGTTCACGGTCCCGAGCCGCGAGAGCTGCGTGTCCTGGTAGGAGAACAGCCGGCCTTGCAGGAGCGGGTCTTCCGAGACATCGATGCCAGGCGGCATATTGGTTGGCAGGAACGCGGCCTGCTCGGTCTCGGCGAAGAAATTGTCCGGGTTGCGGTTCAGCACCATGCGGCCGATCATGCGGATCGGCACCAGCTCCTCCGGGATCACCTTGGTTGCGTCGAGGATGTCGAAAGGCAGCGCGTCGGCTTCGTCCTGGCTGAGCAGTTGCACGCCGAATTCCCATTCCGGGAAGTCCCCCTTGGCGATGGCCTCATGCAGATCGCGGCGATGGTAGTCGGGATCGGCGCCGGCGATCTTCACCGCCTCGTCCCAGCATGTCGATTGCGTGCCGAGCTTTGGGCGCCAATGGAACTTGACGAAGGTCGGCTCGTCCTTGTCGTTCAGCAGGCGGAAGGTGTTGACGCCGAAGCCTTCGATCATCCGAAGCGAACGTGGGATGGTCCGGTCCGACATCGCCCACATGATCATATGGGTCGCTTCCGGCATCAGTCCGATGAAGTCCCAGAAGGTATCATGGGCGCTGGCGGCCTGCGGGTAGCCGCGATCGGCCTCCATCTTCACGGCATGGATCAGGTCGGGAAACTTGATCGCGTCCTGGATGAAGAAGACCGGGATATTGTTGCCGACGAGGTCCCAATTGCCTTCCTTCGTGTAGAACTTCACTGCGAAGCCACGCACGTCGCGGGGCGTGTCGACCGAGCCTGCTCCACCGGCCACCGTCGAGAAGCGCGTGAAGACCTCGGTCTTGACGCCGACCTCGGTCAGCACCTTCGCGCGGGTGAAATCGCCGAGTGATTCCGTCAGTTCGAAGAAGCCATGGGCGGCCGAGCCGCGGGCGTGAACGATGCGCTCAGGGATGCGCTCGTGGTCGAAATGCTGGATTTTCTCACGGAGGATAAAGTCTTCCAGCAGCGTCGGACCGCGACCGCCGGCCTTCAGCGAATTTTGGTTGTCGCTGATGGGAACACCATGATTGGTGGTGATCCGCGCATCGGCTGCAGAAGCTGCTTGATGTAGCTCGCCGCCATTGCCGACCTTGGCTTTGGAACCGGAAGCATCGTCGCGGGGGGAGCGGGCCATCGAACTTTATCCTTCATTGGCTAGCCAGCCGCTGATCCGCGTGACGAAATCGCGGCTGCATGCCAAGCGCTGGGAACGACGCGCGATCGGTTGGACGAAGACCAGGCAGAGTGAACCCGCCATGGCACAGTCCTGTGAAAACGACGTGGAAGGTTTCTAAGTTCCCGCTCAGTCTTGTGGTTTCTGAGGGCGACACGGAAGCTTCGCTGCAAGACAGGAATGGTTTGCCGATCAATGCAAAGCGCGCGGGTTGGGAGACCATCCTCGATTTGGGGTCCTCGAACCGCGCTGGGAACCCTCGTCATGACAGCTCGTTGCGCCTAGGCGGGGGGCGGCATGGCGGCGCATTCGGGATCACGGAAAGTCATCTACGCGGCGCTGGCAGGGAATTTCCTGATCGCGGTGACGAAATTTATCGCCGCGGCTTGGACTGGCAGCTCGGCGATGCTGTCGGAGGGCGTTCACTCCCTGGTCGACACAGGCAATGGCGCGCTTCTGCTCTATGGCTTGAACCGGGCCGCTCGGCCACCCGATCTCACGCATCCCTTCGGGCATGGCCGTGAACTCTATTTCTGGAGCTTCATTGTCGCGCTGCTGGTTTTCGCGATTGGGGCCGGCGTTTCGCTGTACGAGGGCGTGACGCATGTCATTACGCCGCATCCAGCAACGAACCTGACCGCGAACTATGTCGTGCTCGGCCTCTCGGCCCTGTTCGAAGGCTATTCCTGGGGGGTCGCGCTGAAGGAATTCAAGGTTGCCAAGGGCTCGCTGAGCTACTTCGCCGCCGTCCGGCAAAGCAAGGATCCGAGCGTCTTCACGGTGCTGTTCGAAGACACCGCAGCGCTACTCGGCTTACTCATCGCATTCATCGGCATCACGGCAGCGGCTTATTTCGAGCGGCCGGAGCTCGATGGCGTGGCCTCGATCCTGATCGGCGTCATTCTCGCTGCCACCGCGATGCTTCTCGCACGGGAAAGCAAGGCCCTACTCATCGGAGAAGCCGCTCTGCCCCATGTGCAGGAAGAGATCAGGGCTGCAGTCGAGGGTGATCCCGATGTCGAGCGTGTCAACGGCATGACAACGGTTCATCTGGGGCCCGATCAGATCGTCGTGGCTCTGAGCCTCGAATTCAAAGATGACCGCTCCACGGGGGATATCGAGGATTGCGTGGAGCGCATCGAAGCGAGGCTGAAGAAACGCCGCTCGGACATCGTCTCGATCTTTGTGAAACCGCAGACCTCTGCCGCTTGGCGGGAAAGGCGTGCCAAGCTGGTCGAGTAGGATTCGGTCTCGCCGGAGGCAGCGCTTCTTGGCGTTCTGTTCTCTCAATAGCCCGGATAGGCATGCCGCTTCAGCAAGCCGGCTAGATGTGCTGCATTGCGCGCGAGCATTCGGTTCGCCTTGGCGGTGGTTTCAGGAATTTCGTCGAGATCAATGAAGTTCACGCTGCCCATCGCCTCGCCGACCCAATAGGTCGGGCCGCCCGCCGCGATCGTAAACCCGACATCGAACAATGCCTGGGCGATTTCAGCGGAAACGTGATGGGCTCCATCCTCATTGCCCACGACGGCGATGGCAGCGACCTTGCCATAAGCAGGCGTTCGGTTCTGATCGTCCGCTTCGTCGAGGAAGGCATCCATGCGCTCCAGAACGCGCTTGGCGACGCTCGATGGCTGGCCTAGCCAGATCGGGGTGCCGATGAGCAGAATGTCGCAAGCATCGATCTTGCGCCTGAGCGCCGGCCAGTCGTCGCCTTTCCCTTCGTCGGAGGAGACACCCGGCTTGATGTTGAGCGCAGCGACTCGAACGATTTCCTGCTTACAGTTGGCGGGGAACTCATCGAGAGCCGATTCCAGGATGCGCTGGGTTGAAGACTCACCTTCGGATTTCAGGGTACAATTGAGAGCCAAGATTTTGAGCGTCATTTGGAAATCCAATCGTTTTTGAGGCTGAAGGCCGTTCTGGCGAACCCACCTGCGGCAGGGGTATTCAGCGATCTTTTCGCGACGGCAAAAGCGTCCCGAGCAGCGAACGCGCGGTATTGGTGACCACGTTGCCGGTTTCGGGATCGCCGCTAATCAGGGCGCCCGCCAATCCACGCGCCTGAGCGAAGGTAATGTGAGGCGGTAACGGCGGAATGTTTGGATCGGTGACCATGTCGAGAACGAAGGGCCGGTCGGCCGCGAGGGCCTCGTCCCATGCCGGCCCGACCTGCTCGGGGTCTTCGACGCGACGCCCGCCCAGACCCATGAGCTTCGCGATATCGGCGTACGGGATATCAGGGAGATCCTGGCTGGTCGGCCATTTTGGGTCGCCGGCCTGGATGCGCTCTTCCCAGGTCACATAGGCTAGCTCGCGATTGTTCAGCACCATGACAATGAAGCGGGGATCACTCCACCGCTTCCAGTATTTCGCAATCGTCACGAGTTCGGACATACCGTTCATCTGCATCGCGCCGTCGCCGGCTAGAGCAATCGCAGGCCGGCCAGGATGCGCAAACTTCGCTGCAATCGCATAGGGAACAGCACAGCCCATCGTGGCCAAAGTGCCGGAAACGGATCCCATCATCCCGCGCCGAAATCGGAGATGCCGGGCATACCAGACGGTCGTGGTCCCGCTGTCGGCGGTGACGATGCAGTGGTCCGGAAGGCGATCCGACAATTCCGATGCCACGCGCTGGGGATTGATCGGCGAGGCCTCAACCAATGCGCTGTCCCGGGCTTCTTGCCAGGCTTCGCTGACATTCGCCTCAATCGTCGTACGCCATTCGCCGTCCGCCTTGGGTTTCAGCAGAGGGAGGAGAGCTTCCAACGTTGCCGCCGCGTCGCCGATGAGATTGACCTCCATCGGATACCGTAGGCCCAGCATGCCTGCATCGATGTCGATCTGGACGCCGCGGGCCTGTCCCGGCGCCGGCAAGAATTCCGTATACGGAAAACCGGACCCGACCATCAGCAGCGTGTCGCAATCCCGCATCAGGTCCCAGCTGGCCTTTGTGCCGAGCAACCCGATCGACCCGGTGCAAAACGCCACGTCGTCCGGGACAGCGGCTTTGCCGAGCAACGCTTTAGCGATGCCTGCCTTCAGCTTCTCCGCCGTGGCGAGCACGGCATCGGTCGCGCCGAGCGCGCCGGCGCCAACCAGGATCGCGACCTTCTTCCCTGCGTTGAGCACATCGGCCGCGCGCTGCAGAGCCGGCTCGGCGGGAACGACCGGCGAGAGTTCGATCCCGACACCGGAATGGGTCATGCCGTGCTCGCGCGTCGGCTCCTCCATGGTTTCGAGCTGAAGGTCGTTCGGTAGAATGACGCAGGTAACGCGACGTTGCGCCTCAGCGATCCGGAAGGCGCGGTCAATGAGGTGTGGCACCTGGGTGGCGACAGAAGCTGTCTCGACATAGGCGCCGGCAACGTCCTTGAACAGCGACTGAAGATCGAGATCCTGCTGATAGTGGGAACCCATCGCCGAGCGAGCCTGCTGCCCGACCAACGCTACGACCGGACGGTGATCGAGCCGCGCGTCGTACAGGCCGTTCAGGAGGTGCACGGCTCCCGGTCCCGAAGTCGCGATGCACACCCCGACTTTTCCCGTGAAGCGGCTCTCGCCCGATGCCATAAGGCTCGCCATCTCCTCGTGCCGGGCCTGGACGAATTCGATGTCTTTCTCTCGCCGCTGCAGGGCCGCGATCAGTCCGCCGATGCCGTCACCTGGATAGCCGTAAACGCGCCTGACACCCCATTCGTGCAGTCGGCTCCAGATGAAATCCGAGACGGTGTGGGCCATTAGGCTCTCCAGAGGATTGGGCAGCGCAGACGCGGGACATAGTTCCGTCGTCCACGAGCGCTGTTCCCCCAGCGCTTTGACTCTAAGCTGAACAGCCCGATTCAAGGGAGGTTCCCCTTTTGCAGCGGCCGCACCGAGACGACGCACGGATGCTCGAATTTTGATGCACCGCACCGGGCCTAGCTCGATATGCGGGCGTATGAGCGCTGAAAGCCGGCAGTCTGGAACAGGTGGAGCTTGACGGGTGTTTGGCAAGGGTTCCCCAGGAGCCCTCAATGTCCGATCGTAGCGAGCTAGCGACCCCTCCCCTGGCCTATCGCCCAGAGTTCAAGCAGCCCGAACCGCAGGAACGCGCGACCGAGAATGGGCTCGTCTCGACGCTTCGCAGCATCAGCGAAACGACCCTCAAGGAAGAGGGCCGCCCGCTACGCAGCGTACACGCCAAGAGTCACGCGCTGCTCCATGGCGAGATGACGGTGAGCTCGGACCTGCCGCCCGAACTTGCTCAAGGCCTCTTTGCCACGCCCGGCAGCTATCCCGTCATCATGCGGCTCTCGACGATCCCGGGCGATGTTCTTGACGACGATGTATCCGTGCCTCGCGGGCTGGCCATGAAGGTGATCGGGGTCGAGGGCGACCGCCTCCCCGGCTCCGAGACCGAGGCCGTTCAGGATTTCGTGCTGGTCAATGGACCAGTCTTCGCCGCCCCCAATGGCAAGGCCTTCCTCGGAAACCTCAAGCTCCTGGCGGCGACCACCGACAAGGTCCAGTTCTTGAAGAAGGCCCTGAGCTACACGTTACGGGGCATCGAGACCGCGGTCGAAAGTGTCGGCGGCAAAAGCGCGACTCTGAAGCAGCTCGGCGGGCATCCGGCTACGCATCCTCTCGGCGAGACATATTTCAGCGCCGCCCCGATCCTGTTTGGCGAGTACATGGCCAAGGTCCAGCTCGTCCCCGTCCTCCCTGAATTGACCAGCCTCACCGATCAGCCGGTCAAGGTCTTTGGGCACCCGGACGGGCTGCGCGAGGCTTGCAACGCCTTCTTCGCCCATCATGGCGGCCGCTGGGAACTTCGTATCCAGCTCTGCACCGACCTTGAGACGATGCCGATAGAGGATGCGAGCGTCGAGTGGCCGGAGGAACAGAGCCCCTATCGGACGGTCGCGACGATCAGTGCCCCCACTCAGATCGCCTGGGACGAGGAGAAGTCGCGCGCGATCGATGACGGTCAGTTCTTCAGTCCCTGGCATGGGCTCGCGGCGCATCGTCCGCTCGGTTCGATCATGCGGCTGCGCAAGGCTGCCTATCGCAGCTCGGCGCGCTTCCGATCCGATAACAGCGGCTGCCCGATGCACCAGCCCCGGAGGCTGGAAGACGTCGATCTGCCCGCCTGAGCGGCCACGACTCGCGAGATGCGAGCTATTCCACTTCCAGGGAACTTCATTCGAGGCGACCTGTTTGAACCTCATCAGCGGCCGGGGGGTCATCATCATCGGATTGGAGCGCTCCGGATGTTCCAGACTCAACCCGGCCCGTCCGGTATTCCAATCCAGGTCACGATCAATGGCGAGCCGCGCCGCATCGCGGTCCAACCCTCGACCACGCTCCTTGACCTGCTCAGGCACGATCTGGCGCTGACGGGCACGAAAAAGGGGTGCGATCATGGCCAATGCGGCGCTTGTACCGTCCTCATCGACGGCCGTCGCATCAATTCGTGCCTTCAGCTTGCCGTCATGCAGGATGGCAAGGAGATCACCACGATCGAGGGCGTCGGGCAGGCCAGCCAACTGCACCCGTTGCAGCAGGCCTTCATCGAGCGCGACGCCTTCCAGTGCGGCTACTGTACGCCTGGACAGATCTGCTCCGGCATCGCGCTGATCGAGGAAGGGCATGCCGCCACGCGAGACGAGATCCGCGAGTTGATGAGCGGCAATATCTGTCGCTGCGGCGCCTATCCCAACATTGTCGACGCGATCGAGGACGTGCTGGTCCAGCGCTCGGGCGTCAGTCGGGAGGCCGCTGAATGAACCGCTTTTCCTATCATCGCGCAGAAACCCTTGCGGACGCGATCTCACATCTCCGGGGCAACCCGGCCGCAGCGATCATCGCAGGAGGGACGAACCTCGTCGATCTGATGAAATACGAGGTAGAGCGCCCGGGTGAATTGGTCGATGTGACAGGTCTCGACGAACTGCGCGGCATCTCCGAGACCCCGGATGGCGGGCTGCGCATCGGCGCGCTCGTGCCCAACAGCGACGTCGCCTATGACGAGCGCATCTACGCGCGCTATCCGCTGCTGGCCCATGCCGTGCTCGCAGGTGCGACGCCGCAATTGCGGAACGCCGCCACGACGGGCGGCAATCTCAACCAACGCACCCGCTGCTACTACTTCAACGACGTCGCCACGCCCTGCAACAAGCGCGAGCCGGGCTCAGGCTGCGGCGCGATCGGTGGCGTCAACCGCATCCATGCCATCATTGGTGCAAGCGACCACTGCATCGCGACGCATCCCTCGGACATGTGCGTCGCATTGGCGGCGCTCGATGCTGAGGTCGAGGTTGTCGGGCCGGATGGCAAGCGGCGGATCGCCTTCGCCGACTATCATCGCCTGCCCGGAGACGAGCCTCAGCGCGACAACACCCTGCGCTCAGGCGAGATCGTCGTCGCGGTAACGCTGCCGCGAGAGGCGTCAGCTTTCGCCGGGAACTATAGCTATCTCAAGCTGCGCGACCGCTTGTCCTACGCCTTCGCGCTGGTGTCGGTTGCGGCGGCTCTGCAAATCGATGGCGGCCGGATCGCAGCGCCGCGGCTGGCGCTCGGCGGCGTGGCGCACAAGCCTTGGCGCAGGTCGGAAGCCGAGGAGGTTCTCGTTGGCATGTCCGCTGACGACGCATCCTTCTCCCGCGCCGCCGATATCCTGCTCGCAGGCGCCCAGCCGCACGAACACAACGCCTTCAAGATCGATCTCGCGCGCCGCGCGATCGTTCGCGCGCTGTCTCAGGCGGCGTCCGGCACACCGCAGTCCTTGACCGACAAGCGGATCGCGTGAGGAGAACGCCATGCTGAGAAACGATCCGCATATCGGCTCCCCCCGCAACCGCGTCGACGGCCCGGCCAAGGTCACAGGCGCTGCAACCTACGCCGCCGAGTTCGCTACGGGCGATCTCAGCTACGGCTACATCGTCGAAAGCGCGATCGCTCGCGGGCGTATCCGTTCGATCGATGTCACCGCGGCGGAAGCCGCGCGCGGCGTGCTAAAGGTCTTCACGCACGAGAACCGGCCGCAGACCGCGTGGTTCACCTACAAGTACCGCGACCAGGTCGGACCTCCCGGCTCACCGTTCCGCCCGCTCTACAGCGACGAGATTCAGTACAACGGCCAGCCCATCGCGCTGGTCGTGGCGACCAGCTTCGACGCAGCACGCGACGCCGCCGCACTCGTCACGGTCTCCTACGACGAGGGTCCGCACCTCACCGATCTGAGCATCGCACGCAGCGATGCCTACGAGCCCCCCAAGAAGCGCATGGGCATCGCCCCTCCGCCCGATCCGCGCGGGGATGCCATAAAGGCGTTCAGCGAGGCCCCGGTCCGGGTGAGTGCGGAATATGCCATCGCTGCTGAGCACCACAATCCGATGGAGCCGCACGCGACGACCGTGATCTGGGAGGGGAAGGGTAAGATCACCGTCCATGACAAGACGCAGGGCGTCCAGAACAGCCAAGCCTATGTCGCCAGCGTGTTCGGGCTTTCGAGCGACGACGTCCGCGTTGTCGCGCCTTATGTCGGTGGCGGCTTCGGCTCGGGCCTGCGCCCACAGCACCAGCTCTTCCTCGCCGTGATGGCGTCACTGGCGCTCAAACGCTCGGTGCGCGTCGAGCTGACGCGTCAGCAGATGTTCAGCCACGTCCACCGGCCGGAGACGATCAATGCCGTGTCGCTCGGCGCCGATGCCGGCGGCAAGCTGGTGTCGATCCAGCACCACGCAGTCGCCGCGACCTCGCAGTTCGAGGATCACCAGGAGAACGTCGTCAACTGGTCGGGCATGCTCTATCACGCGCCTAATGTCGACCTGCGCTACGAACTGGCCAAGCTCGACATCTACTCTCCCGGAGACATGCGGGCGCCGGGCGCGCCGCTCGGTCTGTTCGCGCTCGAAAGCGCGATGGACGAACTGGCGATCGCGGCGAATATCGATCCGATCGATCTGCGCCTGCGGAACTACACTGACCATGATGAGAACAATGGCAAGGCCTTCACCTCGAAGGAGCTCCGGGCCTGCTATCGTGAGGGCGCAGCACGGTTCGGCTGGACCAAGCGCATCGCACAGCCGAGCTCGATGCGCGACGGCCGCGAGCTGATCGGCTGGGGCATGGCAAGCGGCGTCTGGGAGGCGGGAATGATGAAGACAGCCGCGCGCGCGGTCTTCACGGCCGATGGCCGCCTCGAACTCTCCTGCGCGACCTCCGACATCGGCACCGGAACGTACACCATCCTGAGCCAGATCGGCGCCGAGACGCTCGGCCTGGAGATGGAGCAGGTCACCGTGAGGCTGGCAGACTCGACCCTTCCGGCTTCACCGGTGCAGGGCGGGTCGTGGACGGCGGCCTCAGCTGGCAGCGCTGTGATGGCAGCGTGCCAAGAGTTGCAGGCGCAGCTCTTCAAGCTGGCGCGGAAAGTCGATGGCTCGCCGCTGGCGGATGCCAGCTTGGACGACATCGCCTTCGCGAATGGCAGCATCCTCCTGCGAACCAACCCCGCGAAATCCGTTTCCCTGGCCCAGGCTATTGCCGCGTCTGGCGAAACGAAGCTGGAGGCGGAGAAGAGCGCCAGCCCCGGCTTGATCGGGGCGATGCGCTACGTCTCCTATACGCATTCGGCCGTGTTCGCAGAGGTGCGGATCGACGAGGAGCTCGGACAGATTCGCGTGACGCGCGTCGTCAACGCGGTCGCGGCCGGGCGCATACTCAATCCCAAGACCGCCCGCAGCCAGATCATCGGCGGTGTGGTTTGGGGCATCGGCATGGCGCTGCATGAGGAGACCCTGACCGATCACCGCCTCGGTCGCATCGTGAACCACTCGCTTGCCGAATATCATGTCCCGTCAAACGCCGACATCTACGACATCGACGTGGTCTTCGTCGAAGAGCAGGACGACAAGGCGAGCCCGATCGGCGTCAAGGGACTCGGCGAGATTGGCATCGTCGGCACCGCGGCCGCCATCGCGAATGCGATCCACCACGCGACAGGCAAGCGCCTGCGCAGCCTTCCCATGACCATCGACAAGCTGTTGGCTGCATGACGGGAAAGGAGAATAGCGTGAAAATCTCGAACCACGACGAGTACGAGGCGGCGGTCGCGCGGGCGAGCTCGCTTTCAAACGCGCCAGATGGCTCTCCTTCCGCGGCCGAGCATGCCGAACTGGTCGCAGCTATCCGATCTTGGGATGAGCAGCATAAAGGCGAAAACTGTCATGGTCCCGAGCCTTCGGAGGGTTTGAACCGGCCGGACGACCTTCGGATATCGGGTCTTCCGGGGAACCTCGGCAAGTTGCGCAAGACCTGAGCAGCTCCCGGCAGAAGCGCGTCGAAGGCAACTGGAGAGCCGCTGCAGCGTTCTTGGCCAGGCAGTAATGGCGAGGCACCAATGTCCGAAAGAGCCGTGGCGTTTGTCGAAGCGTGGATCGCTGAGAATGTGGCCACTGAGGCGTTCCTGGAAGATGGGAACGATGCTCGATTGGAGCAGCTGGCAGGAGTGGCGATCAGTGCAGCTGAGGCTCTGGGAATTTCGGAAAGCGAAATCCTAGAGGAATTCCCAGACCTTCCGTCGCGTTTGGCTGAGGCGGTCAATGGCGCGGTCGACATCGAACTCCGCCGTCAGATCGACAGTGATGACTGAGGCCACGCGGCGCCGCGGATGTCGCGCATGCTACCGCGCGCTTCCATTCGCCCTTGGAGTTATGGGCATCGTCGGCGCCGTAGCACTCGCCGCGGGCAGTCCACGCGCAGACCGTCGCGAACGGAAATGAGCCTCGGTCGAAGAGCGAATGCCCGCCTCACGGCGGGCATTTTGCGTTCAGTGCCGAGGTCATTTTTGAGGAGGCCTCGGCGCCCGCAGATCCGTGGAGCTCTTAGGAGCGTCCCTTGGATCGACCCGGCCGGACTGCAGTTCGCGCTGCGTCTGAGCGTGGTTCAGGTTGAAGCCAATGAATAGCGCCGCGATGATGAAGGCGATCACGGCGACGACGCCGATGGCTGCTTTTCTTGCCTTCTCCGGCGGAGGCGAACTGTCGATCGGCATTGGCGTGCCCTATCCGTTCACGACCGTGCCGCCGTTCGGGTGCAGCACCTGCCCGGACATGTAGCTGGAATCGTCGCACGCCAGGAACAGGAAGCTCGGGGCGACCTCGTTTGGCTGCCCCGGGCGCTTCATCGGCGTGCTTTCGCCGAAATGCTTCAGCTTCTCCCGGCTTGCTCCGCCCATCGGGTTGAGTGGCGTCCAGATCGGCCCGGGAGCCACCGCATTCACGCGTATTCCCTTCTCGACCAGGTTCTCCGAGAGGGCTCGCGTGAAAGATGTGATCGCGCCCTTCGTCGAGCTGTAGTCGAGCAGCTCGCTGGAACCCTGGTAGCTCGTGACGGAAGTGCAGTTGACGATGGCGGCACCGCTTCTGAGATACGGACGCGCGGCCTGCGTCATGAAAAACATGCCGAAGATGTTGGTCTGGAACGTGCGTCGAAGCTGCTCCTCGGTGATGTCGGTGATGTCCTTGTCCGGGTGCTGTTCGCCGGCGTTGTTAACGAGGATGTCGATCTTGCCGAACTGCTCGATTGTCCGGGACACGGCAGCGCTGCAGAACGCCTTCTCACCGATGTCTCCGGCAATCGAGATGGCTCGCCGCCCCTCTTGCTCAACGATGCGCACCGTCTCCTTGGCGTCGTCGTGTTCGCTCAGGTAGACAATCGCGACGTCCGCCCCTTCCCGTGCGTAAAGCGCGGCGACCGCGCGGCCGATGCCGCTGTCCGCCCCCGTGATGAGCGCGACCTTTCCCTTGAGTCGATCGCTTCCCGGATAGCGCGGCTCCCAGTCCGGTCTCGGCATCAGGGCGGATTCGTGCCCCGGAAGACCGTCTTCGTGGATCATGGCGTCTTTGACGGGCATTCGAGTTTCCCTGTGTCGGACTGCGGCGCTCCCGCCGGCCAAATCGCCCCCAGCACTTTGTCGTCGAACCGCCTCGGCAGGGACTAGTTCCCCAGGACGCTTTGCGACCGAGAACGAGCGTCAAGAAACGACCTTGCCGAGGTCGCCATTTGAAAATTTACCCACCTCGAGGGGCATCGCGGCATCCATAATTCGCGTCGCCAGCGCGGCGTCGGGCTCCTCGACGCGCACCGAGACCACCGACCGGCCCGCCGCGTGTTCGCCTGCGTGGCGCTCAGCGTCATTCGCCGGCACGCCGGCATCGACTAGTGCGCCCAGAACACCTCCAGCCAGTGCCCCTGTCACAGCGCCGGACAGGAACCACCCAGTCGCGACGATCGGCCCGACGCCTGGAAGGGTGAGTGCCCCCAGGCCAAGTGCGAGCCCCGTCGCGGCGCCGGCAGCCCCTCCAACGCCTGCTGCCGTAGCCGTGTTGTCGTCACCGCCAGCTTGCTGTCCCAGAAGACCGATCCTCTCCGGCTGAATGCCAGCCTCGGCCAAGCGGACCGCCACGTTCCGGGCATCCTCGAATGTCTCGTAGGTTCTGGTGATCGTCTGGACCTGCAGCATTTCGACCTCCCTGTTGCGAAAAGGGCGAGCCCCGGAGGACCCGCCAAACCCAATTCGCACTACGACGCTGTTTTAGATCTGGCGGCCCTTGCGACCTGCTTCCGACGCGCGCTCGCGGTCATTGGCAAAGTTGCCCGATCCGCCACGCTCGGTACCGTGCGAACCGCTTTGCTGGCGGTCGCCGTTTGACGCGGACTGCTGCCCGCGCTCGTTCCGGTGGCTGTGCTCGCCTCCCTTCTTTCCCGCCTCGCGGGCCTTGTCGGGATTGTTGGCGAAGCCTTGGTTATGAGTCATCACTCGCTCCATAGCTTGCTCTCCGGAGAGCCGGAGAATCTCGGTTCTGAGGTGAGTTGACCGACTGAGCGGTCTTGGAGTGAACGACCCAGGCGATGGGCTGTTCCAACTTCTTTTCAGTGGTGAGCTCTGTGCTCGGCGTTGCGCTTTCGCGTCGCCGCCGCCTTCTTTGCCGATGCCGATCGATCGGCGGCGCTCCGCTCGGCGGAAGCCTTGCCGCCCTTCTCTCCGCCCTTGTGCGCGGCCGGATGGCCGGTTTCCTTCCCCCGCCCGGAGCCGCCCGCCTTCTTCCCACCGCCATCATCCTTGTTGACGGTCGCCCACGCCCGGCGCTCGGCCTCGTTCTCGGAGACTCCGCGCTTCTCGTAGCCCTCGGCGATGTGGTCGGCCTTGCGCTCCTGCTTGTCGGTGTACTTGGATTTGTCGCCCCTTGGCATGGCTGCCTCCAAAATTGGGGGTTAAGCCCTGCGAACAGCATGCAATGACAAAAGTTCCAGACCGATCGGCGAAGCTGCGCCGTCATTGGCAGCGCCTAGCTGCCCGGCTAAAAGGCAGCTTTGGCCTTGGATCTGTCTTCCCGGAGTTCTCACCAACTCCTCGGCTTCTCTTCTCAACTTCGCCGCCGCGATAGTGCAGCAATCTCGTCGCCGCTGAGCTGCCTGCTTCCAACTTGGATCGCCTCAACGCGGCCAGCCTGCGCGGAAGCCCAGTCCGGGTAGTCCATCTGATAGGTCGCCATCAGCTCGCCGCCACGCTTGACGTTCTGCCTAAGCACGACGATTACCTCGCCATCCTCGATGTCATTCATTCGTCCTCGCAGCGAGTGAGCATTTTTCCCGACGGCAGGGCGAAGTAGCACTCGTCCTCGTAATGTACGGGAGTACCGTCTTCGAGCGTGTACGACGTCAGTGAGAGGCCGGGCCATTCGCGCCACACGACGACCTTGTAACGCTTGCCATCGCTGTCCTGGCAAACCTCTGTGTGAAGCGCGCGCTTCACCTGCATGGGCTGCCTGTTCGGTCCGTCGGATTTCCAGATTGCGACCAATGGCGCCTCGCGAACCGCCCTTGGCAGTGAACGAACGCCTGCAATAACTGGTTCCAATGTGTCGGGCCCAAGCTACTCCGCAATCGCTTTCAGGGCCTTTTCCATATTGAAGGCGACCGCCTCGCCGGCCGCGGTCACAACGGCGAACGATCTTGCAATTCGCGCATAGTTTCCACCTGGCCGCAGCTTTCTCTCGCTGATTACGGTCACGCCTACAGCGGCTAGGGGAGATGCGCCGGTCGCTCTGCAATAGCGCTGGTAGATATCCACAGCATCGGACCGCTCGGGATCTCTCAGAGGCGAGCCGATCGGGCTGCTTTCTCGCAATCCACTGAAATAGGCCTTCGCTGCCGTTAGCGGCCTGAGCTCCCGACCGCTCAACAGCTTGATGCATTTCGACATTGCAGCTCGTCTTTATTCCGCGAAGGCAAAGGAGCGCCGTCGGGCTCGCCAAGCTTTCACAGCCGCGAGAGAAACCTATGCGGAGAGCGGATCAGCGACGATGGGCTGACGGCCCTTCGCGCCCTTTCTGACTGCCGTCGCCACGAAGGCGCGATACTCCGACCAGGTCGCCAGACGGCGGGAGCAGCCGCCGCAACACACATCGCTGGTGGGCCGTAGGTCCGATGGCACCGCGATACTCGGCGAGCCACAACTATCGCACCGAAATCCGTCCGCACCCATGACGCCTGTCCTGACGAACTGCACCGCCGCTGCAAACTTCGCGGGCGAGCGATGGTTCCGCTGCGCCGGCCGGAACCTCCGCACACGACGCTCCGTTGCTCCGGCACAGCTTCAGGAAGGAAATCCAGCGATGATGTTCGTCGAGCAAATCAGGGATGGCCAACGGGTGATCGGATCCGATGGAGGTCACGTCGGAACCGTCGACGCTCTCAGCGGCCAGCTCATCAAACTCAAGAAGAATGATCCCGAGTCGGGCGGCGCTCACCACTACATCGACCTGGGGCTCGTCATCGGCGTCGAGGGCGACACAATCAGCCTGATCGTCCCGGCCGCTGAGGCGAAAGAGCGCTGGTCCGAGGCAGCCGACTGATGGACAGGCGCCATTTCGTGGCAGGTGCAGGCGCGACAATCGTCGCTGGCAAGGCTCACGCGAGCATCACGGTCGATCGCTTCAGCCCGGGGGGTCCTGGGCGCAGCGTCATCCTTCTCCACGGCTCGGATGGTTTGACCAACAGCGGTCGATACAAGTTCGCCGCGCAGATGATCGCCGCTGCCGGCTACAACGTCTGGCTGCCTCGGTATTTCGAGGCGACGGGCGATCGTCGAGCCCGTTACGGTGAGATCAAGACCAAGTTTCCGATCTGGCTCCAAGCGATCGAGAGCATGAAGGTCGAAAGGCAGGATCGGTTCGCCGTTGTCGGCTTCTCGCTCGGCGGAGCGTTGGCTTTGGCATTCGCCGCTCGCGACAGCAGGATCAAGGCTGTCGTCGACTTCTTCGGCTTCCTCCCGCCTGGATTAGAGCGGGCATCATTACCACCGACGCTCCTCCTGCACGGGGATGCCGACCGCATCGTTCCGGTGTCGAACGCTGGCGCGATCGAGAAGCTGATCAAGAGCAACGGAGGCCATGTCCAGACCCACATCTATCCAGGCGAAGGACACGGGCTCTCCGTTGGAAGCTGGCCTGACGCGATAGCGAAAACGCAGGCGTTCTTGTGAGAACACCTGTGACGGGCTTGGCCGGGAGAGCGGGTTGTGAGGGCAGGCGCCGTTGAAGATCGCAACCTACAACGTCAACGGCATCAACGGGCGCCTGCCTGTTCTCCTGCGCTGGCTCAAGCAGGACAAGCCGGACGTGGTCTGTCGGCAGGAGCTGAAATGTTCCGACGCTCGATTTCCAGAGCGGGAACTGCAGCCGCAGGGCATTGAGACCCCGGGCATCGTCCTGGTTCAGGTTCACGCGTCGCGCATGCACTACTGGGACGGCGAAGATGAGGGAGAGGTCGCGGTCTGACCGCTTCCTCCAGCGCGGCGAGCTTGTGGCCCTCAGCCGCCGTGCCCGAATCCCCAGCCTTCGGTTTTGCCGGCGCCAAGGGTCAGAGCTCTGCTGCTTCAAGGCCGCCCCGGGCGATCGAACCGCAGTAAGCAAGCCTGAGCCGAGCATCATCTGAAGCGCGCCGCAATGCAGCTGTCCGAGTGGCCTCTTCCGTCGTCCGCCACTTTGGGATCGTCGGTTCGCGCAAAGGGAATGGAACGCGAAATCAAACGTCGACTCCCGTGGGCATGGAGGAAATTCCTGAAGGTCGAAGACGGCACGGTGACACTCGATGCGCCGGGCGCCGACGCGGCGGAATTCGACGCGCTTTCAGCGATCGTCGGCAAGACACTAGGCGGCATCGCTGCGTTGCCTATCCTCCCGAGCGAAGCTGAGGACATTCTCGGCATCTCGTCTCGCGAGCGCCACAAATGGCTCGACGACGACGGTCGCCTTCGGAGTGCGGAGACCAAAACGGTCAAGCTGCGTGGCCGCGCCAAGGCCGTCACATTTCACGTATTCGAGCCTCGCTTCATCGAGCATGTCCTTGACAGCGGACTGACAGAGATCTGGCGGGAAGAGGATATCGCCGCGGCGGCGGAGAACAGGCGGCGTGCCGCGGGAAAGGCGCCGCAGACCCGCGCGGGCAAACGGTCCGGCAAAGCGCGGAAGGCCGTCAGCAGCCCGAACGACGAAGTCCCGCCGGACCTAGCCGGCTGGGATGAATTCGATGCTGAGGGACTGCTTCGCTAGCGCTCCAGTGGCGGCGCGTGGAGCGACGGCGATCACACGTCGAATGAGCAGCCAGCTCGCGGTTTCAATCAGCCAAAGGTGTTCCGATACGGAGCTAGTTGATTTCCCTTGTCGGCATGGAGTGCAACCCGAGCGGATGTTCGATCAGCGGATCCACCACCACCGTGGTCGCGCACACCTTGAGGGGAATTGCGGCCGCCCGGAGGACAGGAACCTCGGCCTCGCCTCGAGGCGCGGCTGCGTGGGCGAACGAGCTCCAGCCCATCGAGACAGCGGCGAGAAGAAGAAGCGATTTCATGCGGAGACCTCGAAGGTTGGGCGGATCACAGCCGGCCGCCTCAGTCAGAGTTCCCCCTCGCCCGTCAGCAGCATCCGCCGCGGCTCGAAAATTCCTTGGCGGCCTATGGGAACCGGACTTATTTGGCCGCGTTCATGCGCTCAAACTGGAGGCGAAAATGTTGCGTCTTTCGTTTCTTTCGGCGCTCTTCTCCATAGTTGGCATCACTTCTGTTCTGGCATCTCCCGCTATGAGCGCTCCCTGGGTCGGCGACTTGGCGTGGCTCATCATCGCGGCGACTTGCGTCGTCGCAGTCATGGCTTCCGAGAGTGAGAGCGCGTAACCCACCTCGTGCAACGCGCGACGGCCACTCCGCCGAGGAACCCCAGCGCTACGCCCGAGGGCCAATGCGCGAGCATTGCCACCCGCGCTGACGCCAGACCCAAAGCAGCCGACCAGAGAACCGCGGGACGAGCCACGCGGTCACTGAAGAGTGCCGCCACTGCACCGGCATGCATTGCGTGGCCCGAAGGCATCGCGTCGAGCGATCGACCGGTCTTCAATCGCCCGGATCCAATCACTCGGTCAGGCCGTACCTGATCGACGATCCGCTTGACGGCATGGTGCAAGGCGGTCGTGGCCGCAATAGTCGTCAGGAAGCGAACAGCATCACTGCGGGCAGCGCTTTGGCCGGGCGTCGCCAGAAGCCAAAGTGCGCCTCCTCCCAGCAGCACGCGCGCATCGGCTAGCCCCCCGAGAGAGAACGCGACACGCGCACTCGATGGAGGCAGCCGGGCGGCTCGCGTGATTGCGCGATCCATCCCATACACCGGCAGTGCGATGCGCGGCACCAGACGGCGACTCAGCTCTTCTTCGAGCGCGGCTTGCGAATGGTCTTTTCCGTGCCCACGCCAGCCTGCTGCTCGCTGGCATCGCTCAACCCGTGCCTCTGCATGGCCCACGCCGCCTTGGCTGCGACCCAGTGCTCTCGGTCTCGCCCGTCTGGCTGCCCCTCCTTCAACCAAATCTGGTAAGCCAGCCTGCGGATTTCGGCGTGGTCTGCGTCGTGGTCCATCGGTGTCGTCCCAAGGGTCTTCGCGGCTGAGAACGCTCTCGCTGGACTTACGGTTCCGCCTGCTGATACCGACTTGCCGACCGGTTGCGAATGCGGCGCTGCCCAATCCCTGACAGCCATCTGCTAGAACTAGCGAGTCCCGCTCGCGGGGCCCGTCGCTTCGCGCGCGGTGCCCTTGTCGAGCGACGGGTGGCGGCGCCACCCTCTTTCGCTGGACGTTTAGCAGACCGGAACTGTAGGTGAATGGCGACAGTTGACCTATCCCAGGTGATAGAACGATTTCCGGAGTATTCGGCCGCCGCCAGGACACCAGTGAGGACGATTGAATTGGCCGAGGAAGAAGCCCCCAAAACTGCCCAGAGACCTTCATTGGGCGGCCCGCGATTTTCCCTTCTGCGTGGCGTGCTCAAATTGCTCGTCGAGGCAGACGGTTCCCGTCTGGCGCTGAGCCGTCTGCGAGCGGCCACCATTTTGGTCGCGGCTCTGTCGGTCTTTGCATTCCTCGGATATCTGCTGCCGACGCTGGTGTGGTGAGGGCCCAAGCCCCACCCTTCTTCCAGCGACGCAGCGGGTTGTTTTAGGTCCGCCATAACGATGGCGGCTGCTGCTTTGTCGACCTAGCGCGAAGCGTAGTGGACGACGATCCAAGCGATCGCGACCAGGAAGAGCCCACCGATCAATACCGCGAGCACTGGACGACCGAGGAAACCCTGCCGCCCTTCGACGGGCGTCTCCACGGCCGGCTCGATCGTCGAGTGCTTGTCTGCCCGCATCGGCGGGACGATCCCCCCACCGGGGCCTTCACCCTGCCGCTCAGCACGCGCGTTAGCTGCGCGGACATCTGAATCTTGGTTGTTGGTCATCGCTCATCTCCATTTTGCATCCGCTAGGGAGACTGCGTTTCGCTTCTGATTGTTCCGCCCCGGTCGCCAACTGATCTGAGCCCTTAAAACTGGATCGCTTTGGGTTAGAGTTTTCCGTGTCGGTTCCCTTGGGCTGGGAGGAGCGGAAAGCGATGAAGGACTCGAAGTTTTCGGACGCGCAGAAGGCGTTCATCCTGAAGCAGGGTGTGGACGGGATTCCGGTGGCGGAGATCTGCCGGCGGGCCGGGATCAGCCAGGCGACCTATTTCAATTGGAAGAAGAAGTACGAGGGGCTTCTGCCGGCTGAGATGCGCCGGCTGAAGCAGCTCGAGGACGAGAATGTCAAACGGCCTGCAAAGTTGCCCCTCGATCGGCGTCCAATATTGGGTCTGACTCAAATCTGCTGCAGGTAGGGGCTGTTCTGATGCTGGTTTCCAGAAGGAATCAGCGCGATGAAGAAGCGATTTCGACCAGCCAGCCTGGTTCCCACAGGTTTGATGGTCGACGGTATCGCGATCGAAGGCGATCGTGTTGTTGTCCGAGCCCGGTCCGCCACCAGCGCCTGTCCATGTCCTGACTGCGGGGTGTTCTCGCAACGGATCCAAAGCCGGTATTTCCGGCGAGCAAAGGACCTGCCTCTCAGCGGCCGACGCGTCGAGTTCCAGGTCCTCGTCCGGCGATTTCGCTGCGATGCGGTCCTGTGCGGCCGTCAGATCTTCGCGGAGCGCTTTGGTGACCGGGTCCTTGCGCCGCGAGCGCGCCGGACCGATCGTCTCGATCATATCGTCCAGCATCTGGGGCTCGTGTTGGGCGGCCGGCCCGGAGCGAGTTTTGCCGCCAGGATAATGCTGCCGGTCAGCAATGATACGCTGCTGCGCGTGGTCCGGCAGCGTGCCAGGGTGCCGAGCGAGCCGCTGCGCGTGATCGGCATTGACGACTTCGCATGGCGGCGCAATCACCGTTACGGCACGATCGTTTGCGACCTGGAGAGGCGTCGGCCGGTCGTGCTGCTTTCCGACCGGAGCCGGCAACATCGGAAGCCTGGCTCCGCCATCAGCAGTTGGTTCATACAGTCGCCCGTGACCGTGGCGGGGGCTACGGAGAGGCCGTGGCGCGGGCCCTGCCACAGGCCGCCCAGGTTGCCGACCGCTGGCACCTGATGGAGAATGCCAGCCGCGCTTTCCTCGACGCCGTGCGCAAGTCGATGCGCCAGATCCACAGCGCTATCGGCGCCACCGTCGTCAATCCCGCGCTCCTGACGGCGGCGGAGAAGCTGCAATATGATGGATATCTGCGGCGCGAGGAGACGAACGTAGCGGTCCTCACCCTCTGGCGGGAGGGCGTGCCGATCAAGCAGATCGTCAAGCGCACGGGCCATCACCGCCAGACCGTCAGGCGGATCGTCCGCGGCGAGCGGAGCGACGTCTTCCGACCTCGCCAGAGTTCTCTGGAAGCGCATCTACCCTGGTTGGATGCCCAATGGGATGCAGGCGCCCGTAATGCATCAGCCCTTTGGCGCACAATGCGAAGGAGCGGCTTCCGGGGAAGCCTCAGGGTCATCTCCGAATGGGCAACACGCCGACGGCGCGCGGAGAAAACGGACGCAAGCAGCCTTGCGCGCGTCCCATCGGCCCGGACCATCGCGAGGTTGATGACCACCGGTCGCGACAATCTCACCAAGGCCGAAACTGTTACGATCGCGGCGATCGAGAACGGCGTGCCGGCCTTGGTCGAGACCCGCGAGATCATCACCGACTTCCATGCCATGATCAGGGCGAGGCGGGCCGAGCCCTTGGCTTCCTGGATCGAGCGCGCCTCCCAAAGCCTCGTCGCCTCATTGACGAATGGCGTTCAACGAGACGAGGCCGCAGTGCGAGCGGCAATCCTCTCGACTTGGTCAAACGGTCAAACCGAGGGCCAGATCACCCGTCTCAAGCTCGTCAAACGCCAGATGTACGGGCGCGGGAAGATCGATCTTCTCCAGGCGCGTCTGATCGGCGCGCAATGATCCCAAACGTCAGCGAGATTGCGTCAGACCCAAAGTTGGACGCCGATCCCCCGCCTCACGGGGTCAAACTTACACGCCGAAACACATTTTTGGGTACGCAGCGGGGGTGGGGTACGCAGGAATTTCGCGCTTCTCGTAAACATCTGTTTTTGCTATGTTATTTGTTCTTGAAAAACCTTGGTGGAGCTGAGGTGAGGCGATCCTTCCCGAACCAGATGGCAAGGGCGGTAGCGACCAGACCTCAAGCTTCTAGAGCGGCGACCTCATAGCGCGGGACACAGCGAGCAGCTGCTCAAGGTCCGGCCCGTTGATGGCCATATCGCCATCGTTGCCGTGAATATGCAGGTCCGGAAGCGGCTCCTCCTTGCCTACATCGGCGATGAATCTAAGGCCATCATGCAGCGTATCGAAGCTACGGGCGGGCGTATCCGTCCCCCAGAACTGAACCGTACAGGGCATGCTGCCATGAACGCCTAGGATCTCAGTCGCCTCTTCCGTCGTCATCGCCATGGCTCCTTGGTGCCGCTGACCCGCCCTCTCGCAACGGCGTTGGATGCGGGCGGTTCCGGATCGAGTGCGACCACCCCATTGAGCGTAACCTTGGGACCTTCGAAAGGGGGTGGACGCGGGGAGTAACGCGGGAACCCGCTTCAAGGCACGGATGATTTTCGCAAAGCGCCGCAATGGCTGAACGTGCGCGCGAGATGCTTCGCGCTTCCGGTCTGCGGGACGGCAAGGATTTCGGTGTCCTCGATGAGTGTGAAGCGATCACCTGGTGCGACGGGCAGACGTCCTCATTTCGAGCTCAAGAGCAGGGAAGCGGCAGCGGCAGAGGCTTCCCGCAAATCGATCCAACGCGAGCGTCGCGATCGGGAGAACGCCGACCGCAAGATGGAGCGTGCAGCCACGTTGGATGTGAACGTCCGAGGTGCGCCGCCAGGTATGTCGACCAGCACATCGATGAGCGGCATGTTCAAGGACATCCGCCTGCGGCAGGTCGTCAAGCCGCCACGCCCCGGTGTCGATGTCTGGTTACAGCAAGCCGCGCTGGTAGATTTGCCGCTCTTTGCCAAAGTTCAGGCTCTACGCCCCTTGGGCGTATTCGGCTGCAAGCGTATCGCGGGCGATAAGCGCCGGTCCTTTTGACCTGCACCCGACATTCGTCTTGGGTCACGCCCCACCGGCCCCCCATCGCTTTCGACTCGGCGGTGATCGATTGAGCACCAGCCACACCGGTCCAAAGCATCAGGGCGGCGACCCTCAAAGCAACGCGCATCATCTGATCTTCTCCCGAGGCTGGGCGGTAACACACTCCGACCGGCGCTCATCGTCAATGGATAATGTAACGCGTGAACTCTTCAGCAGCAGCGGGGATCGATTGATCCCCGGGCTGTCGATCGCGGATATCGCGGAGGCTGCGCTGCGACCGAACCTGAGGGTGGTGCGGGAGAAGACGCGGGACGAGCTCGACCTGCAGGCCTATCACCGTATTTCGGTCGCAGCTGGTCTCGCGCCGGACCGCGACGGTCAATCAGATCCGGGCGTTCCAACAGGGATCGCCATTCGCCCCGGGTTACGGGCCCTGCGCACCTCGCTTTTCGACATCCTGAAGAACCGGGCCGATGAGATATCGCCGCGCATGAGCGATCTGATCGTCGGCCTCTACGAGGACGAGACGATCACCGCCGAGATCGGGAAGATCGCAGCCGAGCAGGCTGCCTGCAAAGGGCGCGCAGCTTCGCCTATCGTTATGACGGGCCCGCGCGACGGAGCACGCCCTGAACAGCTCTGCAATCGAGCTGACCTTCCAGCGCACGCCAACGCCCCGGCCAGGAGCGCGGCCTGGCATCACCCGCCACCGGTCCGCGCAACAGCGCTCAGCTGGGCACGGCGGGGGCGTCTAGGCGCCAGGGGGTGTTGAATTGCGAGCGATCAGCGCCGGAAAGATAAACAACGCGTGGGCTCTTTGCCATGTTTTCGGGCAGAATCCGCCTTTTTACGAATTACACAAAGCTTCACAGGTCCTCTATATTGGCTAACGCCGTTCACCACTCGCCGTTCCTCAACAATGGCCGACCATGTTTCTCTAGAGAAGACTTGGCGCTTCGTGCACACGATGGGAACCGCTGCTGACAGCAAGGAAGTCGCGGCAGCCTTGCTTCGCGCCAGCGCCGCGTTCGGCGTCTCGGCCATCTTCGGAGGAGTCGTCCCGAGCCAAACGCTTCCGCGAAAGGCCATTGCTTCGAGGATCCTTATCCAGGAATTCCCGCGCGACTGGGCCGATCGGTATAACTCGCGCGGCTACGTCTATCGTGATCCCGTCGTCGAGCGCCTGCAAACTGAACGATCGCCCTTTTCATGGCGCGAGGCCTATGACGCGGCAGCCTCCTCCGCGGATGTTCTGCTCATCGGCGGGGAGGCCAGTGAGTTCGGTCTGGAGAATGGATATGTCGTGCCAATCTCGCTCCTGGATGGAAACGTCGCGGCGATATCCTTTGGCGGAGCGCAGATCGATCCCAGCCCGGATGACCGATCGCTGCTCGGTTTCGCGGCGAGCTACGCGCTCGGCACCTTGCTGCAGCGGCGGTTCAGCGCCAGCCGTGCCTACGGGCGCATTTCGGCCCGCGAATACGATTGCCTGCTTTGGTCGGCCGAAGGCAAGACCGACTGGGAAATCTCCGTCATCCTCGGCATCTCGAAATCGACGGTGACGAAGCACATTCTTTCCGTCCGCGAAAAGCTCGGCGCCGTCACCAAGGCGCATGCCATTGCGATCGCCTTGCGCGAGAAAATCCTCCGGTAAAGGATGATCAGCGGCGCTAGCCCCTTCCTGGACCCATTCTTTGACCCTTCTGGGCCTCCAGACGATCGCTAGCCTCGATCTCGCGGATGACGCGTTCCTGTTCGGCGCGCAGTTGAGCGAGCGCATCGGTCTTCACCAACCCCGGCGAGAGCCGATCCCCCGGATGCCGAGCAAGCATGCGCGCCGCCTCAGTCGCGGCTCTGGCTTCACGCGCTTCCTGCGCGGCCGAGCGTTCAGCCCCCGTCACGATCTGCCTGTTGGCTGCGAGGTCTCGCTGGGACGCTGGATCAATGCCAGCTCTCGCCTGGTCTCCCCTTTCGACTTCGACGGCCCGATCTGCCTGTCTGGCGGCCCGTTGCGCTTCCCCCTCCTCCTTGGCCCGAACGTTGTTCGCGCGCTCGATCAACCGGTCGGCATTGACGCCAATGATGCCCTCGACCTCCGCGCGCGTCATCCGCTCGACGCCGCGTTCGGCGAGACGCTGCAGATCGAGCCGATTGGCCAAGGTCTCCAGATAGCGCGCCGAAGCTTCGTGGAACTGTTGTTTCGTTGCTCCGTCGAGCAGATCGCGCGTCCGCGACACCGCTTCGTTCATCAGGCGCAAATCCCTGGCCATCTGCTCGGCTGTCACGGCCATGTCTGATCCCTCCTTCGTCAGAAGCTCCACGCGTTGCGCGATCGTGCCGAGGATGGCACCGACCAGGCGAGCTAAAGCCAGTCGCTCGAGCATATCCTTTGCGAGCGTGCTGCCGGGCTGGTCCCGCAAAACAACCCGCCAGCCCTCGATGCTGTCGTTCAGCACGCGCCGATCGGCCTCCGACATCGCCATCCTGATCGGATTGGCCCGCGCTACGGCGATGCGCTGGCGCGCCTTGTCGATCATCGCCCGATTTGCCGGATCCGAGGCATAGGCGCGATCCCGTGCCGCGCGTCCGGGCCGCGACCGGTCCGCCACCTGCACGATCGCCTTGTCCTTCGGACCATAGCTCTGCGACGAGGCGCGCTCGCGCGCGCCCGTCGCCACGATCTTCAGGCCTTCGGCCTGCGCGTGCTCCGCATAGGCCTGGCGCCATTCACGGAAAGTGTCCCGGCCCGGATGCAGTTTCTGGCCGGATTCGCTCTTCACCGTGATGACGGCATGGACGTGGATATGCCCCTCCGCCTGCTTGTCGGTATGGACGCCGAACATGAATTTGTGATCGGCGAAGCGGTCATGCAGGAAGGCGTGGGCGGCTCGCCTCAACGCCTCGACATCGGCCCCGGCTTTGGCCGAAAGGATCAGGTGCAGGGTGTCGCGGGTCGATTGCGAGCGCAGCGATGGCCCCCATTGTCGCGCGGCAGTTCTGACATCTGCGACGTTGGCGAGCGTTTTACCGCGGTCGTCGACGGCGGCTCCCTTCGCGACCAGGCGATCCAGTTGATAGGCAACGCCATCTCTGCCATGCCCGGTCGCTTTCAAAACGATGCCGATCCGGTCCGCCGCAACACCCGTCGTGGCAGCGATCCTGTCCTTGATCGTCGCGTCCGACGCCCGGTCGAATTTCCGCGATCCTCTCGCTGGCGCACTGCCCTCCGCCATCCGAGAGCGAAACCGCTCCCTCGCGGCCCCGGCCATCGCGAAGACCACGCGCGCCTCCAGCGTGCCATCGGATGCCGCATCGAGCCGATAGGCGTGGCGATGGCCTTCGAAGGCGGCGGCGATCGCCTTGACGTAGGTTTCCCGGCCTTCGGGTGTATCGACAATGCCGGGCAGCGCCAGTCGTACCGTACCGACATCCTGGCTCTGCGCACGCTTCGAAAAGCCCGCCGACCAGGCCTTGATCTCGTCGGCGACCGCCTCCCGGTCGGCCAATATCCGTCCGTCATGGGTCTCGAGCGGAACGTCCTCGCGCAGAACATATTGGCCGGTCGCCGTCGCGCGGGCGGCTCCACTGGCATAGGATACCACCTTGACGACGGCGGGCTGATAGCCGGCCGCGAGCAAGCGGGCCCGGCCGACGGCATTGGCCCTGCCGGAGAGGCTGCCTGCGATCGCTGCCGGAGGTCCAGTCCCGCTCCTCTCGCCCGGACCGTGTCCGCGGCCCTTTGGTCCCGGTGGAAGCTCCCGCTCGCGCTCGGCATCGAGCCCGCCTGTGATCGTCTCGCCCCGGATGAGTTGATGGGCGTGGGGCATCGCGGAGGGGCGCGTCGAGAGGCCGCGACTTCGACGAAGGTCCTCCTCCAGCCACACGGCTCTCGGCCGGCGCCGTTCCTCACGCGCCTGGGCTATTCCGTCGCGCGCCGCAGCGACCTGCTCCGTCCACCAGGCGATCTGGCGGGCCCGCCTCATCGCGGATCGACCCCGACCGGAAGCGCGAGCTTCGCGATGCGCCGAAGCCGGGAGCCATGGGAGACCGTGATTTCGGTAAGCTCCTCGTCGATCACTGAGACGGCATCGTGGAGCCCTTGCCAGACCGCCTCGGTGTCATCCAGTCCGATGGCCTGCCCGGCCCGGACGGCCCGCAGAAGCTGCGCCAGGTTCCGCCCGACCGCCCGAACCTGGCTCGCCAGCAGAACCACCGCTTCGGTGTTCTCGGCCGACAGTGCCGGCCCCGCTTGCACCGAGGCGCGGATCAACCGGCGCACCACCTCCGCCCTTGGCAGACCAAAGAGCACGACCGCCTCCCGCAGCCGCTGCTCGTCGGCTGCGGAGAGCTCGGTCCGCAGCCGGGCCTTGCGTCGTGGATCGGCAGCTGACCGAGCCATCGCCCTCTCCTGTCCGGCCAAATGGCGGATCGCCAGATCCGCCGGAACCAGCGCCATCGCCGGATGCCGGCATCAGCGCCTCGGCGCTCTACGGCTGCGTCCCGCAGCCGCCTCTGGTTTGTGGCCCACAAACCGGTATCTTGTCAACCAACATCTATTATAGTAGATCGACACCAGCCAGAACGCCCACCAGCGCGGAGGCGCCCCTCAGCCGGCTCGCCCGGCGCGACATGCCTCCTCCTTGCATCGCAAGCCTGGCATTCGCTGTTACCGCAATATCGCCTCAACGCATGTCGATAGCACGGCCTTGTCACGACGCCGCGATCCGACATTTCGGACATCACGGGATAAAGGATTGTGGTGTTATGCCAACAACATGCTGAGTCAGTGCGGTTCTACGCCATCGCGGCATTTCCACAATACCGCGCAAGCCTCAGTCGTGGAATGCGGCGTCTCTGCAGACCGGTGAAGCTGCCTCGCGACAATCACCCATCACCGCATCGGCACGCTGCGTTCATTCGGAAATGGCGGCCCGCGTTCCCGCGACAATACATGATTGTCTGATATCTATTATAATGTACAATGCTCCGACGATATGCGATGCCCTAGGATTACCGATGCCGAGCATCTTTGCGGTCGCCAATCCGAAGGGAGGCAGCGGCAAAACGACCGTCGCCATCATCCTCGCCGGAGAGTTTGCGCGCCACGGCTATGCGGTGGCGATCATCGACGCGGATCCGCAAGGGTCGTCCTATCAATGGCATGCGTCGAGCACGGCGCGGGGGATGACGCCACGGGGAATCGATCTGGTCCGTGCGGCCGACGAGGCGGCATTGTTCGCGGCGATCGCCGATCTCGACCGCCATGACGTCGTGGTGATCGACACGCCCGGCTATTACGGCAATGTCCTGATCCAGTCGGCGCTTCGGGCCGACCTCGTCGTGCTGCCCTGCAAGGTCCATACGTTCGATGCCTCGCAGGTCGTGCGGACCATCCGCAATCTCGAACAGCACGCGGCCGCATCCGCCTTGCCGATGAGCCAACATCGCGTGCTGTTCAACGAGTATGACAGTCTCGACCGCAACACGCGCCCGCTGCGCGAGGTCGTCGCCTATCTCGATGCCGAACAGGTGCCGATCTGCTCGAACGCGCTCTACCGCCGTGTCACCTTCCGCACGATGACCAGCGGTCACGGCACGCTCTACCAGATGAGCGATGGCGACGAGTCCGTCCGCAAGGCGCGCTACAATGCCGACCAGGTCGTGCGGGAACTGCTCTCTGCAAGCCAAGGCACGGCACCAGACGAAGCGGCCGCCTGAGATGAGCGGCTCCGATTCCAACAACAGGCCGGAGCGGCCTGCCCTGCCCCGCGACATGTTCCGATCGCAGCGTGTCAACGCGTCCAGCGCTGAAGCCCCTGGACCAAGGCCCGTGGTCGTGACGCCCGCCTATGACGACACCGGCGCCGGCGGTCCTCGCCCTCACGGCGTCTCGCCGCCTCGGCACGACAATCCCGCAGCGCCCGCGCGTCGACAGATGCGGGCAAGACCCGAGCGGAATCCGTTCGAGGCCTATGGCGAACGCTCTTCGTCCAGACCTTACGCGTTGCGGTTGCCGGACGCGATCGATCTCGTCCTTCGCCAGATCGCCGCCGAGGAGCGGACGCATCCGCTGCGCGTGATCGATCGGATCCTGTACGACCATCTCCGCCGGATCGGACGCCTGCCTCCGACATAGACCGGCCGGAGGAGGATACTCGGCATCGCTGAGGACCGAACGGGTCGAACGCCGTCACAAGCGAGCGCGCACCATCAACGGCATCTCTCTGAATGCCTCGAATATCTATTATCCCGGAGGTTGGGACCTGATATAGCGTCCCCATAATCGCGACTGCCAACCTCCCCCCGATCTCCGATGCCCGTTCGCAAACCCCAGCCGATCGATCACTCGATCCTCAACGAAATGATCGCGATCCGGCTGCAGCAGCTCGAAATCGAGAACGGCGGCATGGAAGCGCTCCTGCCGAAGACGGGTCTTGCGCGTCAGACTTATTACCAGCTGCTCCGTGGCATCGGGAATCCGACGCTGAAGACGATCGAACGCGTCGCCTCCAGCCTGAACATGACGGTGTTCGAGCTTCTCGGCTTCGAAGTCGACGACGCCCGCCGGGCCTTGCAGAAGGGTGGGGTCGACTATGACGATCTAAGCTCGGCGATCGCCAAGAGGAACCGGGCTCAGCGCGCGCTCGCGCGTGAAGGACGCTCGCGCAAGCTCCCGTCATAGCTTTAGAAATTCCGCGCTGCGCCGGGCGCCGCGAAAGGATCGTCACGCGGCTGCGCGGCGACCGCTTGCGGGCTGCGGGAGCGCCTCTTGGGCGAGCGTAGAGCCGTTCCTGGAGGGGCTCGCCCGGGCCGGTCTGCCCCACTATGTCGATCGGAACTGCAAAACCTGACCGCGGCCAGCGGCGTGACTTCGCAAGTCGCCCTCGAAACTGTCATTTCTGCCGATAGCGCGGATTTTCCCGGGTTCAACGACGATGGCGTCGTGTTTTGCGCCGAGAATGAAGGCGGATGCGGAGACCTCGGCCCGGCTGGCGAGGTCGAGACCAGGCGACATCGAGAAATTTCGGTGGATAGCGGGAGATGCGGCTTCCTTCGCGTTACCGTCGCCGCGCACCCACTGCGATACTGGTCGAGGTCATCAACCTCACAGGATATCTTTTCCATGACGACAGCGATTGAGATTGCCGACACGATCGCCGGCGAGCAGAAGCTGACGAAGGCGCAGGCGAGGGCCATCGTCGAGAGCGTGTTTCGCCAGATCGCCGCCGCGGCAAAGGGTGGGGCAGAGACGAACATCCCGGGCTTCGGCAAGTTCAAGGTGAAGGAAACACCGGAGCGCGAGGGCCGCAATCCGGCGACCGGCGCGACGATCAAGATCGCCGCATCGAAGAAGCTGAGCTTCACGCCGGCGAAGGCCGTGAAGGACGCGCTCAACGGCTGAGGCCGCCAAGCGCGTGTGGAGCGCGACGCCTCCCTAGAAGGGCGGCTCGCTGCTGTAACGCCCCTCGGCTTCGGCCAGCATGACCTCGCGCTCGGCCAGCGCGAGCTCCAGCTCCGCCTCGATCTGACGGCGCTCGGCGCGGTCGGTTGCATCCCGCAGCTCGGCGCGCAGTTCCTCGATGTGCTGTTCGTTCGGCATCGTCGCCTCCTCGATTGAGTGTGAAAGACGACGTCAGCGGTCATGGCGGGCCGCAGGGGTCAGGGATCGCGCAGCGACCGCCGCAGGCGGCGAGCGGGGGAGCCGATTTTCTGGCGACGCACTCGGGCGGCGGCTGAAAATGGGGGGCACCGCTCGTCCTTGAGGCCTTCGGGCCGCCATGACACGCTCGGACGATCTGAGCAGGCTTTTTTAGCTCGGGTCGGCACCAGAAAGCTGAAGGCCGGCTCGATGCCGGCCTTCAGCTTCGACACGCGATATGGCGGTCCATCGGCGATCCGAGACCTGCTGCGTGGAATGGTGCCGTGGCGCCGGCGTCGTCCGGCACCATCTGAGATGAGGAAGCCCCGCCTGGGCGGCGGGGCTCGTTCGCGGTGGGGATCAGGCCTCCCGCTTCGGGCGGTTCCAGATCAGGGTGTAGTCCCCTTCGGTCTCGCCCGGCCAGAGTGCCGCGGTGATCGGGGCGTTGAAGCTCGGATCGTCGAGCTTGAGCGAGATATAGGGCTCGCCGTCGCCGGAGACCGCATTCCAGCCCGCGCCGACTTCGGCGCCGTTGCCGGTGACGCGGAAGTCCGGGGCGTCGCGCGAGACACGCTCGATCGGTTGCAGGCGAGCCTGGAAGCGGACGCTGAGGGTGCGCACATTGCCGACGATGCCGTTGCCGTTGCTCTTGAATTCGCCGATGACAGCCATGGTGGGATCCTTTCCGGTTTGCTCGGGCCGCGCCCGTCGCGGCCTCGATGGCGGTGTCAGGACCGGGGGCGATCGAGCCCGCACCCACCGGGGTCCCTGTTGCGCTCGCGCAATGGGGTGGTTCTTGGGGCCGCAACGCAGTGGAGGGCGGCCGATCCCGGCTTTTTTGCTTCGCGCTGCAAAGGCGGCGCAGCCGCCGGCGGAAAAAAGCCGGGGCCGGCCGTTGCGGATGGGCGATCGAGACGAGGTCGTCCCCCGGTCACACCCAATCCATCGAGACCGCACGGGGCGCAACCGTGACGCAAACAGGAAGGAGCCCGAACTGGCCCTTCATCGCCGCGGTTCAAGGGGGTGCGCCGACCTCGACAACATCGTCGGCCCTGTTCGGCACTGTCCGCGCCGATCTTGCCTGGTCCGTTCCGCCAACGTCTCCAGCCACGCCATGCCGCACCGCCCCGGATCGCGAGGGTCGGGGATGGCTGCGCCACGAATGATCTCCGACATCGGCAGAGCCGTCATCTCCGCCAGCGCCACCCAAGCAGCTTTAAGCCGCCGCATTCGGTGGTGCCCGCGCCCCGACGGGATCGGCTGGCTCTCGAGATCGGCAGCCCACCATCGCTGGCCGCTCCACCGGCCAACCCGCTGCCACGTGGGGGACGGAGCGCGTTATGGCGAGCTCGCCTGGCGGCGCGCGCTACCCGCACGGGTTGCGGCGCCGGTCCGGTCGGGCGAAACTTCGACGGCAAGCGAGGGGGAGATGGATGCGCCGGTTCGAGATCGCAGGCGCCGTTCTGAACGAGAACGATCCGACGCTGCCAACGGCGATCGCGGCGGCCTATCGCGATCGGATGCGCCCGCTGTGTCTGTGCCGCGAGCCCGGCATCCCGATGTATGTCGCGGCGATGGGCGAGCAATTCGTCGTCAAGCGCATGCCGCTCTCGGGCGGCCAGCACGACCCGGCCTGCGACTCCTATGAGCCGCCGCTCGATCTCTCGGGCCTCGGCCCGCTGATGGGCAGCGCAATCCGGCTCGATCCCGCGAGCGGGATGGCCGCGTTGCGGCTGGAGTTCAGCCTGACGCGAACCGGCAGCCGGGCCGCGCCGACGCCGGGTGCGTCGGAATCGACGTCGGTGAAGAGCGAGGGGCGCCGGCTATCGCTGCGCGGGTTGCTGCATCTGCTCTGGAACGAGGCTGGCCTGACCAAATGGACCTCGGCCTGGGCCGGCAAGCGCCACTGGTGGAATATCCGCTGGCATCTGATCGAGGCGGCGAAGACCATGCTGGTGAGGGGTGCACCGCTGAACGAAGTTCTGTTAGTCCCGGAACCCTTCCGCGCGGAGAACAAGGACGCGATCGAGCAACGGCGCGCCATCGCGCTGAGCGGGATTCAGCCGCAGAAGACTGGCCCGCGGAAGCTCATGGTGCTGGTCGGGGAGGTCAAGGAATTCCAGGCGGCGCGCGGCGGCCACCGGCTGGTGGTCAAGCATTGGCCCGGTTTTCCGATCCTGCTCGACGAGCGCGCCTGGACGCGCGTGCAGGCTCGGTTCGAGGCCGAGCTCGCGCTGTGGGCGGCGAACGATACCTCGCATCTGATTACGGTCGCGACCTTCGGGTTGAACGCTGTCGGCCTCGCGATCATCGAGGAGATCGCGCTGATGGTCGTCGCGGAGAACTGGATCCCCTATGAATCCGCCCAGGAGCTGCGCCTCGTCGAGACATTGGCCAAGCTCCGCGAGCAGAGCATCAAGGGCCTGCGTTATTCCTCGCCCGCCGATCAGCCGATCGCAGCGGCACTGCTGATGCAGCACCGGCCACGCCCGCTTGCCCTCTTCGTCGTGCCCGCGAGCGCCGACGACGCCTATGAAGCCGCGCTCGAGGAGATGATCGCTTCTCGGCCCGAGATGGATAGCTGGATCTGGCATGCCGGCCAGGGAGAGATGCCGACCCTCCCGGTCCGGTAGACGCAAGGCAAGACGACAGCCGGCCTGAGGATGCTCACGCCGCCGCCTGTCAGTCCTTCCGTGGCTGCAGGTCATGAAGGTAAGTGACGGCGCGCTGGGCATGAGCGGCCGCCTGGAAGATCGCCCGGCGATCGCCATCGAGCAGCTTGAGCCATGAGGCGACATAGCTGGCGTGGTCGGGCCGAGGCTCCAGCTCCGGCACGATGCCGAGATCGGCGCAGAGGAAGCTCGCGCCGATATCCGCGATCAGCTCCTCCCGGGCCCGCTCGGTCTGGTCTGTGTGATAGCGGCTGAGATCCCGGTTGAGCCGATGCGGCGCTCCGGCCCAGTGGATGCACTCATGGCCGAGCACGGCGACATAGGATTCGGCATCGCGGAAATACCGCAGATCCGGCATCTGGATGCTGTCGCTCCCTGCGGCGTAGAACGCCTTCGAGCCGCCATGCCGGATCATGGCACCGGTATTGGCGAAGAAGCGGTCGGCACGCTCGATCCGAACCAGCGGATCGACTGGCGGTTCCGGGCGCTGACAATAGTGATCGGGCAGGCCTTCGATCTGCTCGCAATTGAAGACGGTGTAAGCCTTGAGAAAGGGGATATCGCGCTCGATCTCGCCGCCGGCCGCGTCGACCTCGGTCTTGGTGAAGCGGCTGGCATAGACGACGGTCGAGCCGCCTTCGCCCTTGCGCACATGGGCGCCAAGCTCCCTCGCCTGGCGAAACGTCATCCACATCGCCGAAGTGAACCCACGCGCCATCGCCTCCGACCAGAGCAGCAGGACATTGAGCCCTGTATAGGGTTGGCCGTTGTGGCGCAGCGGCCGGGTCATCCCGCCAGCCGCCGTACCGGCGTTCCAGGGCTGCACCCAGGGACGGGTGCCCTTCTCGAGATCCGCCACGATGCGTTCGGTGATGCGCGCGTAGATATCGGCGCGGGCTCCCTTGTCCTTGCCTGTCATGACCTTGTCCTCCGTTTCGGGGCCGCGCCCATCGCGGCCGGTCACGGAGGTCCAGCACCGGGGCAATCAGGAGGGTCGCGCACCCGGCCACCCAGCCCGCGCTGGCGCGGCGGGTGGTTCCGGGCCGAAACGCAGTGGAGGACGGCAAAGCCGTTGCGCGGACGGCCGGCCCCGGCAGGACCCCGTCCGGGACCGGACGGAGGGTCCTGCCCCTTCCTTCCCTCGCCTGGATGCGGCAGACGGCGAACCGGAAATGGCCGGCCCCGAACGGGACCGGCCTGGTTGGTCGGGATTGACGGGCGAGGCCGGGGTCCCGCCGGCGGAGGCTCAGCCGAAAGCGGCCATTTGCATCTCGGCCGCCTTGCGGTCGACGGCATGGCCGGGCTTCTCGACGGCACGCTCGAAGGGCTTCCAGCGCTCGCCGATGACCTGCTCATAGGCCGTCACGGCGCCTTCGGCCGCCATGCGAAGCGCATGGGCCTGGACGCCCATGTCGGCTGCGAACTCGCGCTTGCGTTGCGCGACGCTCTCGAAGCCGACCGGTCCGTCGAGATCCTCGTCGCGGGCCTCGTTGGCAAGCTTGCTCGTCAGGTCGCGCGCTTCACTGACGGCCCGGCTGTAGAATTGGCCGGCGCCATGGGCGGAGCCGACATAGGAGCCGACGATCCGCTGCAGATGGATCTGCATCGCGCGTTCGGCGAGGCCTTCTCGCAGCACATCGGCGGTCTCGACGATCATTCGTTCGTGCAGGTCGCGGATGGCTTCGCTGTCAAGCACGGGCAGGCCAAAGCTCTCGGCAATGAGGATGGCCTGCGCCGCATCGGGACAGGCAAGCCGGACCATGTCGAGGGTCGTGCCCTTGCGGAGCTGGACGACGCGGGCGGTCGGGCGGGGAGCGGTCCTGGGCATGCGAACTTCCTTTCTTCGGTTGAGCCGAAGAACCGGACCGGCCCCTGCCGGCCCTCCCTTCGGGCGCGCTCGAATGAAACCGGCGCAGAGACGGGTGCTTCAGGGTCCGGGGCGACCAAAACGAGCGGGGCAGGTCTGCGGGCAAAGCCGGGCCAACGGCCCTGCGCGACCCGCAGGCATGGCCTGCCGAGAACGGTCGAACCGGCCGCAAAGCGGCGCGGAACGCGGCCTTGAAGCGGCCGGCCGCCGGTTTAAGAGCGCAGACCCGGCCGAAGGGAAGGCCGACGGGCACTTCCCAAAAGGGGCTACCGGAAGAAGGGGCAGCACCAGCGATCGTTCCACGACCATCGGCGACGTTCCAGCCAAGCCGCGACGGTTGCGATCTCGAACAAGCCCCGGTCAGGCCGTCTGTGCAGCGCGCGCCCAGTCCTCCGGCCGCTAGAGGCGGATGGTAGCCTCGATCCCGGCCCGATAAGCGTCCGAATATTCGGCCAACCGATCAGCCGGCGAGCCAAGTGAAGACCGAGGCCAGGCCGGGCGGCCAAGCGGGGCGCGTGAAGCCCTGCGGGGCGCCGGGCCGGGATCGTGAGCGGCGCGGTTGAGCGGCAGCGGCAGCGGCCCGCCCGGTCTGCGAGCCGCTTTTTCGCTTTCCCTTCTCTTTGCCGACTGGATTGAACCGCGCTTGTTTCGACGCTATATTGCGTCAGAATGATTGGCACTTCTCAATGAAGGTGAACGCCTTGGGGCTTGCCCAATATGCTGATGGCGGGCTGTTCTCGCCGCGCAAGATCGCGGAAACCCTGCGCACGACGAGCGAGGAAATCGCCCGCACGGCTGGCCTTGGCAAGGATGCGATCCAGCGCAAGGAGCGCATCCGCTCCGACAAGACGCAACGCCGGCTGCGCGAAGTGACGGAAATCATCAATAAGGTCGAACCGCGCTTCGGCTCGGCGCTGATGGCCTATGCCTGGTATCGCTCCGAGCCCCTGTCCGGCTTTTCCGGCCTGACGGCGATGCAGCTCGTCCGTGACGGCCGCGCCGACGAAGTGCTCGACTATATCGACGCGGTCGACGCCGGCATTCACGCATAACCCGGCTGATGCGTTTCCAGGGTGTCCTCTATCGGGCGCTGAACCCGGTTTATGCACGCGAGCCGTTATCAGGCCGCGGCGCTGAGCAGTACGGCGGCCGCTTCAACCGCAAGGGCACGGTGGCGCTGTACACGTCGCTGTCGATCATGACGGCTTTGCGGGAAGCCAATCAGGTCGGCAGCCTGCAGCCGACGACCCTGGTCGCCTACGACGCGGAAATCGAACGCATCTTCGATACACGGGACGACGAGGCCCTTCGGGCTGAGGGGGTGGATGTCGGAGTGCTCGATGATCCGGCCTGGCGCGATCAGATGAGAACCTCGGGAGAGGCGAAAACCCAGACCTTCGCCCGCAGGCTCATTGCTTCTGGCTATCACGGCTTGCTGGTCAGGAGCTTCGCGCCGGGGGCAACCCGCGACGACCTCAACCTCGTTCTCTGGAGGTGGAGCGATACGACACCGTGCCGCCTGGCTGTGATCGACGACGAGCATCGACTTTCGCGACAGCCCTGACGAACATGACGATGGCCGGCCTAGCCCTCGGGCGAGGCCACCCCTGCGACTTATCCACGATAGCCCCGGAATTGGGCTTAAGCCGTTGGCGCTGCTCGCGAAAACGCATGTAAACGTCTCCCTTGATGACCCACTGGAAACAAAACGGGTCCAAAAAAGATGAATTGGCTGGGGATGCCCTGCGCGGGGGCAGCCGCCGGAAGGGCCGCAAGGCTTGCGCTCGGCGCCCGCCTGCCCTTCGCCGCGCCAGCCGAGGCATTCTAGCCGCAGAGCCCCCGACGCCGATCCTCGGCCAGCCCTGCCGAAGTGCGCGGTGGAGTGTTTCATGTTATGCAACACCCCACGATGGCTAGGTTCTTTGACAAAGCGACCCGGGCTTTTCATCAGGCGGGGAAATGCCCCGCTGAATGGAAGGCTTTCGAGCGTGTCGCTGCCCGGAAGCTGGACATGGTGCTGAATGCTGCGCGGCTAGACGACTTTCGCATCCCGCCGATAAACAAGTTCGAGAAGCTCGAACGGGATCGCGAAGGGCAATACAGCATCCGCATCAACGACCAATATCGGGTCTGCTTCACTTGGGATGGAACCAAAGCGATGAGGATCGAGATAACTGACTACCACTGAATGAATGACTGCCTGCTTGAATGAATGATAGGAGATACGACATGGCTCGCATCACCACCCACCCCGGCGAAATGCTCTATTTCGAATTCATGGAGCCCATGGGCATCTCGGCCCGCGCCTTGTCGCGCGCCATGAAGGTGCCGGTGACCCGTGTGACCAAGCTGCTGAAGGCGCAGACCGGAATGACTGCTGATACGGCACTTCGGCTTGAGAAGGTGCTGGGGATGTCGGCTGGCTTCTGGCTCAACCTGCAAAGCAGCTTCGATCTATCGCACGAGCGGGACGCGAAGGCAGAAATCTACGCCAAGCTAGATCGGCTCGTCGCGGCATAACGGATATCTGCTAGACTGCGAGTCGGGTCGGTCAAGGACCCACAGAGAAGCTCCCGGATGCCCCCCGCGCCGGGGGCTTTTTGCTTAGAGCGTCAGCTTCCAAATCCGCATGACAGCCTTGCCGCACGATGTGAAGGCGTGCGTGGCCATAGTGCCAACCATGATGAGATTGCCGCGCGCCGCAATCCACCGGGCGTGCCATGGACGCTTAGCCTGAAGCGCCTCGGCGTGCTCCTCACGGCGCCGGCATCATCCTTGAAACGGTTCGGTCGCTGTGCATGCCGGTCGAACATCCGGAACATCTGGCGCCGCTCGGCGACGCCCTCGAAGACTTTGCGGATGGCAGTCGAGTCATGGGCAGGCTCCTTGTCCGCCGTCGGGCTGAAGCGCGGCTCACCTCCTCGGCTTCACCATCATCTTCTGCCCTCTGAGCCCTCCCCGCAGCCGCCTCTCCGTCCGGCGGCGTCAAGGGTCGCGAAACGCGGGCGAAGCTTCCCTTGACGCGGCCGGCGGGCATGCGGCAGCCGGTTGCCCGCTCCTTCCGTCCCCCTTCTCCATTGCCGCTTTCGCCTGCAGCGTGGCATTCCAGTCCGTCTGGGCGGGCCGCAAGCGCTCAAAGCCGCATCCGATCGTGATCGCCATCGCCTGCAACCGCTCTGCGTAGGCTTCGCCCTGTCGGTTGTTGTCGGTCGCGGCGACCAGCAGCGCATTAGCGCGCGCCGCGAGCGCACGGATCGACGCGTCGGTTGCCGGCGACCACCCGCCCCCGGTGCTGAGATAGAGGCTGTCGGCCCCTCCGTGCTCAAGGTCAGCGAGGCTCATCGCGTCGATGGCGGCCTCGGTAACGCAGAGGCGTTTTGCCCCCGCCGATCCAAACTGGAACAGACGCTTGGTGCCGCCGGTCGAGAAGCCTCGCCACTGCGGACCGCGCTCCTCCCAGCCCGTGACTGCCCCGACCTCGTCGCGATGGGCGGCCCACATGCTCCCCTGCGGCCCCTCGCGCAGGATATCGTCTCCGACAGCGGCGCGGATCAGAGCCTCCGGCAGGCAGCGCTCGTCGCGCAGATAGCGCCAGGTCGCCGAGCCTGGCCAGGGTCTGCGCCGCCTCACCCATCGCGCGAGCACGGGCAGGATCTGCCCCGAAGCGCCCGGCGGCCGGGAAAGGATCGGATCTTTCGGCTTGTAGCCGACCAGTGCGGCGACGCGATCGAGACCTTCGGCAAAGGTAACGCCATCGAGATATTCGACCAGGCTGAAGACATCGCCCTTGGCCTCGGACAACGGATCAAACCAACCCTGTCCGGCATGGATCACGATGACGATCGCGTCACCGCGGCGGTATTTAACCGCCTTGCGCGTGGTTTCCGGCAGATCGATCGCGAAGCCGGCCTTCTCCAGCACCGCCGCGCAGGGCACACGCTCCCGTAACGCCTCCAATTCGGTCCGTTTCATAGTCGTGCCGGCGCATTCGCGTCCGCCTTTCCTTGCCTGTTTCCTTGTCCCCGCATCTCGCGGAGCAACCTCCGCAGGCCGCGAAGAGCCATGGCGGCAAGGGCGCGCCAGCGGCGTCAGCTTCCCTTGCCGCCGCAGCTCGCAAGCGGCACCCGCAGGGAAAAAAGCGCCGGCTCAGCGAGCCGGCCGGGTTTCGAACGGATCGAACTCAGCGATGAGCTCGACCTCGCCATCGTCGAGCTCGGCGAAGGGCAGAACGCCGAGGGCCCCGTTCGACCGGAAGACCGTGACCGGAACCATGAGGGTCTGTGCGAGCTGGAAGGCGCGGCTCTGGGCTACCGACGGATCGTGTCACATCGTGTGAAGGCTCGATCCGGGAGCGGGCCCATTCCCGCTCGATGGCTCCGACGGTGTCAGGACCCGGACGCGATCACCATGCCCGACCGCGCGCGGTGATCTGGTCCAGTAAATGCCGTCGCCGATGACCAGGCCTCGCCCGCCGATGTCGAACGCATTCGCGCCGCAGCCCGGGCGTTGACGCCCAATCTCGTGCGCTTCGCGGAACGCCTCTTTCGCGGCGCGAACCGGGCGCTGTCAAACCGCCTTTTGCATGACCGCGCGACCAAGGAGCATGGCGTTCAACTCGCTCTTTGCCGCATCCGACAGGTACGGTCGAAATAGGCTCGCGACCTGTTTCAGCCCCCAATCGAGATGCTGCTGTCCGAGGTCCTCGATACCTTCCTGCAGGCTGAGATAAACCGCCCAGTAGGTCGATACGATCCAGACATTGGCGAGCAATAGTGGTGCGTCTTGGTCTGGAACGTCGATCAGCTTCGCATCTGTCATCTGGCGAAGTGCCCCGTCTACGACGAGGCGCATTGCCGCACTCACCACACGGATTGGCTCACGCAGGGTGGGAGCAATGACGATGATGCCCGGCAGATCCCGGAAAATGTAGCGATGGTCCCAGACGATCGAGAACCAGCGCCGCAAGAAACCTGAGAAAACGTCAGGATCGGTGGCAGTGTTCGAGCCTGCGTCCCCCATGAAAACCGTCGCGTCGGCCTCCAGTCTTTTGAACAACGCCTGGAGAAGCGCTTCCTTCGTTTTGAAGTGATAATAAAGGTTGCCTTCGTTGATGCCGACCGTTCGGGCGATCTCGGCGGTCGTGACCCGATCGGGGCCCCGATCGTTGAACAGCACCAGAGTGGCATCCAGGATCCGGGCCCGGGTGCCAACGCGATCGGCCTTTTTTGCATCGGGGTTCCCTGCCCTTTTCATATGCCTCCCTTGCATATCTAAGGTGCCCACCTTAGATCGTCTAAGGTACGCACCTTACATCTACGAGGTGGACGGTTAGCGAGCAAGGATGCGCATGATGGATAGCTCGGCTCAAAATGACCGCACGCTGAAGACCACGTTTCCGCTGACGCCGCAGTCAACGCTCGCGACCCTGCTGGCGATCGTGCGCAACCCGCTCGACGCGCTTCCCCCATCGGTCTTCACGGAACCACTGGTTTTTTCGAAATCCGCCGGAGAATTGAAGGTCTACCTGGCCGATCCTGCGCTGATCCACGAGGCCTTGGTCAAAAATGCGGAAGCTTTGGGCAAAGGGGATCAAGTCAGGCGAGCCCTTGGACCGGCGTTGGGCCAGGGCCTGCTGACGGCGGACGGGGCACATTGGAAATGGCAACGGCAGTCGGTTGCCGGCGCGTTCCGGCACGACAAGCTTCTCGAACTCCAGCCGACAATGATCGCAGCGGCTCGGCGCACGCGCGACAGGTGGATCGGGGTGGGCAACGGAACAGTCGATGTCAGCCACGAGATGATGCGCACCACCTTCGACATCATTGTCGAGACGATGATGTCCGGCGGACATGGCATCGATGTCGGGCGGGTCGAGAAAAGTATTTCGGACTTCCTCAAGCCGACCGGCTGGACGTTCGCACTCGGACTTTTGCACGCCCCGGAGTGGATACCCTATCCCGGTCGCGGCAAGGCCGAAGCCGCCGTTGCATTCCTGCGGTCCAGTATTCTGAGCGTGATCGAGGAGAGGCGCAAGCGCCCGGATGACCGCCATGATCTTGTGAACATGCTTCTGTCGGCCTCTGACCCGGAAGGCGGGCGCAGGATGAGCGACCCGGAAGTCGTCGACAATCTCATGACCTTCATCACGGCCGGACACGAAACGACGGCGCTCGGGCTGGCATGGACATTCGGTTTGCTGGCGCGGCATCCGCAGATCGAGGGAAAAGTTCTCGCCGAGATCGATGCGGTCACGATGGGCGAGCCGGTGGACGCGGAGCATGTCTCGAAACTGATCTATACGCGGCAGGCCTTCTCGGAAGCCATGCGCCTTTATCCCCCCGCGCCGATCATCACGCGGACCGCTTTGGAGGACTTCGAGCTCGGGGGGTATCTCATTCCGGCCGGAACGGTGATGATCGTACCGATCTACGCGGTGCATCACCACGCTTCCCTGTGGTCGGATCCCGAGGCGTTCGACCCGGATCGTTTCAGCCCGGAGGCGGCCAAGGCACGGCACCGCTATGCCTACATGCCCTTTGGTGCGGGTCCACGTGTCTGCATCGGCAATGCCTTCGCCGTCATGGAGGCGGTCGCCATCTTGGCTGTGCTGCTTCAGAAGGTCCGGCTCACGACGATCGAGCCCGAGCCACCCAAGCCCGTCATGAAGGTGACGCTTCGGTCGAACCGGCCGCAGCGCATGAACCTGATATTGCGCTGAGGAATGTCTCAGGAAGCCTGGCTTGCTTCACCCTGCCGAAGCCAAACGGCGGCGGTGGACCGCTGCCGGATCACGATCTGCACTTAGAACTGGAAACGATTCTTGGGCGGCTTCGGCGCCAACGAGGCCGAAGCGAGAGAGATAGCCGCGCGCAGCAGGCCCGCGCTCGGGACCGAGGGGAGCCAGGTGAAGTTGATAGCGAGATGGCGTCATGACTCATGGGAGGCTCCGTCTGAGGTGAGGTGACGCCCTCGATCCTCAGACGGTACGGCGCCCTTACATCATGACCCGCGACGCCGTCGACACGCGCAGCTTTTGCCGCGAGAGCGGCTTAGTCTTATGGCGTTTCTCGCCCGATGACGACTGACGTTTCGGGCGCACCCCAGGCGAGACTACCGATCGATCAGCGGTCTGCAGGGGTTGCCTGGAATGCGGCCATGATTTTTATGGGCGGGCATGAGCCAGCGAAAACCCAAAGACAGCGCTTCCGAGTCGCGTGGCCGGATCATCGAGGCGGCGACGACGCTGTTCACGCAAACGGCCTTCGACAAAGTCTCGGTCGAAGAGATTGCACGTCTTGCTGGCGTGGCGCACGGCCTGGTCTTCCACTATTTTGGCACCAAGGCGAAGCTATACGAGGCCGTGTCCCGCGAGGCGGCGGGCCGGCTCGACCGACTGCATATCGAGGCCACCGTGGGGGCGGATTCTGCGCCCGGAAAGCTCGCGAACTTCCTCCGCAGCCATATGGAAGCGGTGGAACAGCGAAAGGCCGACTATGTCTTTCATTCGCGCGGTGGCGGCAGCCCGGCCATCCAGGCCATCTGGGAAGGTTCGCGGCGCAATGCGATCCATCTGATACTCGGCTTCTTCGGCGTGCAAAAGCCATCGGAGGCACTGATCGTCGCCACGCGAGCCTGGCTCGGTTTCTACGACGAGCTTGTCCTTGAATGGATGCAGGGGAAGCCGGTCTCCCCTGACGGGATCATCCGCATCTCCTTGGAAATGTTCAGTGCCACTATGGCCCGAGCCGGCATCCTGGGTGCCTCCGACGCGCCCGATCAGGCGCCTATTGACTGACAGTCAAAACTAGGATTGACTGTCAGTCAAAGGAGGCTGGCGATGCAATGCCGGCCCGGAGGAAACCATGTCCGAGGTCGCCATCATCGGCGCCGGTCCGACCGGGCTGGCCTGCGCGCTGCTTCTCGCCCGGCTCGGCGTGCGGACCACTGTCTTCGAGCGCAATAGCGGCACGTCCACCCATCCGCGCGGACATGTGGTCAATGCGCGCAGCATGGAAATCTTCCGGTCGCTCGGCCTCGAAGATGCGATCCGCGCCCAAAGCCTCCCGATCGAGCGCAACCAGGGCGTCGCATTTCTGAGGCGCCTGACGGAGCCGGCGATCGCCGTCCTGCGAACACAAGGGGTCCCCGAGCGGGACGCCGCCCAGCGCGCCGCGAGCCCTTGCCTACGAGCCTCCTGTCCCCAGGACCGCCTCGAGCCGATCTTGCGGGAGGCGGCCGACGGGCAGCCGCTGATCGATCTGCGGTTCGCGACCGAGGTGGAGAGCATCACCCAGGACAGCGAGTCGGTGATCCTGTCAGGCAGAGGGCCGGACGGCCCGTTCTCGCTCGCCGCATCGTATCTCGTCGGCGCCGACGGCACCCGCAGCATGGTGCGCGAACAGGCCGGGATCGGCATGCAGGGGCGCGGACGCATCGGCCGGCAGATCGGCATCTATTTCGAGGCCGATCTCTGGCCGCTGACAGAAACCCGCCCCTATCTGCTCTGGTGGATCTATAATGCCTTGACCTGTGGCGTGCTGATCGCGCTCGATGGCCGCACGCGCTGGACCTACAATTTCGCCTTCGATCCCGAGCGGGAGACCGTGGAGGCGTTCACGCCGGCCCGTTGCGCCGAGATCCTGCGCAATGTGATCGGCCGGGACGACATTCCGCTCGCTATCCATTCGATCCTGCCCTGGCGGATGCAGGCTCTCCTGGCGGAACAGATGGGCAATGGCCGGATTTTCATCGCGGGCGATGCGGCCCATCCGCTACCGCCGACCGGTGGGCAAGGAATGAACACAGGGATCGGGGACGTTCATAACCTCGCCTGGAAACTGGCGCTCGTCCTGAAGGGCGCCGCACCGCAGGCCCTGCTCGAGACTTACGGGATCGAACGCCGCCCGATCGCTCATTTCAACATCGAACAGAGCGTCGCCAACGCCATGAAGATGGCCGAACTCGGGCTCTCGGGAATGGCGACGTCAGAGAGCTCCTTTGCCCGCAGCCTGGACGGTCCCGACGAGCGTGCTGCGTCGGAGCGCCTTCGCCAGGCCGTTCCGCATCTCAGGGACCATTTCGACTATCTCGGGCAGACTTTTGGACAAGGCTACGCATCGGGAGCACTCGTCCCCGACGGAGAGGCTGTCGCGGCACCATCCGTCGGTACCTATGTCCCCTGCGCAAGGCCTGGATACCGCGCCCCACATCTTCAGCTTCTCCAGGATGGGGAAAGCGTCTCTACGATCGATCTGATCGGTTTCGGAGCATTCACGGTCCTTGCGACACCCGGGGCGTCGGCTTGGCGCCGGAGCTTTGAAGGTGCGCTCGCCCGCCGAGGGGTGGCTGGAACAGGATGGCTCGTCGGAGGCCACGGCGATCTCTCCGATCCCGGAGACACCTTCAGGCGACTTTACGGACTCGCCGATGAGGGAGCCGTGCTGATCCGGCCGGATGGCATTGTGGCTTTCCGCTCGCAGGAAGCGTCACCGCGCGCGCCGGAAGCCGTAGAATACATTCTGGACGTGATCTTGTTCGGGCCGGCCAGGGAGGGAACGGCACGCACGGCAGCCTGAAGACCACCGATAAAAAAAGAACGAACGGGAGGACGGTATGAAGACGCGTTTGTTTCGCATGGGCTTGGCCGTGCTGAGCTTGGCCGCAGGCTTCACCCTGGCGGGCGTGGTCGGGCCCGCAATGGCCCAGCAGAACGTCACGCTGGCTCTGCCGGCCCAGTCGCTCCTGTTCGCCCCGGCCTATATCGCCGCTGAGCGCGGCTATTTCCGCGAGGCCGGGATCGAGCCCAAGATCGTCTATGTGGCCGGTCCCGGCGTCCTGACGGCCGTGCTCGGCAAGAGCGCCGACTTCGCGATGATCTCCGGCGGCATTCAGATTGCCGCCGCGGTGCGCAACCAGAAGCTCGTGGCCATCGCCAACACACAGGATCGCTTCACGACCGATATCGTCGTGCGCAAGCCGGTTGCCGACAAGCTCGGGGCGGTACCGCCCGGCGATGCGCTGGCGCGCATCCGTGCATTGAAGGGCCTGACGATCGGCATCGATGCGGTCAACGGCTTGCCCCACAGCTTCCTGCGCTATCTGGCACGCAAGGCCGGGATGAATCCCGAAACCGACTTCACCATCACCGCCTTGCAGCCCCAGGCCATGGTCGCGGCGATGAAGAGCGGCACGATCGAGGCGATGGCCTTCTCGCCGCCCTTTTCGCTGACGGCGGTGAATGACGGCGGCGCGCTCTGGATCACGGGTCCGGATGTCGATCTGCCCGAAATGAAGACCTTTCCCTACAACGTCGTGCTCGTCCGGCCGGATTACTGCCAGGCCGAGGCCGCCGCCTGCCGGGGCTTCACCACCGCGATCGGCAAGGCCGTGGCGTTGATGAGGAGCGACCCGGCCGCGAGCCTCGCGGCGCTCGGCAAGACCTTCGACAGGATGGAGCCCGAGGCTCTGCGGCAGTCCTTCGCCATTTTTGCCAAGTATACGCGAACCGATCTTGGACTGACGGAGGACATGTATCGCAACGCCGTCGCCTTCGATCGCGCCGGCGGCGTCATTCCCGAAACTGCGGCGGTTCCGCCAGCGTCGGAGCTCTATGCTCCCTCGCTCGGGCGGTAGCAATAGGAGGCGCGTCGCATGTGGGATCGCGTCATCTTCGTGCTGGTTCTGCTGCTGGGCTGGCAGATGGGGGGCACCTGGCTAGGCCCGGAGCAGATCAGCACGCCCTGGCTGGTCGCAGGCCAGCTCTACCGATGGGTGGCCGAAGGGAGCATCGGCATCCATATCGGCTACACCCTGCTGGAAGGGACGCTGGGCTTCCTGATCGGGGGGCTGCCGGGGCTCGTGCTGCCGCTCCTGCTGCGGCGCAGGCCCTATCTCACGGCCGTACTCAATCCCTTCATCGTGGTGGCCTACGGGCTTCCAAAGGTCGCGTTTATCCCGCTCTTCATCATCTGGTTCGGGATCGGCATCTGGAGCAAGGTCGCTCTGGTCGCCAGCGTGTCCTTCTTTCTGGTCTTCTTCAGCATGCTGGAGGGGGTGAAGGCGGTCGATCCGCGGCTGCTGAGGATGGCCCGCGTCGCAGGCGCTAACGAGCCGCAGATCCTGTGGACGATCGTCCTGCCGGCGGCCACGCCCTTCGCTTTCCAGGCGGTCCAGATCGCGCTGCCGCTCTCGATCGGCGGTGCCGCCGTCGCCGAGCTGATCTCGTCGAACAGGGGGCTGGGCTATCTGGTGCAGTCGTCGGCGGCCAATTTCGAGATTACCGGCGCGCTGGCCGCGGTGACTGCGCTCACCCTTCTTGTCGCCCTCGCCAATGTCGGTGTCGCGGCGGCCGAACGCCATCTCCTGGCCTGGCAGCACAAACCGACGAGCAACGTAGAGGAATGCGGCCAATGACACAGACCCCGCTCCTCGAAATCCGCGGGCTCGGCAAGGCCTTTTCCAGCCGCGACGGCGGTCCACCACGGTGGGTCATCAAGGATCTGTCCTTTAACCTTTTCGAAGGCGAGTTCGTCACGCTGGTGGGCCCCTCCGGCTCAGGCAAGTCGACGCTGCTCAATCTACTCGCTCAGATTGAGCCGCCCAGCGCCGGCGACATCCTTCTGCGTGGGGAAACTATCAGCGAACCGGGCATCAAGCGCCTCCAACCCGGCTCGGGGGGGCGGGTCGGGTACGTCATGCAGGACGACAACCTGCTGCCCTGGCGGACGCTGCGCGCCAACGTGGCCTACCCACTGGAGGTGCAGGGCCGGCTGGACGCCACGGCGCGGCAGCGCATCGACCAACTCATCCATGCCGTCGGGCTTGGCGGCTTCGAGAATCATTATCCGCACGAGCTTTCCGGCGGGATGCGCAAGCGTGCCTCGATCATCCGGACGCTCGCCTACGACCCTCCCGTCATTCTGATGGACGAGCCGTTCGGCGCGCTCGACGCCGAATCCCGGCTGCACATCCAGAACGATCTCGTCCGGCTCTGGGAGCTGGGGCGCAAGACGATCCTGTTCGTCACCCACGACATTCCCGAAGCGATCGCGCTGGGCGACCGCACCTTGACGCTCACGAAGTCTCCGGCTCGCCTGCGGGGCGACCATCCGATCCTGATCCCCCGGCCTCGCTCGGTCGACAGCCTCGTCACGGAGGCCGAATTCCCGCGCGTCTTCGGCCGCATTCGGGCGGAGGTCTGATGACGCAGCCTCTGACGAATGACGCGATGGCAAAGGAACAACCGGTTTCGACGCGGATGATCTCTCGTCTGGCCCTGGTTCGGACCCTGGTCGCCGTCGCGCTGACCATCGGTTGGGAGCTCGCGTCCCGGGCGAAGCCAGAGTTGATCGCCGGACCTGTGGAATCGGCGGTGCGCCTGGTCGAACTGGCCGCCTCCGGCGAGATGATCGCGATGGTCACGATCACGCTGGTCGAGACTCTGGGCGGGCTGGCAATCGGGGCGGGCCTGGGCCTCGTGCTGCCCTTCCTGGTTCAGATGTCGCCGCGCCTGACGGCCGTGATCGCCCCCTTCGCGCAAGCCGCGGTCGGGATACCCAAACTCGCGCTCACACCCATCCTCATCCTGTGGTTCGGCATCGGTGTGACGGGCAAGATCGTACTGGTCGCGCTGATGACCTTCTTCATGGCCTTCGTCGCGACCTTCGCGGGCATCCGCTCGGTCGGGCCGAGCCTGATCCGCACGGTCGCCGTCTTTGGCGCCGGCAGGGTCGAGATCGCGCGCGAGGTCTTCTGGCATGCCGCGCAGCCCTTCGTCTGGGCGGCGCTGCGGGCCGCGCTGCCCTGGGCAATCAATGCGGCGCTTGTCGGCGAATTCCTCGCCGCCGAGCAGGGCATCGGCTTCTACATCCACCATTCCTACAACATCGCCGACATGACCGGCGTCTATGCCGGCATTTTGCTCACCGCCGTTCTGGTCGTGGCCGCTGACGCATTGCTGGGCGCGGTCCAGCGCCGCGTGCTCGCCTGGCAGCCGCAACGATCCTCCGATTACCAGCATTAGGGAGTGCGATCATGACGACGCTTTACTATGCGCCGGGGGCCTGCTCGATCGGCATACACTTCCTGCTGGAGCGGCTCGGCCTGCCCTATGAGCGGCGGAAGGTCGATATCCGCTCCGGTGAAAACCGGGAGCCCTGGTTCATTGCCCTCAACCCCAAGGCCAAGGTCCCGACTCTGCAGCGCGACGACGGCTCGGTCCTGACCGAGTTTCCGGTGATCGCGCAACACCTCGCCGGCATGGCTCCCGAAAAGGGAATGCTGCCGAGCGACCCCGAGCTGCTGCTGAGAGCCGCGGAACTGACCGACTACCTCGTCGCGACGCTACACATGCAGGGCTTCTCCCGCATCTTCCGCCCGATGAAGTTCGCGGCCGACCCCGCCGGCCATGCGGCGGTTCAGGAGCAGGGCAAGGCTATCGTCGGCGAAGGGCTCTTGGTCGTCGAGCGCAGCCTGATGCCGGGGGGAGTTCTGGCATCGACGCCGAGCTTCGCCGACGCCGCGCTGTTCTACGTCCTGTTCTGGGCGACGGACCGCGTCGGCATGCCGGTTCCCGCTCATTGCGCCGAACGCTACGCCGCGCTCAAGGCGACGGCGGCGGCCCGGCGCGTCTTCGAGGTCGAGGGGATCGGCAAATGATGACGCGCGGCGCGTTCCTTGCGGCCGTGGCGCTTGCCCTCTCGGGTCTGTGCAACCCCGCATCCTCGCAGGAGGCGTTTCCCAGCCGCCCGCTGAAGATCGTCGTGGGCTTTGCGGCCGGCGGCAGCTCGGACACGGTGGCGCGGCTTCTGGCGGAAAAGCTCGCCGTCCGCTTCGGCAAGCCGGTCATCGTCGAAAACCGGCCCGGCGCCGGCGGCATGGTAGCGACGAGCCAGCTCCTGCGCGAGCCCGCCGACGGATATCAGGTCCTGCTGCTGGCGAGCGCGCATTCGGTGACGGCGGCGCTCCGGACGAGCATGCCTTTTGATCCGGTCGACGACATCGAATGGCTGTCGACTGCCGCGACCTATGGCATGGCGTTCGGGGTTCGCCCGGATTCGCCCTATGGCAGCCTCGCCGAGATCGTGGCGGCCGCCAAGGCTCGCCCGCGCACGCTCAGCTATTACTCGGTCGGATACGGCACCGGTCATCATCTGCTGGGCGAGTGGCTGAACGCCGCGACCGGCGCCGAATTCACCCATGTGCCCTATCGCGGCAGCGCCGCCGCCATCTCCGATTTCCTGGGCGGACGCGTCGATCTGATGATCGACACCATGACCTTCGTGCATCCGCATGCCGCGGCCGGGAAGGTGAGGACATTGGCCGTGACCTCCCGGCTGGTCCCGCCCGAGATGGCCGCCGTGCCCTTCTCCGGGGACGTCGTTCCCGGCCTCGCCTACGAGTCCTGGCTCGGGCTCGCGATACGCAAGGGCGCCCCGGCCGCCATCGTCGAGCGCTGGCGCGCCGAGATTACCGCCGTGGTCCAGTCGGACGCTTTCGCGCAGGACATGAGCCGGCTCGGCGCGAACGCGGCGGCGAGTACCGGTCCCGTCTTTGCCGAGCGCGTCCGGCGCGAGATCGCCGAATTCAGCCGGGTCATCGAGGCTCGCGGCATCGAACGGCAGCAGTGACGCGACGCAACGCAACAGCCCATGGAGGAGACACGCCATGACCATCAAGGCACTCGGCTATGTCGGGATCCAGTCGACCAAGCTGGATGATTGGAGCGGCTTCGCGACCTCGCTGCTGGGCATGCAGCCGGTCGATCGCGGCGGCGCGGTGCGGACGTTCAGGATGGATGACCGCAAGCAGCGCCTGGTCGTCACCGGAGACGACAAGGACGGGCTCGGCTTCCTGGGCTGGGAGGTCGAGGATGCCGCCGGCCTGGAGACGATGGCGGCACGCCTCGACCAGCATGGCGTCGCCGTCCGCCGGGGCACACGCGCCCTCGCCGTCGAGCGGCGGGTCGGTGACCTCATCGTCTTCACCGACCCGAACGGTCACCGGGTCGAGATCTTCCATTCGCCCGAGATCGCCAGCGATCCCTTCCTGCCCGGCCGGCCGATTTCCGGCTTCAAGACAGGCCCGCTGGGCATGGGCCATGTCGTGCTGAACGTCGACAATATCGAGGTCGCGATGCGCTTCTATCGCGACGTTCTCGGTTTCCACGTCACGGATTACGGGCTCAAGCCCTATCCGCTCTATTTCTTCCATGTGAACGGTCGCCACCACAGCTTCGCCATGGTCGGCTCCGGCAAGCAGAGCTTCCACCATTTCATGCTGGAGCTGCAGAGCCTCGACGATGTCGGCCAGGGCTACGACCTGGCGCAGCTCGACGAGGGGCGGGTCGCCTACACGCTCGGGCGCCACACCAACGATCACATGACATCGTTCTACGCCCATACGCCCTCGGAGTTCTTCGTCGAATATGGCTGGGGCGCGCAGGTGATCGATCCGGCTACATGGGAGCCGTTCGAGACCCACGACGGGCCCAGCCTCTGGGGGCATGAGCGGCTGTATCTGCCGGAGGACCAGCGCGGCCGGCTGCGCGAGATGCGGCTCGACGCGGCGCGGCGCGGCGTTCGCGTGCCGAACCCGACCAATTGCGCCTGGCTCGATTCCGTTATCGCAAGCGAGTGACGCGCATGGCGAGCGGCACCTGCGAACAGCGGCCTCCCGACGACATGGTGGACGTTGCGATCATCGGGCTGGGACCGGTGGGCGCGGCTCTCGGCTGCCTCCTCGGCAAGGCGGGTCTGTCCGTCCTGATCCTCGAGCGCGAGGCCGAGATCTATCCGCTGCCCCGCGCCGTCCATTTCGACGACGAGGTCATGCGCGTCCTCCAGGCGATCGGCATCGCGGACCAGATGCTGCCGCTGACGCAGGTGTCGCCCGGCATGCGCTTCATCGATGCAGCGGGCCGCATCATGCTGGACTGGTCGCGCAGCATGGAGCCGGGTCCGCAGGGCTGGCACGAAAGCTACCGCTTTCATCAACCGGACCTCGAGGCCGTGCTGCGCCGGCGTCTTTCGACTCTTCCATCCGTGAAGGTGCAGACGCGGCGGGATGTCTTTGCCGTCGAAGAGGATGGCGAGGCGGCGACGCTCCGTTTCGAGGAACTGGACACGGGGCAGCTCATGCGTGGTCGTGCCCGCTACGTCGTCGGCTGCGACGGCGCACGCTCACTGGTGCGCCGGCTGATCGGTTCCACCGGAATCGATCTCGGCTTCCATGAACGCTGGCTGGTGGTCGACTGCCTCCTGAAGCGGGACAAGCCCGAGCTCGGTGACCACAGCATCCAGTACTGTGAGCCCGGCAGGCCCGCCACCTATGTACGCGGGGTCGGAGTTCGAAGACGCTGGGAAATTACGGCCCTGGCGACCGAGACAAATGCGATGCTGCTGGAGCCGGCGACGATATGGCGGCTGCTATCCCGCTGGATCACGCCCGACGATGCCGAGCTCGAGCGAGCTGCCGTCTACACCTTTCACTCGGTGGTTGCGCGGCGCTGGCGCAGCGGGCGCCTCTTGATCGCAGGCGATGCGGCTCACCAGACGCCGCCATTCCTCGGGCAGGGCCTCTGCGCGGGCATCCGCGACGCTGCCAATCTGGCTTGGAAACTTCAGGCGGTCATCGACCGCAAGGCGCCGGACACGCTTCTGGACAGCTACGAAAGCGAACGCGCGCCGCATGTGACGGAATATATCGAGCTGGCGGTCCGGCTGGGTGGCCTCATCAACATGCGCGCGGCCGAGCAGGCGCTGCAAGGGAGGGCTCCTCCTGGCAGGCCGCTTCCGATGCGCTCGATCAAACCGCGTCTTGGAGCGGGCCTGGGCATCGGAAACGCCGAAGCGGTCGGCAGGCCGGCCCCGCAGCCGAGGCTGTCGAACGGGTTGCTGCTCGATGACGTCGTGGGCGACCGCTTCGCGTTGCTGGTCCTGCCTGGCGTGGCCGATGACGGGCTCGCCCGATCGTGCCGGGAAGCCGGCATCGCCCTGATCGAGGCCGAGGCCGGCGATGCCGTGGAAACCTGGCTGACGCGCGAAAACATCGCCGCGGCACTGGTCCGGCCGGACCGCTACGTCATGGCGGTCGCAGCCGATGTGCCGGCCGCCTCGACCCTCCCGAACCTGGCCATCCAACGCCATCAGGACAACGCCCTGGCGGCCTGAACCGCGCTTTTCCATCCGTCGTCAGTGATCTTCGAGGATCCCATGAAACTTGTCTCATTCGTCGCGAACGGTCTCTCCAGCTTCGGCGCCGTCAAAGATCAGTCCATCGTCGATCTCGGTCCGCATTTTTCCGGGGCCGGCATCACCAGCCTGCGTCGGCTCCTGGCTGCCGATGCTCTCGCGGAAGCGCGAGAGGTCGCTGCGGGAAGGCTCCCCGAGCTGGCCCTTTCGGCCGTCACGCTGCTCCCCCCGATTCCGGATCCCGGCAAGATCATCTGCGTCGGTCTGAACTACCATGACCACGTCACGGAGACCGGGCGAACCGTCACCGAGCACCCCTCGATCTTCGCCCGGTTTCCGGAAAGCCAGGTCGGCCATCTCCAGCCGATGGTGAGGCCGATCGAGTCGGAGCATTTCGATTATGAAGGCGAGCTTGCCTTCGTCATCGGCCGCGGCGGCCGTCGTATCCCGGAAAGCGCGGCCCTCTCGGCCATTGCCGGTTATGCCTGCTACAACGAGGGCAGCATCCGTGACTGGCAGCGCCATACCAGCCAGTTCATCGCGGGCAAGACCTTCGCCCGCAGCGGCTCGTTCGGGCCTTGGCTGGTCACGGCCGACGAGATTCCAGACCCGTCGCGGCTGACGCTCGAGACCCGCCTCAACGGGGAAACGGTCCAGAAGGCGACGACCGACCAGCTCATCACCGGCATCCCGGCCCTGATCCGCTATTGCTCCACCATCATGACGCTCGAGCCCGGCGATGTTATCGTGACGGGGACGCCCGGAGGCGTCGGTGCCAAGCGCACTCCGCCACTGTGGATGAAGCCCGGGGACACCGTCGAGGTCGAGATCAGCGGCATCGGTGTCCTGCGCAACCCCGTCTCTGCCGAACCGCTCTGAGGAGGCGGCGATGACGAGGCCGATCATCATCACGTGCGCTGTGACCGGCAGCGCGCCGATCAACCTGCGCAACCCGGCCCCGATCACGCCGGACGCCATCGCGAGCGCCGCGCTCGATGCCTGGCGCGCAGGAGCGGCGATCGTCCACATCCACGTGCGAGACCCAGAGACTGGCGTGCCGAGCGGGGAGCTCTCGCTTTACGAGGCCGTCGTTGACAAGCTCCGCTCGGCGCGCTGCGAGGCGCTGATCAACCTGACGACCGGATATGGCGGGCGCTTCGTGCCCGACGCCGCCGAACCGCGCCGGGCGGGGCCGGGCTCGAACATCGAGGCGCCGGAAGCGAGATGCCGGCATATCCTGCAGCTTCGCCCGGACATCTGCTCGCTCGACATGGGGTCGCTCAATTTCGGGGATACGGTCTTCATCAACACGCCGCGCCACCTGCAGACGATGGCGACGCTCATCGGAGACGCGGGCGTGCTTCCCGAGCTGGAAGCCTTCGAAGCCGGCCATATCCGCCTTGCCCGGGACTTCATCGACCGGGGCATCCTGCGCGGGCCCGGCTGGTTCCAGCTCTGCCTGGGCATCGCCTGGGGCAGCCCAGCCGACACGCGGACCATGCAGTTCCTGGCCGACATGCTGCCGGCCGGTTGCAACTGGTCGGGTTTTGGCATCGGCGCGTCGCAGTTCGCCATGGCCGCGCAGGCCGCCATTCTCGGAGGCCATGTCCGCGTCGGGATGGAGGATAATCTGTATCTCGCGCGCGGCGTGCCCGCCACCAACCCCTCGCTCGTCACCCGCGCAGTCGCCGTGGTGGAGGCGCTCGGACATCAAGTCGCTTCGCCGGCCGAGGCAAGGTCGCTTTTAGGGATGTGAGATGAACTAATCGTGGTCAGTAGGGAAGCTTGTTCGGAAGCTCGCCTGCAAGTCTCGATCAGCGTTCTTGGCAGATCGAAGAAGGGTGCTGCGCTTCAGATCGCCACGTTCATCTGTCTGGTTGCTCCGGACGGCCCCACGGTCTCAAGACCCTCCCGAATTTGTTCGATGAGCACCATGACGATCTCCTTTGGTGGAATCGCGCCCCGTCCATC